>NZ_JARGEN010000052.1 GCF_029211125.1 Curvibacter soli
GGCCCAGCGCCGCGGCGCCCATGGGCTGCTGCCGCCGACGCCCCGGCAGCAGCGCGCCGCCCAGGGCATGGGCCGTGGCCAGCGCCGCCGCGCCCTGGGTCACGGCCAGCGCCGGCACCATGGACGGCAGCCACCACGCGACGGCCAGCGCCATGGCCTGCAAGGCCGCGGCCACCGCCGCGGGCGCGGCCGGGGCCAGGCGCCGGCGCGCCAGCACGCCTGCGATGAGCCCCAGCCCCAGCGCGCAGGCCAGCACGGTGGCGGGTACGGCGGCGGGGCCTGCCAGCGCTGCCATGGCGGCCTGCCCGGCCAGCAGGCCGCCGGCCAGTGCGCGGCCGGCCTCGGCGGCGACCCCGGAGGCGTTGCCCTCGGGCGCGGGAAACACGATGCGGCTGCGCCAGGGGCTGCGCGGTTCGTTCCAGCGCAACAGGAAGAAGACCGCGCAGGCCGCCGGCAACACGAGCGCGAGCACGCCGTAGCCCGCGCCCAGCGCCGCGAACGCCAGCGTGCCGAGCGCCGGGCCCAGCCATACCGTGCCGCACATCCAGGCACCTGCAGCTGCGGCAGGCCAGCGCGGGCGGGCGTGCTCGAAACCGTCCTTGCTGAAAGGCACGCGCTCCACGGCGCTGCAGGCCGCGAGCGCGGCCCCGGCGAAAACGCCGTTCCAGGCCGCCGTGCCGTACACCGCGCCCAGCTCGCCGACAAGCGCTGGCAACCCGACGGCATAGGCCAGCGCTTGCGCGCCCAGGGCCGCACAGGCCGGCAGCAGCACGCTCAGGGCAGGCCAGTGGCGCCAGCGCGCGACCGTCCAGCCCGCCGCAGCCGCAGCGAAGAACAGGCTGAGGGCCGCCGCGCCAGGCAGCACGGCGGCGCCCTGCGCCTGCGCCGCGCGCAAGGCCAGGCCCAGCAGCGCGCTGGCGCTCAACGTGACCAGCAGCGCGGCCCAGAACGACTGGGCCTCGGTGGCGACCACGCGCACCTGGCGCAGCCCATGCTCGGCGAAGCGGTCCGGCCCCTCGGCCTCGGCCAGCAGGCGGTCCAGGTGTTCGCGGCGCAGATGCTGGGGCTCCGTCTGCCGCAGCGAGGCGATGAGCCGGCGCACGCGGACCAGGGTTTCGTGGACGCCGCGCACGGCGTGGCCGAGCTGCTGCACGCGCAGGTCGAAGCCGCGCCGGTACGGCAGCACGACCGTGCGGTCGTAGTGGCCATGCGCAATGTCGCGCGCGGCCAGGCGCGTGGCATGGTTGCGCAGCAGCGGGCCGTGCGCCTGCGAAAAGCGCGCGGCCAGGAAGGCCAGCACCGCAAGCAGCAGCACGGCGGGCAGCAGTAGCGCCGCAGCCGTGCGCGCGAATGCGCCGGCGCCGGTTTCGCGCAGCGCCAGGCGCACCGTCGCGATGGCCTGGCCGCGCACCGTGACCGGCGCCTCGGCCATGGTGCCGGGGGCAGTGTCGCGCGCGGCGGTCCACAGCATCTCGCCGCGCGGCAGCAGCAGCGCGATGGACTGCACGTCGGCATGGGCGCCGAGGCGCTGGTTGAAAAGCGCGTCCACGCCCACCAGCGACTGCAGCGGGATGCCGATCTCGACGGCGTGGGCGATGCGCGCGCCGATGGATTGCGCCATGAGCTGGGCGCGCGTGCGCTCGCCGTCCTGCTGCATGCCGCGCAGTTGCTCGTAAGTCTGTGCCGCCAGCACGCACGCGGCCAGCAGTAGCAGCAGCAGCGCGGCGGCGCCCAGGCGCGCGGCGGCGCTGGCATGGACTTCGTCGCGGCGGTGCTTCATTCGGCGCGCTCGCTTTCATCGAGCCGCACGAGACAGTCGTCCATGCGCTGGCGCACCGCCGCCGCCCGCGCCAGGGCCCGTCCCGGCCGGCCCTGGCGCGCGACGGCGAGCAGGCGCGCCTGCGGGCGCAGCGCCCACAGCGCCGCGAGCCAGCCGGCGAGCACCGCGAACAACAGCATGCCAGCGGCGGCCGTCAGGATGGGGCTGTCCAGCCATGGCCGCAGGTGTCCGGCGGCCCTCTGCGCCTGCGTGCGGCCCGGCAGCGCCGCGTAGGTGGCGCTGATGTGGCCCACCACCTCGCCGAACGGGCCGTGCAGCGGCAGGCCCATGACCGCCTCGGTGCCCAGGGGCGCGCTCCAGATGCGGTCCTGCCGCGTGCCGGCCGCGGCGGCCTGGGCCACGCGCGGCTGCAGGGCCTCGCCCACGGCACCGCGGTCGGTGCTGAACAGGGCGATGCCCGCGCGGTCCACTACGTCGATGGCGTGGAGCTGCGCGTCGCCTGCGAGCGCCTTGTCGAGTTGCGGCGGAATGCCGCGGTTGTCGGGCAGGTCGAAGCCCAGGGCCAGGTCGCCCTCGATGGACTCCTGCAGCTCCGCGAGCGTGAGCGAGAGCCGGGCGCGCTGGATGGCTTCTTCCTCCTGGGTGCGGATGTCGAGCAGCAGGCAGGCGATGAGCACGATGCCCGCGAGCACGACCAGCAGCCACAGGCCTGCGATTTCCCACAATGCCCCCACGCTCCCCACTGCGTGTGGTTCGCTGCCCCCCGGGGGGGCGCTCGCTTGCTGGGGGCGGCCCGGCGCTGCGCTCGGTGCCCCCACGCTCCCCACTGCGTGTGGTTCGCTGCCCCCCGGGGGAGCGCTCGCGTGTCGGGGGCTGCCAGGCGCTGCGCTCGGTGCCCCCACGCTCCCCACTGCGTGTGGTTCGCTGCCCCCCGGGGGGGCGCTCGCGTGTCGGGGGCTGCCAGGCGCTGCGCTCATGCCACAATGCGCCGGAGCGCGCACAGGCCGACGCGGGAGCGGCGGTGCGCACCGCCATCCACGGCTTTCCCGCGTCCATGCTGCCCATGAACCAACCGGCTGAACTGCAGTGCGCCCTGCACGGTACCGTTGCGGAGCTTCCCGCGTTCTTCGAGCGTCTCGAGGAATGGGCCGACGGGCATGGCGTGCCGCTGCCGCTGGCGTCCTCCTTTGGCCTCATGCTCGACGAACTGCTGACCAACGTGGCGATGCACGGCTATGCCGGCAATGGCGGCCCGGTGGAGGTGCGCGTGCGCTTCGATGCGCCGCTTTCCCTGCAGGCCGTGCTGCGCGATCGGGGCGTGGCCTTCGATCCGACGGCATTGGCGGCGCCCGATGTCGAGGCGTCGCTGGAGGACCGTGGCGTGGGCGGGCTGGGCGTGCATTTCGTGCGTAAGCTGGCGGACCGGTTCGTTTACCGCCGGGACGGTGATGTCAATGAAGTCACGCTGTCGCGGACATGGCCCGCGCGGCAAGCGCAGGGCGAGGCCGATGGCGTGTAGCAAAGTGTACCGTCGTATCATCGTCATTGACCAGCGTCGCCGCGCCCGGACTCCAGCCTTGGCCCACTCCCAGCATTTGTGACATGTCGGAAAACCCTGCGTCTCCCCTGATTGCCGCGTTGGGCGAGGCCATCGGCATTCCCGCGCTGCGGCCCGATGCGCAGGGCTGCTGCCGCCTGCTGTTCGACGGCGACCGCGTGGTGGAGCTGCGCTGCGCCCCCGCGCAGGGCCGCTGGCTCGTGGCCTGCGCGCTGCGCGGCCAGCGCGTCGATGCCGATGGCCTGCAGGTGCTGATGCAGGGCAACCACATGGGCGCAGGCTTCGGCGGCGGCTGGTGCGGCACCGATGCGCAGGGCCACGCGGTGTTGCACCTGCCGCTGGCGCTGCCCGACGCCACGGCGGCGGCCATGCTGAACGCCATCGAGGTGCTGCTCGACCACGTGGAGCGCTGGGAGCGGCGGCTGGCGCAGGCCGCCCCCGCGATGCCCCAGCGCATGGCCGAGTGGGCGCAGCGCATCTGACGCGTCCGCGCTGTATACCGCCGGGCCGCGCGCATGCGGCATCATGGCGGCCTTTCCTTTTTCCCACTTTTCTCCTGGAGTTCCCATGAAGACGAAGCTGCATTTCGGCGTTGCCATGGCCGCGGGCCTGGCCCTGTCCGGTGCCGCGCTGGCGCAGGGCGTGATCAGAATCGGCGAGATCAACAGCTACAAGGCGCAGCCCGCGTTCCTGGAGCCCTACAAGAAGGGCATGGACCTCGCGGTGGAAGAGGTGAACGCCGCCGGCGGCGTGAACGGCCGGAAGCTGGAGCTGCTGACCCGCGACGACAACGCCAACCCCGGCGACGCCGTGCGCCTGGCCGAAGAGCTGGTAGCGCGCGAGAAGGTCGACGTGCTGGCCGGCTCCTTCCTCTCGAACACCGGCCTGGCGCTGGCCGACTTCGCCCGGCAGAAAAAGTTCTTCTACCTGGCCGCCGAGCCGCTGACCGACAAGATCGTCTGGAGCAACGGCAACCGCTACACCTACCGCCTGCGCCCTTCCACCTACATGCAGGTGGCGATGCTGGTGCCCGAGGCCGCCAAGCTGAAGAAGAAGCGCTGGGCGCTGGTCTACCCCAACTATGAATACGGGCAGTCGTCGGTCGCCACCTTCAAGCAGTTGCTCAAGGCCGCGCAGCCCGACGTGGAGTTCGTCGCCGAGCAGGCGCCGCCGCTGGGCAAGCTCGACGCGGGCAGCGTGGTACAGGCCCTGGCCGACGCCAAGCCCGACGCCATCTTCAACGTGCTGTTCGCCGCCGACCTGACCAAGTTCGTGCGCGAGGGCAACACGCGCGGCCTGTTCCAAGGCCGTGAGGTGGTGAGCGTGCTGAGCGGCGAGCCCGAGTATCTGGACGCGCTCAAGGACGAGACGCCCAACGGCTGGATCGTCACCGGCTACCCCTGGTACGCCATCCAGACGCCCGAGCACAAGGCGTTCTTCCTGGCCTACCACGCCAAGTACCAGGACTACCCGCGCCTGGGATCGGTGGTGGGCTACAGCGCCATCAAGTCGATCGCCGCGGGCGTGAAGAAGGCCGGCGGCACCGACACCGAAAAGCTCGTCGCGGCCTTCAAGGGACTGGAGGTTGTCACGCCCTTCGGTCTGATTGCCTACCGTGCGCAGGACAACCAGTCCACCATGGGCGCCTTCGTCGGCAAGACGAAGAACGAGGGCGGCAAGGGCGTGATGGTGGACTTCAGCTACCAGAGCGGCGCCAAGTACCAGCCCTCCGACGAGGAAGTGAAGAAGCTGCGCGCGGCGGACTGATCCACCACGGCGCTGCGCGGGGCATGCGGCTCATATGTAAAAAGTGGCTCCAGCGCTTTCATCGCCTGCGGTGGCAGCTATCAAAAACATAGTGCTTGCGCAAAACATGCTCCATCGACCGCCGCGCTCCGCGTCCGCAGTAGGAGGGCATCCTTTTTTGCGTAAGCACAAAGCAACCCGCCGGCGATGAGCTTCACGGGCTTCATCGTCCAACTGCTCAACGGCCTGGCTGGCGCGTCGTCGCTGTTCATGGTGGCGGCGGGGCTGTCGCTGATCTTCGGCGTCACGCGCATCGTCAACTTCGCCCACGGCTCGTTCTACATGCTGGGCATCTATGCGGCCTACAGCCTCGCGGGCTGGCTGGGCCCGATGGGCTTCTGGGCCGCGCTGCCGCTGGCCGCCGTGGTGGTGGGCGCGCTCGGCGCGCTGGTCGAGGTGCTGCTGCTGCGCCGCGTCTACAAGGCGCCCGAGCTGTTCCAGTTGCTCGCCACCTTCGCGCTGGTGCTGGTGGTCAAGGACGCCGCGCTCTGGCTCTGGGGGCCGGAGGAGCTGCTGGGCCCGCGCGCGCCGGGGCTGCGCGGCTCCGTCACGATCCTGGGGCGGCCGTTCCCGTCCTACGACCTGTTCCTCATCGTCGTCGGGCCCGTGGTGCTGGGCGCGGTGTGGCTGCTGCTCACGCGCACGCGCTGGGGCACGCTGGTGCGCGCGGCCACGCAGGACCGCGAGATGGTCGGCGCCCTGGGCGTCAACCAGGCCTGGCTGTTCACGGCGGTGTTCGCGCTGGGCGCCGCGCTGGCGGGCCTGGGCGGCGCGCTGCAACTGCCGCGCGAGCCGGCCAGCCTGGAGATGGACCTGGCCACCATCGGCTCGGCCTTCGTGGTGGTGGTGGTGGGCGGCATGGGCTCGGTGCCGGGCGCCTACGTGGCGGCGCTGCTGATCGCCGAAGTCAAGGCGGTCTGCATCTGGCTCGGCGTGGTGGAGGTGGCGGGCGTGAGCCTGTCGTTCTCCAAGCTCACGCTGGTGGCGGAATTCCTCGTCATGGCCGCGGTGCTCATCGCGCGGCCCTGGGGACTGCTGGGGCGCCCGCAGGCCGCCAGCCGCGCGCCCGGCGGGGCCGAGCAGCCATTGCGCCGGCCTCGCGCGGCCTTCGTGGCGGCGGTGGCCGCGCTGCTGCTCGCGCTCGCGGCGCTGCCCTGGCTGGCGGCGGGCGCGCCCTACGCCACGGTGCTGGCCACCGACCTGCTGACCGCCGCGCTGTTCGCGGCCAGCCTGCACTTCATCATGGGGCCGGGGGGCATGCATTCGTTCGGCCACGCGGCGTATTTCGGGCTCGGCGCCTACGGCGCGGCGCTGCTGGCGCGCGCCGCCGGCTGGCCCATGGAGCTGGCGCTGCTGTGCGCGCCCGCCGTGGCGGCCCTGGGCGCGGCGCTGTTCGGCTGGTTCGCGGTACGGCTGTCGGGCGTGTACCTGGCCATGCTCACGCTGGCCTTCGCGCAGATTGCCTGGGCCGTGGCCTACCAGTGGGACGGCGTCACCGGCGGCAGCAACGGCCTGACCGGCGTGTGGCCCGCGCCATGGCTGGCGCAGGGCGGCGCCTACTACGGGCTCACGCTGGCGCTGGCGGCGGCGGCCATCCTGCTGCTGCGCCGCGTGCTGCATGCGCCCTTCGGCTACGCGCTGCGCGCGGGGCGCGACTCGGCGCTGCGGGCCGAGGCCATCGGCATCGACGTGCGGCGCGTGCAGTGGGCGGCCTTCGTGGTGGCTGGCGCGGCGGCGGGCCTGGCGGGGGCGCTGTATGCGTTCTCCAAGGGCAGCATCTCGCCGGACGTGCTGTCGATCACGCGCTCGGTCGACGGGCTGGTGATGGTGCTGCTGGGCGGCATCCAGACCCTGGCCGGCCCGGTGGTGGGCGCCGTGGCCTTCACCTGGCTGCACGACGCGGTGGCGCGCAACACCGACTACTGGCGCGCGGTGCTGGGCGGCATCATCTTGCTGCTGGTGCTGCTGTTCCCACAGGGGCTGGCGGGCTTTGCGCGGCAGGCGGGCGGGCGTCTCCTGCGCGGCCAGGAAGACGGCGCGGCGGAGGGCGGGCGGTGACCGCGCTGCTCGAAGTGCGCGGCCTGTGCAAGTCCTTCGGCGGCGTGCGCGCCGTGGACGGCGTGGGCTTTGCGCTGCACGCGGGCGAGATGCTGGCGCTGATCGGCCCCAACGGCGCGGGCAAGTCCACCACCTTCGACATGGTGGGCGGCCAGTTGCGGGCCGATAGCGGCTCCGTGCGGCTCGGCGGCGTGGAACTGGTGGGCCGCAGGCCGCGCGACATCTGGCGCCTGGGCGTGGGCCGCACCTTCCAGATCGCCGAGACTTTCGCCTCGCTCACCGTGGCGCAGAATGTGCAGATGGCCCTGCTGTCGCATGCCGGGCGGGTGTTTTCGATGTGGCGGCGCGCGGCGGACTTCCAGCGCGGGCAGGCGCTCGATCTGCTCGATCAGGTGGGCATGCGCGCCCAGGCCGACCGGCCCTGCGGCGCGCTGGCCTACGGCGACGTGAAGCGCGTGGAGCTGGCCGTCGCCATGGCCCACGCGCCCCGGCTGCTGCTGATGGACGAGCCCACGGCGGGCATGGCGCCGCAGGAGCGCGGCGGCCTCATGGCGCTCACGCGGCGCCTGGTGGTCGAGCGCGGCATGGCCGTACTGTTCACCGAGCACAGCATGGACGTGGTGTTCGCCCATGCCGACCGCATCATCGTGCTGGCGCGCGGCCAGTTGATCGCCGAAGGCCCGCCGCAGGCCGTGCGCGACGACCCGCGCGTGCAGGCCGTGTACTTCGGCAGCGGCAGGACGTTCGAGCGCAAGGAGCCGGCATGACGACCGACGAGTCCGCGCCGCTGCTGGAGGTGCAGGGCCTGGACGCCTGGTACGGCGCGGCGCAGATCCTGCACGGTGTGGACCTGCACGTGCGGCGCGGCGAGGTGGTGGCCCTGATGGGCCGCAACGGCGCGGGCAAGTCGACCACGCTCAAGGCCGTCATGGGCCTGGTGCCGCGCCGGCACGGGCGCATCGTCTTTCGCGGGCGGGACGTTTCGCGGGGCGCGCCGTACCAGGCCGCGCGCCTGGGCCTGGGCTTCGTGCCCGAGGATCGGCGCGTCTTCACCGACCTGAGCGTGGCCGAGAACCTGGAGGTGGGCCGCCAGCCGCCGCGCCGCTGGGACGACGGCACGCCGGTGCCCGCGTGGACGCCCGAGCGGCTCTTCGCGCTGTTCCCCAACCTCGGCGAAATGCCGGACCGCCCCGGCGCCCGCATGAGCGGCGGCGAGCAGCAGATGCTCACCGTGGCACGCACACTCATGGGCAACCCCTATCTCGTCTTGCTCGACGAGCCCTCCGAAGGCGTGGCGCCGGTCATCGTGGAGCAGATGACTGGCATGATTCTTGAATTAAAGTCCCAGGGAGTCAGCCTCCTGCTGTCGGAGCAGAACATACGGTTCGCCGAACTGGTGTCCGACCGGGCCTATGTGCTCGAAAAGGGCCAGATCCGCCACCATGCGACGATGCAGGAACTGGCCGCCGACGAGGCGGTCCGCCGCGCCTACCTGAGCGTATGAGAAAAACCGTTTTTCAACCCCACTACGATGGAGTTTTTTCATGACCATCTCGCGCCGCAGCCTTCTCCAGTCCGCCGCCCTGACCGCGCTTGCCAGCGCCGGCCCTGCGGCCCTGGCCAAGCCCATTCGGCCCAGTACCCGCGCGGCGCTCATCGTCGTCGATGTGCAGAACTGCTTCGTCGAGGGCGGTACCTTGCCGGTGAAGGGGGGCGCCGAGATCGTGCCCATCATCAACAAGATCGCCCCGGCCTTCGCCAACATCGTCGTCACGCAGGACTGGCACACGGCGGGCCACGCCTCGTTCGCCAGCAGCCATGCGAGCAAGAAGCCCTTCGAGACCGCCAAGCTCTCCTACGGCACCCAGGTGCTCTGGCCCGACCACTGCGTGCAGGGCACGGAAGACGCGGCGCTGCACAAGGACCTGGCCCTGCCCACGGCCCAGGTCATCGTGCGCAAGGGTTTCCACAAAAGCGTGGACAGCTATTCGGCGTTCGAGGAAGCCGACCGCAAGACCCGCACGGGCCTGGCCGGCTACCTGAAGGAGCGCGGCATCCGCACGGTCTACGTCACGGGCCTGGCCACCGACTTCTGCGTCGCCTGGACGGCGCTCGACGCGCGCAAGCTCGGCTTCAACGTCTATGTGGTCGAGGACGCCACGCGCGCCATCGACCTCGACGGTTCGCTGGCCGCGGCCTGGAAGAAATTGAAGGCCGCGGGCGTGAAGCGCATACAGTCCGCCGACCTCATCATCCCGACCTGACCATTTCGCCAAGCATCGAACGGCCCGACCGCATGGACTATGCGCGGGCCGACATGCGGCATGGCTTCCTGGATCGCTGCGTCCCATCCCAGCGCGCATGCCGTCCACCCGCCCCCCGCCCACTCATGTGGGCGGGTGTACTTGTACTTGGGCAAGAACGACTTGCCGATGGGATCTTTGGCCATGCCGGCCATTTCCGTCAACGCATCCAGTTCTGCAGCGCATCCAGTGCTTTGTCGGCAGCTTCCCTGGTGGCGGCGACTGCTTTCTGGGCTGCATCCCTGGCGACTTCTGCTGCATGCTGGGCCGCTTCCTTGCCGGACTCGGCCGCATTTTTGACCGATTCATCGGCCTTCTGCGCCGCTTCCGCAGCGGCTTCCGCTGCATGCTGAGCCGCGTCCGACGCTTTTTGCAGCGCGTCCCGGATGTCTTGCCTGGTTTTGTCGATGTCCGTGGCCGCGAACTCGGCAAGCCGGCTTGGGGCCGTCTTCAGGTTGTCCTGAAGGCGGGTGCGCAAGTCGGCGATCTTCTTGCCGGCTTGATCGGCGGTGGCCTGCAAAAGCGCATCGGCATCGGCAACGATCTGCTTCATGTCGGCGATCAGTTTGTCTTTGGTTATGGAGCCGGATTTGTTGGATTCAGACATGGGAAATCTCCATCAGTGATTTTGTGATCAAGAAAAATATCGGTGTACCACTTTTTCAGGTTGGTGAGCATGCGCTGCACCTGGCCCGCTCGAAACAGTCCGCCCGCCAGGCTTATTTCGTCACGGCATCTTTGACATCCTTGACCGTTTCCTTGGTTGCCTCAAGCGCCTTATCGGCAGCGTCCCGGGTGGCTTGCATGGCTTTCTGTGCGGCGTCTCTGGTGGCTTCGGCCGCTTTTTGCGCAGCCTCTTTGCCCGATCTGGCCGCCTTTTTCGCCGCTTCGCCGGCCTTCTGTGCGGCTTCCTTGGTCGCTACGGCGGCCTTCTTGGCGGCTTCCTCGGCCTGCTGTGCGGCCTGCTTGGTCGCTGTGGTCGCCTTGCGGGTGGCTTGTGCCGTCTTGCGGACTGCCAATTTGGCAGCTTCATCAGCATCTCGCGCGGCCTGATGGGCTGTTTCGGCGGCTTTCTGCGTGGCTTCACTGACGGCTTGTTCAGCCTTCTCTGCTGCCTGCTTGGCGGCCTCTGCGGCCTTCTGCGTCGCTTCCCTGGCTTCGTCGGCCGCTTTCTTCGCCGCTTCCTGCGCTTTCTGCAGCATGGACACCTCGGCCGTCTCGCCCGGCTTTGCCGCAGGTTCTTGCGCAGCCTGCGCACTTGCGCCCACCACCAATGCCGACAGGATCATCCATGTTTTCAGTTTCATCATTTCTTCTCCTTGCAGTCCTGGAGCAGGGACGTCTGCTCCGCACGTTTTGCCCTGGGCCGGGCGTTGTTGTGATTTTCCTCGTTGTTGATGCCAAGACCGTTGCACATCAAGCCGACGACATGCCGCGCAATGGCCTTGGGGCCTTCATGCTGTAGCTGCGCGTGCAGTGTTCAACGCTGAGCAGCACAAAAAACCGCGCCTTTTGACGCATGGCGGCGTTGCAAATCCTCGCGATAGCCACGGCTATCGCTGTGGTTTGCGCCTTGCCCTGCGCCAAAACGCATCGCTTTTATTGGTGCCGCCAAGCATCGAACACTGCACTAGCCCGGCAGGAAACGTCGCACCGACCGGGTTGCTTTCGAACACCGCAAGGTGCGCAGGACTACTGCATCATCCGCTCCTATTGCGCCACCATGCACAAACAAGGGGCCAATATCTTTGAGCCCGCGTGGGTGCTCTGGGGCGTCGCAGTCCGTCTGACGCAGTCCGGCAGTCCTCGCTGTTGCGTCCTCGACCTGTTGCGCCAGCGTGCTTGGCGCCTGGAAGAGTTGGGGCAGCCACTGCAACGCGACCCCGAGTACGTCCGCCAAAAATAGTGTGCAGTCGTTTTTCCTGGAAACGGCAGTTGACCGCTTCGTATCCCTTGCCAGGCCGCATGAAATCGAGCGTTGCCGGCTCCGATGGGGCTCACCTCGTGGGTGAGCGCGCCATGCACCTGCCAGCACCGCGCTCGGCGCGCCATGCGGCGTTGCTCCTCCTTGCGGGCACCAAGCCCGCCGCGTCGCCCGGTCTTGCCTGGCACGCCGATCACGGCACCGGCAGGCGCATCCAACTGCCGTTTCCAGGTTTATCGAACGCGCCCCGCCCAGGCCGTCCCCCGAAAGTGTGAATTTGCGCGGCCTGGCGCCCGCCACCGGCATACTCCCTCACTTGCATGCCTGCGCCGCAGTCTTTATGCCGACTTTGACCGCATACTACCCACCAGTATCCACCCCGCCCCGCCGCCCGAAGACCGCCGTGCCCACCCGCACCATGGTGCTGCCGGCGTGGATGGCGGCCTCCAGGTCGGCGCTCATGCCCATGGAGAGGGTGTCGAAATGCGGCAGGCCGAGTTCGACGCGCAGGTCGTCGAACAATATGCGCGCGCGCTGGTGCACCGCGAGCTGCGCGTCGAAGTCCGGCGCGGGCTCGGGAATGGTCATGAGGCCGCGCAGGCGCAGGCCCGGCAGCAGCGCCACGGCGCGCGCCAGGGCCGGCGCGTCCTGCGGCGCCACGCCGGACTTGGCGGCCCCGCCATCGATGTTGACCTGGATGCAGACGGCGAGCGGCGGCAGGTGCACGGGCCGCTGCTCGCTCAGGCGCTCCGCCACCTTCAGCCGGTCCACCGTGTGGGCCCAGTCGAAATGCTGGGCCACCAGGCGCGTCTTGTTGCTCTGGATGGGGCCGATGCAGTGCCATTGCAGCGGGGCCGCGCCGTCGGCGGCGAGCAGGGCGATCTTCTCCACGCCTTCCTGGATGTAGTTCTCGCCGAACGCGCGCTGGCCGCAGGCGGCGGCCTCGCGCACGGCGTCGGGCGCCACGGCCTTGGTGACCGCGAGCAGCGCCACGTCCGCGGGGTCGCGGCCCGCTGCCGCGCAGGCCTGGGCGATGCGCGCGCGAACTTGCTGGAGGTTGCCGGCAATCGTCGTCATAATGCCCGCAAGCGTATCAAAACACTGCTGGGGAAATAGTGGACATCACGCAACTGCTCGCGTTCAGCGTCAAGAACAAGGCATCGGACCTGCACCTGTCGTCCGGCCTGCCGCCGATGATTCGCGTGCACGGCGACGTGCGGCGCATCAATGTGGACGCGCTGGACCACAAGACGGTCCACGGCATGGTGTACGACATCATGAACGACGCGCAGCGCAAGACCTACGAGGAGTTCCTGGAGATCGACTTCTCGTTCGAGATCGAGGGCCTGGCGCGCTTTCGGGTCAACGCCTTCAACCAGAACCGCGGCGCGGGCGCGGTGTTCCGCACCATCCCAAGCAAGATCCTGACGCTGGAGCAGCTCAACGCGCCCAAGATCTTCGGCGACCTGGCCCTGAAGCCGCGCGGCCTGGTGCTGGTGACCGGCCCCACGGGCTCGGGCAAGTCGACCACACTGGCGGCCATGGTGAATTACCTGAACGAAACCGAGTACGGCCACATTCTTACGGTGGAAGACCCGATCGAATTCGTCCACGACTCCAAGAAGTGCCTGATCAACCAGCGCGAGGTGGGGCCGCACACGCTGAGCTTTGCCGCTGCGCTCAAGAGCGCCCTGCGCGAAGACCCGGACGCCATCCTCGTGGGCGAAATGCGCGACCTGGAGACCATCCGCCTGGCCATGACGGCCGCCGAAACCGGCCACCTGGTGTTCGGCACGCTGCACACGTCGAGTGCCGCCAAGACCATCGACCGGATCATCGACGTGTTCCCCGCCGAAGAAAAGGAAATGGTGCGCGCCATGCTGTCCGAATCGCTGCAGGCCGTGATCTCGCAGACGCTGTGCAAGACCAAGGACGGCTCGGGCCGCATCGCGGCGCACGAGATCATGCTGGGCACCAGCGCCATCCGCAACCTGATCCGCGAGGCCAAGGTGGCGCAGATGTACTCCACCATCCAGACCAGCAACAGCGTGGGCATGCAGACGCTGGACCAGAACCTGACCGACCTGGTGCGCCGCAACGTCATCAGCCCCGCCGAAGCGCGCGGCAAGGCGAAGATCCCCGAAAACTTCCCCGGCTGACCCCGCGATGCGCTGGCAGCCCTCTTTTCCCTACCGCATTGTCCGGCGTGGCGCGCCGCGTGATGGAGACCCCGCATGAAAGGCATTCTTCGACTTCTGCGCGCGCGCACCGGCATCCGCGCGGAAGACGATCGCAACGACTCCGTGCTGTTCACCACGGCCTTCGCGGGCCAGGGCGTGGATGCATCGATGCTCGTGCCCTGGGAGGCGCGCGCCGTGGAAGTGGGCGCCCGGCGCCTGCCAGCGAGCCGAGCCGGCAAGCTGCTGCACAACCTGTGGGCCCAGGACAAGTACATGGCCCTGCTGGACACCGACGCGCTCGGGCGCCTGGAGCGCTACTTCGAATTCGCCGCCGTGCCGGCCAACCGCGACGTGATCCGCCAGGACGAGTACGGCAACTTCATGGTCGTGCTGCTGTCGGGCACCATCGCCGTGGACCGGGTGCAGCCCTGGGGCGAGCATCTGCGGCTGGCCGAGACCCGGCCCGGCGATATCCTGGGCGAGATGTCGCTGCTCGACAGCGGCATCCGCTTCTCGGCCTGCACCACGCTCAACGACTGCGAGATCGCGGTGCTGAACGCCGAGGCCATGGATGACATGATGACCAAGGATACTCAGCTCGCCGCCAGCCTGATCGCGCTGCTGGCGCGCAAGCTGTCGCTGCGGCTGCGCATGGTGAGCGCGCGCCTGAGCGAAATCCAGAAATAAGCAGCCGCGCGAAAGGAACACGGATGGAACGCGACCAGGCCAGCAAATTCATCAACGACCTGCTCAAGCTGATGATCAGCCGCGGCGGCAGCGACCTGTTCATCACCGCCGACTTCCCGCCCGCGATCAAGGTGGACGGCAAGATCACCAAGGTTTCGCCTCAGCCGCTGACGTTGACGCACACGCTGGCGCTGGCGCGTTCGATCATGAGCGACAAGCAGGCCGCGGAGTTCGAGCGCACCAAGGAATGCAACTTCGCCATCTCGCCCGCAGGCGTGGGGCGATTCCGCGTCAACGCCTTCGTGCAGATGGGCAAGGTGGGCATGGTGCTGCGGGTCATCCCGATGACGCTGCCGACGGTCGATGGGCTGGGCGTGCCACAGGTGCTCAAGGACGTGGCCATGACCAAGCGCGGACTGTGCATCCTGGTGGGCGCCACAGGTTCGGGCAAGAGCACCACGCTGGCGGCCATGGTCGACTGGCGCAACGAGAACTCCTTTGGCCACATCATCACCGTGGAAGACCCGGTGGAGTTCGTGCATCCGCACAAGAACTGCGTGGTGACGCAGCGCGAGGTGGGGCTCGACACCGACAGTTGGGAGGCCGCGCTCAAGAACACGCTGCGCCAGGCGCCCGACGTGATCCTGATGGGCGAGATCCGCGACCGCGAGACCATGGAGCACGCCGTGGCCTTCGCCGAGACCGGCCACCTGTGCCTGGCCACGCTGCACGCCAACAGCGCCAACCAGGCGCTGGACCGCATCATCAACTTCTTCCCGGAAGAGCGGCGCGCGCAACTGCTGATGGACCTGTCGCTGAACCTCAAGGCCATGATCTCGCAGCGCCTGATCCCCAAGCAGGACTCCAAGGGCCGCACGGCGGCGGTGGAGATCATGCTCAACACGCCGCTGATCTCCGACCTGATCTTCAAGGGCGAGGTGGCCGAGATCAAGGAGATCATGAAGAAGAGCCGCAACCTCGGCATGCAGACCTTCGACCAGTCGCTGTTCGACCTGTTCGAGGCCAACGTCATCAGCTATGAAGACGCGCTGCGCAACGCCGACTCGCTCAACGACCTGCGCCTGCAGATCAAGCTGACCAGCCAGCGCGCGAAGAACAGCGACCTGGCCTCGGGCACGGAGAATTTCGCCATCGTGTAGTAAGGTTGCGGGGTTCCTTCGCACGAACCCTCCCATGACCTCGAGCACGCATCCCCGCCCCTACGAATCCGTGCCCTCGCGCGCCGTGGCCTTCATCGGCCTGGGCGTGATGGGCTACCCCATGGCCGGTCACCTGGCGCTGGCCGGCCACCGCGTCACCGTCTACAACCGCACCGCCGCCAAGGCCCGGGCCTGGGTGGACGAGTTCCAGGCCACCGTGGCGCCGCGCCACGCCGCCACGCCGCGCGAGGCGGCGCAGGACGCCGACTTCGTGTTCTGCTGCGTGGGCAACGACGACGATCTGCGCTCCGTCACGCTGGGCGCCGACGGCGCCTTCGCCGGCATGCGGGCGGGCACCATCTTCATCGACCACACCACCGACTCGGCCAACGTGGCGCGCGAGCTGTCCGCCACTGCGGCACAGGCGGGCCTGCAGTTCATCGACGCTCCCGTCTCGGGCGGGCAGGCCGGCGCGCAGAACGGCCAGCTCACGGTCATGTGCGGCGGCGACCGGACCGCGTTCGACGCCATGCGCCCGCTGGCGCTGGCGTTCGCCAAGGCCGTGGCCCGCATGGGCGAAAGCGGCGCGGGCCAGTTGACCAAGATGGTCAACCAGATCTGCATCGCGGGCGTGGTGCAGGGCCTGGCCGAGGCCATCGCCTTCGGCCAGCGCGCGGGGCTGGACATCGACCTCGTGCTCGAAGTGATCGGCAAGGGCGCGGCGCAGAGTTGGCAAATGGACAACCGCGGCAAGACCATGGCCGCAGGCCAGTTCGACTTCGGCTTCGCTGTGGACTGGATGCGCAAGGACCTGGGCCTGGTGCTCGACGAGGCCAGGCGCAACGGCGCGCGCCTGCCCATGACGGCGCTGGTGGACCAGTTCTATGCCGACGTGCAGCAGATGGGCGGCCACCGCTGGGACACGTCGAGCCTGATCAAGCGTTTGGAATAAAAAAGCCTGTGGCGCGCATGGCGCCTTCGGTGGCAGCTATTCTTTCAATAGCAGCCGGCAAGCACGAACCTCAAGGCTCGCTGCGCTGGGCATTGCCGGACGAGGCCGGCGCCTGCGTGCTCAGGCGCTGCAGTTCTTCCTCGCTGATGATCTCGAAGATGCGCACCACCTTCACCACGCCGCTCACGCCACGCGCAATCTCGGTTGCGCGCTTGGCTTCGCGCTCGGTGACGCGGCCCATCAGGTACACCACGCCGCGCTCGGTCACGACCTTGAACGCATTGGAGAAGAGGTCCTTGGCGTCGACGAAACTCGCCTTGACCTTGCCGGAGATCAGCGTGTCGTTGGAGCGATCGCCCAGCGAGGACGGCGCGGCCACGACCAGCTCGTTGACGATGCTGCGCACGTTCTCCACGCGCGCCACCGTCTGCTCGGCGGTCTGGCGGTCCTGCGCGGCGGACACCTCGCCGGTGAGCAGCACCTGCCGGTTGAAGCTCGTGACGTTGATGTGCGCGCGCTCGCCCAGGGTTTCGCGCAGGCGGTTGGACGCGCGCAGCTCGATGCCCTGATCCTCCAACTGCGCGCCCGAGGTGCGGCGGTCGGTGGCGATCAGCCCGGTGGCCACGGCGCCGCCCACGACCAGCGGAAAGCATGCCGTCAGGCTGCCGGCCGCCGCAGCCGCGGCGAGCGCCGCGCAGGCCGCGCGCGCCAGGCGCGATAGGGTTGTGTTGTCGATCATGTAGGAAGCTCCTGTTCACCAAGTAATTGGGCATCCACGCCGTCGCAGATGCAGTGCAGCGCCAGCAGGTGCAGCTCGCGGATGCGGGCCGTGCGGGTATGGGGCACGCCGATGTGCACGTCGGTTTCGCGCAGCAGCCCGGCCAGGCGCCCGCCGCTCTGCCCCGTCAGGGCCACCACGGTCATTTCGCGCTCGTGGGCGGCGACCACGGCTTCGGCGAGGTTGTCGGACTCGCCGCTCGGCGTCAGCGCCAGCAGCACGTCGCCGGCCTGGCCCAGCGCGCGCACCTGGCGCGCGAACATCTGCGCGGGGGAGCCTCCCGCCGTCAGCACCGCACCGTCGGCCGGCAGCGCGATCGCAGCCAGCTCGGGGCGCTCGCGCTCGAAACGGCCCACGAAATCGGCGGCGAAACCCAGGGCCGTCGCAGCCGCCGCGCCGTTGCCGCAGGCCAGCACCTTGCCGCCGCTGGTCACGCAGGCCAGCATGGCCTGGATGGCGGCTTCGATAGGCTTGGAAAGCGTCTGGGCAGCCTGGTAGATGAGGTCCGCACTGTCGACGAAATGCTGTTGGATGCGTTGCTCAAGCATGGGGGGCGATGATACCCGCGGGCCCTTGCGCACCTGTTTCTCATGGTGTCTGCGCGCCGCCCGCATCGCATGAAACCGGCACACCCCAGGCCAGCGGCGCAGCCGCTCGGAGGGTGGCGACTTCATCCGGCATCGAAAGCGGCGCGCAGCCACTCCACGCCGCCGTCCTCGACCAGCACCACGTCGAAGCGGCAGGGCGGCGGCGCGCCCAGGCGCATCAGGTAGTGGCGCGCGGCGAAGACGATGCGCCGCTGCTTGGCAGCGCCGATGCTCGCGCCCGCGCCGCCATGGCGCGCGTCGCGGCGGCGGCGCACCTCCACGAACACCAGCGTGCCATCGCGCTCGCGCAGCACGAGGTCGATCTCGCCGCCGCCGCGCCCGAGCGTCCGATAATTGCGTTCCACCAGCCGCAGGCCCGCCGCCTGCAAATGCGCCAGGGCCTGCGCCTCGGCGGCATCGCCGAGCTGTTTGGTGGTGACCCGTTTTCCGCCAGCCGCTTTCCCAAGGAAATTCATTGAGCGCATCCTTCGCTTCCGCGTTGCAGGCCGCCCGCGAGGCCGCCGCCGCGCAGCATTATCCGCAGGGCGCGCTGTACGTCGTGGCCACGCCCATCGGCAACCTGGCCGACATCACGCTGCGCGCGCTGCACGTGCTGCAGCTCGCCGACACCATCGCCTGCGAGGACACGCGCCACACCCAGACGCTGCTGCGCGCCTACGGCATCGACCGCCCGAACGGCCAGTTGATCGCGCTGCACCAGCACAACGAGGCGCAGGCCGCCCAGGCGGTGGTGGAGCGCCTGCGGCAGGGCCAGCGCGTGGCCTATGCGAGCGATGCGGGCACGCCCGGCGTGAGCGACCCCGGCGCGCGCCTGGCCGCCGCCGTGCAGGCAGCCGGCCTGCCGCTGGTGCCGCTGCCGGGCGCCAGCAGCGTCACCGCGGCGCTCAGCGTGGCCGGCGCCTGGGCGCCCGGGGCGCAGGCGGGTGGCTTCGTGTTCATGGGCTTTCTGCCCACCAAGGCCGGCGAGCGCCAGGCCGCCGCGCAGCGCATCGCCGCCGAGCCCGCCGCCGTCGTGCTGCTGGAGGCGCCGCACCGCATCGAGGACCTGGCGCGGGCCCTGGCGCCGCTGGGCGAGCGCCCGGTGACGCTGGGCCGCGAGCTGACCAAGCAGTTCGAAGAGATCGCCACCCTGCCCGCGCACGCCATACCCGCGTGGCTGGCCGCCCAGCCCCAGCGCACGCGCGGCGAGTTCGTGGTGGTGGTCCATCCCGCGCCGCCGCCTGCGCATGGCGAGGAAGACGGCCTGCGGGTGCTGCAACTGCTGCTGGCCGAGCTGCCCGTGAAAACCGCGGTGCGCCTGGCCGCCGGCATCACCGGCGCGCCGCGCAACGGGCTGTACGACGCGGCCTTGCGCATGCAGCGCGGCGATGCGGGCGGCGATGCGGGCGAGCCCTGACGCACAGGCCGTTGGCAAAACTTTACCCGGGCTTTTCCATTTCTCCACAAGCCCGCCGTGCCGGGGCGGCACACTGTGGGCCTCGTAGGCTGCGTGCAGGCCAAGCAAGGCCATCGCGCGGCGGCATTCGCCAGGGAGCAGCATGTTCAAGAAAATTCCAGCATTGCGCATCGCCATCGCCCTCGCGGCCCTGGCCGCCGTCGGGGTCGGCGTCAGGATGTACTTCTTCCCGGCGGCGGCGCCCCCGCGCTACGTGACGGCCACCGCCACGAAGGCCGATCTTGAAGACGCAGTGCTCGCCAGCGGCACGCTGCAGGCGTTCAAGCAGGTCAGCGTGGGCGCGCAGGCCTCGGGCCAGATCAAGCGGCTGGCGGTGGCGCTGGGCGACACGGTGAAGAAGGGCCAGCTCATCGCCGAGATCGACTCGCTGACGCAGCAGAACAACCTGCAGAACGCCGAGGCCGCGCTCGACAACGTGCGCGCCCAGCTCGCGCAGCGCCAGGCCATGCTGCGGCAGGCCGAGCTGGCCTACCAGCGCCAGCAGACGCTGCTGGCCGCCGACGCCGGCTCGCGCCAGGCGTTCGAGGACGCCGAGGCCACGCTGGCCACCACGCGCGCGGAGATAGCCGCGCTGCAGGCGCAGATCAAGCAGGCCGGCATCACGGCGGACACGGCACGCGTGAACCTGGGCTATACCAAGATCGTGGCGCCTCTGGACGGCGTAGTGGTCGCCACCATCGTGCAGGAGGGCCAGACCGTCAACGCCAACCAGACCACGCCCACCATCATCAAGCTGGCGCAGCTCGACACCATGACCATCAAGGCCCAGATCTCGGAGGCCGACGTGGTGCGCGTGCAGCCGGGCCAGGAGGTGTACTTCACCATCCTCGGCGAACCCGACCAGCGCTACTACGCCACGCTGCGCGCGGTCGAGCCGGCGCCCGACTCGATCTCCACCGAAAGCTCGTTGTCCACGTCCTCCAGCAGCTCCAGCAGCACGGCGATCTACTACAACGGCCTGTTCGACGTGCCCAACCCCGAGGGCAAGCTGCGCATCTCGATGACGGCGCAGGTCTCCATCGTGCGCGCGCAGGCCAGGGACACGCTGACCATCCCCGCCTCGGCCCTGGGCCTGCGCGACAAGGAAGGCCGCTACGTGGTGCGCGTGGTCGGCCCCGACGGGCAGGCCGCGCCGCGCAAGATCAAGGTAGGCATGAACAACAACGTGAGCGCCCAGGTGCTCGACGGCCTGAAGGAAGGCGACAAGGTGGTGCTGGGCGAGGCGGCGGCGGGTGCGGGTTCGGGTGCGGGCACGGGCACGGGCGCCGCGCCGCGCCGCATGGGCCCGTCGATGCGGTTGTGACCGGGGCCCGCGCATGAAGATCGATGCCAGCGCCCCCTCGGCCACCACCGGCACGCCGTCCTCCGTGCCGGCAGCGGCGGCGCAGCCCCTGCTGGAGCTGCGCGACCTGCGGCGCGAATTCCCGGCTGGCGACGAGAAGATTGCCGTACTCAAGGACATCGACCTGGCGATCACTGCGGGCGAGATGGTCGCCATCGTCGGCGCGTCGGGCTCGGGCAAGTCCACGCTGATGAACATCCTGGGCTGCCTGGACAAGCCCAGCGGCGGCAGCTACCGCGTGGCCGGGCGCGAGACCGGTGCGCTCGACGCCGACCAGCTCGCCGAGCTGCGGCGCGAGCATTTCGGCTTCATCTTCCAGCGCTACCACCTGCTGTCGGACCTGTCGGCCCTGGGCAACGTGGAGGTGCCCGCCGTCTATGCCGGCGCGCCAAAGGCCGCGCGCCAGGCCCGCGCCCGCGCGCTGCTGGAGCGCCTGGGCCTGGCCGACCGCACGGGCTACCGGCCCGGCCAGCTCTCGGGCGGCCAGCAGCAGCGCGTGTCGATCGCGCGCGCGCTCATGAACGGCGGCAGCGTGATCCTGGCCGACGAGCCCACGGGTGCGCTCGACAGCAAGAGCGGCGAGGAGGTGATGCGCATCCTGCGGGAGCTGCATGCCGAGGGGCACACCATCATCATCGTCACCCACGACATGAAGGTGGCCGAGCACGCCCAGCGCATCATCGAGATCAGCGACGGGCGCATCGTGGCCGACCGCCGGCGCGACGCACAGCAGCCCGCGTCGGCGGCGCCTTCGCCGCAGGCCGCCGCACGCAGCGGCGGCCTGCGCGCCTGGGCCGACCGCTTTGCCGAGGCGTTCCACATGGCGCTGCTGGCCATGAACGCGCACCGGCTGCGCACCTTCCTGACCATGCTCGGCATCATCATCGGCATCGCCTCGGTGGTGGCGGTGGTGGCGCTCGGCGAGGGCTCGCGCCAGACCGTGCTGAAGAACATCAGCGCCATCGGCACCAACACCATCGAGATCTTCTCGGGCAGCGGCTTCGGCGACCCGCGTTCGGCGCGCGTGCGCACCCTGGTGCCCGCCGACGCCGACGCGCTCGCACACCAGGGCTATGCCGACAGCGTGACGCCCACGCTCAACAGCAGCCTGACGGCGCGCTGGCGCAACGTGGAAGCCACTGCCACCGTGACTGGCGCGGGCGAGCAGTACTTCCGCGTGCGCGGCATCGAGGTCGCCCAGGGCACGGCGTTCACGCGCGCCCATGTGCAACAGCGCGCGCAGGTGGCGGTGATCGACGACAACGCGCGCAAGACCATGTTTCCCAACACGCCCGATCCGGTGGGCGAGGTGCTGCTGCTGGGCAGAGTGCCGGTGCGCGTCATCGGCGTGGCGGCAAAGAAGGATTCCGCCTTCGGCAACAGCGAGGCGCTCAACGTCTTCGTGCCCTACACCACGGCCATGAGCCGCATCGTGAACCAGGGCTACCTGCGCAGCATCACCGTGCGCGTGCGCGACGACGCCTCCACCGCCGCCGCCGAGCAGGGCATCAACCAACTGCTGCTGCAGCGCCACGGGCGCCGGGACTTCTACGTGCTCAACACCGACAGCATCCGCCAGACGATCGAATCGACCACGCAGACCATGACGCTGCTGGTCTCCTCCATCGCGGTCATCTCGCTCATCGTGGGCGGCATCGGCGTGATGAACATCATGCTGGTCAGCGTGACCGAGCGCACCAAGGAGATCGGCGTGCGCATGGCCGTGGGCGCGCGCCAGAGCGACATCCAGCAGCAGTTCCTCATCGAGGCCGTGCTGGTGTGCCTGATCGGCGGCGTGCTCGGCATCCTGGCGGCGCTGGCCGTCGGGCAGGTGTTCGCGCGCACGGGCGGCAACTTCACGATGGTGTATTCGGCCAGCGCGATGGTGGCCGCCTTCGCCTGCTCCACGCTGATCGGCGTGGTGTTCGGCTTCCTGCCCGCGCGCAGCGCGGCACGGCTCGACCCTGTGGAGGCATTGGCCCGAGAATGAAGAACAAGCGCAATCCCCTCGCCGCCGGCCTGCTCGGGCTGGCCTTGCTGCTCGGCGGCTGCGCCGGCGCGCCGGCGCCCTACGGCGCGCCGGTCACCGCCATGCCTGCGCAGTGGCGCCATGCCGGCGCCGACACGCTCGACGCGCAGGCCGCCACCGGCGCATGGTGGAAGGCTTTCGGCGACCCCGCGCTCGACGCGCTGGAGGAAGAGGCGCTGGCGCGCAACAACGACCTGGCCGCCGCGGCCATCCGTGTGCGCCGCGCCCAACTGCAGGCACGCCTGGCCGAGAACCGCCCGGCCTTCAGCGGCAGCGTGAACAGCTCGGCCGGCCGCAGCCTCGACGGCGGCGGCTCCACGCACAGCAGTGCGGCGACGCTGGGCGCGAGCTACGAGATCGACCTGTGGAGCCGCATCGGCAGCCAGACCGACGCCGCGCGCTGGGAGGCGCTGGCGACCGTGCAGGACCGCGAGAGCGCGGCCCAGGCGCTGGCCGGCACCACGGCCACGCTGTACTGGCAGATCGCCTACCTGAACCAGCGCGTGAACGCCGCCGTCCAGAGCATCGCCTACGCCGAGCGGACGCTGCAACTGGTGCAGGCGCAGTACGGCGCGGGCTCCGTCTCGTCGCTCGAAGTGGCCGAAGCGCGCCAGAGCGTGGCGAGCCAGAAGGCCGCGCTGTCGCAACTGCAGCAGCAGTACGTGGAAACCGCGAACGCGCTGGCGCTGCTGTTCGACGGTGCGGCGACGGGCCCCGGGGCGCCGGGCTGGAGCGCGCCGCAGGCCCTGCCCGGCGGCCCGCTGCCCGCCGTGGACGCGGGCCTGCCCGCCGCCCTGCTGGGCCGCCGTCCCGACCTGCGCGCCGCCGAGCTGCGGCTGCGCGAGGCGCTCGCCAACGTGGACGCCACGCGGGCGAGCTACTACCCCGCGCTCTCGCTCACCGGCAGCCTGGGCAGCTCCAGCGGGGCGCTGGCCAACGTGCTGCAGAACCCCGTGGCCGCGCTCGGCGCCGGGCTGACGCTGCCCTTCCTGCAGTTCACCGAGATGAGGCTCAACACCGAAATCTCGCGCACCCAGTACGAGGAAGCGGTGGTCAACTTCCGGCAGACGCTCTACACCGCCCTCGGCGACGTGGACAACGCGCTGTCCGCGCGCCGCCAGTACGAGGAGCAGGCCGCGCAACTGGCGCAGTCGCTGGCCGATGCACGCACCGCCGAGCGGCTCTACGAGGTGCGCTACCGCAGCGGCGCGGTGTCGCTCAACGTGTGGCTGGATGCGCAGGAGAAGCGCCGCAACGCCGAGATCGCGCTGGCCGAGAACCGCTTCAACCGCCTGGCGAACCACGCCACGCTGTTCCAGGCGCTGGGCGGCGGCATGCCGCCCGGCACCGAAACGCTATCGAATAGATAGCTGCAACCGCAGGTAGAATAAGCGCTGGAGGCCAATTTCTATCTAAAAATCAGCCGCGCGCCCGCCAGCCGCGGAGGCGGGCCTCAGCGCGTGGCGCCCCTGCCCGCCGCATAGGCCAGCCCCGCGGCCACGCCGCCGAACAGGTCGCCCTCGACCAGCGGCGTGTCGGGGAAGGCGCCGCGCAGCGCATGCTGGAACGGCCGCAATGCCGACGAGCCGCCCGTGAGGTAGATCGCGCCCAGCGCGCCCTGCGGCAATCCGGCGCGGCGCAGGCATTCCTGCGCGCAGGCCACCACCTGCGCGAGGCGCTCGGCCAGGTGGCGCGCCATGCCGGCCTGCGACAGCGGCGCGCCCAGATCCGGCGCGACGAAGCCGAGGTCGATGCGCCCGTCCTCGCCCGAGAGCGAGCCCGCGATCTTCGCGCGCTCCACCTCCGCCGCGACGCGGTGGCCCAGCCGTTCCTCGAGGACCGTCATCAGCCGCGCGTGCAACTGCGGGTCGCGGTAGTCGCCACGCAGCGCGCGCGCCTCGCGCACGGCCTGCGGCGCGTAGAGCCAGTGGATCAGGTGCCAGGTGGACAGGTCGAAGAACACGCGGCTGGGCACCTCGCGCCCGTGCGGCCCCGTGTGGCGGTAGCCGAGCAGCGGCATCGCCAGCTCCAGGTTGAGCCGGTGGTCGAAGTCGGTGCCGCCGATGTGCACGCCGCTCGTGGCGAGGATGTCATCGGCGCGCTCGGCCCGCACCGCGCGCTTCGGGCCCAGGCGCACCACGGTGAAGTCGGAGGTGCCGCCGCCGATGTCCACGATCAGCACCAGCGATTCGCGCTCTACGCGCCGTTCGTAGTCGAAGGCCGCGGCGATGGGCTCCATCTGGAACGTCACGTCGCCCAGGCCGGCGGCCTGCGCGGCCTCGCGCAGCGAGGCTTGCGCCTGCCGGTCGCGCGCCGCGTCGCCATCCACGAAGTGCACCGGCCGCCCGATCACCACGCGCCGGGGCGCGCGGCCCATCGTGGCCTCGGCGCGCGCCGCCAGTTCGCGCAGGAAGCGCGCGATGATGTCCTGAAAGCTCACCAGTTCCCCGTGCACCGCCGTCTTTTCCTGCAGCAGCGCGCTGCCCAGCAGGCTCTTGAGCGAGCGCATCAGCCGCCCCTCGGTGCCCGCGAGGTATTGCGCCATCGCGGCGCGCCCGAAGTGCGTGGTGTGCTCCTCGAAATTGAAGAACAGCGCCGTGGGCATGGCCGTGGCCGCGCCTTCGAGCGCGATAGGGTGCGCCATGCCGTCGCTGCCGAGCATCGCCATGGCGGAATTGGAAGTGCCGAAGTCGATGCCGAGGAAAGCGGAGGCAGGGTTGCTCATGTGCCGGTGGAGTGGATGGGAATGCCCGTGCCGCCATCGGAAAACCCCGCGATGCCGGGATTCTTGAGCATATTGACTGGTCCCGCCGCCAGGAATCGAACCTGGATCTCAGCCTTCGGAGGGCCGAATTCTATCCGTTGAAATACAGCGAGAAGCGGATAGATTGTAGCCGCCCGCCGCATGGCTGCGCCCTGGTGCCGACGCAGGCGGCCATGTGCGCAAAAGCGCGCGGTTCGGGCTGCTTTCCGGGCCATCGGGACATGCCGGCCCCGCCACAATCGACGACAGACGGAGAGGAACACCCATGAACCTGCAATACCAGCTCAAGGCCGGCAGCTACTACCTGTACGACATGCGCGAGCACCCGAGCGCCGTGACCGGCGAGCGGCGCTTCAAGCTCAAGACGGACACCGTGGCCATCGCTTTCGACAAGCACACCGGCGAGGTGCACCAGCACGGCTGCCCCATGCGCATCCAGTCCTGGGCCAGCACCATGCGCCGGCGTCTGCGCGCGGCGGGCGCCTGGGCACAGGCGGAGGACATCGTCGTCGTCTCCGGCCCGCTGCCGGTCGACGAGATCAACAAATGCCTCGGGGTCGCGGGCTACTGCCGCCGCCTGCTGGGCCGGCTGCCGAGCCTGCCGCACGGCAAGCTGCAGGCGCCCACGCCGCGCTACGCGTGAAAGCCCCGGGCCTGCACGAGGCTCGGCGATAATCGCTGGGCCCCGCCGCACGCCGCCCTTGGCGGGGGACATATATCGCATATATCCCTTCTTCCATGCGCCACCCCATTTCCGTTGCCCTGTCGATTTCACGCCAGGCGAACCGCGCGGCCATGACGCGGGCCGGCTGATGTCCAGTTCCGGCTTCTTCCTCGACGTGCGCTCGCTGCAAGCGCATGTGCCCGCGCCCACCTATGCGCGCGGACTGGACATCTACCGCAGCCAGCAGGTGCTGGACTACACGCTGCAACCGGCCAGCAGCAGCGAATGGCACATCGAAGGCGAAGTGCAGGGTAGCGAGCGCGCGCCCTACGAGACCAGCGTGCTCTTGGAGATCGGCGGCGCGGGCCGCGTGACGCTCTTCCACGGCGACTGCAGCTGCCCCGTGGGCAGCAACTGCAAGCATGCTGTTGCGCTCGCGCTGAAGGCCGCCTACAAGGCCGGCGGCGCCCAGGCGCCGGCACCCCCCGCGCCGCCGCAGCAAAGCGCGGACCAGGCCCGCCAGCAGGTAGGCCAGTGGCTCGGCCTGTTCGACGTCGTTGAGCCGGCCATACCCGCATCCCCCGCCGCCACGGCGGACCGCTTCGTCTACCTGCTGGCCGAGCGCAAGCAGCGCAGCGCAAACAGCCCCACATTAACCCTGGCCTGGGGCTACTCGCGCCCGCTCAAGCGCGGCGGCTGGACCCGCGTGAAGCAGCCGCACCCCTATGCCTATTACGCGCCGCGGCACGGCGCGGCCAACGGCTCCCCCGATGACCAGGAATGCGTGCGGCTGATCACCGCGCTGGAGCAGACCGCGTACCACCATGGCTGTGGCATCGTGCAGGGCCAGGCCGGCGTGCTGGCCCTGCAATTGGCGGCGCGCACGGGCCGGCTGTTCGCCGCCGACGCCGACGGCGAAATCGCCGGCGCGCCCCTGCAATGGGGGCCGCCGCGCCCGATCCGCTGGGAGTGGCAAGAGATCGTCCGGCCCGCTGCGACCGAACCCCTGTGGGCCCTGCGCCCCCTGCTGGACGGCAGCGGGCAGTCCGCCGTACGCTTGTTCACCAGCCAGCCGCCGTTCTACCTCGACGCCGCAGCCGGCCTGTGCGGCCTGGCCGAAGCGCCCGGCATCGACAGCCGGCACCTGCCGCTGCTGCTGGGCGCGCCGCCCATTCCGCAGTCGGCGTTCGAGCAGCAGCAAGCGGCGCTGCTCGAACGGCTGGCCGGCCTGCCGCTGCCGCCGACCGTGACGCCGCCCGAGGTGCTGCAGGGCGTTACCCCCGCCTGGCATCTGCACATCGAACCCGTGCCGCCGCAGGATGCGCCGCGCCTGGGCCCGCTGCGCGCCACGCTGCGCTTCGACTACGCGGGCCTGCGCGGCTACTGGCCGCACTTCGAGGCGCGCGTGCTGGCAGAGCACGCGGGCCACCGCGTGCTGCTGCACCGCCAACTGGCCGCCGAGATGGACGCGCGCCAGGCGCTGCAGCGCCTGGGGTTGGTGGACGACGGCCTGGGCGCGCACCACCTGCCGCCGGGCGTCGCCACTGCCATCCCGGCCTGGCTGGACTGGGCCGCCAACGACTTCGCGCCGCTGCGCGAGGCCGGCTTCACGCTGGACCTCGACGCGCGCCTGCAAGGCTTCATCCAGCAGGCGGATACGCTGGAGCTGCGGCTGGCTGCCAGCGGCGGCGATGCGGAACTCGCAATGCAGGATGCCCCGCAGGACGAGGCCCACGCACCTTCGCCCTGGTTCGACCTGTCGCTGGGCATCGAGATCGACGGCGTGCGCCAGAACGTGCTGCCCTGGCTGCCCGAGTTGCTGGCCCAGTTGCGCCCCACTGCGGACGGCGCCGACCTGCCCGCATGGATCTGGCGCCGACGCAACGACGGCGGCTACGTGCGCCTGCCCAGCGCACCACTGCGACCCTGGCTGCAGGCACTGCTCGAACTGGTGGGCGAGCGCGGCGCGCGCGATTTCGAGGGCGAGGTGCTGCGCCTGTCGCGCCTGGAAGCGCTGCGTGCGGGCGCCTCGCTCGGCGAGGGCGCACAGTGGTCGGGCGCCGCGCAACTGCGCGAACTGCTGCGCCAGTTGGGTGGCCACAGCCGCTTGCCCGAAACCGTGCCGCCGGCGGGCCTGCGGGCCGAACTGCGGCCCTACCAGCGCCATGGCCTGGACTGGCTGCAATTCCTGCGCACGCACGGGCTGGCCGGCATCCTGGCCGACGACATGGGCCTGGGCAAGACGCTGCAGACGCTGGCCCACATACTGGCCGAGAAAGAGGCGGGCCGCCTGGACCGACCCTGCCTCGTGGTCGCTCCGGTCAGTCTGCTGGGCAACTGGCAGCGCGAGGCCGCGCGCTTCGCGCCGGAGCTGCGCACCCTGGTCTGGCACGGCCATGGCCGCCACGATGCAGCGGAGCGCATCGCCCAGAACGACCTCGTCATCGTCCCCTATTCGCTGCTGCAGCGCGACCGCGAGCGCTGGCAGACGCAGCCCTGGCACCTGGTGGTGCTCGACGAAGCGCAGAACATCAAGAACGCCAGCACCCACGCCGCGCAGGTGGCCGGCGCGCTGGACGCGCGCCACCGCCTGTGCCTGTCGGGCACGCCGCTGGAAAACCACCTGGGCGAGCTGTGGAGCCTGTTCCATTTCCTCATGCCCGGCTTCCTGGGCAGCCAGGCGCGCTTCAAGGAACTGTTTCGCACGCCGATCGAGAAGCACGGCGACAGCGAGCAGATGGACCAACTGCGCCGCCGCGTCACGCCGTTCATGCTGCGCCGCACAAAGTCCATCGTGGCCGCCGAGCTGCCCGAGAAAGTGGACAGCACCACCCTCGTGGCGCTGGCGGGCGCGCAGGCCGACCTGTACGAAACCATCCGCCTGGCGACCGAAAAGGCGGTGCGCCAGGCGCTCGCGGACAAGGGGCTGGCGAAGTCGCAGATCCAGATCCTCGACGCGCTGCTCAAGCTGCGCCAGGTTTGCTGCGACCCGCGCCTGCTGCCGGCGTCGTCGGCCACGCGCAAGGTACGGCAGTCGGCCAAGCTCGACCTGCTCATGGAGATGCTGCCCGAGATGCTGGCCGAGGGCCGGCGCGTGCTGCTGTTCTCGCAGTTCACCAGCATGCTGGCGCTGATCGAGGCGGAGCTGAAAACGCGCGGCATGGCCTGGACGAAGCTCACCGGCCAGACGCAGCAGCGCGAGCGCGTGATCGCGCGCTTCACCCAGGGCGAGGTGCCGCTGTTCCTCATCAGCCTGAAGGCCGGCGGCACGGGCTTGAATCTGCCGCAGGCCGACACCGTGATCCACTACGACCCCTGGTGGAACCCCGCGGTGGAAGATCAGGCCACGGGCCGCGCCCACCGCATCGGCCAGCGCAACCGGGTGTTCGTCTACCGGCTGGTCGCCGAAGGCACGATCGAGGAGCGCATCCTGGCGCTGCAGGCGCGCAAGGCGGCGCTGGCAGAGAGCCTCTACCGCGGCGCCGCGGCACGCCGCGAACCGCTGTTCACCGAGAGCGACGTGGCCGATCTGCTACGCCCGCTGGGGGCCTAGGCTTTATAGGGAAATCGGGCTCCAGCGCTTTGTTTTCCTGCGGTGAATGCTATTATTTAAGGAGCAAAAAGCTCTGCGTATAACGGTATCTGCCGCAGGTCACCGCCAGCGCCCGCCGCACCGGTACGATACGGCTTGCCGATCAACACACGGAGGCAGCAGATGATGATGACGACGAACGAATTGCAGCAAGGGCCCTGGGACACGCTGGAGCGCCAATGGGGCTGGATCGCGCTGCGCGGCGCCGCGGCGGTGGTGTTCGGCGCGCTGGCCTTCGCCTGGCCCGGCGCGACGCTGGCCGCGCTGGTCATCGTGTGGGGCGCCTATGCGCTGGTGGACGGCGTGCTGTCGCTGGCCGCGGGCCTGCGCATCCGCGACAACGGACGCCCGCTCTGGGCGCTGGTCGCCGTGGGGCTGCTGGGCATCGCCGCGGGCGTGATCACATTCCTGTGGCCGGGGCTCACGGCGATCACGCTGGTGCTCGTGCTGGCCGTGTGGGCCGTGGCCGCCGGGGTGTTCCAGATCGCCGCTGCCATCGCGCTGCGCCGGAAGATCGCGGGCGAATGGCTGCAGGCGCTGTCGGGGCTGCTGTCCATCGTGTTCGGCGTGCTGGTGCTGCTGCAGCCCGCCGTGGGCGCGGTGGTGCTGGCATGGATCGTCGGCAGCTACGCCATCGTCTTCGGCGCGCTGCTGATCGGCCTGGCGCTGCGCCTGCGCAAGCGCCGCCAAGTCCATGTAAAGACCCGGTAAATGAAAATTACTTTTATCTGCTGCCATTAAAATCCGGGGCTTTCACTGATCGGCAATCGCGGCAGGACACCCGCGCCGCGAACGCGATGGAAGGCACACAGGACAACCGGCACCGGGCCTACTGGCTCAAGACACTGCACGAATGGCATTGGGTCAGCGCCGCTGCCTGCCTGCTGGGCATGCTGCTGTTCGCCGTGACCGGCTTCACGCTCAACCACGCCGGGCAGATCGAGGCCAAGCCGCAGGTCACCAGCCAGCGCGCCACGCTGCCCGAGGCGCTGCGCGGCGCGCTGGCGCGGCAGGCCCGCGCCGCCCCGGCCCACGCCGCCGTGCCCGCCGCGCTGCAGGCGTGGGCGCGCAGCGAATGGGGCATCGATACCGCGGGCCGCGAGGCCGAGTGGTCGCCCGGCGAACTCTATGTCTCGCTGCCGCGCCCCGGCGGCGACGCCTGGCTGCGCGTGGGCCTGGAAGACGGCGCCGCCGAATACGAGCGCACCGACCGCGGCTGGATCTCCTACCTCAACGACCTGCACAAGGGACGCAACACCGGCGCGGCCTGGGGCTGGTTCATCGACATCTTCGCCGCGGCCTGCCTGGTGTTCACCGTGACCGGCCTGTTCATCCTGCTGATGCACGCGGGGCGGCGGCCCTTCACCTGGCCCCTGGTGGGCCTGGGGCTGGTCGTTCCCGTCCTGCTGGCGCTGCTGTTCATCCACTGACCCGACGAAAGAGAGAAAGCCCATGACCAATGCACCGCTCCTGCGCTACACCATGGCGCTCGGCGCCTGCCTGGGCGCGCCCGTGGCGTTCGCCGCCAGCCTGAACGTGGGCGTGGAGATCCCGCGGCTCGACGTGGCGCAATACCACCGCCCCTATATGGCCGTATGGATCGAGCGCGCCGACAGCAGCGTGGCCGCCACGCTCGCGGTCTGGTACGACGTGAAGAAGCGCGATGGCGAGGGCGCCAAGTGGCTGAAGGACCTGCGCCAGTGGTGGCGCCGCGCGGGCCGCGAGCTGGCCGTGCCGATCGACGGCGTGACCGGCCCCACGCGCCCGGCGGGCCCGCACCAGCTGGCCTTCGCCGAGGACGCGGCGCCGCTCGCCAAGCTGCCCGCGGGCAGCTACAGGCTCGTGGTGGAGGCGGCGCGCGAAGCGGGCGGGCGCGAAGTGGTGTCGGTGCCGTTCGACTGGCCGCCCGCCAAGGCCGCCGCGCCGCTCGGCGCGCAGGGCAGCAGCGAGATCGGCGCCGTGAAGCTCGATCTCAAGCCCTGAGCCCCCGCCGCCGCCCATCGGGAACAGCCAAGGAACCACCATGCAACTCAAGTCCCGCCTTGCCCTTTGCGCCGCCGTGCTCTGCGGCGCCATCTCGTGCGCACAGGCCCACAACATCTGGCTGCTGCCGTCGAGCACGGTGCTGTCCAAGGCCGAATGGATCACCGTGGACGCCGCCGTGTCCAACGACATGTTCTTCTTCAACCACGTGCCGCTGGCGCTCGACAACCTCACCGTCACCGCGCCCGACGGCAGCGCCGTGCAGCCCGAGAACGCGTGGCGCGGCAAGCTGCGCAGCGTGTTCGACCTGAACCTCACGCAGACCGGCACCTACCGCCTGGCGGTGGTCAACAGCGGGCTGTTCGCCAGCTACAAGGACAAGGCCACGGGCCAGCCCCGGCGCTGGCGCGGCACGCCCGAGATGTTCGCGGCGCAAGTGCCCACCGACGCGCTGGAGCTGCGCGTCACGCAGTCCGCGGGCCGCGTGGAGACCTTCGTCACCGTGGGCAAGCCCAGCGCCATCAAGCCCACGGGCCAGGGGCTGGAGCTGGTGCCGGTGACGCACCCTAACGACTTGGCGCAAGGCGAGAAGGCCACCTTCGTTTTGCAGGTGGACGGCAAGCCCGCCGCCGGCCTGGGGGTCGCCATCGCGCTGGGCGGCACGCGCTACCGCGACAAGATCGACGAGATCAAGACCACCACCGACGCCGCCGGCCAGTTCAGCGTGACCTGGCCCGCCGCGGGCATGTACTGGATCGACGCCGACACGAAGGACGACAAGACCTCGCTGCCGCAGGTCAAGGAGCGCCGGCTGTTCTACGTCGGCACGTTCGAGGTCCTGCCCTAAGCCCTGCCGCCGCCCATGCAGCTCCGCTACAGCGCCGAATTGCCGCGCATGCGCGCGCCCGCCATGGCGGGCGCGTCGTTCGCACAGCCCGGATACGCGGGCGCCATGGCGCCGCGCCGCGCCGACCCGGCGGCGCTGCACACGCTGGCGGGCGAAACCATGGGCACCACCTGGCGCGTGCGGCTTGCCAACCCGCGGTTGCGCCCGCTGGAGGAGGCCCGCGCCATCGTCGAGGCCGCGCTCGCCGCCGTGGTGCGGCAGATGAGCCACTGGGAGCCGGCTTCCGACCTGTCGCGCTACAACCGCGCGCCCGCCGGAAGCTGGCACCTGCTCGCGCCCGGGTTCTTCACCGTGCTCGATGCCGCGCTGCGCTGGGCGCGCGCGAGCGGCGGCGCGCTGGACCCGACCGTGGCGCCGCTGGTGGCGCTGTGGGGTTTCGGCCCGCATGCCCGCACCGGCGGGCCACGCGTGCCGGATGCCCGGGCCATCGCGGCGGCGCGCGCGCAGGTCGGCCATGCGCGCCTCGCGCTGCGGCCCGCGGACCGCGCGGCGCTGCAGCCCGGCGGCGCGCAGCTCGACTTCTCGGGCATCGCCAAGGGCTATGCGGTGGACCTTGCGGCACTGGCGCTGCGCGACGCGGGCTGGAGCGACTGCCTGGTCGAAGTGGGCGGCGAACTGCGCGCCAGCGGCCAGCGGCCCGACGGGCTGCCCTGGCGCGTGGCGGTGGCCGCGATGCCTCACAACGCAGCGGGAGCGGCACCACCGCTGGCGCTGCGCGGGCAGGCCATCGCCACCTCGGGCGATCACTGGCATGCATTCGAGCATGCAGGTGAACGCTACGCCCACACCATCGACCCGCGCACCGGCGCGCCCGCGCGCCACGCGCTCGCAGCGGTGACCGTGGTGCACGCCGAGTGCATGCACGCCGACGCGCTGGCCACCGTGCTGACGGTGCTGGGCCCGCAGGAGGGCGCGGCATTCGCCGAAGCGTACGGCGTGGCCGCGCTGTTTTGCGTACGCGGGCCGCAGGGGCCGGTATTGACGGCCACCACGGCATTTGCAGCGCTTCAACCTGGAAACGGCAGTTGACCGCTTCGTATCCCTTGCCAGGCCGGATGAAATCGAGCGTTGACGGCTTCGATGGGGTTCGCCTCGTGGGTGAGAGCGCCATGCACCTGCCAGCACCGCGCTCGGCGCGCCATGCGGCGTTGCTCCTCCTTGCGGGCACCAGCCCGCCGCGTCGCCCGGTCTTGCCTGGCACGCCGATCACGGCACCGGCAGGCGCATCCAACTGCCGTTTCCAGTGCAGTGTTCGATGCTTGGCGGCACCAATAAAAGCGATGCGTTTTGGCGCAGGGCAAGGCGCAAACCGCAGCGATAGCCGTCGCTATCGCGAGGATTTGCAACGCCGCCATGCGGCAAAAGGCGCGGTTTTATGTGCTGCTCAGCGTTGAACACTGCACTAGGTTCAATGAGCCTGGACATGGGCCGCGTTGCGGCGGCGGCGCTTCTGGTTGCGGCCTATGCCGCGCTGTGCGCGGGCATCTGGCTGCGCGAGCGCCGCCGTGCCGCGCAGGCGCGCACCGAGGCCGCGGCGCTGGCCGAAGCGCGCACGGGTGCGGTGCCGCTGCTGGTCGGCTATGCCAGCCAGACCGGCCATGCCGAGGAGATCGCGCACGAAACCGCGCGGCTGCTGCACGCGGCGGGCGAGCCGGTGCGGCTGGCCGCGCTAGACGACATCGACGCCGCGCTGCTCGCGCTGACCCAGCGCGCGCTGTTCATCGCCAGCACCTACGGCGAGGGCGACGCGCCCGACAACGCCGCGGCGTTCTGGTGTCGCTGCCAGGCCGGCGCTGCCCTGCTGCCGCACCTGCGCTACGGCCTGCTCGCGCTGGGCGACCGGCAGTACGCGCATTTCTGCGGCTTCGGTCGCGCGCTCGACGCCTGGCTGCACGGGGCGGGCGCCACGCCGCTGTTTGCGCGCATCGACATGGACAATGCCAACGCCGGCGCGCTGCAGGCCTGGCGGCACCAGTTGAGCCAGTTCGCCAGCCTCACGGAACTGCCGGACTGGCAGGCGCCCACCTTCGCCGCCTGGACACTGGTGGCGCGCCGGCAGCTCAACCCCGGCAGCGTGGGCGCGCCGGTGGTGCACCTCGAACTCGAGCCCCCGGCGCCCACGGTATGGGAGCCGGGCGATCTGGCGGAAATCCGCGTCCCCGCGGACCCGGAACACCCGCGCGAATACTCCATCGCCTCCATCGCCCGCGACGGGCGTGTGCACCTGCTGGTGCGCGCGACCACGCGGTCCGACGGCACGCCGGGGCTGGCCTCGGGCTGGCTGGCGAATACGCAGGACAAGGGGCTCGAAATCGGCGGTGCGGTGCAGATGCGCCTGCGCGCGCACCCCGCCTTCCGGCTGGAAGGCAACGCCGCGGCCCCCATCGTCTTCATCGGCAACGGCACGGGGCTGGCGGGCCTGCGCAGCCACCTGCGCGCGCGCGCCGCGGCGGGCACGGGGCCGAACTGGCTCGTCTTCGGCGAGCGCAACGCGGCGCACGATTTCCTGTACGGCGACGAGCTGCGCGGCTGGCTGGCGAGCGGCGTGCTGGAGCGTCTGGACGTGGCGTTCTCGCGCGACCAGCCGCAGCGCATCCACGTGCAGGACCGGCTGGCCGAGGCCGCCGACGCGCTGCGCGACTGGGTGGAGCGGCGCGGTGCGGCGCTCTATGTCTGCGGCAGCTTGCAGGGCATGGCCCAGGGGGTGGATGCCGCGCTGCGCGCGGCGCTCGGCGATGCGCAGGTGACCGCGCTCGCGCGCAGCGGGCGCTACCGGCGCGACGTGTACTGAGATTGCTCCTGAATTGATAGCTGTCGCCGCAGTATTTACCTGCGCTGGAGGCACTTTTTGCTACCAATCATTGTGCCATCAGCGCGGCGGGGTCTTCGGCCTGCAGCACGGCCTGCGCCCAGGTGGCGAGGCGCTGGGTGTCGGCGCGCAGCACTTCCTGCTTGACCGCCAGGATCTGCGAGGGGTGCATCGAGAAGCTGCGCAGCCCCAGGCCCAGCAGCAGGCGCGTCATGGCCGTGTCGCCGGCCATTTCGCCGCAGACGCTGACCGGCTTGCCCTGCGCGTTGCAGGCTGCGATGGTGTCGGCCACCAGCCGCAGCACCGCCGGGTGCAGCGGGTCGTAGAGGTGGGCCACCGATTCGTCGGCGCGGTCGATGGCCAGCGTGTATTGGATCAGGTCGTTGGTGCCGATGGAGAGGAAGTCGAAGTAGCGCAGGAACATGCCCACGGCCAGCGCCGCCGCGGGGATCTCGATCATCGCGCCCACCTGCACCGGGCCGTGGGCCACGCCGCGCGCGTCCAGCTCGCCGCGGGCCTGGTCGATCAGCGCGAGCGTCTGGCGAATCTCGCCGCCGTGGGCCAGCATGGGCACCAGCAGGTGCACCGGCCCGTGTGCTGCGGCGCGCAGGATGGCGCGCAGTTGGGTGCGGAACATGGCCGGGTCGGCCAGGCTCCAGCGAATGGCGCGCAGGCCGAGCGCGGGGTTGAGGTGCGCGTCGTCGCGCAGGCTGCGGTCCAGCGGCTTGTCGGCACCCACGTCCACGGTGCGGATGGTCACGGGCAGGCCCTGCATGCCGGCGACGGCGCGGCAGTAGGCATCGTACTGCTCGTCCTCGTCGGGCAGCCGGCCCTGGCGGCCCATGAACAGGAATTCGCTGCGGAACAGGCCCACGCCGGCGGCGCCGGCCTTGAGGGCGGCGGGCGCGTCGTCGGGGCCCTCGATGTTGGCGAGCAGCTCGATCTTCTGGCCGTCGAGCGTGACGGCGGGCGTGTGGCGCAGGCGCGCCAGGCGTTCGCGCTCCAGCGCACCCTGGCGCTGCTTGAAGCCGTACTCGGCCAAGATGATGGGCGACGGGTCGACGATGACCACGCCCGCGTCGCCGTCGATGATGACCCAGTCGTCCTGCTGCACGAGATGGCTGGCGCTGCGCGCGCCGACGACGGCGGGGATGTCCATGCTGCGCGCCACGATGGCGGTGTGCGAGGTCTTGCCGCCCACGTCGGTGACGAAGCCGGCGAACACGCTCTTCTTGAACTGCAGCATGTCGGCGGGCGAGAGGTCGTGCGCGATCAGCACCACGGGCACGTCCACTGTGTCGCCGAGCAACAAATCCTGCTGGGTGCGGCGGCGCGGCGCGGTGGGCGGCGCCACCGGGCTGGCCACGCCGCGCATGTGGCGCAGGATGCGCTCGACCACCTGCTCCAGGTCGGCCTTGCGCTCGCGCAGGTAGGGGTCTTCCATCTCGTCGAACTGCCGCGAGATGACTTCGAGCTGCGCGGTGAGCGCCCACTCGCCGTTGTAGAGGCGGTCGGCGATCCAGTGCTTGACGCCGCTGACCAGTGTCTCGTCTTGCAGCAGCATGAGGTGCACGTCGAGCAGCGCGTCGAGTTCGGGCGGGGCGTCGCGCGGCATGTCGGCCCGCAGGCGGCGCACTTCCTCGATCACGGCGTTGCGGCTGGCGCGCACGCGGGCGATCTCTTCGCCGACCTGGCCGGCCTCGATGAAGTAGTGCGCGACATCCAGGCGGCTGGACGCCACCAGCACCGCCCGCCCGATGGCGATGCCGCGGGCGACGGCCAGGCCGTGCAAGGCAAAGGTCATGCAGCCCCCACGCCTGGCTCGCCGTACCACGAGGGAGCGGCGCCTTCGGGCGGCCGGGCGGGGGCGCGGGTCACTCGCCCTCTCCGAACTTGTCGTTGATGAGCGCGCGCAGCGCGTCCATGGCCTCCTGCTCGCGCTCGCCGCTGGTTTCCAGCTCGACCTCGGTACCGATGCCCGCAGCCAGCATCATCACGCCCATGATGCTCTTGGCGTTGACGCGGCGTTCGCCGCGCGACATCCAGACCTCGCAGGGGAAACTGCCCGCGAGCTTGGTGAGCTTGGCCGATGCGCGCGCGTGCAGGCCGAGTTTATTGCTGATGCTGATAGTGGTCTTGATCATGTTTGCGTCGGGCTTGGTTCTGCGGCGCGGTGATCGCCACCTGCATCACCCCCTGTGTGCCGCCGACCACGGCGCGGGTGACCAGGGCGTCGAGCGACTCGTTGAGGTAGGTGACGGTGCGCAGCAGCATGGGCAGGTTGACGCCGGTGATCAGGCGCGACTGCACGCCGTCCACGAGCCGCTGGGCCACGTTGCAGGGCGTGGCGCCGAACAGGTCGGTCAGCACCAGTGTCTGCCGGCCGCCGAGCTGCTCCATGGCGATGCGCGCGGCGGCCAGGGTCTCGTCGGGCGTCACGTTGGGCTGCACGTCCACCGCGCCGATGCGCGCGCCCGCGTCGGGGAACACATGCAGGGCGCACTGGCGCAGTGCGTGCGCCAGTGGCGCGTGGGCGATGATGAGGATGGCGTTGCTCATGGGGCAGGGGTCTGCGGCGCATTATGGCGCTCCAGGTCCAAACGCAGGCCGGAGAAGAACGCATCCGCCGCCTCGGGCCGCGGCGCGTCGGCGAGCACTACCGCCTGATACACATGCACCGCGCCGTGGACCGTGGCGGCAAACCAGGCTGCATGCAGGGTGGTGGCGGCGCCTTGCGGGCGATGTCCGGACGCCGTGATGCGCACCGAACCCGGCAGCGCCAAGGCGCCGAGTGGGGCAAAAGACACACTCGCATCGGGCGCCTGCGCGCCCAGGCGGGCCAGCGCGGCCGCGCGCCAGCGTTCGAGCACCAGCGCGACCTGGGCGGCGTCGCTCAAAGCCGTGTAGGCCACCGCGTAGGTGGCGCCGCCGGCATCGCAGCCCGCCATGTGCACGGAAACCGGCGCGGCGCCGGCCTGCATGTCGCGCACGGCCTGATCGGGCTTGCAAGGCAGCGCGGCCGTGAGCGCGCCATCGTCTAGGCGCACGTCGCGCCAGTTGAGGGTAGGATTGCACGCAGCCAGCAACACAATGGCGGCGGCGCGGGGCAGGAAGCGCATGGCGCGATTATCGGTGCCGTGGAGTTGCAGTACACCGCCAGCGCCTCCATGGCTGGCAACAACCCGGCGCTGCATGGAAACCGGTGCGCTCCGATCACCTTGACCTTGCCACTACACTGTTTCAAACCGTATCACCCTGCCCTCGCCGAGATGCACACGACCATGGCCCCCGACCAGACGGTTCATGCAACACTCCCCACCGCTGGCGAAGCGGGTGCCGAGAGCGCGGCGGCGCTCGGGGACGCCTATGCGCTGGCCGACGCCATCGGCGTGCAGTTGTCGCAGCCCTTGGGCGAGATGGAAGCCATCGTGCAGGAGCTGCTGCACACGGGCAAGATTTCCCGCCAGCAGGTGCTGACGCTGCTGGCCAGCATCACCGCTGCGCGCCGCGTGGCGATGCAAAGCCAGCAGCTCACGCGCCTGTCCCAGGGGCGGCTGCGGCAGTCCCACGAGCGCGTGGGCCTCGACGACATCCTGCGCCAAGCGCTGGCCGAGCGCAGCGCCGTTTTCCAGCGTGCGGGCGTGGAGGTGTCACAGCGCATCCGTCCGGTGGAAGTGCTGGTGGACCCGAGCCTGCTGGCCAGCCTGCTGGAGGCGCTGCTGGACTGCATGTGCCCCCAGGCATGCCGGCTGCTGGTGTCGCTGGAGGTGAACTCCTGGCCCCAGCATGCGCTGCTGACGCTGAATGCACTGGGCATCGAGGATGACAGCACACTGGCGCGCACCCATCCGGCGATGCACGGCCAGTTGAGCTGGCACCTGCTGTCCGAGCTGGCGCGGACCATGGAGGTGCCCATGGTGCACCAGACATCGCCCCACCAGGTCCGCGTGCAGTTGGAGTTCCCGCGCACCGTGGCACAGATGGAAGACATGGCCATCGGCGATGCGGACGCGGGCACGGATTCCGTGCTCCATAGCGAGCTGCATGCCTTGGCGGCGCACCGGATCTTGCTCGTGACGTCCGACCACGCGCTTGAACAGGATGTGCGCGCAGTGTGCGAGCAGTTGCAGTTGTCGCTCGAGTGCGCGGAGTCCGCCGCCGTGGCGCTGCAGTCGGGCGATGACGCCCGGCCCGACGTGCTGCTGGTCGACACCCGTACCTCCCACGGCGGCGGTCCGGGGCATTCCTCTGCGGCGGCAGCGACGCCCGCAGTCATCGAAATCATCGACGCGACCGGCACGCTGGCCATGCCGAACTGGGACGCTGGCCACCGCCTGCGCGTCAGCCGCGCCAGCCTGCGCACGCAACTGCCGCAGTTGCTGGCGCTGGAACTGTCGCGTGCCCAGTAGGGCTAGTGCAGTGTTCAACGCTAAGCAGCATAAAACCGCGCCTTTTGACGCATGGCGGCGTTGCAAATCCTCGCGATAGCTACGGCTATCGCTGTGGTTTGCGCCTTGCCCTGCGCCAAAACGCATCGCTTTTATCCTATTTCCGGCAGTTGAATCCCCAAAATTCGAGCAAGTGCCTGTCACGCATTGAGTTTCCATGCTTTCCAGACTCACCCATTTGGAACTGCTCTGCAGTCACGCGAAGTCTTTGGAAACCCGCATGGATATTGGGTTTTTTCAGTTTTTCGGTTGGTTCAACTGCCGGATTTAGGTTTATTGGTGCCGCCAAGCATCGAACACTGCACTAGGTGCCGCCCACGCAGAACTTTCCCCGCGCCCGCACACTCCATGACCTGGATAAAGCACGCTTTGTGCGCCGCCGCTACACTGCCCGCCTAGCCCAGGAATTTCCCGATGAAGCTGAAGCACTTTCTGACCGGTGCGGTCGTGGCCGCGGTACTTGTGGCGGGCGGCGTATGGGCCATGCGTTCCACCACCACGGTGGCGCCCGACTCCACGTTCGTCCTGCTCGATGGCAGCCGCACAACCACGTCCGACCTCCATGGCCGGGTAACGTTGGTGAACTTTTGGGCCACGAGTTGCACCACCTGTGTCGCGGAGATGCCGCGCATCGCATCCACCTACGACAAGTACAAGGACCGCGGGTACGACACCTTGGCCGTGGCCATGAGCTACGACCCGCCGAGCTACGTCGTCAACTATGCGCAGACGCGCAAGCTGCCGTTTCCCGTGGCGATCGACAATACAGGCGCGATCGCCAAGGCCTGGGGCGAAGTCCAGTTGACGCCGACCAGCTATCTCGTGGACAAGCAGGGGCGCATCGTGAAGCGCTATGTAGGCGAGCCCGACTTCGCGGAACTGCACCAGTTGATCGAGCAACTGCTGTCGCAAACCACCTGAACCTGTTCAGCGCCGGCACCAGGTTTGGCACTTGAGGTGCTGTTCGCCGTTGCGGCGGGCGTGAAGTGGCAGTGGCAGTGGCAGTTGCCTCGCTCGGCTAGTGCAGTGTTCGATGCTTGGCGGCACCAATAAAAGCGATGCGTTTTGGCGCAGGGCAAGGCGCAAACCACAGCGATAGCCGTAGCTATCGCGAGGATTTGCAACGCCGCCATGCGTCAAAAGGCGCGGTTTTATGTGCTGCTTAGCGTTGAACACTGCACTAGACTGTAGAGGACGCCGACTGCCCTTTGCCCGTGAATTCCACCGACATCCGCCTCATCGTTGCATCCCAGCCGGACGAAATGGGAGCTGTCCGGGAAATATTCGAGGAATACGCGCGCGGATTGCAGGTCGATCTGTGCTTCCAGGGCTTCGCCGAGGAACTGGCAGGCCTGCCGGGCGAGTATGCGGCGCCACGCGGCACGCTGCTGCTTGCCTTGGTCGGTGGCGCGATCGCGGGCTGCTGCGCACTGCGCCCGCTGGACACAGTGGACTACCCCAACGCGTGCGAAATGAAACGGCTGTACGTACGCCGCGCTTTCCGCGGCTTCGGCATCGGCAGGCTCCTGGCGGAAGAGACGCTCGACACCGCCCGTCGCGCAGGCTATGCATGCATCCTGCTGGATACGCTCGACGACATGGAGGCTGCGCGCGCCCTGTACGAGGAACTGGGGTTTGCGGAAATCCCGCCGTACTACCACAACCCCGTCGCAGGCGCGCACTACCTGCGCGCCGAACTGTAGCCTCCTGCGCGCTGGGTTTCGGCACAGGACTTCAGCCGGCCACCTGCGCAAGCAGCGTCTGCGCGTCGCTGACCTCGAATTTTCCCGGCGCCTCGACATTCAGCGTGGCGACCTTTCCATCTTTCACCAGCATCGAATAGCGGCAGCTACGCAGGCCCATGCCCTTGCCGGTCAGGTCCAGCGTAAGGCCCGCCGCCTTGGCAAATGCGGCATCGCCATCGGCCAGCAGGCGCACCTTGCCAGCGGTCTGCTGGTCGCGCGCCCATGCGCCCATCACGAACGCATCATTGACGCTCAGGCACCATATTTCATCGACACCGGCGGCATGCAGCTCGGCGGCCTTCTGCACATAGCCCGGCAGGTGCTTGGCCGAGCAGGTGGGCGTGAACGCTCCCGGGACGGCGAACAACGCGATGGTCTTGCCCGTCGCGGCCTGGCGCACATCGACCAGGTTGGGGCCCAGGCTGCAGCCGTCGCCTTCCACTTCGGAATATTCCTGCAGCGTCACCGCAGGGAGAGAGTCGCCAACTTTGATCATGTGAATGCACCTCGCAGGTCATGTGGAACGGGCATGCCTCCCGGGGAGGGTGCCCACAAAGAAAAACGACCCACATTGTGGGTCGTTTCCTGGGACTGTGCTGATTGCAGCGCAAAAGCGCTCAGACGATCGCGGCCTTCTCGACCAGGCGGGTAGCCACCCAGTTCTTGGTCTTCGAGATCGGGCGGCTTTCCGTGATCTCGATGAGATCGCCCAGATGGTATTCACCCTTTTCGTCGTGCGCATGGTATTTGCTCGACTTGCCGACGATCTTGCCGTACAGCTCGTGCTTCACGCGGCGCTCGACCAAGACGGTGACCGTCTTGGCGCGCTTGTCGCTGACCACCTTGCCAATCAAGGTGCGCTTGAGGGATTTCTTGGCTTCCGTCATGTTCGCTCCGTATTACTTGGCGGCTTGCTTTTGGGCAAGGATGGTCTTGGCACGGGCGATGTCGCGGCGCGTGTTGCGCAGCGTCGTCGTGTTGGTCAACTGTTGCGTGGCCTTCTGCATGCGAAGACCGAAATGGGCCTTCTGCAGATCCTTGATCTCGGCCTCCAGGCCCGCAACGTCTTTCTGGCGCAGTTCAGCAGCTTTGGTCATATCCATTCTCCTGAATCAGGCGCCGATCTGACGGGCGACGAAGGTCGTGCGCAGCGGCAGCTTGGCGGCAGCCAGGCGGAAGGCTTCGCGGGCCAGCTCTTCAGGAACACCCACGATTTCGTAGATGATCTTGCCGGGCTGGATCTCGGCCACGTAGTATTCGGGGTTGCCCTTGCCGTTACCCATCCGCACTTCTGCGGGCTTGGTGGAAATCGGCTTATCGGGGAACACGCGAATCCAGATGCGGCCACCACGCTTCACGTGGCGGGAGATCGCGCGGCGCGCGGCTTCGATCTGGCGGGCCGTCAGGCGACCACGGTCCGTGCACTTCAGGCCAAAGTCACCGAACGCCACCGAGTTGCCCCGGGTGGCGATGCCGGTGTTACGGCCCTTCTGCTCTTTGCGGTATTTGCGGCGAGCGGGTTGCAGCATGTTTATTCTCCTTTGCCGTCCGCTGCTGTAGCGGGCGCGCCTACCTTGCGGACGCGCTTAACGACGGTTTTTGTATCGGCACCGCCGGCTTCGACGGGCTTGTCGCTGCCATCGGCAGGGGCGGCATTGGCGCCAACAGGGCGGCGCGGGCCGCCACGGCGGTCAGAACCCGGGCGGTCCCCCGGACGGCCATCGCGGCGCGGGCCACGCGGGCGGCGCTCTTCATCGGCACGCGGCTCAACGGCAGCGGGCAGGTCATTTCGGCCCAGCGTATCGCCCTTGTAGACCCAGACCTTGACGCCGATCACACCATAGGTGGTCTTGGCTTCGGAGGTACCGTAGTCGATATCGGCACGCAGTGTGTGCAGTGGCACGCGGCCTTCGCGGTACCACTCGCAACGTGCGATTTCGATACCGTTCAGTCGGCCCGACGACATGATCTTGATGCCCTGGGCACCCAGACGCATGGCGTTCTGCATGGCACGCTTCATGGCGCGGCGGAACATGATGCGCTTTTCGAGCTGCTGGGTGATCGAGTCGGCGATCAGTTGGGCATCGATTTCGGGCTTGCGCACTTCCTCGATATTCACGGCGACCGGCACGCCCAGACGGGTCGCGAGTTCCTTCTTGAGGTTCTCGATGTCCTCGCCCTTCTTGCCGATCACCACGCCCGGACGGGCCGAAAAAATGGTGATGCGCGCATTTTTGGCGGGGCGCTCGATGAGGATGCGCGAAACCGCGGCATTCTTCAGCTTGGCCTTCAGGTACTCACGCACCTTGATGTCTTCGGCCAGCATGCCCGCGAAGTCGCGGTTGTTGGCATACCAGCGGCTGGACCAGTTACGGCTGATGGCCAGGCGGAAGCCGGTAGGATGGATTTTCTGTCCCATATTCTTCCAGGCCTTTCAGTTGCCAACCGTCACGTACACATGGCACGTGGGCTTGCTGATGCGGTTGCCGCGGCCTTTGGCGCGCGCGGTGAAGCGCTTGAGCGTAGTGCCTTGTTCGACGTAGATGGTCTTGACCTTCAATTCGTCGATGTCGGCGCCATCGTTGTGTTCGGCATTGGCGATAGCCGATTCCAGAACCTTCTTGACGATGCCCGCAGCTTTTTTTTGCGTGAACGTCAGGATGTCCAGGGCCTGGTCCACTTTCTTGCCGCGGATGAGATCGGCGACCAGGCGACCCTTGTCGACCGAGAGGCGGACACCGCGGAGGACTGCACGTGTTTCAGACATGTCGAACTCCTTACTTCTTGGCCTTCTTGTCCGCCGGGTGACCCTTGAACGTACGGGTCAGGGCGAACTCGCCGAGCTTGTGGCCAACCATCTGGTCGGTGATGTAGACCGGCACGTGCTGCTTGCCGTTGTGCACGGCAATGGTCAGGCCGATGAACTCGGGCAGGACCATGGAACGACGCGACCAAGTCTTGATCGGCTTCTTGTCCTTCGTCGTCACGGCCTTGTCGGCCTTCGCCACCAAGTGATGGTCAACGAACGGACCTTTTTTGAGAGAGCGAGTCATTTGCTATCCCTTATTTCTTACGGCGCGACACGACCATGACCTGGGTGCGCTTGTTGTTGCGGGTGCGGTAACCCTTGGTCAGATTGCCCCACGGGTCGACGGCATGGCGGCCTTCGCCGGTCTTGCCTTCGCCGCCACCGTGCGGGTGGTCCACAGGGTTCATCGCAACGCCGCGTACGGTCGGGCGGATGCCCTTCCAGCGCTTGACGCCAGCCTTGCCGAGTTGGCGCAGACTGTGCTCTTCGTTGGCGACTTCGCCGATGGTGGCGCGGCATTCGATGTGTATCTTGCGCACTTCACCCGAACGCAGGCGGACCTGCGCATAGGTGCCTTCGCGCGCCAGCAGCGTAGCCGACGAACCCGCCGAGCGGGCGATCTGCGCGCCCTTGCCCGGCTGCAGTTCGATCGCATGGATCGTGGAGCCGACGGGAATGTTGCGGATCGGCAGCGTGTTGCCCACTCGGATCGGCGCTTCCGCGCCGGAGATCAGCGTCGCGCCGGCTTCCACGCCGCGCGGGGCGATGATGTAGCGGCGCTCGCCGTCCGCGTACACCACAAGCGCGATGTGGGCGGAGCGGTTCGGGTCGTACTCGATGCGTTCGACCTTGGCCGGCACACCGTCCTTGTTGCGCACGAAGTCGACAACACGGTAGTGGTGCTTGTGGCCGCCGCCCTTGTGGCGGGTGGTGATGTGGCCGTTGTTGTTGCGGCCAGCCTTCTGGAACTGGGGCTCCAGCAGCGGCGCATGCGGAGCACCCTTATGCAGGTGCTCGCGCGAAATCTTCACCACGGCGCGCTGGCCCGGCGAGGTCGGCTTCATCTTGATGATTGCCATGATTTACGCAGCCTCCCCGGAGAAGTTCAACTCTTGGCCAGCCTGCAGCGTCACATAGGCCTTGCGAACGTTGTCGCGGCGCCCGATCGACTTGCCGAAACGCTTGGTCTTGCCCTTGATGTTGACGACGGACACGCCCTTGACCTGCACCTTGAAGAGCAGCTCGACCGCAGCCTTGATTTCGGGCTTGGTGGCGTCTTGCAGCACCTTGAAAGTCACGGCATTGGACTTCTCGCCCACCATCGTGGCCTTTTCGGACACGATGGGCGCGACGAGCACCTGGTACAGGCGGCCTTCGTCGATTTTTGCAGTGGTGCTCATGCGTACAACTCCTTGAGCTTGTCGACCGCGCCCCTGGTGATCAACACCTTCTTGTAGTGCACGAGCGAGACGGGGTCGGCATAACGCGGCTCGACCACCAGCACGTTGGTCAGATTGCGCGATGCGAGGTACAGGTTCTCGTCGACTTCCTCGGCGATCACCAGCACGGACTCGACGTTCAGCGCCTTGAACTTCGCAGCCAACTGCTTGGTCTTGGGTGAGTCCACCTTGAAGGATTCGACGACGGCCAAGCGGCCTTCGCGCACCAGTTGCGACAGGATAGCGGCGATGCCCGCGCGGTACATCTTCTTGTTGAGCTTCTGCGTGAAGTTTTCGTTCGGCAGATTCGGGAAGATGCGGCCACCCCCGCGCCACAGAGGCGAGGAAGTCATACCTGCACGCGCGTTACCCGTGCCCTTTTGCTTGAAAGGCTTCTTGGTCGAGTGCCTGACCTGTTCGCGGTCCTTCTGGGCGCGCGTGCCTTGACGTGCGTTGGCCTGGTAGGCCACGACGAGCTGGTGTACTAAGTCTTCGTTGTATTCGCGGCCGAAAATCGTTTCAGGCGCATCCACCTTGGATGCGGCCTGGCCTTGTTCGTTCAGGAGTTCGAGCTGCATCAGTTCGCTCCCTTCGGCGCGGCTTTGACGGACGGACGCACGGTGACGAAACCACCCCTGGAGCCCGGAATCGCGCCCTTGATCAGCAGCAGTTGGCGGGATTCGTCGATACGGATGACGTCCAGGTTCTGTGTGGTCACGGTCACGTCGCCGAGGTGGCCCGACATCTTCTTGCCCGGAAACACGCGTCCCGGATCCTGCGCCATCGAGATGGAGCCCGGAACGTTGTGCGAACGGCTGTTGCCGTGGGAGGCGCGCTGCGAACTGAAGTGGTGGCGCTTGATCGTGCCGGCGAAGCCCTTGCCGATGGAGGTGCCCTGCACGTCCACCTTCTGGCCCACAGCAAACAGGTCGCCCACTGGCAACGAAGCGCCAGCGGCGTACTTGGACGCGGCTTCGGCGCTGACCTGGAATTCACGGACGATTTCGCCGGACTCGACTCCCGCCTTGGCGAGATGGCCAGCCTCAGGCTTGGTCACGCGCGATGCCTTGCGCGTGCCGAACGTCACCTGCAGGGCGACGTAGCCATCGTTCTCTTGGGTTTTGACCTGGGTCACGCGGTTGTTGGACACATCCACCACCGTGACGGGCACTGCGTCCCCGTCATCGGTGAACAGACGCATCATGCCCACCTTGCGGCCCAGCAACCCGAGGGAGTTGCTCAGACTCATTTGTTTCTCCAAAACCCCCACCGCGCGCTACTTCAATTGGCAGCGGCGTTTGTACGCGTTCGTACTGTGGGAGAAGGTTGATAAAACCCGCGCCTTGCAGCGACCCCAAAGGGACTTCCGTTTTGCGCAGAGCCTTAAAGTATAACGCGGACTGCTCTTGCGAGCAAGTCCGAGTCTTGTCCAACGAGGTATGAGCCTGGAGCCGGGCTCGTGATTCCACTGAGCAATGAGCCTGGCG
>NZ_JARGEN010000053.1 GCF_029211125.1 Curvibacter soli
CGATCCAGGCAACGCCGCCTTCATGTCGGCCCTGCTGGGGCCTTTGTACGTAGAGCTGGACGCCCTTCGCGATGAATTCGGCTTGCATCTCACCATCGATGCGGTGCCCGAATGGCAGCGCTGGAGCGAGCAGCAGGATCTGCAAAAAATCATCGAAGACAAGCGCGAAAACAGCTAACCCGCGTCGCATGAGCCCCGCACTCATTGAGGCCCTGCTCGACGTGGCGCGCCGTGCCAGCGCCGCCGGACACGGCGGCAAGCAGGATGTCTACGCCCAGGCATGCCAGCAGCTCGGCATGTCGCCAGCCACGCTCATGCGCCGATTGAAGGATGTCGTCGTGAAACCAGCCCGCAAGCGCCGCACCGATGCCGGTGCCACAAGCTTGAGCAAGACCGATGCGCTGCTGCTCAGCGAAACGCTGATGGAAGGCTACCGCGCTAACAAAAAGTCGATCCAGGCGCTTTCGCTCACGCTCGAGCAACTGCGCGCCAACAACCCGCTGTTTGCCAGCGATACCGACCCGAACACGGGCGAAACGCGCCAGCTCAGCGCCAGTGCCTGCGCCCGCGCCCTGCGCGCATATGCGCT
>NZ_JARGEN010000054.1 GCF_029211125.1 Curvibacter soli
GTGGAATCCGCGCAGCACCCCGGTGGAGGCTTGGGCGCAGGCCAAATGCGCCGATGAGGCCACCGTCTGGTGCCTGCTGCGCGAAGGCCAAGCGCGCCTGCGTGTGGCAGGCGGATGTCTGCGTATTCCGGCGAACGTGACCGCTGATTCCGACATCGTGACCGGGGATTCCGGTGAACGTGACCGGGGCCGGTGTTGCGCGCTTCGATTGTATGTTGGCGCCGACCGAAAACTGAGCCACTTTTGAGGGTATTGAGGGTAGTGCCGACCCAAAACTGAGCCAGGTGAACAACCTACTCTGCTGTTTTTTTGTGCAGCAGAGGACAAGGAGTGATCACCATGGACATGATTGGCAGGATCCGGCATTTGCATGCCCGGAAGAACAAATCGGAGCGCGAGATATCGCGCATGACAGGGCTCTCGCGCAACACGGTTGCGAAGTGGCTGCACGGGGAGGTGGACGGTCCACCGAAGTACCGGCGCGGCGAGCAGCCCAACAAACTCACGGCCTTCCACGACGTGCTCAGGCAGGCATTGAAAGCCGATGCACGTCGGCCCAAACACGAACGGCGCACGGCCAAAGCGCTGTACGCCGAGATCAGGCGTGCGGGCTATGAGGGTGGTTACACGCGGGTGACCGACTTCATCCGGGCATGGCGCCAGGGCGAAGGCCAGGGGTCTGCGGGCAACGCCTTCGTGCCACTGGCCTTCGAGCTGGGCGAGGCCTTCCAGTTCGACTGGAGCGAGGAAGGCATGGTGATCGGCGGCATCTACTACCGGGTGCAGGTCTCACACATGAAGCTGTGCGCCAGTCGGGCCTTCTGGCTGGTGGCCTACCCCAGCCAGGGCCACGAGATGCTGTTCGATGCCCATACCCGCAGCTTCGCAGCGCTGGGCGGCGTGGCCCGACGCGGCATCTACGGACAACATGAAGACGGCGGTGGACAAGGTCAAGAAGGGCAAGGGGCGCGTCGTCAACGAGCGCTTTGCCACCATGTGCGCGCACTACCTGTACGACCCGGACTTCTGCAACGTGGCCAGCGGCTGGGAGAAAGGGGTGGTGGAGAAGAACGTGCAGGACAGCCGCCGGCGCATCTGGATCGACGCGGCCAAGATCAAGTTCGGCAGCTTCAGCGAACTCAACGCCTGGCTGGGTCAGCGCTGCCGCGCGCTGTGGGACGAGGTGCGCCACCCCGAGCACACCCAGTTCAGCGTGGCCGAGATGCTCGAACACGAGCGCGCGCACCTCATGCCCATGCCGGTACCGTTCGATGGCTACGTCGAGAAACCTGCGCGGGTCTCCAGCACCTGCCTGGTGTCGGTGGCACGCTTGCCGGTATTCCGTGCCGTGCGAACGGGTGGGCCAGATGGTCAGCACACGGCTGTACCAGGGCAGCGTGGCCATCGTGGCCGACGACACCATCGTGGCGCGCCACGAACGGCTGAGCAACGCGGGCGAGACCCGGTACGACTGGCAGCACTACATCCCGCTGCTGCAGAGGAAGCCCGGCGCGTTGAGGAACGGCGCGCCCTTTGCCGACATGCCCGAGCCGCTGCAGCGGCTGCGCCGTGGGCTGCTGCGCAACCCGGGCGGCGACCGGGTGATGGCGCAGGTGCTGGCCGTTGTGCTCAGCGCCGGTCTGGACGCGGTGCTGGTGGCCATCGAGCTGGCGCTGGAGAGTGGGCCACCGGGCAAGGTCAGTGTGGAGCACGTGGTCAATGTGCTGAACCGGCTCAACGCGCAGCCGGTGCCGCCCACGGCGGACACGCTGCTGAGAGTGACCACGCCGCCGCTGGCGAACACGGCGCGCTACGACAGCCTGCGCTCGGACACAGTGGGTGTCACCATCGAAGGAGCCGGCCATGAAGACTGACGTGCTGGTCGAACTCAAGGCTCTGCGCCTGCACGGCATGGCCGGCGCGTGGGCCGATCTGGTCGAGCAAGGCGGTGTTGAGGGAGGCGGTGTGGGCATCGAGTCCTCACGCTGGCTGATCGAGCACCTGCTACAGGCCGAGGGCACGGACCGGGCGATGCGCTCGGTCAGCCACCAGATGCACGCGGCGAAGTTCCCGGTGCACCGAGACATGGCGGGCTTTGACTTCGAGGTCTCGCCGGTGGACCGCAAGCTGGTGGAGACCCTGGCCACCACGGCCTTCACCGACGCGGCGCACAACGTGGTGTTGGTGGGCGGCCCGGGCACAGGCAAGACCCATCTGGCCACGGCCATGGGTGTCTCGGGCATCACCCGGCACGGCAAGCGGGTGCGCTTCTACTCCACGGTCGATCTGGTCAACGCACTGGAGCAGGAGAAGGCCCAAGGCAAGGCCGGGCGCATCGCAGCCAGCCTGCTGCGCATGGACCTGGTCATTCTGGACGAGCTGGGCTATCTGCCGTTCAGCCAGGCTGGTGGGGCGCTGCTGTTCCACTTGCTGAGCAAGCTGTACGAACACACCAGCGTGCTGATCACCACCAACCTGGACTTCGCAGAATGCTCCAGCGTCTTCGGCGACGCGAAGATGACCACCGCGCTGCTGGAGCGGCTCACGCACCACTGCCACATCGTGGAGACGGGCAACGAGTCGATCCGGTTCAGTCGCAGCACGGCTGCGGCCAAGAAACGGATCAAGGCCCGCGAGCACGCGCGCAAAGGCGTCTCGACGCAGGCTGAGCCCGACCCATTCTGAGCACGCTCCGCGCTGGACAAGCCGCTACGGGCTACGCCCTGAGCGTCTTGCCCAGCGCCTTCAACACAACAGCAAGGAGGTCCCCGAACCAGCACAGCACCTACACTTATCCACAGCCGACCCCACAAAAGTCGGCTTCCACCCCTGGCTCAATATTCAGTCGGCCCGGTGGCTCAGATTTGGATCGGCGCGGACACGCTGCGCGCATCCTTCGCTACGCTCAGGACCAGCCTACGGCTGTCCTGCGCCCTCCGGGCTGGTCAGGCGCAAGGCGAGATCTCCCCGGGTAAGAACGCACTCCTTCGCTGCACAACCGCCGGATCTACGCCACCTCGCCTTGATCACGAGAGCTTCGCGGTTCATCGCCCGCTCGCCCTGCTTGGCAGCGCCTTCTATCCGGTTCTTGTTCATCGGCTCGCAGCTTCGCTCCACGCTTCCTCCCCACACTCGGTCACCCTCATGCAGTTGCGCTTCACTTCGTTTGCTGTGATCAACTTACGGCGGGACTTGCACCCGCTGGAGTGCGCCCGTGCCGGGCGCACCACGACGACAAAGCCCCGCGGCGCGGGTCTCTGTAATCCCTTGATTTACAAGGTAATTTTGGTCGGGGTGAGAGGATTCGAACCTCCGGCCTCTACGTCCCGAACGTAGCGCTCTACCAGGCTAAGCTACACCCCGATGCCTGCTTGTAGCGCACTGACCACTAGGCGCGGCGCTGAAGAAGCTGAGCCGCTAATTGTAGCAAACCTTCGGTGTATGGATTGGACGGCAGCATGCCGATTGCATGCATTGCCCGCATGGCTTCTGCCGCGGCGGCTTCGCGTGTGGCGTCCATGGCGCCCGTGGCGCGCACGATGGATACGATTTCCGCCAGCCTGTCCGGTGATGGGGCGCCGTTCTCGATGGCGTGGCGTAGGGCATCGCGCTGCGGCGGCGTGCCGCGCTGCATGGCGATGATGAGCGGCAACGTGGTCTTGCCTTCGCGCAGGTCGTCGCCCAGATTCTTGCCCATTTCGGCGGCATCGCCGTCGTAGTCGAGCACATCATCAATGACTTGGAAGGCGGTGCCCAGCGCCTGACCGTAGGTGGCGCAGGCATCTTCCACGGCAGGCGTGCTGCGCGCCAGGACGGCGCCCAGGCGGGCGCTGGCTTCGAACAACTTGGCTGTCTTGGAGCGGATCACGCGCAGGTAGCCTGCCTCGTCGAGCGAGGGGTCGTGCATGTTGATCAACTGCTGTACCTCACCTTCGGCGATGATATTCGTGGCTTCCGCCAGAATCTGCATGATGCGCATCTCGCCCGCGTCGACCATCATCTGAAAGGCCCGCGTATACAGAAAATCGCCGACCAGCACGCTCGCGGGGTTGCCGAAGGCTTCGTTGGCCGTCGCGCGGCCGCGGCGCAGGGTGGATGCGTCCACCACGTCGTCGTGCAGCAAGGTGGCCGTGTGGATGAATTCGACCACCGCCGCCAGGTTGAACCGCTGGTCGCCACGGTAGCCCAGCGCCCCGCACACCATGAGCAGCAGTGAGGGCCGCAGGCGCTTGCCCCCCGAGGCAATGATGTAGTGCGATACCTGCCCTACCAGCGGGACGCTGGAGTCCAGGCGATGGGAGATGACGCGGTCCACGGCCCGCATGTCTTCGGCGATGATGGTCAGCGGCGCAGGGGGGAATGGGGGGGGGGCGGTCAAGGCGGTGCGGGCAGGAGTTCGATGGATTATAGAAATAGACGGGCCTTGGCTGCGGCTCGTAGGGCGGCATGGAAGTCGGCGGCAACCATCCTGCTATAATCTCAGGTTCTGCGGAAATCCGTCCGCAGGACTCAACATACAGAGGTTCATATGTACGCGGTCATAAAAACCGGCGGCAAGCAGTATCGCGTTGCCGCTGGCGAAAAAATCAAGGTAGAACAGATTGCTGCGGACGTAGGCCAAGAAATCGTGATCGACCAGGTTCTGGCAGTCGGCAACGGCGCTGAATTGAAGGTTGGCACGCCCTTGGTGTCCGGTGCAAGCGTGAAGGCCACGGTCGTGGCGCACGGCAAGCATGACAAGGTCCGCATCTTCAAGATGCGTCGTCGCAAGCACTATCAAAAACGGCAGGGTCACCGTCAGCAGTTCACGGAGCTGCAAATCGGTGCGATTGTGGGCTGAGGAGCTTTGAGTCATGGCACAGAAAAAAGGCGGCGGCTCTACGCGAAACGGGCGCGATTCCAAGCCCAAGATGCTCGGTGTGAAGGCTTTCGGCGGTGAGGCGGTCAGCGCCGGCTCCATCATCGTGCGCCAGCGCGGTACCAAGTTCCATCCCGGCACCAACGTTGGCTTGGGCAAGGACCATACGCTGTTTGCCTTGGTGGATGGCCATGTGTCGTTTGCCGTCAAGGGCGCTGCGAACAAGCATCTGGTGAACGTGACGCCGGCCTGAGGCCTCCGTCGCTGAAATCCCCTGGAAGCCCCGCATCGGCGGGGCTTCTTGCTTTCCGGGCCCTCCGATCTTCCTTTTGTACACTGCATAGACCATGAAGTTCGTCGACGAAGCTCTCATCGATGTCGCCGCCGGCGACGGCGGCAACGGCTGCGTCTCGTTCCGGCACGAGAAGTACAAGGAGTTCGGCGGCCCCAACGGCGGCGATGGCGGGCGGGGCGGGCATGTCTACGCGGTCGCAGACGTGAACCTCAACACGCTCGTCGATTTCCGCTACGCCCGCCGCTACGAGGCCAAGCGCGGGCAGCATGGCATGGGCTCCGACATGTTCGGTGCGGCGGGCGACGACATCGTGCTGAAGATGCCCGTGGGCACCATCGTCACCGATGCCGATACCGGCGATGTTCTGTACGAGCTGCTCGTCCCGGGTGAAACGATCCTGCTCGCCAAGGGTGGCGATGGCGGCTTTGGCAACATGCGGTTCAAGAGTGCCATCAACCGCGCCCCGCGCCAGAAAACCCCGGGCTGGCCCGGCGAGAAGAAGAACCTCAAGCTGGAGTTGAAAGTGCTGGCCGACGTGGGCCTGCTCGGCATGCCCAATGCCGGCAAATCCACGCTGATCGCGGCCGTCTCCAACGCCCGACCCAAGATTGCCGATTATCCGTTCACCACGCTGCATCCCAACCTGGGCGTGGTCCGCGTGGGCCCAGAGCAGAGTTTCGTGATCGCGGATATCCCAGGCCTGATCGAAGGTGCGGCAGAGGGTGCGGGCCTGGGGCACCAATTCCTGCGCCACCTGCAGCGCACGCGGTTGCTGCTGCACGTGGTCGATATAGCGCCGTTCGACGATGGCGTGGATCCCGTCGCACAGGCCAAGGCCATCGTGGCGGAGCTCAAGAAGTACGACGCGGCGCTCTATGACAAGCCGCGCTGGCTGGTGCTCAACAAGCTCGACATGGTGCCCGCCGACGAGCGGGCCGCAAGGGTGCGGGATTTCGTCAAGCGCTTCAAATGGAAGGGGGCGGTGTTCGAGATCTCCGCGCTTACGCGCGAAGGCTGCGAACCGCTGGTCCAGGCCATCTACCAGCACGTGCGGGCCCAACAGGTTGCAGACCGGCCTGTTGTGGAGGTCGACCCGCGTTTCGCCTCCACGCCGCTGTCTGCTGCCGACTGAATTTTCTAAAGGGCTGCGCAGGCCAGGCAGCAAGGGCGTCATCGCTTTTGTAGCACCATGAACCACTCACCACACGACTCGAACATCCTGCGCGAAGCGCGCCGTATCGTCATCAAGGTCGGCTCCAGCCTGGTTACCGACGAAGGCCGCGGGCTCGACGAGCATGCCATCGAGGAATGGTGCCGCCAGTTGGCTGCGTTGGTCAGCGGCGCGGTGGGGCATGCACGGGAGGTGGTCATGGTGTCCAGCGGCGCCGTAGCCGAAGGCATGAAGCGGCTGGGCTGGTCCACGCGGCCCAGCGAAATCCACGAACTCCAGGCTGCCGCCGCCGTTGGCCAGATGGGGCTGGCGCAGATGTACGAAACCAAGCTGCGCCAGACCGGCCTGCGCAGCGCCCAGGTGCTGCTCACGCATGCCGACCTGGCCGACCGTGAGCGCTACCTGAATGCCCGCTCCACCATCCTGACCCTGCTGCGCTTGGGTGTCGTGCCGGTCATCAACGAGAACGACACCGTGGTCAACGACGAGATCAAGTTCGGCGACAACGACACGTTGGGTGCGCTGGTCGCGAACCTCATCGAGGCCGATGTACTGGTGATCCTGACCGACCAGAAGGGCCTCTACACTGCGGACCCACGCAAGCACGCGGATGCGCGTTTCGTCCATGCGGCCCAGGCGGGCGACCCTGCGCTCGAAGCCATGGCCGGTGGTGCGGGCTCCAGCATTGGCCGCGGCGGCATGATCACCAAGATCCTCGCGGCCAAGCGCGCTGCGGGTTCGGGTGCCTCCACGGTGGTTGCCTGGGGGCGCGAGCCCGATGTGCTGCTCCGCCTCGGAAGCGGCGAGCCCATCGGCACGCTGCTGATCGCCCAGACGGCCAAGAACCAGGCGCGCAAGCAGTGGATTGCCGACCACCTGCAGTTGCGGGGCGCCGTCGTCGTCGACGCAGGGGCTGCGGCCAAGCTGCGCGAAGAAGGCAAGAGCCTGCTGCCAATCGGCATGACGATGGTGGAGGGCGTTTTTTCGCGAGGCGACGTCATCGCAGTGCGCGACCCCGATGGGCAGGAGATCGCCCGGGGCTTGGCCAACTATTCCAGTACCGAGGCCCGACTGATCTGCCGCAGGCCGTCCAGCGAATTCGAGTCGGTGCTGGGCTATGCCGCCGAACCCGAAATGGTGCACCGCGACAACCTGGTGCTATCGCGCGCCTGATGCCACGGGCGTGGAGGGGTCAGGATGTCGGTTCGTGCTGCGTGCCCTTGAGCGTGCGCAGGAGCGAACGCACCGAACTGGCGGGCGCGGCACCCTGGCATGCACCCTGGCGGGCGAACGCGTGCGCGTAAGGCACGTTGCCAATGGGGCGCCAATCGCTGGATTCCGCCACGCGCCAGTCCGTGCCCGACGAGCGTGCGTAGGTCTTCACCCGGCCACTCGCGCAGTGGATGCCTTCGTAGACAGCATTGCGGGCGCCGGAAGCGCTCGTTGCCACGATGACGTAGCGCACCACGCTGTCGGCACCGATGGAGACCGTCTCGGGATCAACGCCATACCGCAATGCCATGAAAGGGGGCATTTCGATGGCAACGAGCCGGTCCGGGTTGAAGCCCGGCGGCGGCGGCGTGTCGCCTTCCTTCCATGTGGAATCGTCGTTGAAAAAGGATTGCGCGCCAGCCGGGCCCGGAGTGGCCGCCACGTTCACCAGCAATGCGGCAAGCACGGCATATCTAAGGATTCGCATGAGGAGGGATGGCTATCGAATCGACGGTGTTGTCGCTTTGTGGATCGGGGTCGAACGTGGCCCCGGGCGGCAATTCGATGTGGCGATGCGCGATGGCGATCTCGGGCAGCAGCGCCCGTTCGGAATCGCGCGCACGCATGCCGCTGCGCAGATAGCGGTTGCGCTGCTCGTGCCTGGGCAGGAAGCGCACCAGTTCGGTCAGTGCCATTTCGTACACGCGGCGCTTGAATTCGACCACCGCGTCCAGCGGAACCCAGTAGTCGTTCCAGCGCCAGGCGTCGAACTCCGGGTGGTCCGTCGCGCGCAGATTCAAATGCCAGTCCTGCCCCAGCAATTGCAGCAGGAACCAGATCTGCTTCTGTCCCTTGTAGTGCCCGCGCGCATCGCGGCGGATGTAGCGGTCGGGTACCTCGTAGCGCAGCCACTCGCGCGTGCGCGCAACGACACGCACATGGTCGGGCAGGAGGCCCACCTCCTCATGCAGCTCACGGAACATGGCTTGCTCAGGGGTTTCGCCCCGGTCTATGCCACCCTGCGGGAACTGCCAGCTGTGGGTACGGATGCGCTTGCCCCAGAACACCTGGTTCCGGTGGTTGAGCAGGATGATGCCGACGTTTGGCCGAAAGCCATCCCGGTCAAGCATAATCTATCCCCAAATTTTGAAACTGATTCCATTATGCACGGCACCTTGCGGGCGGCAAAGGAATTGCCCCGAATAGCCTGACACTCGCCCGAAAATCGCCGATGAAAGCCTCTCGATTTTTTATCTCCACCCTCAAGGAAGCTCCCGCAGATGCCGAGATCGCCAGCCATAAACTGATGATGCGCGCCGGCATGATCAAGAAGCTGGGCGCGGGAATCTACACCTACATGCCCCTGGGCCTGCGCGTCATCCGCAAGGTGGAGGCCATTGTGCGCGAGGAGATGAACCGCGCCGGCGCGCTGGAACTGACCATGCCGGTCATCCAGCCCGCCGAGCTGTGGCAGGAAACCGGGCGCTTCGACAAGATGGGCCCCGAACTGCTGCGCATCAAGGACCGCCACGAGCGCGACTTCGTCGTGCAGCCCACCAGCGAGGAGGTGGTGACCGACATCGCCCGCCAGGAGTTGCGCAGCTACAAGCAACTGCCGGTCAACTTCTACCAGATCCAGACCAAGTTCCGCGACGAGCGGCGTCCGCGCTTTGGCCTCATGCGCGGGCGCGAATTCATCATGAAGGACGCCTACAGCTTCGACCGCGACCAGGTCGGCGCCAAGGCCAGCTACCAGGTCATGGCGCAGGCGTACCGGCGCATCTTCGACCGCTTCGGTCTGCGCTACCGCGCGGTGGCGGCGGACAGCGGCGCCATCGGCGGCGACCTGAGCGAAGAGTTCCAGGTGATCGCCGCCACGGGCGAGGACGCCATCGTCTACTGCCCCGGCAGCGAGTACGCCGCCAACATGGAAAAGGCCGAGGCGCGCGCACCCAGCGGCCCGCGGCCCGCCGCCACGCAGGCGCTGGCCAAGACACCCACACCCGACAAGAGCACCTGCGAGGACGTGGCGGCCCTGCTCGGCCTGCCGCTGCAACGCACGGTCAAATCCCTCGTGCTGGCGACCGATGAATTCAGCGCTGCCGGCGAAGTCGTGAAGACCCAGGTCTGGCTGCTGCTGCTGCGCGGCGACCATGACATGAACGAAGTCAAGGTCGGCAAGATACCCGGCCTCGCGGGTTTCCGCTTCGCCACCGTGGCGGAAATCGACGCCCATTTCGGCTGCAAGCCGGGCTACCTGGGCCCGCTGGGCTTGCGGCAACCGGTTCGGCTCGTGGCCGACCGCGAGGTGGCTGTCATGGCCGACTGGGTGTGCGGGGCCAATGTGGCAGACCATCACTTCACCGGCGTCAACTGGGGCCGTGACCTGCCCGAGCCCGAATGCGTGGCCGACATCCGCAACGTCGTAGCCGGCGATGCGTCGCCCGATGGCCATGGGGTACTCGCCATCGAGCGCGGGATCGAAGTCGGCCATGTGTTCTATCTCGGCACCAAGTACAGCAAGGCCATGAATGCCACCTTTCTGGCCGAGGATGGCAAGCCGCAACTGCTGGAGATGGGCTGCTACGGCATCGGCGTGTCGCGCCTGCCCGCGGCTGCGATCGAGCAGAACCACGACGAGCGCGGCATCGTCTGGCCCGATGCAATCGCGCCCTTCACCGTGGTGGTCTGCGCCATCGGCCTGGACCGCAGCGCGGAAGTCCGCGCCGCTGCCGAAAAGCTCTACGGCGAACTGCTGGCGACGGGCGTGGACGCCATCCTGGACGACCGCGGCGAGCGGCCCGGCGTGATGTTCGCCGACTGGGAGCTCATCGGCGTGCCGCACCGCGTGGTGATCTCCGACCGGGGCCTCAAGGATGGCCAGCTCGAATACCAGCACCGCCGCGACGCAGCCGCCACCAAGGTGCCGGTCGGCGACATCCTGGCCCACGTGCGTGGGCGCATCGCCATATGAAGCCTTCCATGCCCGCGACCGGCCTGCTGCTGCGCAGGACCCTGCTGTCATCCGCCGCCGCAGGGCCGCTGGCGCTCGCGCTGCCGGTTGCGGCGCACGCGGGCGGCCAACTGGAAGAGCCGCTGGCCGATTCGGTCCGCACGGCCTTGAGTTCCGCCGTGTCCAATGCCGCGCCGCCTGTGCCGGAGTTCAGCACCACGGAGGCGCGCATCGTCTACCTGCGCTGGCTCGGTACGCTGAGCGACCGCCTGCGCCGCCAGAAGCCCGAGTGGGAAGTGCGCAAGGAATTCCTGCAGACCGTCTGGTACGAAAGCCGCCGCGCGGGGCTCGACGTCAGCCTGGTGCTGGGCCTGATCCAGGTCGAGAGTAATTTTCGGAAGTTCGCGGTGTCCAGCGTGGGCGCGCGCGGCTATATGCAGGTGATGCCGTTCTGGACGCGGGTGATCGGCGATGGCGACAGCGACAAGCTGTTCCACATGCAGACCAACCTGCGCTTCGGCTGCGTCATCCTGCGCCACTACCTGGACCGGGAGCGCGGCGACCTGTTCATGACGCTGGGCCGCTACAACGGCAGCCGGGGCCAGGTGCCGTACCCGAGGGCGGTACTGGGGGCGCAGCGCCGCTGGGTTGTGCCCGGGCTGGAGGCCTGAAGCCGCGGCCTGTCAGGCCGCGCGGCTCTGTAGTGCTGGCTGTGGCTCGATCGTTCGCAGCACGCGCCGCAGCATGGGGTCGTCCGACTGCTGCGCCTGCGCGATGCTGTCGTAGACGCACTCGATGAAATCGCGCGACGCCGTGGTGGGCACATGGTTGCGGCGCGTGAGCAGGCAGGTCAGCCGCTCGGGGAAAAGCTCCTGCAGGTGCATGGCCTGCAGCCGCCCGCGCAGCCACTGGCTTTCGATGAGCGGCCACGGCGCGATCGACAGGATGTCGGTCATCTCCACCTGCGTCATGGTCATCAGGGCCGAATGCGCGATGTGGATGCGCGGCGGGCGCTCGGCCGCAGGCTCGAAGATATCGCTGAACGGCGGGCCGAACTCGCGCCAGTCGCGGCTCAACATCCATTCCTCGCCGCGCAATTCGTAGATCGAGCGCGCGTGGGCGCGCGCATGGCCCATGCGGCAGACCACCGCCGAGGTATAGGAAAACAGCGGCTGCGCCTGGAGTTCGGCGGGTCCCGCATCGGGTGCCCAGAGCCCGATGGCCAGGTCGATGCTGCCGTCGCGCAGCGGTGCATAGTGCATGCCGAGAAATTCCACGATGTGCAGCTCCACGTCGGGCCTGCGCTGCAGGAAGCGCGTGATGAGCAGCGGCAGGATGGACTGCGCGAACCACGGTGTCACCCCGATGGACAGCCGCACCGGCGCCTGTGCGCGCAGGTCCTCCATTTCCCTGGAGGCCTGCTTCAACTGGTTCAGCACCAGCCTGGCGTGCGTGAGCAGGCTGCGCCCGGCGCAAGTCAGGACGATGCCCTGGGCCTGGCGTTCGATCAGCAGGGTCTTCAGCCCCTCTTCCAGCTCCGTCAAGGCGCGGCTGACCGCCGTGGCCGAAATGCCCAGGTGGTGCGCCGCGGCCCGCACGCTGCCATGCTCGGCGGTGGCAACGAAATACTGGAGCTGGTGGAGTTTCATCGGAGAGCGGGGCATCAACCTTTTCATGCATGGTGTCAACTTCAGGTTAACCCGCTGCATTCTTGTTGCCTTCCGCTGGTTTGTAAATTGCTTAAGACTAGACTCGATCATCCAAGCAAACAAGGAAGCGACTATGCGATCTCAATCATTGGGCCGTGCGGCCCTTCTGGGTGCTGCAGCAGCCGTGGCCATGGCATGGTCCGGCCATGGCATGGCGCGCGATCTGGTCGTCGCGCTCAAGACCGAGCCCACGTCCATGGACCCGCAGTACCACGCGCTCACCCCCAACATCCAGCTCTCGCAGACGCTGTTCGATCCGCTGGTCTGCTCCGACGCCGAACTGGTGTCCAAGCCCTGCCTGGCCGAGTCGTGGACCAACAGCGGCAACACCTGGACCTTCAAGCTGCGCGCGGGCGCCAAGTTTTCCGACGGCTCGCCGCTCACGGCGCAGGACGTGGTGTTTACGCTCGACCGCGTGCCCAAGGTGCCCAACAGCCCGTCATCGTTCAAGATCTACGAGCAGAACATTGCCAAAGTCGAGGCCGTGGACCCGCTCACGGTGCGCATCACCACCAGCAAGCCGTACCCGCTGCTGCTGACCAACATGGCCAGCCTGCCCATCATGTCGGCCAAGGCGATGGCCGGCTCCGTGCCCGAGGGCCGGACCACCACCGAACTGAACGCCGGCACCGGCTTGGTCGGCACCGGCCCGTACCGCTTCGTGTCATGGAAGCGCGGCAGCGAGATCGTGTTCGAGCGCAATCCCCACTACTGGGGCCCGGCGCCGGCCTGGGACAAGGTGATCTACCGCCCGATCGGCAACCCGGCGGCGCGCGTGGCCGCGCTGCTGGCCGGCGACGTGGACCTGGTAGAAGACCCGCCGACCGACGATCTCGCCCGCCTGCAGAAGGAGCCCAAGCTCAACGTCGTGACCAAGGCGTCCAACCGCATCATCTACGTCGCGCTGGACCAGAACGGCGAGCAGACGCCCACCATCCAGGGCACGGGCGGCAAGAACCCGTTCCTCGACAAGCGCGTGCGCGAGGCCATGTCGCTGGCCATCGACCGCCAGGCGCTGGTGGACCGCATCATGGGCGGCGTGGCTACGCCCGCCGCGCAACTGCTGCCGTACCCCATGGCGGGCGCCAGCAAGAACCTCATCAAGGTTGCCAAGCCCGACGTCGAGAAAGCCAAGGCGCTGCTGAAGGCTGCCGGCTACCCTGATGGCTTCTCGCTGGTGCTGGGCGCGCCCAATGGCCGCTACATCAACGACAGCAAGGTCGCGCAGACGCTGGCCGCGATGTGGACGCGCATCGGGGTCAAGACCACCGTGGACGCCACCGCGCCAGCCGTCTTCTTCAAGAACCGCGACAGCTATGCCTACAGCGCCTACCTAGCGGGCTGGGGCACCGCCACGGGCGAGATGTCCAACACCCTCAACTCGCTCCTGGTCACGCCCAACAAGGAAAAAGGCGTGGGCACCACCAACCGCAGCCGCTATTCCAACAAGGCGCTCGACCAGCTCGTGGAAGATTCGGCCACCTCGCTCGACGCCGGCCGCCGCGCGGAAATCCTGGCGCAGGCCAGCGAACTCGCGATGGCCGACTACGCCGCGCTGCCGATCCACTTCGAGCACTCGGTCTGGGCCATGAAGAAGGGCATCGGCATCGTGGGCCGCGCCGATCAGATGACCATGGCGCAGTACATCACGCTCGCCAAGTAGCCCCCGGTAGTGTCCAAGAGGGGCGGCCCCCGCGCGCAGGCCGCCCCCCGTTTTCCGGTTCCCCGGTTTTCGCCGCCTTCTCAAAAACCAGAGCCGCCCCCGATGCTCGCCTACATCATCCGCCGTCTGCTGCAGGCGCTGCTCGTCATGGCCGTCATGTCGGGGCTGGTCTTCATCGGCCTCTACGTCGTTGGCGACCCGGTGTCCATGATGGCCAGCCCCGAGGCATCCGAGCTGGACCGCGAGGCCATCCGCCAGACCTTCGGACTCGACCAGCCGCTCTGGCAGCAGTACACCACCTTCATGGCCCATGCGGTGCGGCTCGACTTCGGCAAGAGCTTCCTCACCGGCCAGCCCGCCATGGGGCTGATCCTGGAGCGCATGCCCGCCACGCTGGAGCTGGCCTGCGTCTCCATGCTGCTGGCGTTGCTGGCCGGGGTGCCCATGGGCATCTGGGCCGGCCTGAAGCCGCGGGCGCTGAGCACGCGCGGCATCATGACCGGCTCGGTGCTGGGCTTCTCGCTGCCCAACTTCTGGGTCGGGCTGATGCTCATCATGGTGTTCGCGGTGCAGCTCGGCTGGTTCCCGGCCAGCGGGCGCGGGCGCACGGTGCAACTGGGGCCGCTGGACCTGAGCGTGCTCACGCTCGACGGCTGGCAGCGCCTCGTCCTGCCCGCGCTCACCATCGCGCTGGCCAAAGGCGCGCTCATCATCCGCGTCACCCGCGCGGCCACGCGCGAGGCGCTGCCCATGGACTACATCAAGTTCGCGCGCGCCAAGGGCCTGGCCTGGAGCCGCATCCTGCGCGTGCATCTGCTCAAGAACATCCTCATTCCCATCGTCACCGTGGGCGGGCTGGAGTTCGGCCAGGTCGTCGCCTTCGCCGTCGTCACCGAAACCATCTTCGCCTGGCCCGGCATGGGCAAGCTGCTGCTCGACTCCATCATCACGCTCGACCGCCCCGTGGTCGTGGCCTATCTGATCCTCATCGTGTTCTTCCTCGTGATGCTCAACCTGCTGGTGGACATCCTCTATTCCGTGCTCGACCCGCGCGTGCGGATACAAGGAGGCAAGGCATGAGCGCACTTCCATCCGCCATTGCCGAACCCGCGGGCCCGGCCCTGCCGCCGCCCGAAACGCCGTGGCAGCGCTTGCGGCGGGAATTCTTCGCCAGCAAGCTCGCGGCGGCCGGGCTCGTGCTGCTGCTGCTCGCCGTGGGCGTGGCCGTGTTCGCGCCATGGATCTCGCCGCAGAACCCGTACGACATCGGCAACCTCGACATTTTCGACGCCAAGCTGCACCCCGGCAGCCCGAACGCCGCCGGCACCATGACCTACTGGCTCGGCACCGACGGCCAGTCGCGCGACGTGCTCTCGGCCATCTTCTACGGCATGCGCACCAGCCTCATGGTGGGCGGCATCTCGGTGGTGGCGGCGCTGGCCATCGGCAGCGCTGTGGGGCTGGCCGCGGCCTACTTCGGCGGCTGGATCGACGCGCTGCTCATGCGCATCGTCGACATCCAGCTCTCGTTGCCCTCCATCCTGGTGGCGCTGATCCTGCTGGCCGTGCTCGGCAAGGGCGTGGACAAGGTGATTCTGGCGCTCATCATCGTGCAGTGGGCCTACTTCGCGCGCGCCGCGCGCGGCGCCGCGCTGGTGGAGCGCGCCAAGGAATACGTGGAGGCCGCGCAGTGCATGTCGCTAGGCTGGCCGCGCGTGCTGCTGCGCCACATGCTGCCCAACTGCCTGCCGCCGTTGATCGTGATCGCCACCATCGACCTGGCCCACGCCATCGCGCTCGAATCCACGCTGTCATTCCTCGGCGTGGGCGTGCCGGTCACCGAGCCCTCGCTGGGCATGCTGATCGCCAACGGCTTCGAGTTCATGCTCTCGGGCCACTACTGGATCTCGTTCTTCCCCGGCATTGCGCTGGCCATCGCCATCGTAGGGATCAACCTCGTGGGCGACCACCTGCGCGACATCCTCAACCCGCACAACGAGCGCTAGCCATGGGCACCCCAGTCAACTCCAGCCCGGTACTCGACGTGCAGGGCCTGAAGACCCACTTCTTCACCCACGGCGGCGTGGTCAAGGCCGTGGACGGGGTGGATCTGCGCGTGGACGCGGGCGAAATCCTCGGCCTCGTGGGCGAGTCGGGCTCGGGCAAGAGCATCACGGGTTTTTCCGTCATCGGCCTGATCGACCCGCCGGGCCGCATCGCGGGCGGGCACATCCGCTACCTGGGCGAAGAGCTGGTGGGCGCGGGCGAGGAGCGCCTGCGCCAGCTTCGCGGCAAGGAGATTGCGATGATCTTCCAGGACCCGATGATGACGCTCAACCCCGTGTTGCGCATCGACACCCAGATGGTCGAGGCCATCCTCGCGCACGAGAAAGCCGGCCACAAAGCGGCCCGCGCCCGCGCCCGCGACGCGCTGGCCATGGTTGGCATCCCCGCGCCCGAGGATCGGCTGCTGGCCTACCCGCACCAGCTCTCGGGCGGCATGCGCCAGCGCGTGGCCATCGCCATCGCGCTGCTGAACCGGCCCCGGCTCATCATCGCCGACGAGCCCACCACGGCGCTCGACGTGACCATCCAGGCGCAGATTCTTTACGAGGTGCAGAAGCTCTGCCGCGAGACCGGCACCGCACTCATCTGGATCACGCACGACCTGGCCGTGGTCTCGGGCCTGGCCGACCGGATCGCCGTGATGTACGCGGGCCGCATCGTCGAAAGCGGCGCCACCGCCGACGTGGTGGCGCGGCCCGCGCACCCCTACACGCTGGGCCTGATCCGCTCCATCCCCACGCGCGAGACGCACGGCACGCTCTTGCAGCAGATCCCGGGCATGACGCCTTCGCTGCTGCACCTGCCGCAGGGCTGCGCGTTCCGCCCGCGCTGTTTCCGCGCCAGCGACGCCTGCCTGCAGGTGCCCCAGCCCTCGGTGGTGCCGCCCGCCAACACGGTGCGCTGCTGGAATGCCGCCTGACAAGAACTCCGACATGTCCCGGACCCTGCAAGCCCCACCCTTCGCCGCGCCGCTGCTGCAACTGCGCGGCATCTCCAAGCGCTTCACGCAGCCGCTGGACGTGGCAGCGCGCATCGCCAACCTGCTGGGCGCGCACAACAAGGCGTCGGTGGTGCATGCGGTGGATGACGTGAGCCTCGACATCCCCGCCGGCGAGGTGATCGGCGTGGTGGGCGAATCGGGATGCGGCAAGTCCACGCTCGGGCGCATCATCGCCGGCATCAACCCGCCCAGCGCGGGCGAGCTGCGCTACCTGGGCAAGACCACCGCCGAGATGACGCACGCCGAGCGCCGCGCCTTCAACCTGGGCGTGCAGATGATCTTCCAGAACCCGATGGCGTCGCTGAACCCGCGCATGCGCGTGCTCGACATCATCGGCGAGGCGCCCGTCGTGCACGGCATCGTGCCGGCGGCGCAGAAAGCCGCCTACGTGGCCGGCCTCATGCGCCAGGTCGGGCTGGACCCGGACTACGCCCAGCGCTACCCGCACCAGTTCTCGGGCGGGCAGCGCCAGCGCATCGGCATCGCGCGGGCGCTGGCGCTCAAGCCGCGGCTCATCGTCTGCGACGAGGCGGTGGCCGCGCTCGACGTGTCGATCCAGGCCCAGGTGCTCAACCTGTTCACCGCGCTGCGGCGCGAATTCGACCTCACCTACCTCTTCATCAGCCACAACCTCGGCGTGGTGGGCCACATCGCGGACCGCGTGGCCGTCATGTACCTGGGCCGGGTGGTCGAGATGGCGCCCACCGACACGGTGTTCAGCCGCCCCAGCCACCCCTACACGCAGGCGCTGCTGTCGGAGCTGCCCAGACTCGACACCGCCCGCCGCGCCTACCAGCCCATCAAGGGCGAGCTGCCATCGCCGCTCGCCCCGCCGCCGGGCTGCACCTTCCACCCGCGCTGCCCGCATGCCATGCCGCGCTGCAAGAGCGAAGCGCCGCTGCTGCGCACGCTCGGGCCCGGCCATGCGAGCGCCTGCCACCTCAACGATGCACCGGCCTGACGCCCGCGCGCCCTTCACGACCATGACCGACAACACCGTACCCCCCAGCGTTCCCACGCCCTTCGCCCCCTTCACCCTGCGCCTGCCCGAAGGTGCTGCCATACCGCTCGTGTGCGACTCGCCGCACAGCGGCACGCGCTATCCGGCGGACTTCCGCTACGCGCTGCCGTTCAGTGAACTGCGCGCGGGCGAGGACACCGACGTGCATGTTCTCTGGCAGGCCCTGCCCACGGTCGGCGCGACACTGCTGGCGGCGCAATTCCCGCGCAGCTACATCGACCCCAACCGCGACCTCGACGACATCGACCCCGCCATGCTCTCGGCCCCCTGGCCCGGCCCCGTCGCGCCGAGCCGCAAGACCGAGCTGGGCATCGGCCTGATCTGGCGCGACGCGGGCCACGACGGCCACACGCCCATCTACGACCGCCTGCTCTCACCCGCCGAGGTGCAGGCGCGCATCGACACCTGGCACCGCCCCTACCACGCCGCGATGCGCGAGTGCATCGAGGGCGCCTACGCGCGCTTTGGCGCCGTGTGGCACCTGAACCTGCACTCCATGCCTGCGAATTCGTACGAGGGCCTGGGCATCCGCAGCGACCACCCGCTGGCCGACTTCGTGCTCGGCGACCTGGACGGCACCACCTGCGCGCCCGGCTTCACCGACGCGGTGGCGGGCGCGCTGCGGCGGCAGGGGTTCAAGGTCGCCATCAACGATCCGTTCAAGGGCGTGGCGCTGATCGCCCGCCTGGGCCGCCCCGCCGAGCGGCGCCACAGCCTGCAGGTGGAGGCGCACCGGGGCCTGTACATGGACGAGGCCACGCGCGCGCGCAGCGGCAACTTCGACGCCCTGCAGTCCGCGCTGGCCCGCGTCTCCAAGGACATTGCCAACTATGTGAAGGAGCAACTGCCATGAGCCTGATCGCCGACATCGAACGCGCGCACGGCGCGCTGACCGCCATCCGCCGCGACATCCACGCCCACCCCGAACTCGCGTTCGAAGAGACGCGCACCTCGGATCTCGTGGCCGAAAAGCTCGCCTCCTGGGGCATCGAGGTGCACCGCGGCCTGGGCCGCACCGGCCTGGTGGGCGTGCTGCACGGCGCGCGCGGCGCGGGCGGCCGCTCCATCGGCCTGCGCGCCGACATGGACGCGCTGCCCATGCCCGAGCACAACCGCTTCGCCCACGCATCGCGCAACGCGGGCCGCATGCACGGCTGCGGCCACGACGGCCACACCACCATGCTGCTGGGCGCGGCGCAGTACCTGGCCGCGCAGCGCGACTTTGCGGGCACCGTCAACTTCATCTTCCAGCCCGCCGAGGAGGGCGGCAACGCCGGCGCGCGCGCCATGATGGAGGACGGCCTGTTCGCGCGCTTTCCCTGCGACGAGGTGTACGGCATCCACAACATGCCCGGCATTCCCGCGGGCACCTTCGCGTTCCGCAAGGGGCCGATGATGGCGTCGAGCAACCGCTTCGACATCATCGTGCGCGGCATCGGCGGCCACGCCGCGCAGCCGCACAAGACGGTGGACCCGATCGTCATCGCCAGCGAGATGGTGGGCGTGCTGCAAACCCTGATCTCGCGCCACAAGAACCCGATCGAGACGGCGGTGCTTTCTGTCACCCAGATCCACGCGGGCGACGCCTACAACGTCATCCCCGACCAGGCCGTCATCCGCGGCACGGTGCGCACCTTCAGCGCCCAGGTGCTCGACGAGATCGAGGCCAACCTGAAGCGCGTGGCCGAGACGCTGCCCCAGGTGCACGGCGGCAGCGGCGAACTGAAGTTCGTGCGCGCCTACCCGCCGCTGGTCAACCGGGACGCGCAGACCGACTTCGCCGCCCAGGTGGCCGAGGACGCGTTCGGCGCCGACCGCGTGGTGCGCGAGACGCCGCCCATGGGCGGCGCGGAAGACTTTTCCTTCTACCTGGAGAAGGTGCCCGGCAGCTACCTGTTCCTGGGCAACGGCGGCGGCGACCACCGTGAGTACAGCTACCACGGCATGGGCCCGTGCGAGCTGCACAACCCCAACTACGACTTCAACGACGCACTGCTGCCCGTGGGCTCGACCTACTGGGTGCGGCTGGTGCAGGCGTTCTTCGCCCGGTCTTGAAAATATGGGGGAGTATGCATCGCCACCGCAGGTAAACAAAGCGCTGGCGGCTATATGGTTGGGGAGTATATGGCGCAAAGCCGCTTCAGGCGGCCGCCGGCAGCGGCGGTGCGGCGGACTCGCGCGTCACCATCACCTGGTCGATGCGGTAGCTGTCCACGTCGAGCACCTCGAACTTGTAGCCCGCGCAGTGCACGGCGTCGGTGCGGCGCGGCACGCGGCGCAGCATCACCATCAGGAAGCCGGCCAGCGTCTCGTACTCCTCGGGGTGCGGCAGGCTCTCGATGTCGAGCGCGCGCAGCACGTCCTGGATCGGCGTCACGCCGTCGATCAGCCACGACGCATCGTCGCGCCGCACGATCTGCTCCTCGTCGAGCGGCGATATCAGGTCGCCCATCACCGTGCTCATCACGTCGTTGAGCGTCACCACGCCCACCACCAGGCTGTATTCGTTGACGATCACCGCGAAATCCTCGCCCACCAGGCGGAACTGCTCCAGCACCTCGGCCAGCGTCAGCCGGTCGGGCACGATCAGCGCCTTGTGCACCAGCGCGTCGTCGGCCAGCGAGATCGGCTGGCCGTTGAGCACGCGCTGGAACAGGTCCTTGGCGTCCACGTAGCCCACCACGTGGTCGATGTCGCCGTCGCACACGGGGTAGGTGGAAAACGGCTCGGCGGCGATGCGCAGGCGCACCACCGCGTCGGGGTCGTCGCGCAGGAAGAAGGCGATGCGGTCGCGCTGCGTCATGGCACTGCCCACGGTGCGGGTGTCGAGCTCGAACACGTTGGCGATCACCTGCTGCTCGCGCGCGGCCAGGATGCCCGCGCGCGCGCCGGCTTCGGTCATGGCCAGGATGTCCGCGGAGGTGATGCGGTCGTCGCGCTCGGTGGGCAGGTTGAACAGGCGCAGCAGCGCGTCCGCCCCCTTGCTGTAGAGCCACACCAGCGGCATGAAGACGGCCATCAGCGCGCGCATGGGCCGCACCACGCGCACGGCCATGCGCTCGGGCTCGGTCATGCCCAGCCGCTTGGGGAACAGGTCGGCCAGCAGGATGAAGAGCGAGGTGATGAACAGGAACGACAGCACGAAGCCTGCGCGGTCCGCCGCCTCGGCGCCCAGCCAGCGGCGCAGCGCGGCGGCAAGGTAGGGGCTGAGCGCGCCTTCGCCCACGATGCCGCCCAGGATGGCGATGGCGTTCTGCCCGATCTGCACCACCGTGAAGTAGGGCCCCGGCTGCTCCTGCAGCCGCATGACGCGCTCGGCCCGCGCATCGCCCTCGTCGGTCATCTGGCGCAGCCGCAGGCGGCGCGACGCGGCCAGTGCGATCTCGGCCACCGCGAAGAAGGCGCTGGCGGCGATGAGCAGGGCGATGAGGAGCAGGCTGGAGGTGAGGTTCATGAAGGCCGCCGCAGACGGCTATCGGCCGCGCGCGGGCGTGCCTTCGAGTGTAGCGGGCTGCCCCCTGCCCCCGCGCCTCCTACTGCACGAAGCCCATGCGCGCCTTGCCGCCGCCGGCGCGCGGCAGGTCGTCGGGCTGCACGTCGCCGCGGCCTGCGAGCCGGGCGTTGCCGAAGCCGGTCATGAGCGCGCGGCGCATCTCGCGCGGGGGCATCTCGGCCAGGCGGTCGAGCATGCCGTCGCCGGGCGCCTCGCTGAAGCGGTGGCCCCAGTCGTGGGCGGCGCGGATGCCCTGGTACAGCCGCAGCGCGATCTCGCGCGCCTGCGCGGGCGTGGGCGGCTCGATCTCGAACACGTTCATGCGGTTGAGGATGGGCTCGGGAATGCCGCGCGCGTCGTTGGCGGTGCTGATCCAGATCACCTGGCTGGCGTCGATGGCGACCTCGGCGAACTCGTCGGTGAAGCTCTGCGCCGTGTCGTGCTCCAGCAGGCCGTAGAGCGCGCCCAGCGGGTCGTACTGCGCGTCGGCGCCGGCCTTGTCGATCTCGTCCACCACGATCACCGGGTTGGCGTACTGGCCGTCCACCAGCGCCTCGAACACCTTGCCGGGCTTGGCGCCGCGCCACTGCGACGACGCGCCCGACAGCAGCCAGCCGGCGGTCATCGAACTCATGGGCACCAGGTTCATGCCCGTGCCCAGCAGGTCGGCGAGCATGCGCGCGAAGTGCGTCTTGCCGATGCCCGGCGCGCCCAGCAGCAGCATGGGCGTCACCTCCAGCCCGTCGCGGCAGTCCTGCGCCAGCGCCACCTGGCGCTTTACGTCGTCGAGCACGTCGGTGAAGTTGGGCAGCGATTCGTAGAGCTGCGCCATGTCGGGCACGCCCGCGGGCTTGACCTGGAAGCGCTCGGGGCCGCGCTCCAGCATGCGCTCGTAAGTGCTGCGCAGGTGTTCATGCTCGCGCTCGGGCAGCTTGGCGAGCTTGGCGCTCACCTCGTCGGGCTGGAACACGCTGCGCACGCTGGCCACGGGCAGGTGGAAGTGGGAAGACTGCGGCACGAGACTGCGCGATTGCATGAACCACTCTCCGGTCGAAGGGAACACGGGTTTTATTCCAGCATAAGGCGTGCCAGCGTGCAATGCCCAGTCTTGCGTGCACCGCCCCAAGTGTGGCGCGCGTGCCGCCGCAGCCGCTGGGCGGCGTGGACTCAGGCGGCGGAGCCGCCCAGCACCTTCTGCAGCTCGCCCGACTCGTACATCTCCATCATGATGTCCGAGCCGCCGATGAACTCGCCCTTTACGTAGAGCTGCGGGATCGTGGGCCAGTTGCTGTAGGTCTTGATGCCCTGGCGGATCTCGGGGTCGTCGAGCACGTTGACGGTACTGAGCGCCTTCGGGTCCACGCCGCAGGCTTTCAGTATCTGCACCGCGCGGCCCGAGAAGCCGCACATCGGAAAGCTCGCGCTGCCTTTCATGAACAGCAGCACGTCGCTGGACTTGACGAGGTCGTCGATGCGTTGTTGGGTGGGGTCGCTCATGGGGTCTCCTGGCTAGGGGAATCGCGCCACCCGGCACATTGCCGGGCCACGCGCAGATGGGGACGGCAGCGATTATTTCACCGCCGGCCAGCGCCCGCCGGTGCAGCGCGCGATGCCCGCCAGATCGCTGCGGCTTTGCACCGCGGCGAAGCCCTGGCGCAACAGCAACTGCTGCGCCTCCATGGCCTGGTTCCAGCCATGCTCCAGCAGCAGCCAGCCGTGCGGCGCCAAGTGGCGCCCGGCCTGGGCCACGATGGCGCGGATGTCGCCCAACCCGTCGGGCCCGGCGGTGAGCGCCATGCGCGGCTCGTGCGTCAGCGCGGCCAGGTGCGGGTCGCCCTCGGCCACGTAGGGCGGGTTGGCGACGATCAGGTCGTGCCGGCCCATGTGGCCGTCGAACCATGAGCCGCGCAGGAAGCGCACGGGCAGGCCCAGCCGCGCGGCGTTGGCGCGCGCCACGTCCAGCGCGTCGGCGCTGGCGTCCACGGCCTGCACCCGCGCATCGGGCCGGCGCGACTGGATCGCCAGCGCGATGGCGCCGCTGCCCGTGCCCAGGTCCAGCACCGAGGGCGCGTCCAGGCCCCGCAGCACGTCGAGCGCCCACTCCACCAGCGTCTCGGTGTCGGGGCGCGGCACCAGCACGCGGGCGTCCACCTGCAGCGGCAGGCCGAAGAATTCCTTTTCGCCCACGATGTAGGCCACGGGCTCGCCGGCCGCGCGGCGCGCACACAGGCCCAGGTAGGCCGCGAGCTGCGCGGGCTGCAGGCAGTCGCCGTCGTGCGCGATGAGCCAGGCGCGGTCCTGGCCCGCATGACCCAGCGCGTGCAGCAGCAGCAGTTGGGCGTCGAGCCGCGGGAGCCCGAGCGCCGCCGCGCGCTGGAGCGCGCGGGCTACGGTTTCGCTATTCTTTTGATAGCTGTCACCGCAGACAATTCCTGCGCTGGAGGCTGTTTTTGCCATATACGTAAATCAGGCTTCGGCGTTTTCCAGCTCGGCCAGTTGCTCGGCCTCGCGGGCGGCTTTCAGGGCGGCCAGCACGTCGCCCAGGTCGCCTTCCATGATCTGCGCGAGCTTGTAGAGCGTGAGGTTGATGCGGTGGTCGGTCAGCCGCCCCTGCGGGAAGTTGTAGGTGCGGATGCGGTCGCTGCGGTCGCCGCTGCCGATCAGGCCCTTGCGCTCGGCGGCCTCGCGCGCGGCGCGCTCGCTGCGCTCCTTGTCCTGGATGCGGGCGGAGAGCACCTGCAGCGCGCGGGCCTTGTTGCGGTGCTGGCTGCGGTCGTCCTGGCATTCGGCGACGATGCCGGTGGGGATGTGGGTGATGCGCACCGCCGAGTCGGTCTTGTTGATGTGCTGGCCGCCCGCGCCGCTGGCGCGGAAGGTGTCGATGCGCAGGTCCGCCGGGTTGATCTGCACGGCCTGCGCCTCGTCGGGCTCGGGCAGCACGGCCACGGTGCAGGCGCTGGTGTGGATGCGGCCCTGGGTTTCGGTGGCGGGCACGCGCTGCACGCGGTGGCCACCGGATTCGAAGCGCAGCGCGCCATAGGCGCCGTCGCCCTCGATGCGCAGCACGGCCTCCTTGTAGCCGCCCAGCTCGCTCTCGCTGGCGCTGATGATCTCCACGCGCCAGCCCACGCTGGCGGCGTAGCGCGTGTACATGCGCAGCAGGTCGCCCGCGAACAGCGCCGATTCGTCGCCGCCCGTGCCGGCGCGGATTTCCACGAAGGCGTTGCGCGCGTCGTCGGGGTCCTTGGGCAGCAGCAGGCGCTGCAGTTCGTCGTCGAGCTGGGCCAGCTCTGCGGTGGCGGCGGCGATCTCCTCCTGCGCCATCGCGGCCATGTCAGGGTCCTGCTGCATGTCCTGCGCGGCGGCCAGGTCGGCCTCGCGTTGGCGCCAGCGCGCGTAGCGGCCCGCGATGGCCGTCACCTCGGCATGCTCGCGCGAGAGCGCACGGTACTGCTCCATGTCGGCCATGATGTCCTCGCGCGAGAGCAGGAAGTCCAGCTCTTCGAGGCGGGCGGCGTAGCGGTCCAGGCGTTGGCGCAAAAAGGGTTTCACGGTAGGCGCAATCGGGCGGGGGAAGGGGAAAGAAAAAGGGAGCGCGCCACGGCGGCGCGGCGCGGGCGCTGGGCGGGCAGGGCCGCTAACGCTCTTTGCGCAGGAACAGGCGCGACACGGCCTGCGCCGTCTGCGCGCGCGCGGCGGCGTCGCCCGCGTGCAACTCGGCCATGGCGCCATGCAGCATCTTCTGCGTGAGGCCGCGCGACAGTGCTTCGAGCACCGCGTCCACGTCGTCGCCGCGCGCCAGCATGCGGCGCGCGCGCGCGACCTCGGCGGCGCGCCATTCGTCGGCCTGGGCGTTGATCTGCTGGATCAGCGGCACCACGCCGCCCTTGGCCGGGTCGCGCTGGTCGAGCCAGTGCACGAAGCTCTGCACGCCCGCGTCGATGATCGCCTCGGCCTGCGCCACGGCGGCCTGGCGGCTGGCCTGGGCGGTGCGTACCACGCCGGCCAGGTCGTCCACGGTGTAGAGGTACACGTCCTCCAGCGCCTTGACCTCGGGCTCGATGTCGCGCGGCACTGCCAGGTCCACCATGAACATCGGGCGGTGGCGGCGCTTTTTCAGCGCGCGCTCCACCGCGCCCAGGCCGATGATGGGCAGCGTGCTGGCGGTGCAGCTCACGATGGCGTCGAACTCGTGCAACCGGTCCGGCAGGTCGGCCAAGCGCATGGCCTCGGCGCCGAAGCGGGTGGCGAGCCGCTCGCCGCGCTCCAGCGTGCGGTTGGCGATGGCGATGGCCTTGGGGCCCTTGGCCGCGAAGTGCGTAGCGGCCAGCTCGATCATCTCGCCCGCGCCGACGAACAGCACGCGGATCTGGCCCAGGTCCTCGAACAACTGGCCGGCCAGCCGCACTGCGGCGGCGGCCATGCTGATGCTGTGCGCGCCGATCTCGGTGGCGGTACGCACTTCCTTGGCCACGGCGAAGCTGCGCTGGAACAGTTGGTTGAGCGTCTGCCCCAGGGCACCCGCGGTTTCGGCGGCGCGCACGGCGTCCTTCATCTGGCCGAGGATCTGCGCCTCGCCGAGCACCATCGAATCGAGCCCGCTGGCCACGCGGAACGCATGGCGCGCGGCCTGTTCCTGCTCCAGCGCGTAGGTGTGCGAGCGCAGCAGCGCGGGCGCCACGCCGCCCGTCTGCGCCAGCCAGCCCAGCGTGTGGTCCAGCGCCGGCTGGTCGCCCGCGCAGTAGATCTCGGTGCGGTTGCAAGTGGAGATGATGGCCGCCTCCACGCCGGGGTGGTGGCCGCCGCCGGCGCCGCCGAACGAGTGGCGCAGGCGCTGCAGCGTGGGGGCGATCTGGTCCACGGCGAACGCGAAGCGGCCCCGCAGATCGAGCGGTGCCGTCGTGTGGTTGATGCCCAATGCCCAGACTGCCATTCATCGATTATAAAATCGCCGGCCTTTTGACGGCCCCCGGTACACCCCGAAGGCCATTGATCAGGATCAAGTTCCATGGGCCTGCCCGATCTCCTGCCACACCTGCTGGGCTTCGCCGCCCCGGCCTTCGGCGTCGCCGCGCTGCTCGTGCCGCTGACCCGCGTTTGCATGCCAAATCGGGCCGTGGCGCGCTCGATGCTTGCGCATGTTGCTATCAATGTTGTAGTAAACATGGCGGTATTGCTGGGCGGGCTGGCATTGTTCGGCGCGGACGGCAAGCTGCTGACCTACGCCGCGCTGGTGCTGGCCAGCGCCACCACGCAGTGGCTGCTACTGCGCGGCTGGCGCTGAATCCGCCGCCTCCGGCAGCGCCGCGGCGCCCGGCGGCGCCACCGTGGTCGATGCCGGCGGCGACAGCGCCAGCCCGGCGCCGCGCAGCGCCTCCAGGATGCCGAACAGCAAGTCGCTGCGCACGCCGTCGGCGCGGCGCGGGTCGGCCACGTAGCCGATCGCCAGGAAGGTCAGCGTGCCGCCCTGGATGCCCTCCAGCAGCACCGCCGGCGCGGGGCGCGGCAGCACGTCCGGGTGCGCCCCGAACACCTGCAGCAGCACCGCGCGCATGCGCTGCGCATCGGTGTCCAGCGGCGCGGGCAGGCGCAGCAGCACGCGGCCCTGGGCGTTGGCCAGGGTGAAGTTGCGCACGGTCTTGGTGATGAAGTCGGAGTTCGGCACGATCACCGAGGAGCGGTCGGCCAACTCCACCTCGGTGGCGCGCACGTTGATGCGCCGCACATCGCCCTGCACGTCGCCCAGCACCACCCAGTCGCCCACCTTCACCGGGCGCTCGACCAGCAGGATCAGGCCGGCGATGAAGTTCTGCACGATGGCCTGCAGCCCGAAGCCGATGCCCACCGACAGCGCGCTCGCCACCCAGGCGATGCGGTCCACGCTGATGCCCAGCGCCGACAGCGTGAACGCCGCCACCACCACGCCGCCGGCGAAGCCCAGCAGCGTGACGATGGAGCTGCGCGCGCCCGGCTCCAGCGCGGTTTGCGGGAGGTAGCGGGTGCCCAGCCAGTGCTTGAACGCCCGCACCGCCATGAAGCCGACCGCCGCCACCGTGAAGGCGCCCAGGATGGCCTGCGGCGCCAGCGTGAATTCGCCCACCTTCAGGCGGGGGTCGAGCGTGCCGCCGCGGCGCAGCAGATCGCCCGGACCGGTGCCGAAGGGCGCCATCAGCGCGATCGCCATGTAGAACAGCAGCGCCACCCGCAGCACGCCAGCGACCAGCACCGCGAACTGGTCCAGCAGCCCGGCGCGCACGCCCAGCCCGGCGCACAGGCGCTGCCCGAAGCTGCCGGAGGACGACAGCAGCGCGGCGCAGAGTTCGTCCACCAGTTGCAGCAGCAGGTAGGTGGTGGCGAACACCATGCCCGACCACACCATCTGGCGCGCCAGCGTGCCGGCCAGCGCCACGTAGCCGGTCAGCACGCACAGCACGGTGGCCGCGCAGGCCGCGCCGGCGCAGGCCAGCAGCAGGCCCAGCCATAGCGGGCGTGCCGGCTCGGCTCCCGCCGGGCGCATCCGGCGCAGCGCCCCGCCGCCGAGCGCGGCCACCAGCAGCGCCGTGAGCGACTGCGCGCCCACTTCCAGCGCCAAGCTGGCGCCGGCGGCGCTGTTGACTTCGGTCAGCAGGCCGCCGAGCGCCGAGACCAGCACGATCCACCACGGGTAGGGCGCCAGCCGCGCGGCCAGCGCGTCGGACACCGGCGCCAGGCGCCAGGCGCCGTGCCCATGGCTCAACAGCGCCCGCCCCAGACCGATGGCGAAGCCGGCGAAGGCCGCCAGCCGCACCAGCGCCCGGCCCAGGCTGTGCAGGCGGTCGCTCAGGCCATCGCCCACGCCCAGACCGCCCAGCAGCAGTTGCGCCGCGGCGCCGGCCAGGGCTGCATGCACGACGGCGATGCCGATGGCCATCAGCGCGCGGCGCAGCCGCCAGCCCGGCAGGTGCGCCAGCGCCACGCGCAGCACGATGCCCCGCGCCGCCCAGTTGCCCAGCGCCGCCAGCAGCAGCGCGCCCAGCAGGCAGGCGCTGGTGGCCAGCCGGTGGCCGGCGGCAAAGGCGGTGGCCATGGCGTCCTGCAACTCGGCGCCCAGCGCGCCCAGCCGCTCTCGGTCGGTGGGCCAGGCCGCGCCCAGGTCACGCCAGAAGCGCGACCCCAGCGGGGACGAGGCGCGGGCCGTGAGCGCGGCCTGGAACTGCGCGTGCCGCTGGCGCACCAGGTCGGCGCCGCGCTGGCCGGCATCGACGGCGACCAGCCGCGCCAGCTTGAGTTCGGCGTCCAGACTGGCGCGCTGACGGTTCAGCGCCGCGCGCTGGCGGGCCACGTCGGGGGCTTCCTGCACGCCGCCTTTTTCGGGCTCCGGCCCGAGGCCGGCCAGGCGGCTGTCGAGGTCGGCCAGATCGCCCGCGCGGCTGTGCGCCAGTTGGCTGGCCGCCGCGCCGATGGCGTAGATCTCGTCGAGGCGGGCGCGGCTGCCGGCATCGTCGTCGGGCAGCGTGGGAATGGCCTCCAGGCGCCGACGCAGCGTGTCCACGCTCGGCGGCTCGGCGGCGGGGCTGGTGGCCGCTGCCGCCGGCTGTGCCGGAGCCGCCAGCAGCGGGTCGGCCCATGACAACGCCAGCAGCAGCAGCAAGGCCATGCCGATGCGCTGCAGCGGCGCGGGAGGACGGCGGCGGGACGGGGCGGCCATCGTGGTGCGCGGGGCTCAGGTGCCGGGGGAGAACAGGTCCACCCGGTCGGTGATGATGCCGTCCGTGCCCAGGGCGATGAGCCGCTGCGCGGCCCATTCGTCGTTGACGGTGTAGCTCAGCGTGCGCAGGCTGGCGGCCTGGGCCTGCCGCACGCTGGCCGCGTCCCACAGCGTATGGTTGCAGACGATGGCGGAGCAGCCCAGCGCGCGCGCGGCGTCGAGCCAGCCGTCCCACAGCGCGTCGAGCAGCAGGCCGCGTGGCAGTTGTGGCGCGGCGGCCTGCGCGCCCGCGAGCGATTCGGCCTCGAACGAGGTCAGCAGTGGCGGCACCGGGGCGCCTGCCCACAGGCGTGTGGCCAGCGCGGCCACGGCTTCGCCGGTGGTGCGCTCCACGTCGGGCGTGGGCTTGATCTCGATGTTGAGCAGCAGCGCGTTGGCCAGGCACCAGCGCGTCACGGCCTCCAGCGTGGCCAGCGGCTCGCCCGCGTAGGCGCGCGAGTGCCAGGTGCCCGCGTCGAGCTGCGAGAGCGCCCCCCAGGGCTGGTCGCCGCCCGTGCCGTGGCCGCTGGTGGTGCGCTCCAGACCCGTGTCGTGCATCAGGAACACCACGCCGTCGGCGCTGAGCTTGGCGTCGCACTCGAACATGCGGAAACCGTGCTGCGCACCCAGGCGGAAGGCGGCCAGGGTGTTCTCGGGCGCGAGCTTGCCAGCGCCGCGGTGGGCGATCCAGCGCGGGTAGGGCCAGGGGGCGGGGGGAGCGGTCATGGCGGTTTGAGGCTGCGCGTGGACTGCGCGGGGCTCTGGAAAGTCGGACGTAATCGGCCATTACACCACCGTGTAACAGTCGATGCGTTGACTTGGCGCATGCCGCTAACTGCGCAAATTAGCGATAGTGTTTTGAACTTGGAAACGGCAGTTGGATGCGCCTGCCGGTGCCGTGATCGGGGTGCCAGGCAAGGCTGAGCGCTGCGGCTCCAACAGCACCTGCGTGCTGTTGGACAGCGCGAAGAAGGCCTGCAAGGGCGACGGCGCGGCGGGCTTGCTGCCCGCAAGGAGGAGCAGCGCCGCATGGCGCGCTCACCCACGAGGTGAACCCCATCGAAGCCGGCAACGCTCGATTTCCTGCGGCCTGGCAAGGGATGCAAAGCGGTCAACTGCCGTTTCCAGGTTGAAGCCGGGTTCCGCGAACCTTGCGCCCCATCGCATTCGGGCCGAGGCACCTCGTGCGTGAGAGCAGCCTGCACAGACGCGTCAGAGCCGCCTGCCCGATTCCGCGTCGAACCAGTGCAGCCGCCCGGCCCGCGCGGTCACGCGCAGCGTGCCGCCGGGCTGCGGCACGGGCGCGCCTTCCTCGGTGCGCACGATGACCTGCTCGTCGCCCAGGTGGGCATAGACCAGCCGCTCGGCGCCGAGCAGTTCGACGCTTTCCACGCGCAGATCCCAGCCTGGCATGCCGTCGGGTGGATTGGCGGCCACCATGTCGAGGTGCTCGGGCCGGATGCCGAGGATGGCGCCCTCGCGCCCACCCGGCGCGTGCTTCAGCAGGTTCATCGGCGGCGAGCCGATGAAGCTCGCTACGAAGGTCGAGGCGGGCGTGTGGTAGACCTCCTCGGGTGTGCCGAACTGATCCATGCGGCCCGCATTCATCACGATCATGCGCTGCGCCAGCGTCATGGCCTCCACTTGGTCGTGCGTGACGAACAGGCTGGTGATGCCGAGTTCGCGGTGCAGCTTCTGTATCTCGATGCGCGTCTGCGCGCGCAGCTTGGCGTCGAGGTTGGAGAGCGGCTCGTCGAACAAAAATACCTGTGGCTGGCGCACGATGGCGCGGCCCATGGCCACGCGCTGGCGCTGGCCACCCGAAAGCTCGCGCGGCTTGCGCGCGAGCAGGTGGCCCAGCTCCAGGATCTTGGCGGCCTTGTGCACGCGGGCCTGGATCTCGTCCTTAGGCACTTTGGCGATCTTCAGCCCGTAGGCCATGTTGTCGAACACGCTCATGTGCGGGTAGAGCGCGTAGTTCTGGAACACCATGGCGATGTCGCGCTCGGCGGGCTCCAGGTCGTTGACCACGCGGGGGCCGATGGCGATGGTGCCGCTGGAGATGTCCTCCAGCCCCGCGACCATGCGCAGCAGCGTCGATTTGCCGCAGCCCGACGGGCCGACGATGACGATGAACTCGCCGTCGGCGATCTCGGCGTTCACGCCGTGGATGACCTGGTTGGCCTTGGGGCCGACGCCGTAGCGCTTGACGACGTTCTGGAGGGAGATGGCTGCCATGGCTTTTTACTTCTCGGTGTCTACCAGGCCCTTGACGAACCACTTCTGCATCAGCACCACCACCAGCGTGGGCGGCAGCATCGCCAGGATGGCGGTGGCCATGATGACGTTCCATTCGTTGTTGCCGTCGCCGCCTGCGATCATGCGCTTGATGCCGATGACCACGGGATACATGTCTTCGCTGGTGGTGGCCAGCAGCGGCCAGAGGTACTGGTTCCAGCCGTAGATGAACTGGATCACGAACAGCGCCGCGATGCTGGTGGACGAGAGCGGCACCAGCACGTCCTTGAAGAAGCGCATCGGCCCCGCGCCGTCCATGCGCGCGGCCTCCACCAGTTCGTCGGGCACGGTCAGGAAGAACTGGCGAAACAGGAAGGTGGCCGTGGCCGACGCGATCAGCGGAACCGTGAGGCCCGCGTAGGTGTTGAGCAGCCCGAGGTCCGACACCACCTGGTAGGTCGGGCCGATGCGCACTTCCACCGGCAGCATGAGCGTGACGAAGATGGCCCAGAAGCACAGGGGCTTGAACGGAAAGCGGAAATACACCACCGCGAAGGCCGAGAGCAGCGAGATGGCGATCTTGCCGAACGTGATGGTGAGCGCGCAGACCAGGCTGACCCACATCATGCGCGCCACCGGCGCGTGCGAGCCGCTGCCGGCCCCTCCTCCCAGCAAGGCGGCCTTGTAGCTTTCCCAGGCGTTGTGGCCAGGCAGCAGCGGCATCGGGGCCTGCACGATGTCCTGCGCGGTGTGGGTGGAGGCGACCAGGGCCAGGTAGATAGGGAAGGCGACGATCAGCACGCCCAGCCACATGACGGCGTGGGCCAGCAGGCCAAGGGTGGGGCGGCGTTCGACCATCTCAGTAATTCACCTTTTTTTCCACGTAGCGGAACTGGAGCACCGTGAGCGCGACCACGATGACCATGAGCACCACCGACTGCGCAGCCGAACTGCCCAGGTCCATGGCCTTGAAGCCGTCGTAGTAGACCTTGTAGACCAGGATCGCCGTATCCTTGCCCGGTCCGCCGTGAGTGGCGGCGTCCACGATGGCGAAGGTGTCGAAGAACGCATAGACCACGTTGATGACCAGCAGGAAGAACGTGGTGGGCGACAGCAGCGGGAACTGGATGCTCCAGAAGCGCCGCCATGGCCGGGCGCCGTCGATGGCGGCGGCTTCGATGAGCGATTTCGGGATCGATTGCAGCCCCGCCAGGAAGAACAGGAAGTTATAGGAGATCTGCTTCCATACCGCAGCGGCCACGATCAGCGCCATGGCGTGGTTGCTGTTGAGCAGATGGTTCCACTGAAAGCCGACCTGCTCCAGCGCGTAGGCCACCACGCCGATAGAGGGAGAGAACATGAACACCCACAGCACGGCGGTGATGGCCGGCGCGATCGCGTAGGGCATGGTGAGCAGCGCGCGGTAGACCATGGCGCCGCGCCCGACACGGTCGGCGAATACCGCCAGCAGCAGCGACAGCGACAGGCCTATGCCTGCCACCAGCACCGAGAAGATGGCGGTGGTCTTGAACGACTCGATGTACGACGGGTCGGCGAACAACTGCTTGAAATTGTCCAGCCCGACCCATTCGGTGGAGCTGCCGAAGGCGTCTTGCATCTGCAGCGATTGCAGCAGCGCCTGGCCCGCAGGCCAGAAGAAGAAAATGCCAATGACCAGAAGCTGCGGCAGCAGCAGCACCCAGGGCAGCCAGCGGGAGCGAAAGAGAACGCGTTTTTCCATGGCATCGAAACAAAAGCCGCCGCCCCGGCGATCCCGGTGCGGCGGCGTAGTCTATGGGATGCGAAAGGGGCGCCCGTTCAGCCCTTGTTGGCCTTCTGGAAGCGTTCGAGTTGCTCGTTGCCGCGCTGCACGATGGCGTCCAGGGCTTCCTTGGCCGTCTTCTTGCCGTTCCAGACCTGTTCCAGCTCCTCGTCCTCGATCGCGCGGATCTGCAGGTAGTTGCCCAGGCGGATGCCGCGGCTCTTGTCGGTCACCTTGCGGATCATCTGCGTCACGGCCACGTCGGTGCCGGGGTACTCCTTGTAGAAGCCCGATTCCTCTGTCAGCTTGTAGGCGGCGGTGGTCACGGGCAGGTAGCCGGTGCGCTTGTGGCTGGCGGACTGCACTTCGGGGCGCGAGATGAAGCTGAAGAATTCCGCCACACCCTTGTATTCAGCCGGCTTCTTGCCGGACATGACCCACAGGCTGGCGCCGCCGATCACGGTGTTCTGCGGCGCGCCGGCCACGTCGGGGTAGTAGGGCAGAGGTGCCAGGCCATAGGCGAACTTGGCGTTCTTGGCCACGTTGCCGTAGAAGCCCGAAGAGGTGTTGATCATCGCGCACTCGCCGGAAACGAAGCTCGCCTCGGGCACGCTGCCGCGGCCCTTGTAGACGAACAGGCCCTGCTTGGCCATGTTGGCCAGGTTCTCGATGTGGCGCAGGTGCAGCGGCGAATCGACCTTCAGGCGTGCGTCCATGCCTTGCAGGCCGTTGGCCTTGGTGGCGAACTCCACGTTGTGCCAGGCCGAGAAGCTTTCAAGCTGGGTCCAGCCCTGCCATGCCGTGGTGAACGGGCACTTGTGGCCCGATGCCTTGAGCTTGGCCGCTGCGGAGACGACCTCGGGCCAGGTGGCCGGTGCCTTGTCGGTGGGCAGGCCTGCGGCCTTGAAGGCGTCCTTGTTGAAATAGAAGATGGTGGTCGAGCTGTTGAACGGGAAGCTCAGCATCTGGCCGTTGGGTGCCGTGTAGTAGCCGGCCACGGCGGGCACGTAGGCCGCGGGGTCGAACTTCTTGCCGGCATCCTGCATGACCTTGCCGACGGGGATGATGGCGCTCTTGCTGGCCATCATCGTGGCGGTGCCGACTTCGAACACCTGCAGGATGTGCGGCGCGTTGCCTGCGCGGAAGGCGGCAATGGCCGCTGTCATCGATTCGTCGTATGCGCCCTTGAAGGTGGGAACGATCTTGTATTCCTTCTGGCTCTCGTTGAATTGCCGGGCCAGGTCGTTGACCCATTCGCCATTGACGGCGGCCATCGAATGCCACCACTGGATTTCGGTCTGGGCTTGGGCGGACGTGCTCAGCGCAGCCATGCCCAGCACGGTGGCCAGGGTCAGGGATTGGAATTTCATGCGGACTCCTGAATGCGTGAAGCCGGGACACTAACCCCGGCCTGTGACATAAAAATGAATACCGTGTTTTGTGTCACATTCGACCTGGAGCGGCAATTGGGGGAAAACCGCGACGCGATCCGGGGGGTGGTTGCTGCCGCATACTCGCCGCTTCTTTCGCACGGGATTTTCAATGGGCAAAACCTCGCTGGACAAAAGCAAGATCAAGTTCCTTCTTCTCGAAGGCATCCACCCGTCGGCCTTGGAGGTGCTGCGCGCGGCGGGCTACAGCCAGATCGAGACGATTCCCAAGGCGCTCGGGCCCGAGGAGTTGAAGGAGCAGATCGCCGACGTGCATTTCCTCGGCATCCGCTCCACCACGCATCTGAGCGCCGACGTGTTCGCCCAGGCACACAAGCTGGTGGCCGTGGGGTGCTTCTGTATCGGCACCAACCAGGTCGACCTGGACGCGGCGCGCGAGCGCGGCATCGCCGTGTTCAACGCGCCATATTCCAATACCCGCTCGGTGGCCGAGCTGGTGCTGGCCGAGGCCATCCTGCTGCTGCGCGGCGTGCCCGAGAAGAACGCCGTGGCGCACCGCGGTGGCTGGCTCAAGTCGGCGGCCAATTCCTATGAAATCCGCGGCAAGACGCTGGGCATCGTGGGCTACGGCTCCATCGGCACGCAGTTGTCCGTGCTGGCAGAAGGCTTGGGCATGCGCGTGGTGTTTCACGACGTGGTGGCGAAGCTGCCGCTGGGCAACGCGCGCCAGGCGCGCAGCCTGCCCGAGCTGCTGGCTGCCAGCGACATCGTGACACTGCACGTGCCCGAACTACCGTCCACCAAGTGGATGATCGGCCCGCGCGAAATCGCGGCCATGAAGCCCGGCGCCATCCTCCTCAACGCCTCGCGCGGCACGGTGGTGGAGATCGACGCGCTGGCCGATGCCATCCGCAGCAAGAAGCTGCTGGGCGCGGCCATCGACGTGTTCCCCACCGAGCCGCGCGGCAACAAGGACGAGTTCCAGTCGCCCCTGCGCGGGCTCGACAACGTGATCCTCACGCCCCACATCGGCGGCTCCACCATGGAGGCGCAGGCCAACATCGGGCAGGAGGTGGCCGAGAAGCTCGTGAAGTACAGCGACAACGGCACCACCGTCTCATCGGTCAACTTCCCCGAGGTCTCGCTGCCCGCGCACCCGGGCAAGCACCGGCTGCTGCACATCCATCGCAACGTGCCAGGCGTGCTCACGCAGATCAACAAGGTGTTCTCCGACCTGCAGATCAACATCGCCGCCCAGTACCTGCAGACCAGCGGCGACGTGGGCTACGTGGTGACCGACGTGGACGCGGGCTCGTCCGAGCAGGCGCAGGAACTGCTGGCGCAGGTGCCGGGGACGATCCGCAGCCGGGTTTTGTTTTGAACCTGGAAACAGCAGTTGACCGCTTCGTATCCCTTGCCAGGCCGCAGGAAATCGAGCGTTGCCGGCTTCGATGGGGTTCACCTCGTGGGTGAGCGCGCTATGCACCTGCCAGCACCGCGCTCGGCGCGCCATGCGGCGTTGCTCCTCCTTGCGGGCAGTAGCCCGCCGCGTCGTCGCGTCTTGCCCGGCACCCCGATCACGGCACCGGCAGGCGCATCCAACTGCCGTTTCCAGGTTGAACCTAAATCCGGCTCCAGCGCTTGATTCGCCTGCGGTAGCAGCTACTTTATTTGTAGCGTTTCCCGGTGTGGCGCGCAATCCACCGAAGCTATTGATCCGGCCCTTTGAAGTCGAGAGTCGTCGTGGACGGACTGCCACAGGCAAACGACTCACGAAAGTTCAAAATTCATGGGGCCGGAGCAATAGCGCCGCCCGAGCACGCCTTCGCGCGGCGCTACACGGCCGCCGACGTGGCGTTGCTGCTCGACGAGCACCATGCCGCCGATGGCGCTGCTGAACGATGTGCCGTTGTCGCCTTAGCGTCAACCATTGGCACGCTTGCCCCTGCCCAGATCGACGCCCAGTTGACGAAGCTTGCGGTACAAATGGGTGCGCTCCAATCCAGTCTTTTCAGCCACGCGGGTCATGGAGCCGCCTTCTTTGGCAAGATGGAACTCAAAATACGCCTTCTCAAAACCATCGCGAGCCTCCCGCAACGGCCTGTCCAGATCGAAGCCCTGGTGCGCATGCGGCCCCGCATTGGCATCGCCATGCAAACTGCTCGCCTGCTGTGCCATCGGTGATTCAGCTTGCGCATGGGCGCTTGCGGCAGAAACTGCAGCGGATTTAGCGGGATTGCGGCGCGCCAAACCCAACTCGACAGCCTTCAGCAACTTCTGCAGAGTGATCGGCTTTTCAAGAAATGAATGCGCACCGATGCGCGTCGCCTCCACCGCCGTGTCAATGGTGGCATGGCCACTCATCATGATCACAGGCATGGTCAGTGCGCCCGCACTCGCCCATTCCTTCAGAAGCGTGACGCCATCGGTGTCCGGCATCCAGATGTCCAGCAAAACCAGATCGAACGCGGCAGCAGAGCGGGCCAGGCGCGCCTGTGCGGCATTCTCGGCAAGTTCGACAGTGTGGCCTTCATCGTTCAGAATTTCCGAGAGCAGATCCCGGATACCCAGTTCATCATCGACCACAAGAATGTTTGCCATGTTGGAGTTTCAAATCAGTAGCAAGCCCAAGCCGTCAAGACGCCACAGGTTCTCCCGGGAATGATAACGACACTTGTGCACCCTGCACCACACCGTCGGCAATGCGGTTGCGCAAATCCACGCGGGCGCGGTGCTCGTCGGCAATTTTTTTAACCACCGCCAGCCCCAGCCCGGTGCCGCGCACCTTGGTCGTCACATAGGGCTCGAACGCCCTCTTGAGGATGTGCTCGGCGAAACCCGCGCCGCTGTCCTCCACGACCAGCCGCACGCGCCTGGATGTTGGGCTCCAGCGCGTGCATATGCGCACGGGCGGCTGCACTGCCAAGGTAGTGCCGTGCATGCTTTCTGTCGCATCCTGGGCGTTCTGCAAAAGATTGTGGATGACCTGGCGCAACTGCTGCGGGTCACCCTGGATCGGCGGACACTGGGGATCCAGTTCCGCCACGACAGGCACCGCTGCATTCTCGGCCCCATACAAATGCAATACATCCGCGACCAGAGCATTAAGGTCCAGCGGTTTGAGTTCGGCAGCAGGCAGGCGCGCATAGTCTCGGAACTCATTCACCAGGCGCTTCATGGCATCGACCTGCTCGACGATGGTCTTCACGGACTTGGCAAGTACCGCCTCCTCGGGTGCTGGCAGCTTGCCGGTCAGTTTCATCTGCAGGCGCTCTGCCGACAATTGGATGGGTGTGAGGGGATTCTTGATTTCGTGCGCCAGCCGGCGCGCAACCTCGCCCCATGCCTGTGCACGCTGTGCCGACACAATCTCGGAGATATCGTCGAACACCAGCAACCGCATGTTGCCAGGCAACCCCGCTCCCCGGGCGACGAGGCTGGTCACGCCAAGCCCAGGCCCCTCCGCCTGCGGGGGCTGCAACTCGAATGCATGCTGCCAATGGCCGGTCGACAAAGTAGATACCCCATCGCTCAGGAAAGCATCGAACTGTGACTGCACCGCCGCCCCGAAGGCCTCCAATCCGGGCACGGTCTCCAGCGGCTGACCTATGCAATCCTCCAGCGGCACACGAAGAATGCGCGTGGCGCCAGGGTTGACGGACAGCATGGCTCCATGGTCATCTAGCAAGATGACCCCCGCCGTCAGGTTGTCGAGGATCGTCTGCAGATGCGCGCGCGCTGCCGTGACTTCGCGCATGCTCTTGTCGACGGCGGCACGTGCATCGGCCAATTGCTGGGTCATGTCGGCAAACGCCCGCGTCAAACCGCCCAGCTCGTCATGCCCTTGCAATGCGGCCTTGGGGCTCAGATTGCCCGCAGCGACCTCTCGCACGCCTTCCGCCAGCACGAGCAAGGGACGCACGAGCTGGTTACCCAGTACCACGGCCAGCAGGATGGCTCCGAACACGGCCATGAACAGACTGAGCGTCAGCGTGCCAATGTACATGCGGCGCAGTCCTTGGCGCGCCAGTGCCCGCTCTTGGTATTCGCGGTTGGCATTCTGCACGGCCACGGCATTGGCAACCAGTGATTGCGGCAATGGGAGCGTGGCCTGCAGGAACCGCGGTTCGGCCAGCAAGCCCACGGTTGCGTTGGGAACCACGGCAAGCGCCTTGACGCGTACGCCCTCGTAGTTGGCGATGCCATTCCCAAGGTCTTCGAGCCCCTCGACCTGCGCCATGGCCTGCTGCGTTCTGGTGACCCGCAATTGCTGCGCAGTGGGTCTCTCGGGCCGCAGGTCGAAGCGGGACTGGCCTGCACTCGCGAGCAATTGGCCCGAGGCGCTCCACAACAGCACGTCAGTCGCCGCAAGCTGGTCGCGGATGCGCTCCAGCAGCAAGCCCGTGGCGGCGTTCGGAACGTCGGTCAACTGCGCGCTGGAAGCCCGCGTCTTGTTGGCGAAGTCGTTCGCCAACGCATCCAGCGAAGCGCGCCCAAGGCTGACACCGGCATCCAGCGCACCTTCAACCTTGATGTCGAACCAACTCTCGATAGAGCGGGACACGAACTGGTACGAGACGACATAGATGAGCACACCCGGCGCGATGCCCACCAGCGCGAAGATGGCGGCCAGTTTGACCAGCAACCGGCTGCCGAAGCGGCCATGGCGCAAGCGCAGCAACAGGCGAATGCCCACCCATGCAATGACGCCGAGCAACAGGGCGGCGACGACGATGTTGATCGCGAAAAGCTGCCCGTAGTTACGTTCATACAGTTCCTGATTCTTCGTGGCCTGTGTCAGCAGGAACAGGAGCGTAATGCCAATCAGCGTGAGCGCGGCAAGCCCCAGACCGATAGTCCAGCGGAAAAAACGGGAGTTTCCCGCCCCGGTCACTGGCCTACCTCTGCACCCAGGCGCAGCGTGCGGCTGAGTGCCAAGCTCCAATCCGAACGTGCCAGGGCACCGATCTGGAGGGGGCGCGGCAGTTGTGTCACGTCCAGGCGGAAGCGGAACTCCACGCTCTGCCTGCCACCGGCATCGATATCTGTAGTCTCTGCGATCTTCCAGCGAGAGATGCGCTGCAAGGCAGCGAGCGCTTCGGATAGATCGTCGAAGTTCTGTCCCAGCGACACCCCCAGACCGTTGCTGGTGATGGGCGTCGGCGCGATGGTCAAGCGCCAGCGTCGCGTGAGCGGCTGGTACACGAGGCGCATGTAGCGTGCGCTGCTGGACAGGGTCTGGTCATACCAATACCAGCGCTCACGCACGATGTCGGCCTCTGCCACGAAGAACATGGGAATCCCCTTCAACAGCGCATCCTCCACGAGCGCAGGAAGGTCGAAATGCATGTTGGCGGTGAGGAAAACGCCCTCCTCCGTGCGCTCTACCCGCATCTGCGCGATCTCGGCCCCGCTGGCCTGTGCGTTGGCCGGCGCTGGCGCACCGAGCGCCAGGCACAGCAGCAGCCCGGCCAGCCATGCCGGCACATCAAGCCATATGCTTCTCAAGCAGCGCGTAGAAAAATCCGTCATGGTCACCCGACTGATTGTCCGGGACACCCATTGCATTTGCCCCATTTTGGGGAATTAAATGTCCAGGGGACGGCCGCAAAATGGCATCGCCGTTGTGTGCAAGAAACGTTTGTATCTGCTGCTCACCTTCCGCACGGAATACCGAGCAGGTGCAATAAAGCAAGCGCCCGCCCGGCTTGAGCAATGGCCACAGCGTTGTCAGCAGGCCAGCCTGGACAATGGCGAGTTGCGCCACGTCGCTTTCTCGCCGCAGCCACCGCACGTCGGGTCGGCGCCGCACGATACCGGACGCCGTGCATGGCGCATCAAGCAAGATGGCGTCGAACAACCGGCCTGCACACTGCTGGCGCCACCACTGTGCAGGATCGCGCGCATCCGCCGCCAGTACTTGTGCCGCACCGCAAAGGCCCAGGCGCACCAGGTTCTCGTCGATGCGCACGCAGCGTGCCGCATCGATATCCAGGGCGGCGACATGCAAGGCGATACCCGCAGCGCCTGCGTACTCCAGCAGATGAGCGGTCTTGCCGCCAGGTGCGGCGCAGGCATCGAGGATGTGCATTGTGCCTGCCGCATGCAAGCCTTTCAGCAGCAGCGGAGCCGCCATCTGCGCACCCGCATCCTGGACGGAAACCAGCCCTTCGGCAAAGCCGGGAATGTCATGCACTGGCCGCGCCTGGGTCAGAACAATGGCCACCTCCCCCTGGCGCCTGGCGGGCATGTCGTGCTCGTGCAGCATTTCCAGGTACTGGTCGGGGTCGATGCGCAACACATTCACGCGCAAGACCATGGGCGCCTGCGCATTGTTGGCATGCAGAATGTCCTGCCACCGGCGCGGGTAGTCGCGGCGCAGGCGGTCTATCCACCAGCGGGGGTGGTTCCACATGGCCATGGGTTCCTGCGCCGTCGCGTCCAGCAGCGCGTCGCGCTCGCGCAAAAAACGGCGCAGGCACGCGTTGATGAAGCGTGCCTGCGCTCGCGTGGCTGCGTGCCGCTTGGCAGCCTCGACTGCCTGATCCACCAAGGTAAACGCATCGTAGGGAGCGCCTTCTTCCTGCCAAGCCAGCGCCAGCGCCGTGCATAGCAACGCATCGGCCCGCGGCGGGGGCGTGCGGGGCGCGAGCTTGCGGCGCAATGCCTCTGCGCGTCCGAGCCAGCGCAGCACATGGTAGAGCAGCGATTGCACACCCGCACGCAGCTCTGGCGCCACCAACTTGAGCGCTGCCGTTGCGGACTGCCCGGACCGTACGGCCGCAAGTGTCTGCGCTACCTGCTGCAGTTGCTGCCACAGCGCAATGGCAGTTGTCGTACTGCGACGCTGGTACAGCGAGCTGCTTGAAGACATGGGGGACGGCAGGCTATCGCTCACAGGGAACGTGCGGCCCTGAAGCCAAACAGCCACGCCAGCACCATGGCAGGAAACTGGGCGATGGCGCCGTTGTATGCACTGACCGCGCCGCTGAATTGCAGCGTAGCCTGTTCGGCATACAGCATGTGCTGCTCCCAGCGTGGCGGCATCGCCGCAAACCAGGCGCTGCCTGTTGCCACCTGGTGCAGTGCACCCCAGGCTTCCCGCAGCGCGTTGTGCGCGGCAGCGAGCGCCGCGACGGAGTCGGCCTGCAGCGGCTGCGCCCGCACGACGGCAAGACCAGCCGAGAACTGGGTGGCCGCCGCCCGCAACGTGACCAATGCCTGGAGCGCCCTGGGGACATCCTCACCCTCGGGTGCGAGCGTGTCGCACTCACCCAGTAAAGCCATAAGCCGTACAAGTTGGGCATCCAGCGTGCCGAATGCCTGCAGGGCAGCCGAGCGCAGACGCATCAAGCGGTTGTAGGCCCCTATAGCCCAAAAAACCAGCATGGCGATAACCAGCCACGAAACAAGCGATGACGACATCATGGAAACCACCGAATGGCTATGCCATCAGGGCACTTAACACATCAATGAAAAAACGCTCCCGGCTGCCACATGACAAACCGGGAGCGCAGAGCGGCGGCTAGGCCACGCCCTTACTCGGCAGTGGCAGAGCCCTCTGCGCCTTCGGTACCAGCCGCCTCGCTGGCATCCGCAAGTTCCGCGGCTTCGGCTTCAGCGATGGCACGGCGCTCGGCATCGTCCATCTGCTCCTTGGCCTTGCGTGCCTGGTGGTAGGCCAAGCCCGTGCCGGCGGGGATCAGGCGACCCACGATGACGTTTTCCTTCAGGCCGCGCAGTTCGTCGCGCTTGCCCATGATGGCGGCCTCGGTCAGCACCCGTGTGGTTTCCTGGAACGAGGCGGCACTCAGGAAGCTGTCGGTGGACAGCGACGCCTTGGTGATGCCTAGCAGCAGGTTGGTGAACGTCGCAGGAATCTTGCCTTCGCCACGCAGCTTGTCGTTGGTGCCCAGGATTTCCGAGCGCTCGACCTGCTCGCCGGCGATATAGCTGGATTCGCCAGGGTTGTCCACCACGACGCGGCGCAGCATCTGGCGCACGATCACCTCGATGTGCTTGTCGTTGATCTTCACGCCCTGCAGACGATAGACATCTTGCACTTCATCGACGATGTAACGCGCCAGCTCTTCCATACCCAGCAGGCGCAGGATGTCCTGCGGGTCGGCCGGGCCGTCCACGATCGATTCGCCCTTGTTGACCACCTGGCCTTCGTGCACCAGGATGTTCTTTTCCTTGGGCACGAGTTCTTCCCACACCTTGCCATCCGGATCGGTGATCTGCAGGCGTACCTTGCCCTTGGTCTCCTTGCCGAACGACACGGTGCCGGTCAGCTCGGCCAGCGTGCCCTTGTCCTTGGGTGTACGGGCCTCGAACAATTCGGCAACGCGCGGCAGACCGCCGGTGATGTCGCGGGTCTTCTGGCCTTCGACCGGGATACGCGCCAGCACTTCGCCGGGGCCCACGTCCTGGCCGTCGCGCACCTGGATCAGCGCGCCGACCTGGAAGCCGATGGTCACCGAGTGGTCGGTGCCAGGGATCTTGACCTCGTTGCCTGCGGCGTCGATCAGCTTCACCTGCGGGCGCACCACCTTGGCTGAACCACGGCGCTTGGGGTCGATCACCACGAGGGTGGACAAGCCGGTCACTTCGTCGACCTGCTTCGCAACCGTCAGGCCTTCCTCGACGTTCTCGAACTTCACCGTCCCGGCGAATTCCGTGATGATGGGGCGCGTCAGCGGATCCCAGTTGGCGAGAATGGTGCCGGCCTTGAGCTGCTGGTCGGCTTTTACTGCCAGCGTGGCGCCATAGGGCACCTTGTGGCGTTCGCGCTCGCGGCCATGCTCGTCCTCGATGACGATCTCGCCCGAACGGGCGATCACCACGAGTTCGCCCTTGGTGTTGCTCACATAGCGCATCGTGGCGTTGAAGCCGATGATGCCGTTGGACTTGGCTTCCACGCTCGAAGCAATGGCCGCACGCGATGCCGCGCCGCCGATGTGGAAGGTCCGCATCGTCAGTTGCGTGCCGGGCTCGCCGATCGACTGGGCCGCGATCACGCCGACCGCCTCGCCCAGGTTGATGAGGCCGCCGCGACCCAGGTCGCGGCCATAGCACTTGGCGCACAGGCCGTAGCGCGTTTCGCAGGTGAGCGCGGTACGGACCTTGACCTCGTCCACGCCCGCTGCCTCCAGCTCCTCGATGGCGTCTTCGTCGAGCATATCGCCCGCCTTCAACAGCACACTGCGCGTCTCGGGATGCAGCACGTCTTCGGCTGCAGTGCGGCCAAGAATACGGTCGCGCAGCGACTCGATCACTTCGCCGCCCTCGACGATGGCGCGCATCACCGAACCGTTGGCGGTGCTGCAGTCGTCCTCGGTCACCACGAGGTCTTGCGTAACGTCCACCAGACGGCGTGTCAGGTAGCCGGAGTTAGCCGTCTTCAGCGCGGTATCCGCCAAGCCTTTGCGAGCGCCGTGGGTCGAGATGAAGTACTGCAGCACATTCAGACCTTCACGGAAATTGGCCGTGATGGGAGTCTCGATGATCGAACCATCGGGTTTGGCCATCAGGCCGCGCATGCCGGCCAGTTGCCGGATCTGCGCGGCGGAACCGCGGGCACCCGAGTCTGCCATCATGTAGATGGAGTTGAACGACTCCTGGTCCACTTCCTTGCCGTGGCGGTCGGTGGTCTTCTGCTTGGCGAGCTGCTGCATCATGACCTTTGACACTTCATCGCCGGCCTTGCCCCAGATGTCCACCACCTTGTTGTAGCGCTCGCCAGAGGTGACCAGGCCGGACACGTATTGCTGCTCGATCTCTTTGACCTCCTTCTCGGCGTGCTCGATGATGCCGGCCTTCTGCGGCGGCACCAGCATGTCCTCGATGGCAATGGAGATGCCGGCGCGCGTGGCCAGGCGGAAGCCGTTTTGCAGCAGCTTGTCGGCGAACACCACCGTCTCCTTCAAGCCGCACTTGCGAAACGAGACGTTGATGAGCTTGGAGATTTCCTTCTTCTTGAGTGCCTTGTTGATGTTCGCGAAAGGCAGGCCGCGGGGCAGGATTTCGGACAGCAGCGCACGGCCCGCCGTGGTTTCCACGAGCTTGGTTTCGGAGGTGAACTCACCCGTTGCCTTGTCCTTGGTCCACTCGGTCATGCGCACGCTGATCTTGGAGGTCAGCTCGACTTCACGGGCGTCCAGCGCGCGCTGCACCTCGCCGATGTCGGCAAAGATCAGGCCTTCGCCCTTGCCGTTGATGCGCTCGCGGGTGGCGTAGTACAGGCCCAGCACCACGTCTTGGGACGGCACGATGGAGGGCTCGCCCGATGCCGGGAACAGCACGTTGTTGGAGGCCAGCATCAGCGTGCGGGCCTCCATCTGCGCTTCCACCGACAGCGGAATGTGCACGGCCATCTGGTCGCCGTCGAAGTCGGCGTTGAAGGCCGCGCAGACGAGGGGGTGCAGCTGGATGGCCTTGCCTTCGATCAGGATGGGCTCGAACGCCTGGATGCCCAGGCGGTGCAGCGTGGGCGCACGGTTGAGCATCACCGGATGTTCCTTGATGACCTCTTCCAGGATGTCCCACACCACCGGCGTGCCGGATTCGACTTCCTTCTTGGCGGCCTTGATGGTGGTGGCAATGCCCATGGCTTCCAGGCGCGAGAAGATGAAAGGCTTGAACAGCTCCAGCGCCATCAGCTTGGGCAGGCCGCATTGGTGCAGCTTGAGCGTCGGGCCCACGGTGATCACGGAACGGCCCGAGTAATCCACGCGCTTGCCCAGCAAGTTCTGGCGGAAACGGCCCGACTTGCCCTTGATCATGTCGGCCAGCGACTTGAGCGCGCGCTTGTTGGCGCCCGTCATGGCCTTGCCGCGGCGGCCGTTGTCCAGCAGCGAATCGACGGCTTCCTGCAGCATGCGCTTTTCGTTGCGCGCGATGATTTCCGGGGCCTTGAGCTCCAGCAGGCGGCGCAGGCGGCTGTTGCGGTTGATGACGCGGCGGTACAGGTCGTTGAGGTCGGACGTGGCAAAGCGCCCGCCATCGAGCGGCACCAGCGGACGCAGGTCCGGCGGCAGCACGGGCAGCACTTCCAGCACCATCCAGCCCGGCTTGATGCCCGACTTCTTGAATGCTTCGAGCACCTTCAGGCGCTTGGCGTTCTTCTTGATCTTGACCTCGGAGCCGGTCAGGTCGCCGCGCAGGCGCTCGATCTCGGTCTCGATGTCGATGGATTCGAGCAGGTCCTTGATGCCCTCGGCACCCATCTTGGCCACGAACTCGTCGCCATATTCCTTGCGCTTGGCGTCGTAATCGTCCTCGCTCATGATGCCGAACTTCTTCAGCGGGGTCATGCCGGGGTCGGTCACCACGTAGGCTTCGAAATACAGCACGCGCTCGATGTCGCGCAGCGTCATGTCCAGCACCAGGCCCAGGCGCGATGGCAGGCTTTTGAGGAACCAGATATGCGCGCAGGGCGCGGCCAGGTCGATATGGCCCATGCGCTCGCGGCGCACCTTGGTCTGCGTGACTTCAACGCCGCATTTCTCGCAGATCACGCCGCGGTGCTTGAGGCGCTTGTACTTGCCGCACAGGCATTCGTAGTCCTTGATGGGACCAAAAATCTTGGCGCAGAACAGGCCGTCGCGCTCGGGCTTGAACGTGCGGTAGTTGATGGTCTCGGGCTTCTTCACTTCACCGAAGGACCACGAACGGATCTTCTCGGGCGAAGCCATGCCGATGCGGATGGCATCGAAATGCTCATCCGGCGTGAATTGCTTGAACAGGTCGAGTAGCGATTTCATGGTGACTCTTTCCTTTTCTTCAAAAATCATAGCTGGCAGCGCTTGCCATTAGGAACTTTGCACATGAAAACATATGCAAACCCTTTGTCATCAAGCGCTGGCAGCTCACTTTTTTAATAATCCCGGTCCTGTTCAGGAGCGTTCCAGTTCGATGTCCAGGCCCAGGGAACGGATTTCCTTGACCAGCACATTGAACGATTCCGGCATGCCGGCTTCGATGGCGTGCTCACCCTTGACGATGGATTCGTACACCTTGGTGCGGCCCACCACGTCGTCGGACTTCACCGTCAGCATTTCCTGCAGCATGTAGGCGGCACCGTAGGCTTCGAGCGCCCACATTTCCATTTCGCCGAAGCGCTGGCCGCCGAACTGCGCCTTGCCGCCCAGCGGCTGCTGGGTGACCAGCGAGTAAGGGCCGGTGGAGCGCGCATGCATCTTGTCGTCCACCAAATGGTGCAGCTTCAAGAAGTGCATGTAGCCGATGGTCGTGGGCCGCTCGAACGGCTCGCCGGAGCGCCCGTCGATCAGGTATGCCTGCGTGCGCGTGGGCGTCAGGCCCTTGGCCTTGGCCAGCGCTTCAGGGTAGGCGATGCGCAGCATGGCGCGGATGTCTTCCTCGGCCGCGCCATCGAACACCGGCGTGGCAAACGGCACGCCCTTGGCCAGTTCTTCGGCCATGACCCGCACCTGCTCGTCGGACAACTGCGACAGGTCTTCCTTGCGTCCGGCGGAGTTGTAGACCTCCTCGAAGAACTTGCGCAGCTCGGCCACCTTGGCTTCGGCCTGCAGCATGTCGCCGATGCGCTGCCCCATGCCCTTGGCGGCCCAGCCCAGATGGACCTCCAGCACCTGCCCCACGTTCATGCGCGAAGGCACGCCCAATGGGTTGAGCACGATGTCTGCAGGGGTGCCGTCCGCCATGTACGGCATGTCTTCGACCGGCACGATCTTGGAGACCACGCCCTTGTTGCCGTGGCGGCCGGCCATCTTGTCGCCGGGCTGCAGGCGGCGCTTGACGGCCAGGTACACCTTGACCATCTTGAGAACCCCCGCCGGCAGTTCGTCGCCCTGCGTGAGCTTCTTGCGCTTTTCCTCGAAGGCCAGGTCGAAGCTGTGGCGCGTCTGCTCCAGCGCGTTCTTAATCGACTCCAGTTGCGTGGCGACCTCTTCGTCCGCAGGGCGGATGTCGAACCAGTGGAACCGCTCGACGGACGACAGGTAGGCCTTGTCGATCTTGGTGCCCTTGGGCAGCTTGCTCGGGCCGCCGTTGGCAATCTTGCCATTCAGCAGCTTCTCGATCCGGTCGAAGGCATCGGCTTCCACGATGCGCAACTGGTCGTTCAGGTCCAGGCGGAAGCGCTTGAGCTCGTCATCGATGATCTGCTGGGCACGCTTGTCGCGCGTGATGCCCTCACGGGTGAACACCTGCACGTCGATCACCGTGCCTTGCGACCCCTGGTCCACGCGCAGCGAGGTGTCCTTCACGTCCGATGCCTTCTCGCCGAAGATGGCACGCAGCAGCTTTTCTTCGGGCGTGAGCGTGGTCTCGCCCTTGGGCGTGACCTTGCCGACCAGCACGTCGCCCGGCTGCACTTCGGCGCCCACGTAGATGATGCCGGACTCATCGAGGCGATTGAGTTGCTGTTCGCTCAGGTTCGGAATGTCGCGCGTGATTTCCTCGGCACCGAGCTTGGTGTCGCGCGCCATTACCACCAGCTCCTCGATATGGATCGAGGTGTAGCGGTCTTCGGCCACGACGCGCTCAGAGATCAAAATCGAGTCTTCGAAGTTGTAGCCGTTCCAGGGCATGAACGCGATCAGCATGTTCTGACCGATGGCGATCTCGCCCAGGTCGGTCGATGCGCCATCGGCGATCACGTCGCCACCGGCCAGCTTGTCGCCGCGCCGGACGATGGGGCGCTGGTGGATGTTGGTGTTCTGGTTGGAACGCTGGTACTTGATGAGGTTGTAGATGTCCACGCCCACTTCGCCTGCCACGGCTTCGGCGTCGTTGACGCGCACCACGATGCGCGTGGCATCGACGTAGTCAACCACGCCGCCGCGCTTGGCCGTCACCACCGTGCCTGAGTCCACCGCAGCCACGCGCTCGATGCCCGTGCCGACGAAAGGCTTCTCGGGCCGCAGCACGGGAACCGCTTGGCGGGACATGTTGGCGCCCATCAGCGCGCGGTTCGCATCGTCGTGCTCCAGGAACGGCACGAGTGACGCGGCCACCGACACGATCTGCGCCGGCGACACGTCCATGTACTGCACGCGCTCGGCGCCCACCAGAGTGGATTCGCCCTTTTCGCGCGCTGAAACGAGATCGCCGGTCAGGCGGCCCTGCGCGTCGAGCGTTGCGTTCGCCTGCGCAATGACGTACTTGCCTTCCTCGATGGCGGACAGGTAGTCGATCTGGTCCGTCACCTTGCCGTCCATCACGCGGCGGTAGGGCGTTTCGATGAAGCCGTACTCGTTCAGGCGCGCATAGAGCGCCAGCGAGTTGATCAGGCCGATGTTCGGGCCTTCGGGTGTTTCGATCGGGCAGACGCGGCCATAGTGGGTCACATGCACGTCACGCACCTCGAAGCCGGCGCGCTCGCGCGTCAGGCCGCCCGGCCCCAGGGCCGAGACACGCCGCTTGTGCGTGATTTCGGCCAGCGGGTTGGTCTGGTCCATGAACTGCGACAACTGGGATGCACCGAAGAACTCCTTCAGTGCTGCGGAAATCGGCTTGGAGTTGATCAGGTCGTGCGGCATCAGCGGATCCTGCTCAGCCTGGCCCAGGCGCTCCTTGACGGCCTTCTCGATGCGGGCGAGGCCCGTGCGGTACTGGTTCTCGGCCAGTTCACCCACGCAGCGCACGCGGCGGTTGCCCAGGTGGTCGATGTCGTCCACCTCGCCGCGGCCATTGCGCAGATCGACCAGGATCTTCACCACGGCCAGGATGTCCTCGTTGCTCAGAACCATCGGCCCCGTGGCTTCGTCACGACCGACCTTGGCATTGAACTTCATGCGGCCCACGCGCGACAGATCGTAGGTGTCGGGGTTGTAGAACAGCCGCTGGAACAGGGCCTGCACCGCGTCTTCGGTCGGCGGCTCGCCGGGGCGCATCATGCGGTAGATGGCCACGCGGGCGGCGAATTCGTCCGTGGTTTCGTCGATGCGCAGCGTCTGCGAGATGTAGGGGCCCTGATCCAGTTCATTCGTGTAGATGCACTGGATTTCCTGCACGCCGACGGCGCGAAGCTTCTTCAGCAGCGCTTCCGTCAGTTCGTCGTTGGCACGCGCAATGATCTCGCCCGTGTCCGGGTCGATGATGTTCTTGGCCACCACGCGACCGACCAGAAAATCTTCCGGCACGCTGATGTGCGTGGTTTGAGACTGTTCGAGCTCGCGCGTGTGGCGGACGGTGATGCGCTTGTCCTTGGCCACGATCACCTTGCCGGACTTGTCCGTAATATCGAAGCGCGCCACCTCGCCCTTGAGGCGCTCGGGCACGAATTCCATCTGTGCGCCGCTGTCCATCAGGCGGAAGTTGTCGTTGACGAAGAAGTTCGCCAGGATGGACTCGGGGTTCAGGCCGATGGCCTTGAGCAAAATCGTGACCGGCATCTTGCGGCGGCGGTCCACGCGGAAATAAAGGATGTCCTTGGGGTCGAACTCGAAGTCCAGCCACGAGCCGCGATAGGGAATGATCCGCGCCGAAAACAGCAGCTTGCCCGAACTGTGCGTCTTGCCCTTGTCATGCTCGAAGAACACGCCGGGCGAACGGTGCAGCTGCGAGACGATCACGCGCTCGGTGCCGTTGATGATGAACGAGCCCTTGTCGGTCATGAGCGGCACTTCGCCCATGTAAACCTCCTGCTCCTTCACTTCCTTGACCACCTTGGACTGGGAGGTCGATGATTCACGGTCATAGATGATGAGCTGCACCCGGGCGCGCACGGCCGAGGCGAACGTCAGACCGCGCGTCTGGCACTCGCGTACGTCGAACGCTGGTTTCGCGAGGTTGTACTCGACGAACTTCATTTCCACGAAGCCGTTGTGCGAAACGATGGGGAAGGCTGCTTTGAAAGCCGCCTGCAAACCTTCGGCAGTCCTCTTCTGCGGCGGCACGTCGGCCTGCAGGAACGCCGTGTAGGCGTCTTTCTGCATCTGCAGCAAATAGGGGACTTTGAGCACGCTGTCGCGGCTGCCGAAGCTTTTGCGGATGCGCTTGCGTTCGGTATAGGAATAGGCCATGAGATCTCCGGGCAAAGACATGAGTCCTGGGTCTTCGACGAACGAACCCGCATGCGGCACGGCATGCGGGCTTGGTGGTTGGCCACTACCAACCATGGCGGACGGCGATGCGTTGCACATCGCCCGAACCAAGGCGTCTTCTGTTGTCGGCAATACAGAAGACACTCGAAAACAATGTACCTAACCGTGTTTTCGGGTGCGCTCTGAAAGCGGCAAAGGCTGGAGGGCCTCGCAGCCTCTCCAGCCCTGCAGGGGGAACGCAATTACTTGAGTTCCACCTTGGCGCCGGCTTCTTCCAGCTTCTTCTTGGCGGCTTCAGCGTCTGCCTTGGCAATGCCTTCCTTGACAGCCTTCGGAGCGCCGTCCACCAGGTCCTTGGCTTCCTTGAGGCCCAGGCCGGTGATTTCGCGCACGGCCTTGATGACGGACACCTTGTTGGCGCCAGCTTCGAGCAGCACGACGTTGAACTCGGTCTTCTCTTCGACGGCCGGGGCTGCGGCACCGCCTGCAGCAGCGGGAGCGGCCATGGCGGCAGCGCTCACGCCAAACTTCTCTTCGATGGCCTTGACCAGGTCGTTGAGTTCGAGGACCGTCATGCTGTCGAGCGCGGTCAGAAATGCGTCTTTATCGAATGCCATTTTGATTTCCTAACAATTGGTTTAACAGGTCTGCCGCACGCTCAAGCGGCAGCAGCTTCACCTTCGCCTTTTTTCGCCGCCAGGGCTCCCAGCACCACGGCGGTGCGGGAGATCGGCGACATCAGCAAGCCACACAGTTGTGCCAGCAGCACTTCCTTCGGAGGAATGCTGGCCAACTGCTTCACGCCGTTCACGTCCAGGGCCTTGCCACCGAATGCGCCGCCACGAATCACCAGCTTGTCGTTGGTTTTCGCGAAATCGGCCACCACTTTCGCGGCCGCCACGGCGTCTTCGGAGAAGCCATAGATCAGCGGGCCGGTCATCTGGTCTGCCACCACTTCAAACGCGCTACCGGTCACGGCACGGCGGGCCAGGGTGTTCTTCAGAACACTCAGGGCCACGCCCTTGCTGCGTGCATCGATGCGCAGTTTGGTCATGTCGGCGACCGTGATGCCGCGGTATTCCGCGATCACGAGCGTTTGAGCTTTAGCGGCGAGGCCGGTCACTTCGGAAATGACCGCTTCTTTCTCACTGCGATTCAGACTCAAGGTTTACTCCTTCATATGTGCCGTCGGGCTTGCGCCCTTCGGCACGCTCTTGGTTTGCAGCGACCAACTGTCGAGGAATTCACGCTCCATCTGCAGCGGGATCGCCATCTGCGCTGGTCCATTCAGATTTAAGTGCAACCGACTTGCACACCAGCGGTCTTGGATGGCCTGCGGCACCACAAGGATGCCGCAGCCCACCACATTGGGCTTTCCGCCGAGCGGGCAGCCCAACGATTCTTGGCAATTACGCCGCGAGGGTCTGCGTATCCACGCGGACGCCGACGCCCATCGTGGAAGACACCGCCACCTTGCGCAGGTAAACGCCCTTGCTCGATGCCGGCTTGGCCTTGTTCAAGGCTTCGATCAGCGCAGCCAGATTGCCTTGCAGCTTCTCCGCATCGAACGAGCGGCGGCCGATGGTCGAATGCACGATCCCGGCCTTGTCGACGCGGAACTGCACCTGGCCCGCCTTCGCGTTCTTCACGGCCGTCGCCACATCCGGCGTCACCGTACCGACCTTCGGGTTCGGCATCAGGCCGCGCGGGCCCAGGATCTGGCCCAGCGTACCAACGACGCGCATGGCATCGGGCGCCGCGATCACGATATCGAACGGCATGTCGCCGGCCTTGACCTGGGCTGCCAGATCATCCATGCCCACGACATCGGCGCCAGCAGCCTTGGCCTCCTCGGCCTTGGCGCCCTGGGCGAACACCGCCACGCGCTTGGTCTTGCCAGTGCCGTTGGGCAGCACGACCGCGCCGCGCACGACCTGATCGGACTTCTTGGCGTCAATGCCCAATTGCACCGCCACGTCGATGGACTCGTCGAACTTGGCCGTGGCGGCTTCCTTCACAATGCTCAGGGCATCGGTCAGCGCATACAGCTTCGTGCTGTCAACCTTGCCCTGAAGGGCTTTTTGCTTCTTGGTCAGCTTGGCCATTTACACGCCCTCCACCGTGACGCCCATGGAGCGGGCGGAACCTGCAATCGTGCGCACGGCAGCGTCCAGGCTGGCGGCGTTCATGTCCTTCATCTTGGTCTTGGCGATTTCCTCGAGCTGCGCGCGCGTGATCTTGCCGACCTTGTCGGTATTGGGCTTGGACGAACCCTTGTCGAGCTTGATGGACTTCTTGATCAAGGTGGTCGCCGGAGGCGTCTTGATGATGAAGGTAAAACTCTTGTCCGCGAAGGCGGTGATGACCACCGGTAGCGGCAGCCCCGGCTCGACACCCTGGGTCTGCGCGTTGAACGCCTTGCAGAACTCCATGATGTTGAGGCCGCGCTGACCCAGCGCCGGGCCAATCGGAGGGGAGGGATTGGCCTTGCCAGCCGGCACTTGCAGCTTGACAAAACCGACGATTTTCTTCGCCATGGATAGACTCCTGCCGGGTACAAACGCCGAGCGCCAAGGCCCAAGCTCCCCGAATTAACAGCTCACCTTGCATTTTTCGCGCCGAGCTGAAAAGCGCGAAATCTCGATTCCAGCGGTGTCAGGCCTTTTCGACCTGGCCGAACTCAAGCTCCACTGGCGTGGAGCGGCCAAAAATCATGACCGCCACGCGCACCTTGCTCTTCTCGTAGTTGACTTCTTCGACGGTGCCGTTGAAGTCGGTGAATGGCCCATCCTTCACGCGCACCAACTCGCCAGCCATGAACTCGACCTTATGGCGCGGCTTGTCGGTGCCTTCTTGCATCTGGCTCACGATCTTGGCGACGTCTTCCTCCGAAATCGGAGCCGGACGATTCTTCGCCCCGCCAACGAAACCAGTCACCTTGCTCGTATGCTTGACCAAGTGCCACGTGTCGTCGTCCATGATCATTTCGACGAACACGTACCCAGGAAACAAGCGGCGCTCCGTGGTGCGGCGCTGGCCGTTCTTCATCTCCACCACCTCCTCGGTCGGAACGAGGATGCGGCCGAACTTGTCCTGCATGCCGGCACGGGTGATGCGTTCGACAATGTTGCGCTCCACCGCTTTTTCCATGCCGGAATAGGCATGGACGATGTACCAGCGCAGATCCGGATTGGATGGAGCCGCGAACGCCTGCGAAGCGCCTTCGATCGATTCAACAGGGTCGGTCATTACTTTCTCCACCCCAAGATGAGGTCATAGAGCACCCATTCCAGGGTCTTGTCCGTGAACCAGAGGAACAGCGCCATGACCGCCACGAAGGCAAACACATAAGCGGTCATCTGGACAGCCTCCTTGCGGGTGGGCCATACGACTTTCTTGACTTCGCGCCACGCATCACGTCCGAATGCCGCGAGCTGGCGCCCCGGCTCGGAAACGGCGAAGACCGCGACCGCGGCGCCGAGGCCCACGATCAAGGCCGCCCACTGCGCGAACACGCCCTGCTTGCCGAGCACATAAAACGCCACGAGCGCCGCCAGCACCAAAGCCACCGACACGGCGAGCTTGGCCTTGTCGGCTCCTGTACTGACAGTCTCTACTTGTGAAGTCGCCATTCTCGGCTTTGTCCTGGTTCTCTACATGCAGCGCCTGGAGACGCCGAAGCCCGCCAGAGCATGGCGGGCTTTTGATGAAGCCACATCAAGTGGCAGGGGCAGTAGGAATCGAACCTACAACCTTCGGTTTTGGAGACCGACGCTCTGCCAATTGAGCTATACCCCTTCGAATCGTTGCTTACGCGATGATTTTTGCGACCACGCCCGCGCCCACGGTCTTGCCGCCCTCGCGGATGGCGAAGCGCAGGCCTTCTTCCATGGCAATGGGGTTGATCAGCTTGACGGTGATGGTCACGTTGTCGCCTGGCATCACCATTTCCTTGTCGGCCGGCAGCTCGATGGCGCCGGTCACGTCGGTGGTGCGGAAGTAG
>NZ_JARGEN010000055.1 GCF_029211125.1 Curvibacter soli
GTCGGCTTCCACCCCTGGCTCAATATTCAGTCGGCCCGGTGGCTCAGATTTGGATCGGCGCGGACAGCTTGATCGTGGGCAGCCTCAGTTCGCTGAGCATCAGGGGCACGCGTGCCGCATCGGCAGCCGTCAGTGTGGTGGCCATCATGGTCATGCGGCCTCCAGCAGTTCGTCGTAGTCGGCCGCGCTCGGCAGCACCACCCGCACCTCGGGCATCGAGGTCTGGCGTGGCGCAAACCGCGTGCGCAGTTCATCGATGTCTGGCAGCGCGCCGCGCTCGTGCAGGGCGCCGAGTTCTTGAGCCAGCTCCGTCACGACGCCGAGCGGTGCAGCAATGCCGCCAGCAGCAGGAACCCACCGAAGCGACGCAGAGGCGGCTCCATGCCGCGCCTGAGCGCCGTAGGAAGCTCCGGCATTCATGCCGGGGAGGATGTCAAAAATCGCACAGGTCAGGCAGCCCGCACAGGTCAGTCAGGCAGCCCGAGCGCCGAAATTGATCCGCAATGGGTCATGCAGTGGGGGAGTGTGAAATATGCGGGTTGGTGGCCGCCCCCTGTGGCGCACGGAAAACCTTGGGCAGGTCGTCGCCCATCCATATCTTGATGCCAGCAAGGGGAAAGCCTTTCGCTCCACAATCCCTGCATGGCATCCCTCCAAGACACTGCTTTCTCCTTCCTCGACCTCGTCGCTGTGCGCGAGGGCGGCACGGTGGCCGATGCACTGGCGAACGCGCTTGCCACCGCGCGGCACGTCGAAACGCTCGGCTTCACGCGTTACTGGCTCGCCGAGCACCACAACATGCCGGGCATCGCCAGTTCCGCGACCTCGGTGCTGATTGGCTACATCGCCGGCGGCACCGCGCGCATCCGCGTGGGCTCGGGCGGGGTGATGCTGCCCAACCATGCGCCGCTGGTGGTGGCCGAGGCATTCGGCACGCTGGCGGCGCTGTATCCAGGGCGCATCGATCTGGGCCTGGGACGCGCGCCCGGCACCGACCCGGCCACGATGCGCGCGCTGCGGCGCGACCGGATGGAGTCGGTGGACGATTTCCCTGCCGATGTGGCCGAACTGCAGCGCCTGCTGGGCCCCGCGCAGCCGGGTCAGCGCCTAGTGGCCACGCCGGGCACGGGCAGCAACGTGCCGATCTGGCTGCTCGGGTCGAGCCTGTTTTCCGCCCAGCTCGCGGCGGAACGCGGCCTGCCCTATGCCTTCGCCTCCCACTTCGCGCCGCGCCTGCTGGACGCCGCGGTGGACTTGTACCGCGCGCGCTTCCGGCCTTCGCCCACGCTGGCCAAACCCTACGTGGCCATCGGCGTGCCGCTGGTCGCCGCGCCCACGGATGACGAAGCGCAGTACCTGGCCAGCAGCGTGTACCAGCGCGTGCTGGGCATCCTGACGGGCCAGCGCGGCCTGCTGCCGCCGCCCGTGCAGGGGTTTGCCGAACACCTTTCGCCGCAGGAGCGTGCTGCGGTGGGCGACTTCCTGGCCGCCGCCGTGATCGGCGGGCCCGACACGGTGCGCACCGGGCTGCAGGCGCTGCACGAACGCACGGGCGCCGACGAGTTCATCCTGGTCTGCGACGTCTACGACCCGGCGTTGCGCCTGCGTGCGCTCGACATTGCCGCTGCGGCCCGCGCGCGCGGCTGACCTGGCGGCGGGAGGGCGGGGCCGGCCCGTTACCATCGCCCTATGCCCGCTTTTTCTTTTGAAGCTCTCGACGCGCAAGGCCATGCCCGCAAGGGCGTGCTGGAAGCCGACACCGCCCGCGCGGCGCGCGGCCTGCTGCGCGCGCAGGCACTGGTGCCGCTGGCCGTGGAGCCGCTCGCCGGCACTGGCGCCCAGGCCGCCGCCGGGGGCGGCTTCTTCGCGGCGCGCGTCTTCAACGCCACGGGCCTGGCGGTGTGGACGCGCCAGATCGCGGGCCTGGTGAGTTCGGGCCTGCCGCTGGAGCGGGCGCTCACCGCGCTGGCCGACGAGGCCGAGGACGAGCGCCAGCGCAACCTGGTCGCCAACCTGCGCGCCGAGGTCAACGCCGGGTCGCCCTTTGCGCGCGCGCTGGCGCAGCACCCGCGCGAGTTCTCGCCCATCTACACGGCGGTGATCGGCGCGGGCGAGTCCAGCGGCAACCTGGGCCTGGTGCTCGACCGCCTGGCCGACGACCTGGAGGAGCGCCAGGCGCTCCAGGCCAAGCTCATGGGTGCGGCGCTGTACCCGGCCATCGTGACCGTGGTGGCGATTGCCATCGTGCTGTTCCTGGTGACCTACGTGGTGCCGCAGGTGGCCAACGTGTTCGCGGGCACCAAGCACGCGCTGCCGCTCCTCACGCAAGCCATGCTGGCGGTGAGCAGCTTCGTGCGCGGCTATGGATGGGCGCTGCTGATCGCTATTGTATTAATAGCATTTTGCGCCCGTGCCGCCTACGCCAGTGCCGTTTTTCGCCCCAAAATCGATGCGGCATGGCTGAGGCTGCCGCTGGTGGGCCGGCTGGCGCGCGGCTACAACGCGGCGCGCTTCGCCAGCACGCTGGCCATGCTGGCGGCTGCGGGCGTGCCCATCCTGCGCGCGCTCCAGGCCGCCGCCGAAACGCTGTCGAACACGGCCATGCGCGCCGACGCGCTCGACGCGCTGGTGCTGGTGCGCGAGGGCGCGCCGCTGGCGTCGGCCCTGGCGCAGAAGAAGCGCTTCCCCGGCCTGGTGGCGATGTTCGCGCGCCTGGGCGAGCAGACCGGCCAGTTGCCCGTGATGCTGCAGCGCGCGGCCAGCCAGTTGGGCGGCGAGGTACAGCGCCGCGCCATGCAGCTCGCCACCATCCTGGAGCCGCTGCTGATCGTGGCGATGGGGCTGGTCGTGATGCTGATCGTCCTTGCCGTGATGCTGCCGATCATCGAGATGAACCAGTTCGTCAAGTAGCTGTAGCCACATGCCCATCACCCTAGACGACAAGCTCGTCGTCGCCATCTCTTCGCGTGCGCTGTTCGACTTCGAGGAGGAGAACCGCGTGTTCGAGCGCGGCAACGACCGCGCCTACGTGGAGCTGCAGCGCCAGCGGCTCGACATTCCCGCCGCGCCCGGCGTGGCGTTCTCACTGGTGCGCAAGCTGCTGGCCTTCAACGTGCCCGAGCAGCAGCGCGTGGAGGTGGTGCTGCTCTCGCGCAACGACCCGGTGAGCGGCATGCGCGTGTTCCGCTCGTGCGCGGCGCACGGCCTGCCCAGCGTGCAGCGCGGCGTGTTCACGCAGGGGCGCGACCCGTTCCGCTACCTGCGCCCGCTGGGCGCGCACCTGTTCCTGTCGGCCAACCAGAACGACGTGCGGCAGGCGCTCATGCTCGGCTTTCCCGCCGCGCGCGTGCTGACCGAGTCGGTGCAGGCCAGCTACAACCACCCCGACGAAGTGCGCATCGCCTTCGACGGCGACGCGGTGCTGTTCAGCGACGAGGCCGAGCGCATCTACCAGGCCGAGGGCCTGGCCGCGTTCCAGCAGCACGAATCGGCCAACGCCGCACAGCCGCTGCCCGGCGGGCCATTCAAGCCCCTGCTGGCCGCGCTGCACCGGCTGCAGCAGGACGCCAGCCAGGTGGGCATGCGCATCCGCACCGCGCTGGTCACGGCGCGCAGCGCGCCGGCGCACGAGCGCGCCATCCAGACGCTGATGAGCTGGAACATCGCGGTCGATGAGGCCATGTTCCTCGGCGGGCTGGACAAGGGCGGCTTCCTGCGCGAGTTCGAGCCCGACTTCTTCTTCGACGACCAGACCGGCCACGTCACCGCCGCCGCGCTGCACGTGCCGGCGGGACATGTGGACAGCGGCATCGCCAACCTCGAGGCGACACGCTGAAGGAAAAGTCCCGGCAAAAGCCTGTAACGCCGGGTGACATCACCCATGCCGGGCGCGCCTCCATGCGACCATGGCGGCCAGGAAAGGTCTTTCTCCCCATGCGCATCCATTCTTGTTTTTCCGCCGCCCTGCTGGCCGTGGCGCTCGCATCCTGCATGGCGGCGCAGTCGCAGGCCACCGCTGCGCAGCCCGAAGCCGCGCCGGCCAAGAGCCGGGGCGAGCTCAAGGCCGAGCGCCAGTTCCAGATGCTCGACGCCAACGGCGACGGCAAGCTCAGCCGCGCCGAGGTGGCGCTGTTGCCGCCGCTGGCGGCGGCCTTCGACGAGGCCGACACCGACCACGACGGCTTCGTCGGCATGGACGAGGTGCGCACCTTTGCCGTCCAGTACCGCGCGCGGCGCGAACAGGCCAAGCGCGAGGCGGCCGCACGCGAACCCGCCAGCGCGGCAGCCAAGCCCTAGTCCCCCGCATGACCGCACCGATGAAAATCCCCACCCGCCTGCGCAGCGCGGCCACGCAGACCGCCAAGGTCTGGGCCCTGGGTCGCCCCCTATTTCCGCTCCGAAGAAAAATGGAAAGCGGCCTGCTGGCCGCCATCGTGGCGCTGAACCTCGGCGCCGCGGCATGAAAGGCGCTATCGAATCAGTAGCTGCCACCGCCTGTATTTGACCGACTTCAGCTATGTTTGATGCTGAAGTCGCCGGAAATACAGCGGTGGAAGCTATCAATACAGGAGCGCTACAGGAGCGGCGCCCTGCGGGCGCGCCGGCTACAGCACGCCCGATGACTTCTTGCCGCTCTGCTGCCCGGTGTAGGTGAGCGGGTCGCTGCGCAGCGGCTGCTGGGCGTTGATGTCCCGGCTGGCGGATTGGCTGGTGTGCTGCGCGATGTCGATGGCATTGCCGCTGGCGCGCCAGACCGACTGCAGGAATTCGAGCAACTGCTTGGAGATCGGCTCCTTCGGCGGCTCCGCTGCCTGCTTGGCCGCCTCGGCCTTGCGCTGCTCGGCGGCGCGGCTGGTCCAGTCCTCGTTGGCCGGGTCGGTGTTGGAGGGCTGGTTCACCGCTTCGCCGGTGCGCGCGGCGGTCTTGTCGGTGGCCTGGGCGGGATCGGCGGCGGCCGTGGCGGCATCGGTGCCCGCCGCCGCGGCGCCTGCCGCGGATACGGCGGCGGTGGCTGGCGTGAAGGCCGTAGCAGCAGCGGGCGCGGCTGCCCCGGGCGTCTGCGCCGCCGCGGCGGGCGCCAGGCTGCCCGAGGGCAGGCCGCGGCGCGAATACAGCTCCGGCAGGTCGGGGGCGTTGGGCGCGCTGCCCGCCGCCTCGCCGGCAGACGTGCGCAGCACCACGCCTTCGCCGTTGCGGTCGGTGGATTCCACCGAATTGGCGGCATTCACGGGGCGCACGGGCACCGCGCCGGAAGCACCGGTCGAATACAGGTCGGCGCCTTGGGGGCGCCAGTTCGGCAGTCGGTCAACAGGCGGCAGTGGCATGACTTTCTCCCGATGGTTTCTCCAGCGCTGGCGGCAGCGTCATTGCAGAGGCATCAGCCGCTTTTTGCGGCTCTCGTACTTCTTAACGGCAGAACTGAGCCGGAATTTAGGCCTTTTTTCAGTCTCCACCTACTTTTTTTGCGGGTAGGCGGGCGTCGGCGCGCCGGCCCGGCGCTCCTTGCCGGCGAGTGTCTCGGGCAACTGTGCCAGTGCAGTGTTCAACGCGAAGCAGCCCATAAACCGCGCCTTTTGCCGCATGGCGGCGTTGCAAATCCTCGCGCTAGCGACGGCTATCGCTGCGGTTTGCGCCTGCCCCTCGGCACGAATCCATCGCTTTCGTCGTCGTGTTTCGCAATCTCCGCGCCGGTGTGCCGTGGGGCTCAGGGGGCGTTCGGCCGGTAGCGCTCCCACCCGCGCGCGCGCAGCAGGCAGGCCGGGCACTGCCCGCAGCCGTAGCCCCAGGGATGGCGCAGGCTGCGGTCGCCCAGGTAGCAGGTGTGGGTGTACTCGACCACCAGGTCCACCAGCGCGCCGCCGCCCAGCGACTCGGCCAGGCGCCAGGTGTCGGCCTTGTCGATCCACATGAGCGGGGTGTCGATCAGCACGCGCCGCTCCATGCCCAGCGACAGCGCGATCTGCATGGCCTTGATGGTGTCGTCACGGCAGTCGGGGTAGCCGGAGAAATCGGTTTCGCACACGCCGGTGACGATCACGTCGAGCCCGCGGCGGTAGGCCAGCGCGCCGGCGAAGGTCAGGAAGATCAGGTTGCGCCCCGGCACGAAGGTGTTGGGCAGGCCGCCTTCCTCCATGCGAAAGGCCATGTCGCGCGTGAGAGAGGTCTCGCTCACCTGGCCCAGCACGGCCAGGTCGAGCAGGTGGTCGTCGCCCAGCCGCGCGGCCCAGGCCGGGAACTGCAGCCGCAGTTGGGCCAGCACGTCGAGCCGGGACTGCAGTTCGACCACGTGGCGCTGGCCGTAGTCGAAGGCCAGCGTTTCCACGCGCTCGTAGCGGGACAGGGCCTGGGCCAGGCAGGTGGTGGAATCCTGCCCGCCCGAGAAGAGGACGAGGGCGGCTTTGTGCATGGGGTGTGTGAAGGCAAGTGGAATTCAGCAAAAAGTATGCCCCTGGCGGCGCCGGAGGGCCTGGGCGGCGGGGCGTGGAACCGGCAGTGCGTAATACTCCCCTATATGCAATCTTCTACCGCAGATAATACGGGCGAATTTAATGCATACTCCCTGGGAGTATCAAAGAAACCGCCCCAGCAGCTTGCGCGAAGGGCGGTCGAGCGCGCGGGCGTCGGCGATCAGGTAATGCACGCCCTGCGCGCCCGCGATCAGCAGCCGGCCCTGCGGCAGGCGCCGGATGTCCTCCTCGGCCTTCAGCACGAATTCCGTCGGGCCGCGGTCGGTTTCGACGCGCCAGGTGCTGGGCGTGGAAAAGCCCGACACGCCCGCGATGCGGGTGATCGTGGGCATGAACTCGCGCAGGGCCAGCTCCTGCTCCACCAGGGCGCGCGCGGGCGCGGGCAGGCGGGCCAGCCGCGCGACCCACAGCACTTCGTGCCCCGCGGGGCCGACGAACGACAGGCCCTCGTCCGGCGCGGCGAGCGGAAAGGCGCGCACCGGCACCACGCCGGCATGGCGGGTGCCGTCGGCCAGCGTCAGGTCGAGCCGGCCGAATGGCGTGCGTTCCAGCGCGATGTCCAGCGCCGGCGGCGCGGCGGTATCGGGTTGCCGCGCAGTCATGGCGTGCCCGCGGGATGCGCGGAGTGCGAAACGGGGAGCGGCGGCGGCGCCGGGCTGGCGGCGGCACTGTCGTCCGCCTCGGCGCGCCGGGCCTGGGCCTCGTAGAGCCGCCAGTAGGCGCCTTGGCGCGCCATCAGGTCGTCGTGCGGGCCCACCTCGACGATCTCGCCGCGGTCCATCACCACCAGCCGGTCGGCCTTGCGCAGCGTGGACAGGCGGTGGGCGATGGCGATGGTGGTGCGGCCTTGCACCAGGTTGTCGAGCGCCTTCTGGATTTCCTTCTCGGTCTCGGTGTCCACGGCGGAAGTGGCTTCGTCGAGGATCAGGATGCGCGGGTCGATCAGCAGCGCGCGGGCAATGCTGATGCGCTGGCGCTCGCCGCCCGACAGGCCCTGGCCGCGCTCGCCCACCAGCGAGTCGTAGCCGTGCGGCAGCCGCAGGATGAAGTCGTGCGCGTGTGCGGCGCGCGCGGCGGCCACGATCTCCTCGCGCGTGGCGTCGGGCCTGCCGTAGGCGATGTTCTCGGCGATGGTGCCGAAGAACAGGAACGGCTCCTGCAGCACCAGGCCGATGTGGCGGCGGTAGTCGGCCACGGCCAGGCGGCGAATGTCCACGCCGTCGACCAGGATGGCGCCGTCCGTCACGTCGTAGAAGCGGCACAGCAGGTTGACCAGCGTGCTCTTGCCCGAGCCGCTGTGGCCCACCAGGCCGATCATCTCGCCGGGGCGGATGTCGAGCGAGAGCCCCTTGATGACCGCGCGGCTGCCGTAGCGAAAGCCCACGCCCTGCATGCTGATGGCGCCCTGCACCTTGTCGAGCTTCACGGGCTGGGCGGGGTCGGGCACGTTGCTCACGTGGTCGAGGATGTCGAAGATGCGCTTGGCGCCGGCGGCGGCCTTCTGCGTGACCGAGACGATGCGGCTCATCGAGTCGAGCCGCGCGTAGAAGCGCCCGATGTAGGCGATGAAGGCGGTCAGCACGCCCACCGTGATGCGGTTGTGCGCCACCAGCCAGATGCCGCAGGCCCACACCACCAGCAGGCCGGCTTCGGTCAGCAGCGTGACCGTGGGGGTGAACAGGCTCCAGGTGCGGTTGAGCCGGTCGTTGACCTCCAGGTTGCGGCGGTTGGCGTCGTGGAAGCGCCGCGCCTCGCGCGCCTCCTGGGCAAAGGCCTTCACCACGCGGATGCCGGGGATGGTGTCGGCCAGCACGTTGGTCACCTCGCTCCACACGCGGTCGATCTTCTCGAAACCGGTGCGCAGCCGGTCGCGCACGGTGTGGATCATCCAGGCGATGAAAGGCAGCGGCACCAGCGTGACCAGCGCGAGCCAGGCGTTGATGGAAAAAAGAATCGCCGCGGTCATGGCGATCATCAGCACGTCGGTGGCGAAGTCGAGCGCGTGCAGCGACAAAAAGACGTTGATGCGGTCGGTCTCCGAACCGATGCGCGCCATCAGGTCGCCCGTGCGCTTGCCGCCGAAGTAGTCGAGCGACAGGCGCAGCAGGTGTTCATAGGTGGTGGTACGCAGGTCCGCGCCGATGCGCTCGGACACCAGCGCCAGGATGTAGGTGCGCGCCCAGTTCAGCCCCCACGCGGCCAGCGCCGCGCCCAGCAGGCCGCCGAGGTAGAGGTAGACCCGCTGCTGCGCAATCGCCTGCCCGTTCTGGTACGGAATCAGGATCTCGTCCATCAGCGGGATGGTCAGGTAGGGCGGCACCAGTGCCGCCGCGGTGGAGGCCAGCGTGAGCGCGAAGCCCGCCGCCAGTTGCCGCCGGTAGGGCCGCGCGAAGCGCCACAGGCGCAGCAGCACCCAGGTGGATGGCAGCGGTTGCTGCGCCGCAGCAAAGTCATCGCCCTCGTCTTGCTGCGGCGCAGCATCCGCGCGGCCGTGCGCGCGGCGCTGCTCGAATGCCTGCAACAGCCGCAGCGCCTGCGCATGCAGCGCGAGGGTGAAGCGCCAGCACGCGAGCCGCTGCCGCGCGTCCACGAGTTCCAGCGTGCCAATGCCCGCGTGGTCGCCCAGCCGCAGCGCCAGGCCGGGGTGCAGCGCCCAGGCGCTCCAGGCGCCGCCCGGCACCTCGCGCGCCAGCAGCCGCTGGTCGGTCAGCGCCACCTGCCCCTGGGCGAACCGCAGGCCGGCGTCCAGGTCAACCGGCAGCAGGGCGAGAACGTTCTCGTTGGCACCGAGTTGCTCTCGCAGATCGGCCCCGCCGGGGCCCGACAGGGCACCCGAGGCGTCGACAGGATAGTGATGTTGCATTTTGATTCGGTCACCCGCGGCTACTCTCGCGGTTCAGCCGCCCGCTTGGGATCGTGGATTTTCACCGAAACGCGTTTGCGCGGCGCCAGCGAGCCCTGCTGCGGCACGCCCCACGCGGCCCACGCCTATGTCCAGGGCGCATTCCCGGGCGCATCGCAGAGCGCACAATCGCGCCCCATGGCAACCGTGGCCCGAGGGATGGACTGCATGAAAACAATGGATTCCGTGGAAGATATCCGGCTGCTGCGCACCAACTACCTGCGCGGCCCCAACATCTGGACCTACCGGCCCGTGTTGGAAGTATGGCTGGACCTCGGCACGCTCGAAGACTACCCCTCGCACACCATTCCCGGCCTGAACCAGCGCCTCACCACCTGGCTGCCGGCCCTGATCGAACACCATTGCGGCGTGGGCGAGCGCGGCGGCTTCCTGCAGCGGCTGGAGGAAGGCACCTGGTGCGGCCACGTGCTGGAGCACGTGGTGATCGAGTTGCTCAACCTGGCCGGCATGCCCACGGGCTTCGGGCAGACCCGCAGCACCTCGCGGCGCGGCGTGTACCGCATGGTGTTTCGCGCCCGCGACGAGCAGGTGGCGCGCGTGGCGCTCGCCGAAGGGCATGCGCTGATCATGGCCGCCATCCGTGGCGGCGACTTCGACGTCAAGGCCGCCGTGGCCCGCCTGCGCGCCAGCGTGGACGACTGCTACCTGGGCCCGAGCACGGCCTGCATCGTCTCGGCGGCGGCGGACCGGCGCATCCCGCACATCCGCCTCAACGACGGCAACCTGGTGCAGCTCGGCTACGGCGCGGCGCAGCGCCGCATCTGGACCGCGGAGACCGAATTCACCAGCGCCATCGCCGAAAGCATCTCGCGCGACAAGGACCTGACCAAGAGCCTGCTGCGCGCCTGCGGCGTGCCGGTGCCCGAGGGCCGTGTGGTCGAAAGCCCCGCGGACGCCTGGGAGGCCGCGCAGGACATTGGCCTGCCCGTGGTCGTGAAGCCCAGCGACGCCAACCATGGGCGCGGCGTGGCGCTCGACCTCATCACCCGCGAAGAGGTCGAGGCCGCCTTCCGCAACGCCGAGCCCGAGGGCAGCGAGGTGATCGTGGAGCGCTTCATCCGCGGCCACGAGCACCGCCTGCTCGTCGTGGGCGGGCGCGTGGTGGCGGCGGCGCGCGGCGAGGTCGTCTGCATCACCGGCGACGGCGCCAGCACCGTCGCCATGCTGATCGACGCGCAGATCAACACCGACCCGCGCCGCGGGGTGGAAGAGGAGTTTCCGCTCGAACCCATCGCCGTCGCCAGCGACCGCGGCGTGCAGCTCGAACTGCAGCGCCAGGGCCTGGCGGCCGATTCCGTGCCCGCCAAGGGGCGCGAGGTCATCATCCAGCGCAACGGCAACGTCGCCATCGACTGTACCGACCAGGTGCATGCCGACGTGGCCTGCATGGCCGTGCTGGCGGCGCGCGTGGTGGGGCTGGACATCGCTGGCATCGATCTGGTGGCGCAGGATATATCGCGCCCGCTGCACGCGCAGGGCGGCGCCATCGTCGAGGTGAACGCCGGCCCGGGCCTGCTGATGCACCTGAAGCCCGCCGTGGGCGCGCCGCGCCCCGTGGGCCAGGTCATCGTGGAGCACCTGTTCCCCGAGGCCGACAGCCACGGCAAGGCGGGCCGCATCCCCGTGGTGGGCGTGGCCGGCACGCAGGACACGCAGACCATCGCGCGCATGGTCGCCTGGCTGCTGCACCTGGCCGGCTACCACACGGGCCTGGCCTGCCGCGACGGCCTGTTCCTGGACCGCCGCCGCGTCGATGCCAGGGACAGCGCCCACTGGGAGCCCGCCCACCGCCTGCTGATGAACCAGATGGTCGAGGCCGCCGTGGTGGAGAACGGTCCCGAGACCATCCTGCGCGACGGCCTGGCCTACGACCGCTGCCAGGTCGGCGTGGTGACCGACATGGACGGCGCGCAGGCGCTGGCAGCCTACGACGTGCGCGAGCCCGACCAGATGGCCCGGGTGCTGCGCACCCAGGTCGACGTGGTGCTGCCCGAGGGCGTGGCCGTGCTGCATGCCGGCGACCCGCGCGTGGCCGAGCTGGCGCGCCTGTGCGACGGCGGCGTGGTCTTCTACGGCCTGGACGCGGCGCTGCCCGCCATCGCCGCGCACCGCGCCACGCAGGGCCGCGCCGTGTACCTGAAGGGCGACCGCCTGGTGCTGGCCATCGGCGCGGCGGAAAAAACCATCGGCGGCCTGGCCGACCTGCTGCACGAGCGCTACCGCCCGGGCGATGCGGCCCAGGCCCGCAGCCTGCTGGCCGCCGTGGCCGCGGCCTGGGCGCTGGACGTGGCGCCCGACCTGATCGCCGCGGGAGTCAAGACGTTCGACTCCGATGCCATGCCCGCGCGCACGGCCCGCGCCGAAGCCGCCACGCACTGACCGTACCGAACCTTCCGCCGGAATCCGCCATGGAAATCTCCCGCATCCGCGCGCTGCGCGGGCCCAACCTGTGGAGCCGCCACACGACCATCGAAGCCGTGGTGGCCTGTACGCCTGCCGAATGCGCCATCGACCATCTGCCGGGGTTCGAGGCGCGGCTGCGCGCGCTGTTCCCCACCGTGGGCGCGCTGCGCCACGCGGGCCATGAAGGGCCGGTCGCGCTGGCCCACGTGCTCGAAGCCGCGGCGCTGTCGCTGCAGGCCCAGGCCGGCTGCCCCGTGACCTTCAGCCGCACGACGGCCACGCCCGAGGCCGGCGTGTTCCAGGTCGTCGTCGAATACACCGAGGAGGCCGTGGGCCGCCTGGCCCTGGCCCATGCGCGCGCGCTGATCGAGGCCGCGGCGAGCGGCGGCGTGTTCAACGCCGCCACGGCCCTGGCCGAACTGCGCGCCGCCGACGAGGACGAGCGCCTGGGCCCGAGCACTGGCGCCATCGTCGAAGCCGCCGTGGCGCGCGGCATACCGTACCGCCGGCTCACGCGCGGCAGCCTGGTGCAGTTCGGCTGGGGCTCGCGCCAGCGCCGCATCCAGGCCGCGGAGGTCGATTCCACCAGCGCCGTGGCCGAATCCATCGCGCAGGACAAGGACCTGACCAAGAAGCTGCTGCACGCCGCCGGCGTGCCGGTGCCGCTGGGCCGGCCCGTGCAGTCGCCCGACGACGCGTGGGCCGCGGCGCAGGACGTGGGCCTGCCCGTGGTGGTCAAGCCGCAGGACGGCAACCAGGGCAAGGGCGTGACCGTCAACATCACCGACCGCGCGCAGATCGACGCCGCCTACCGCACCGCCGCGCACTACGGCGAGGTGATGGTCGAGAAATACCTGCCGGGCCACGACTACCGCATGCTGGTGGTGGGCGAGCGGCTCGTCGCCGCTGCGCGGCGCGAGCCGCCGCTGGTGCTGGGCGACGGCGCGCACACGGTGCGCGAACTGGTGGCCGAGGTCAACCGCGACCCGCGCCGCGGCGAGGGGCACTCCACCTCGCTCACGAAGATACGGCTCGACGACATCGCCATCGCGCAGCTCCAGGCCCAGGGCCTGGCGCCCGATGCCGTGCCCGAGAAGGGCCGCCGCGTGGTGCTGCGCAACAACGCCAACCTGTCCACCGGCGGCACCGCCACCGACGTGACCGACGACGTGCATCCAGAGGTGGCGGCGCGCGCCGTCGCCGCCGCGCAGATGGTGGGCCTGCACATCTGCGGCGTGGACATCGTGTGCGAGAACGTGTTGCAGCCGCTGGAGGAGCAGGGCGGCGGCATCGTCGAGGTGAACGCCGCGCCGGGCCTGCGCATGCACATCGCACCCTCGTTCGGGCGGGGCCGCGCGGTGGGCGAGGCCATCATCGACAACCTGTTCGGCCATGGCAGCGACGGTCGCGTTCCCGTGGTGGCGGTGACCGGCACCAACGGCAAGACCACCGTCACGCGGCTCATCGCCCACATCCTGGGCGCCAGCGGCCTGGGCGTGGGCATGACCAACACCGACGGCGTGTACGTGGGCGGGCGCCAGATCGACAGCGGCGACTGCAGCGGACCCCGCAGCGCGCGCAACGTGCTCATGCACCCCGAGGTGGACGCGGCGGTGTTCGAGACCGCGCGCGGCGGCATCCTGCGCGAGGGGCTGGGCTTCGACCGCTGCCAGGTGGCCGTGGTGACCAACGTGGGCGCGGGCGACCACCTGGGGCTCAACTACATCACCACGGTGGAAGACCTGGCGGTGCTCAAGCGCGTGATCGTGCAGAACGTGGCGCCCGCGGGCTGGGCCGTGCTCAACGCGGCGGACCCCATCGTCGCGGCCATGGCCGCCAACTGTCCCGGCAAGGTCGTCTTCTTCGCCGCCGACCGCCAGCACCCCGTGATGGCCACGCACCGCGCCCTCGGAGAGCGCACTGTGTGCGTGGACGGCGATGCCATCGTCGCCGCCCAGGGCTCGTGGCGCGAGCGCATTGCGCTGCGCGACGTGCCGCTCACGCGCGGCGGCGCCATCGGCTTCCAGGTCGAGAACGCCATGGCCGCGGTGGCCGCTGCCTGGAGCATCGGGCTGGACTGGAACACCATCCGCCGCGGGCTGTCGAGCTTCTCGGGCGACGCCGACAACGCCCCCGGGCGCTTCAACGTCATGGACTACAAGGGCGCCACGCTGATCGCCGACTACGGCCACAACCCCGACGCCATGCGTGCGCTGGTGGCCGCCGTGGACGCCATGCCGGCCCGGCGCCGGACGGTGGTCATCAGCGGCGCGGGTGACCGGCGCGACCAGGACATCCGCGAGCAGACGCAGATCCTGGGCCGCGCGTTCGATGAGGTAATCCTGTACCAGGACGCCTGCCAGCGCGGACGCGCCGACGGCGAGGTGCTGCGCCTGCTGCGCGACGGCCTGGCCGGCACCCGCCGCGCCACGCACGTGGAGGAGGTGCAGGGCGAGTTCAACGCCATCGACACGGCGCTCGCCCGCCTGCGGCCCGGCGACCTGTGCCTGGTGCTGATCGACCAGATCGACGAGGCGCTGGCCCACCTGGCCCGGCGCATCGCCGAGACCGAGGCGGCCCAGCCCGCGTGAGGAACGATACCTTGATGCAAAATCGCCCGCCAGCGCTTGTTCCACCTGCGGTGGCAGCTATTGTTTCAGGAGCGTTGGTGCTCGCTGGGTGCATGGCCCGCGCCGAAACCGTGGGCGACGTGGACACGGCCTTCAAGCTCATCGGCCCGGACCACAAGATCGTCGTCGAGGCCTATGACGACCCCGGCGTGCAGGGCGTGACCTGCTACGTCTCGCGCGCCCGCACGGGCGGCCTCAAGGGCGCGTTCGGGCTGGCCGAGGACAAGGCAGAAGCCTCCATCGCCTGCCGCCAGACCGGCCCCATCGCCATCCCGAAGCCGCTGCGCAAGCAGGAAGAGGTGTTCAGCGAGCGCATGTCGATCCTGTTCAAGCGCCTGCGCATCGTGCGCATGGTGGACGCGCCGCGCAACACCCTGGTGTACCTGACCTATTCCGACAAGCTCATCGATGGCTCGCCGCAGAACGCGGTGACGGCGGTGCCGGTGGCGCGGGGCACGCCGATTCCGCTGCGCTGAGGCTGGGGCGCTTGCGCGCGGGAGCCATCCGCGCCTTCTCTGCCGCATGGCGCAGCCGGCTTCGGTCGATCAAGAGTCAGCGCAGGAACATGCGCTGCATGAACTGCTCCACCGGGTACTGGATCACCGCCTGCACCCTGGGGGGCAGTTCCAGCGGGCGCATCAGCATTCTGAGCGTGGCGTCGGGCCGGAGGTTGCGGCGTATGGTGGAGTTCATGCGCTCGCGCAGGCGCCGCACATAGTCACGGTCGGCCGCGCGTTCCGGACAGCGGGCCCGGACCACGTGCCGTACCGCGCAATCGGCATCCTCGCTTTTGAGCTCCAGCGTGCGCCGCCCGAGGGTGGCCAGCACCCGCGCGCGTCCCGGGCGCTCCTGCGTGCGGTAGCGCTGGAAGAAGCCGTAGAAATGCCGGTAGTGGTTGGCCTCGTCGGCCGCGATGCGGCGGGCCAGGTCGCGCATCACGGGCTCCGCCGTGCTGCGCGCCAGCGCTCCGTAGTAGGTGGCGGTGCCGGTTTCCACCACACAGCGCGCCGCCATTTCCAGGGCGCGCGTCGGGGCCAGCAAATCGACCCTGCAGTAGGTCGCGTATTCGGCGAGGAAGCTCCGGTAGGCGCTTTCCCAGTCGAACTCTGGCCAGACGTGGGCCACGTAGGCGCGCAGCGCCCGCCCGTGCTGCAGTTCCTCGGGCTCCCAGTGCCCGGACAGCCATGCCGAGACTTCCTCGTCGCCCTGGAAGTAATTCACCAGGTTGCGGGTGTACAAGTCGGAGCCGCTTTCGACGAACGACGCGCAGCTCGCCAGGTAGAAGAGGTTCTCGTCCGCGCGCACCTCGCTGAGCGCGATGCGCGAGAAATCCAGGTCTTCCACCTTCCACCGTACTGCCCCATCGCTTGACATATGCGCTCCTCAAGGTCATGTCCCATGCGAAGCATCCGCCAAAATGGCCCGCTGCGCATCCAGGCAGTGTGCTGGAAAATACCCGGGTCCACGGCCTGCATGGTCATCGTGGACAGATTTTTACAACACGCGCAGGGCGGCGTGGAGCCGGTCTCGTGCAAGGATCAAAAGGCGTCGCTCAATGCCGGAAATGGCGCACGCCCGAGAACACCATGGCCACGCCGCGCTCGTTGGCCGCGTCGATCACCTCCTGGTCGCGCATGCTGCCGCCGGGCTCGATGATGCTGGTGGCACCCGCGTCGACCACCACGTCGAGCCCGTCGCGGAACGGGAAGAAGGCATCGCTCGCCACCGCCGTGCCGGCCAGCGACAGCTTGGCGTGCTGGGACTTGATGCTGGCAATGCGGGCCGAATCGAGCCGGCTCATCTGCCCCGCGCCCACGCCCATGGTCATGCCGTCCTTGCAGAACACGATGGCGTTGCTCTTGACGAACTTGGCAACCTTCCAGGCGAACAGCAGATCCTCGATCTGCTGTTCGGTCGGGGCGAGCTTGGTGACCACCTTCAGATCCTCGCGCCGCAGCACGTGGTTGTCGGCGGTCTGGATCAGCAGGCCCGAGCCGATGCGCTTGACGTCATGCGCGTTCTGGCCGCGCTCCCAGGCGGTCTTGCCGTCGTGCCGCACGCTGGCGAGCGGGATTTCGAGGAGGCGCACGTTGGCCTTGGTCTTGAACACTTCCAGTGCCTCGGGCGTGAAGGCGGGCGCCATCAGCACCTCGACGAACTGCCTGGAAACCGCCTGCGCCGCGGCACCATCGAGCGGCTGGTTGAAGGCGATGATGCCGCCGAAGGCCGAGGTCGGGTCGGTCTGGAACGCCTTGGCATAGGCTTCGGCCGGATCTTTGCCTACGGCCACGCCGCAGGGGTTGGCATGCTTGACGATGACGCATGCTGCGGACTTGGAAAGGTCGCCTTGGGCTCCCGTGGCAAAGCTCTTCACGCATTCCCACGCCGCGTCGGCGTCGGCGAGGTTGTTGTAGCTCAGCTCCTTGCCCTGCCGTTGCGTGGCCGTGACCAGCGAGCCGGGCGCGGGGTGCAGGTCTCGGTAGAGCGCGGCGCACTGGTGGGCGTTCTCGCCATAGCGCAGGTCCTGCAGTTTGACGAAGCTGCTGTTGGCCTGCGCGGGGAAGGCCGCGTGCGTGCCGTCTTCCTGGATGGCCGAGAGGTAGTTGCTGATGGCCGCGTCGTACTGCGCGATGCGGTTGAACGCGGTGACCGAGAAGGCGAAGCGGGTCTTCTCGCCGAGCTTGCCGGATGCCCCCAGCTCGGCCAGCGCCACAGGGTATTGCGCGGCGTCGGTCAGCACGCCCACGTCCTGCCAGTTCTTGGCCGCGCTGCGCACCATGGCCGGACCGCCGATGTCGATGTTCTCGATCGCATCCTCCAGCGTGCAACCGGGCCTGGCGACCGTAGCCTCGAACGGGTAGAGGTTGACCACCAGCAGGTCGATGGTGTCGATGCCGTGCGCTTGCAAGGCCGCCACATGTGCGGGCAGGGAGCGGCGCGCCAGCAGGCCGCCGTGGATCTTGGGGTGCAGCGTCTTCACGCGGCCGTCGAGCATCTCGGGGAAGCCGGTATGGTCGGCCACCTCGGTCACGGGCAGGCCTGCATCGGCCAGCAGCCGGGCGGTGCCGCCGGTGGACAGGATCCTGATGCCCAGCGCATGCAGCCCTTGCGCGAATTCAAGGATGCCGGTTTTGTCGGAGACGGAGATGAGTGCATTCATGGGGAATCCAGTGCGGTTCAGTTGACTAGCTTGTGCTCGACGAGCTTCTTGCGCAGCGTGTTGCGGTTGAGCCCCAGCCATTCGGCGGCGCGCGACTGGTTGTTGCCGGCCTGCGCCATCACCTCTTCGAGCAGCGGCTTTTCCATGACGCGGATCATCATGTCGTACATGCCGTGGGGCTGTTCGCCGCGCAGGTCGCTGAAGTAGCCCTGCAGGCTTTCGCGTATGCATTCCTCGATGTTTTTCTTGCTCATGGGATGACCTTCGTGTCGCGCACTGCGGCGCGGGCCTGGCTTGAGCGGCCCGGCGCGGCGCTCATGCAGCGAATCCTTCTGGTTCTTCCGCGCAGGCTGCCGTCGCCGCCGGCATGCGGTCCATGCTGCCGCCCAGGGCGTCGAAATAGCCAGCCACGGCCTGCAACTGCCGGGTGCAGTCCTCGATGGCGTTCATGCGGCTGCGGAAATCCTCGCCGCCGGGCAGCGTGCGCACGTACCAGCCGATGTGCTTGCGCGCGCTGCGCACGCCGCTGGCCGCGCCATACAGCGTGTGGTGCTGCTCCAGGTGGTCGAGCAGCAGGCGCTGCACTTCGGCCACGAGCGGCGGCGCCAGGTGCTCGCCGGTGGCGAGGTAGTGCGCGATCTCGCGGAAGATCCAGGGCCTGCCCTGGGCCGCGCGGCCCACCATCACCGCGTCGGCGCCGGTGGCGCGCAGCACGTCGCGCGCCTTTTCTGGCGCGTCGATGTCGCCGTTGGCCACCACGGGGATGCGCACCGCGGCCTTTACCTGGGCGATGGTGTCGTATTCGGCCTCGCCCTTGTAGCCCTGTTCGCGCGTGCGGCCATGCACGGTGAGCATTTGGATGCCCGCGGCCTCGAAGCGGCGGGCCAGCGCCACCGCGTTGCGGTGTGCCGCACACCAGCCCGTGCGCATCTTCAGGGTGACCGGCACGCCGCGCGGCGCGCATGCGGCAACCACGGCCTCGGCGATCTCGATGGCCAGCGCCTCGTTTTGCATCAGCGCGGAGCCGGCCCACTTGTTGCAGACCTTCTTGGCCGGGCAGCCCATGTTGATGTCGATGATCTGCGCGCCGCGCTCGGCGTTGTAGGCGGCGGCGTCGGCCATCATCCGCGCATCGGTGCCGGCAATCTGCACGGCGATGGGCGCGGCCTCGCCCGCGTGGTCGGCGCGGCGCGAGGTCTTGAGGCTGTTCCACAGATCGCGCCTGGATGTGACCATCTCGCTTACCGCATAGCCTGCGCCGAGCGACTTGCACAACTGCCGGAAGGGTCGGTCCGTGACGCCCGCCATGGGTGCGGCGAACACGTTGTTCGGCAGGGCGTAGGGGCCGATCTGCATGGCGTGGAGGGGAGGCCGCGGGGGATGCTGAAAAAAGAGGCGTGATTGTAGCTGCCCAAAATTTCAGCAATTGAAATGGGCCTGCCGCGTGGCGCGGATGGTGAGGTCATGCATGGCGGCGCCCGTTTTCTATACTGGCTGCCTCATGCCGGGTTGGATCGCTTCCGTTCTCGCGTTGCTGGCGCTGCCGCAGTACGGCCTCGGCGCGCTGTTCGTGGTCTCGTTCATCTCGGCCACGCTGCTGCCGCTGGGCTCCGAGCCTGCGCTGTTCGGGCTGCTCAAGCTCAGCCCCGGCATGTTCTGGCCTGCCGTCCTCGTTGCCACCGCGGGCAACACGCTGGGCGGCGTGACGAACTGGTGGATGGGCTGGGGCGCGTCCAGGGTGGCCGACCGCTACCGCCATTCCCGCGTGCACCTGCGCGCGCTCGACTGGCTGGAGCGGCTGGGCCCGCCGGCCTGCATGCTGAGCTGGCTGCCCCTGGTGGGCGACCCGCTTTGCGCGGTCGCGGGTTGGCTGCGCCTGCCGTTCTGGCCCTGCGTGGCCTACATGGTGGTCGGCAAGTTCCTGCGCTATGTGTGTGTCACCCTGCTGCTGCTGCACGTTTTTCCCGCGCAATGGGGGTTGTGGGGGTAGTGGGGGCAGCGCGGGTTTTTCCCCGCCGCCGCTGGACAAACTTGTGGACAAGCCGTGCCCGCCGCGTGCATGGACATGCCAAGTCGTTGATTCGCAAGGAGTGTGTCGGTGCTGCCTGTTTTTGCAGCAGCACCGGGAACGTGGTCAGCCTGCGCGCGGAGCGGCGGGCGGCGCAGGGTGAACGGGAGTGAGATAAATGAAGAGAGGGAGGCGCGATAAATCGGGATTTTCGGGGCTGTGACGG
>NZ_JARGEN010000056.1 GCF_029211125.1 Curvibacter soli
TCGCCAGGCTCATTGCTCAGTGGAATCACGAGCCCGGCTCCAGGCTCATACCTCGTTGGACAAGACTTTGGGTTGTGGATAACGCCTTGATAATCTAGAATCCGCGGCCTCGCCCGCAAAGCATATCCACAAAGACGAAATCATAATGACAGAGGGATCTCCCAGAGAAGCGGCCGCCACCGGCAACTCCGACGCCGGCTACAGTTTGTGGCAGGCATGCGTGGACCAGCTGGCGCAGGAACTCCCCGAACAGCAGTTCAACACCTGGATCAAGCCCCTGGATGCCCAGGTGGCCGAGGACTTTTCCAGGGTCACGGTCTTCGTGGCCAACCGCTTCAAGCTCGACTGGATCCGGGCCCAGTACGCGGCGCGCATCGCCTCGCACTTGGAGCGTCTGTACGGCCAGCCCGTGCCGCTGGAGTTGGCACTTGCTCAGCGGGAAGCCCCCGCCAAATCGTTTGTCTTGCCCTCCGCGGAGCATGCTGCCGCAGCCGACCTTACGGCGGTCGGCGAGGAGCCCGCCGCCGTCGGCTTCAAGAACCGGCTGAACGCCGCGCTGACCTTCGACACCCTCGTGGAAGGCACGGCCAACCGCATGGCGCGGGCGGCGGCCATGCACGTGGCGGGCTCGCCCGGGCAGCTCTACAACCCGCTGTTCATCTACGGCGGCGTGGGCCTGGGCAAGACCCACCTGGTGCACGCCGTGGGCAACCGCCTGCTGGCCGAGCGGCCCGACGCCAAGGTTCTCTACATCCATGCCGAGCAGTTCGTGTCGGATGTGGTCAAGGCCTACCAGCGCAAGACCTTCGACGAGTTCAAGGAGCGCTACCACTCGCTGGACCTGCTGCTGATCGACGACGTGCAGTTCTTCGCCAACAAGGACCGCACGCAGGAGGAGTTCTTCAACGCCTTCGAGGCGCTGCTGGCCAAGAAGAGCCACATCGTGATGACCAGCGACACCTACCCCAAGGGGCTGGCCGACATCCACGAGCGGCTGGTGTCGCGCTTCGACTCGGGCCTGACCGTGGCCATCGAGCCGCCCGAGCTGGAGATGCGCGTGGCCATCCTGATCAACAAGGCCCGCGCCGAGGGCGCCGACATGCCCGAAGAAGTGGCCTTCTTCGTGGCCAAGAACGTGCGCTCCAACGTGCGCGAGCTCGAAGGCGCGCTGCGCAAGATCCTGGCGTATTCGCGCTTCAACCAGAAGGAAGTGTCCATCCAGCTCGCGCGCGAGGCGCTGCGCGACCTGCTGTCGATACAGAACCGGCAGATCAGCGTGGAGAACATCCAGAAGACGGTCGCCGACTACTACAAGATCAAAGTGGCCGACATGTACAGCAAGAAGCGCCCGGCCAGCATCGCGCGCCCGCGCCAGATCGCCATGTACCTGGCCAAGGAACTGACGCAGAAGAGCCTGCCCGAGATCGGCGAGCTGTTCGGCGGGCGCGACCACACCACGGTATTGCACGCGGTGCGCAAGATTGCCGGCGAGCGCCAGCAGCTCACCGAGCTGAACCAGCAGTTGCACGTGCTGGAGCAGACCCTCAAGGGCTGATCAAGGGCTGATGCGAGAGACGCGGTCTTGACGGAAAAAGAAGCGAGAATGATGCGGTTTGGCTCTGCGTTCGCGGGTTCTCGCACCACCCCCCTGGAAAGAGGTTGAAATGATCGTTCTGAAGGCACCACAAGACCAAGTACTCGCGGTTCTGCAATCCGTGGCGGGTATCGTGGAGCGGCGCCACACCCTGCCTATCCTGGCCAACGTACTGATCCGCAAGACCGGCTCTTTGCTGCAGTTGACGACCAGCGATCTCGAAATCCAGATCCGCACCAGCGCCGACCTCGGCGGCGACCCCGGCACTTTCGCCACCACGATTGGCGCACGCAAACTCATCGACATCCTGCGCACCATGCCCGCCGACCAGACGCTGAGTCTGGAGTCGAGCCAGAACAAGCTGCTGCTCAAAGGTGGCAAGAGCCGCTTCACGCTGCAATCGCTGCCCGCGGAGGACTTCCCGCTGGTACAGGAATCCGCCAATTTCGGCCCGCCCTTCAGCGTGCCGCAGAAGACGCTCAAGGACCTGCTCGCCCAGGTGTCGTTCGCGATGGCCGTGCATGACATCCGCTACTACCTGAACGGCATCCTCTTCGTGGCCGAGGGCCAGCAGCTTAGCCTGGTGGCCACCGACGGCCACCGCCTGGCCTTCGCCTCGGCCACGCTCGACGTGGAAGTGCCCAAGCAGGAGGTGATCCTGCCGCGCAAGACCGTGCTCGAGCTGCAGCGCCTGCTCTCCGACGTCGAGGGCGCCATCGAGATGCAGTTCGCCGGCAACCAGGCCAAGTTCAGCTTCGGCGCCATGGAGTTCGTGACCAAGCTGGTCGAAGGCAAGTTTCCCGACTACAACCGCGTCATCCCCAAGAACCACCGCAGCCAGATCACGCTGGGCCGCGCGCCGCTGCTGGCCTGCCTGCAGCGCACCGCCATCATGACCAACGACAAGTTCAAGGGCGTGCGCCTGAACCTGGAGCCCGGCACGCTGCGCGTGGCCGCCAACAACTCCGAGCAGGAAGAAGCCGTGGACGAGCTGGACGTGGACTACGGCGGCGACGCCATCGAGATCGGCTTCAACGTCACCTACCTGATCGACGCGCTGGCCAACATGGGCCAGGACATGGTGCGGCTGGAGCTGTCCGACTCCAACAGCTCCGCGCTCCTCACCATCCCCGACAACGAGACATTCAAATACGTGGTCATGCCGATGCGCATCTAGCCTTGCAGCATCCGCCCCGCCAACCCGCGTCGCCGTGCCGTGCAGACGCGGGTTTGGTTCTTCAAGAGACCGAGAAAAACCCCGTTTGCAAAGCAGAGCATGACCGACGAAAACGACAACAAGCACCCCGATCCTTCCGCGAACGACTCCGCCGGCAGCGGCGCCGAAGGGTACGGCGAAGGCTCCATCCAGATCCTCGAGGGCCTGGAGGCGGTACGCAAGCGCCCTGGCATGTACATCGGCGACACGTCGGACGGCACCGGCCTGCACCACCTGGTGTTCGAGGTGGTGGACAACTCCATCGACGAAGCGCTGGCCGGCTACTGCGACGACATCGTGGTGACCATCCACACCGACAACTCCCTCTCCGTCGTCGACAACGGCCGCGGCATTCCCACCGGCGTGAAGATGGACGACAAGCATGAGCCCCGGCGCAGCGCCGCCGAGATAGCACTCACCGAACTGCACGCGGGCGGCAAGTTCAACCAGAACAGCTACAAGGTTTCGGGTGGCCTGCACGGCGTGGGCGTGTCGTGCGTGAACGCGCTCAGCCGCTGGCTGCGCCTGACCGTGCGGCGCGAAGGCAAGGTGCACACCCTCGAATTCGCACGCGGCGTGGTGCAGCACCGCATCGTCGAGACCGTGGGCGGCGTGGAAGTCTCGCCCATGAAGAACATGGGCGACACCGAGAAGCGCGGCACCGAGGTGCGCTTCCTGCCCGACACCGAGATCTTCACGCAGAACAATGACTTCCACTACGAGATCCTCAGCAAGCGGCTGCGCGAGCTGAGCTTCCTGAACAACGGCGTGCGCATCCGCCTGAAGGACGAGCGCACGGGCAAGGAAGACGACTTCTCCGGCGCGGGCGGCGTGAAGGGCTTCGTCGACTTCATCAACAAGGGCAAGACCGTCCTGCACCCCAACGTGTTCTATGCGGCGGGCGAGCGGCCCGCCGACACCTACGGCGGCATCCCCGGCACCAGCATCACGGTGGAAGTGGCGATGCAGTGGAACAGCGGCTATACCGAGCAGGTGCTGTGTTTCACCAACAATATCCCGCAGCGTGACGGCGGCACCCACCTGACCGGCCTGCGCGCGGCGATGACGCGCGTCATCAACAAGTACATCGAGGAAAACGAGTTCGCCAAGAAGGCCAAAGTCGAAGTGACGGGCGACGACATGCGCGAGGGCCTGACCTGCGTGCTCTCCGTGAAGGTGCCCGAGCCCAAGTTCAGCAGCCAGACCAAGGACAAGCTGGTCAGCAGCGAGGTGCGCGCGCCGGTCGAGGACATCGTGGGCAAGCTGCTCACCGACTACCTGCAGGAGCGCCCGAACGACGCCAAGACCATCTGCGGCAAGATCATCGACGCCGCACGCGCCCGCGAGGCCGCGCGCAAGGCCCGCGAGATGACGCGCCGCAAGGGCGCGCTCGACGGCCTGGGCCTGCCCGGCAAACTGGCCGATTGCCAGGAAAAAGACCCGGCGCTCTGCGAGATCTACATCGTCGAGGGCGACTCCGCCGGCGGCTCTGCCAAGCAGGGCCGCGACCGCAAGTTCCAGGCCATCCTGCCCCTGCGCGGCAAGATCCTGAACGTGGAGAAGGCGCGCTACGAGAAGCTGCTGACCAGCAACGAAATCCTCACGCTCATCACCGCCTTGGGCACCGGCATCGGCAACGCGGGCGGCAGCGGCGGCGCGGACGACTTCAACGCCGCCAAGCTGCGCTACCACCGCATCATCATCATGACCGATGCCGACGTGGACGGCGCCCACATCCGCACGCTGTTGCTCACCTTCTTCTACCGCCAGATGCCCGAGCTGGTGGAGCGCGGCCACATCTACATTGCCCAGCCACCGCTCTACAAGGTCAAGGTCGGCAAGGAAGAACAGTACCTGAAGGATGGCAACGAGCTCGGCGCCTTCCTGCTGCGCATCGCGCTCAAGGACGCGCGCATCACCACGGGCGGCGACCCGGCGCGCACCCTGGACGGCGAAACGCTCGACGCGCTGGCGCGCAAGCACCAGGTGGCCGAATCGGTGATCGACCGGCTTTCCTCCTACATGGACGGCGAGGCGCTCAGGGCCATCGCCGACGGCGTGGTTCTGAACCTGGACACCACCGCCGAGGCCGAGGCCAGCGCCGTGACGCTGCAGGCCCGCCTGCGCGAGCTGCACGCCAACGGCGCGCCCGCCGACGTGGGCAGCGAGTTCGACGTGCGCAGCGACAAGCCCATCCTGCGCATCAGCCGCCACCACCACGGCAACGTGAAGAGCAGCGTCATCACGCAGGACTTCGTGCGCGGCGCCGACTATGCGGCGCTGGCCGAGGCCGCCCAGACCTTCCACGGCCTGCTGGGCGCCGGCGCCACCGTGCGTCGCGGCGACGGCGACAAGGCCCGCGAGGAAAAGGTGACGGACTTCCGCCAGGCCATGGCCTGGCTGCTGTCCGAGGCCGAGCGCGCCACCTCCCGCCAGCGCTATAAGGGCCTGGGCGAGATGAACCCCGAGCAGCTCTGGGAAACGACGATGGACCCGCAAGTGCGTCGCCTGCTGCGCGTGCAGATCGACGACGCCATCGAGGCCGACCGCGTGTTCACCATGCTCATGGGCGACGACGTGGAGCCGCGCCGGGATTTCATCGAAACCAACGCGCTGCGCGCCGCGAACATCGACGTGTAAGTCCACCTGTAGACAGAAGCAATAGCTGAGAAACTGCGCCGCTTAAGTGAGAAATCACCTCAGAACTGAGAAAGCTCGTCTTCGAAAGGGGCGAGTTTCATTCGGCCGTCTGCATGGCAAGTTGTTGATTTCACAAGACTTTTCGCTAATTCTTGTGAGGTCGTACTCATACGGCTGCACAACACCCAAGCCGGCAGAGCCGGAACCAAACAGGTTGGAAATGCGAACGCAACCATACCCCCTCGGTCGTACGCAAGAGTTTTGGACGTTCCACCGATTCGCGCCCACTTGCACTTGTTCCTGGCAAGGCCAGGAAATGTTGTAACCCATTGGGTTGTAAGGCAATTTGCCTATCGCGTCATCGACGCGAAATGTACTTTCGTACATCGGGAATCTTCGCACAATCTGTCAAGACTTGGCCGCTTAGGGACTAAATCCGGCAGTTGAACCAACCGAAAAACTGAAGAAACCCAATATCCATGCGGGTTTCCAAAGACTTCGCGTGACTGCAGAGCGGTTCCAGATGGGTGAGTCTGGAAAGCATGGAAACTCAATGCGTGACAGGAACTTGCTCGAATTTTGGGGATTCAACTGCCGGAAATAGGTTCATTAGCGGGGGTGGGGGAAGCTGCACCATGAACGTTAGGTTCATCCCGGTGGATCTCGCCACGATCAGGTTCGACACCACGCGCTCCGCGCAATGCCAGGTCAACGTTCCACTGCCCAACGACACGGGCTGGTCCAACGTCTACACGACGCTCAACAACCAGAGCGCGCTGGTGCCGGTGTGGTGGTTCTTCATGCACGCCATCTCGAAGGCGGTCACGGGCGCCGCGGTGGCGGCGATTCCCTGCGGCACCGACCTGCGTCAGATTCGCATGGATGTGGATGCCACGCGCATCGACGATCCGGTGCTGGCACAGGAGGTCGCCGACTTCACGCACGATTGCTACGGGCCGTCGCGCGCCAAGCTGTTCATGAACCGGCCGACGCTCTCCGACGAGCAGATGAACGACGTCACCTGGATCGGGTCGAGTTACTTCCTCGACGCGCCCGGCTTCTATGACACCTATCGCGCCAAGATCCCACGCACGGCCTGGCCCTACGACGCGACCCGCGATGCCGGACTGGCACAGGTGGACAGCGGCGGCGGCTATCCGTCCTGCCGACAGTGGTGGGCCGATGGCGGCCAGGGACTGCGCAGCCGGCTGCTGGCCCAGGTCGACCCGGACCTGCTGACCCGCATCGGGCGCTGGGCGGGCTTCCTGTCGCAGAGCGAGGTCAATGACTCGGTGATCCGCGCCGTGGTCTCACCGCGACAGCAGAAGATGAACCAGGGCGCCGTCTACACCGACTATGGCGGCCAGATCGACAAGACGCTGCCGAACATCGTCACGCGCGACGCGAGCCACCTGGGGCTGACCGTCGGCTCGCTGGCCTTCTTTCCCGCGATGGACGTGGTGCGCCAGGCGCTGCCGATGGTGCTGACGATGCTCAAGATGGCACTCGTCATCTGCCTCCCGCTGGTGCTGCTGATCGGCACCTACGACCTGAAGACGGTGGTGACGGTGAGCTGCGTCCAGTTCGCGCTGTTCTTCGTGGACTTCTGGTTCCAGCTCGCGCGCTGGATCGACAGCACGATCCTGGACGCGCTCTACGGCTGGGGGTTTGGCGCGGACAGGCCGCACGCCAATTTCGACCCATTGATCGGCCTGAACAATGCGTTCGGTGACATGCTGCTGAACTTCGTCATGGCGATGATGTTTATCGTTCTGCCGACGTTTTGGGTGATGGCATTGGCTTGGGCAGGCGTGCGCACGGGAAATATCGTGCAGGGGTTGTCCACCGCCACCTCGGACGCCAAGGGCGCTGGGGGGCGTGGCGCTGGTATGGCAATGAGCGCCGTATCGAAGAAGTGACCGCCGTTCAGTCGTCGTCGGTCACATGCGGGTCGATGCGCCAGTCGCTCTTGTCATAAAGCCCGAAGCCGTTGGGACCTTCCCTCCACTCGGGTTGCGGTTCCTCTTGATCAGGGTCGTCGTGCTGCACGAGCCATGCAGCAGTCACCGCAAAGGCAAGCAGCAGGGCCAGCCAGAACGCGGAGTAGAGCAGCGCACCGAGCACGGCGAGCTTGATGATCCAGAGCACCGCCGTGGTCGCGCCCGCAGGCACCCCGCGCGTCACCAGCCAACCGGCGACACGCTGCTCGCGGCGCAGGTATCCACGCCAGGCACGGGCAGCCCACCGACCCAGCCGGTGGCGCCAGCGCCCGTTGTGCGTGTTGGTGGTCATGCTCATGTGCCTCGGTTTCAGTGATGCCTCACCTCAGGAGCGGCCGGTTGTGGCTTGCCCTCCAGCATAGACCGCGATCAGGAGGGCGGGTTGCGGCTGGCAGAGCCGGGTCGGCTTGGGTCGCAGGGTGATTAGATTGTGCATTAAAACTCAAATATTATGCTACTTTCCATGCGAATTCTTGCAGTAGCTCTAGGAACTGATTGGATTTCGTGCTATTTTTATAGCATGGATGGAAATTCCAGGCACCAGGTAATCAAGCGGCTGCAGGCGGGACTCCCCCGCGGGGCGCCGTTCGACCTTGCCACCCTGAGCCAGTTCGGGGTGTCGCCACAGCTCGCCGCCCACTATGCCGACGGTGGGTGGCTCGTGCGCCTGGCCCATGGCGTCTATGCCTTTCCGAACGATGAGTTCGGGGTCTACGGTGCGCTGAAGTTCCTGCAACAGCGCGTGCCCGGCCTGCACGTCGGCGGCAAGAGCGCCCTGGCCCTGCAGGGTGTGCGGCACAACCTGGGCAGCCGGGAGACGCTGGTGCTGTGGGGCGACGGTCGTTTCGCGTTGCCGGCCTGGTTCACCTCGCGCTTTCCGGCCCGCTACGTCCACGCCCGCCTGTTCGACTGGCCGGACACGGCGCTGGCCAGCAAGACCCTGACCACGCCGCCTGGCCTGCCCGAGGATCTGCGGGTGGCAGCCCCCGAGCGTGCCGTTCTGGAGCTGCTGTACGAAGCCGGCGTCAAGCAGAGCCTCGAAGAGGCCCGCAACCTCTTTGATGGTCTGCGTTCCCCCCGCAAGGACTTGCTCGGGCAACTGCTGTCCTGCTGCGCCAGCGTGAAGGCCGTGCGCCTGTTCCTCACCTGGGCGCGCGAGACCAGCCTCGTGGATGTCGATGCTCTGCTGGAGCAGTACCCGGTTCGCACCGGCAGCAACACGCGCTGGATGAGCCGGTTCGATGACGGCACCTTGCTGAGCCTGAAACCTCATGGATAAGACCTACGCGGACACCGTTCGCCTGCTGCTGGCCGTCGCGCCCGACGTGTTCGCCAATGACATCTTCGCCATGAAGGGCGGCACGGCCATCAACCTCTTCGTGCGGGACATGCCGCGCCTGTCGGTAGACATCGACGTGGTGTACCTCCCGTGGCAGACGCCGCGCGACGAAGCGCTGCAAGCCATCAACCAGGAGCTGGCCGCCATCGCCACGCGCGTTGCACCACTGGGCGTGCAGACACGCCTGGTTCGCGCCAAGGACCTGGGGGACACCAAGCTGATCGTCGAGAACGACGCCAACCAGGTGAAGATCGAGGTCAACGTCGTGTTCCGAGGCAGCGTGCTGCCCGTCGAGCGGCGGCCGCTGAGCGCCAAGACCAGCGATCTGTTCGGCGTCGAGTTCGAGCTGCCGGTTCTGGCACCGGACGAGTTGTACGCCAGCAAGCTGGTGGCGGCGCTGGATCGGCAGCACCCCCGCGACCTGTTCGACGTGTGGCAGCTCTACGAATCGGGCGACATCAGCGACGGCATGGTCGAGTGCTTCGTGATCTATCTGGCGGGCCACAACCGGCCGCCCCACGAAGTGCTGTTCGGCAACGACAAGGACATCGCAGGCGAGTACGAGCGGGCCTTTGTCGGCATGACCGAAGTGGACTGCTCCCTGGAGATACTGCTCGACGCTCGCGCCAGGCTGCGGCGCGAGCTGCCACAGCGACTGAGCACCGCGCACAAGCAGTTTCTGAGCGGGCTGGTGCGCGCAGAACCGGACTGGTCGCTGGTGCAATGCCCGCACGCCGCTCAACTGCCGGCACTGCGCTGGAAGCTGAGCAATCTCGAAACCTTCCGCAAGCGTCGTCCCGACGACTTCGCAGCGCAAGCTGCCGCCCTCAACACCGGCTTGGGCCAGAGCTGACGAGCATCCCGCAGCTTCCGGCTTGCCGGGATTGCCCCATGCCGCATTCATCGTGGCACCCGCGAAGCAGCGGCCCTATACCCAAAGGCTTCCGACAAAGGCCAAAGGGCTGGGAAGGGGCAAGGGAAGGGCGCCAAGGGGAAAGGCCCTATCCTGAAAAGGTCAAAAGGCACCCCTGAACAGCCCCTCATCCGAGGTTCGCCATGCTCTCGCTGTTCCAGAGCAAACCGGTGCCACCCACCGCCGGCACACCGCCCACATCCGCCATCGAAACTCCGAAAGGGTTGATGCGGCCGGAGTCGGCCGCATCGCTGCTGGCGACGCCGCGCCGGCAGAAACTGCTGGAACACATCTGGCAGCGCACATCGCTCTCGCGCCGACAGTTCGCCACGCTCTACCTCGCCCCACTGGAGCGCTACGCCGAGCTGGTCCAGCAGTTCCCGGCCTCCGAGAGCCACCACCACGCCTATCCGGGCGGCATGCTGGACCACGGCCTGGAGATCGTCGCCTACGCGCTGAAATTGCGGCAGTCTTACCTGCTGCCTGCGGGCGTCACGCCAGAGGCACAGGCGGCCCAGGCCGAAGCCTGGACCGCAGGCACGGCCTACGCGGCCCTGCTGCACGACATCGGCAAGATCGCGGTCGATCTGCACGTCGAGCATGCCGACGGCAGCGCTTGGCATCCCTGGCACGGCCCACTGCGAAAGCCCTACCGCTTCCGTTACCGAAAGGAGCGCGAGTACCGCCTGCACAGCGCCGCCACCGGGCTGCTCTACGTTCGCCTTCTCGATCGGGACATCTTCGACTGGCTCAGCGGCTATCCCGACCTCTGGGCCGCGCTGCTGTACGTGCTGGCAGGCCAGTACGAGCACGCCGGCACGCTCGGCGAGCTGGTCGTGCAGGCCGACCAGGCATCAGTCGCCCAGGAACTCGGCGGCGATCCCAGCAAGGCGCTGGCGGCGCCCAAGCATGCGCTGCAACGCAAATTGCTCGACGGCTTGCGCTACCTGCTCAAGGAAGAGTTCAAGTTGAACCAGGCCGGCCCGGCGGACGGTTGGCTGACCCAAGACGCCCTTTGGCTGGTGAGCAAGACCGTCTCCGACAAGCTGCGCGCACATCTGCTGTCGCAGGGCATCGACGGCATCCCGGCGAGCAATACGGCGGTGTTCAACGTGCTGCAGGATCACGGCATCGTGCAACCGACGCCGGATGGCAAGGCGATCTGGAAGGCTGCCGTCACCAGCGACGCCGGCTGGTCGCACGCCTTCACCTTCCTGAAACTCTCGCCGGCGATGATCTGGGATACTGCCAACCGGCCGGCGCCGTTCGCAGGCCGTGTGCAGGTCGAAGAGGAACAAGCGGAGCCGACGCCGCAGGTGCCCGCGGCGGCCGATGGGTCGCGCGTGGAAGGCATCGAAGCTGCACCCGCGAGCACGGTGCCGGTTGCATCCGCAGCCACCGGCGTGGCCGCGCTGCTCGACCTGCTGGGCGACACCGCTCCCCCCACGGCACCGGAGATCCCGCGTTGCCCGGTTGCCGAGACCGAGCCGGCCCCTTTGACCGTGCCACCGCCGCAGATGAGCCTCGCGCCTGCCCAGGATCGCGCGGAGCCCTCCCGGGCGCACTTCATGGCCTGGCTACATCAGAGCATCCAGACGCGCAAGCTGATCATCAACGACGCCAAGGCCCTGGTGCATACCGTCGCCGGCACGGCCTATCTCGTCAGCCCCGGCGTGTTTCAGCGCTATGCACAGGAATACCTTCAAGTCGCCGCGCTGGCCAAGCAGGAGAAGCTGGAGGGGTGGCAGTGGGTGCAGAAGCGCTTCGAGAAGCTGGGGCAGCACCGCAAGCAGCACCGCAAGCAGCCCAGCGGGCTGAACATCTGGACCTGCGAAGTCACGGGGCCGCGCAAGTCGCGCCGGCTGCACGGCTAGCGGAACAGTTGGTTGAACCATGTCCTGACTTTCTCGGCGACGGAGAGCGCCCTGCGCTTCTCGATTTTGGCGATCACCTCCAAGAGGTCGGGACGCTTGATCTCATAGATCGACCGCTTGCCCAAGGTCGGCAGCACATCCTTGTCGAAGATGCGCGGAAGGATCGAGAGAGTCGTCTGCCGGCCTTCCTCGAGGCTGAGCCCGCGATGCTTGAGCCACTTGCGATACACCGCCTCGAAAGTGTTTTCGTCGGCGAGCCGGACAGCGGTGCGCTTCTGCTTGCGGTGAACGCGAGGATTGATGCCTTTGGCCAGCAGGGCGCGGCCGTCATCGCGTAGGCTGCGGGCCTCTCGAAGCGTCACCTCCGGGTAGGTGCCGAGCGACATCCGCTTCTGCTTGCCCGCCCAGTAGTAGCGGAAGTGCCAAGTCCTGCCCCCTGCCGCCGTGACGGCCAGGGAGAGGCCATCCAAGTCAGGGAGGGTGTATGCCTTGCCAGTTGCCTTGGCCTGTCGAACGGCCAGGTCTGAGAGTGCCATTTTCTTGCTCCTGAACATGAGTCAGGAACCAGATGCTGGTCACGTCGACCTCGCCCCTCCATCAACAATCCGGAATCAGCCGCGCCCGCAAAAATGGACTTGTTTGTGGACTCAAAAGTCCCGGCTGTAGGCGGATCGCAGTGGACCTCGGCAGAACATCAAAGAGAGGAAAAGTCTTTGTGTGGCAACGACTTGCAGACTCTCTTGGACTTCTGCGGAAGTCCGCAGATTGATGCGGTGGAGCGGGTGAAGGGAATCGAACCCTCGTATGAAGCTTGGGAAGCTGCCGTTCTGCCATTGAACTACACCCGCATTTCGCAACCCCTTGATTGCCCAAGGGATTCTCTCGCAAGTCCTTATCGTGGCGCGATTTTTTAGCCACCAGGGATAGATCGCCTTGCCTCAATCTGCCCGCGTTTGCCTTGCGTCTGCATACAGTTTTTGCATAGCTTGCGCCGTGTCATGTGCGCCGCGCAGCACCTGCGTGGGGCGAGTATATGCGGTTCGACGCGCGGGCCGCAAAGGCGCTGCAGCCTGGCCTTTTTGCGCTGCGCCACACCGCACGTCCGCTGAAAGCGACGCCTCCCCGTGCGCCAGGCGGAACGGCCGCATGGAGCAGCGCACGGCTTGCATCGGGCCCTGCAGGGAATGCGCCGAGGCGGCCAGTTGCTCAACCATCGCGGGGTTCTGCTGGGTTGCTGGGTAATGGCATCGCGCAAAGGTCGTCGTTGCCGCTGGCGATCTCGCGCACCGCGACGTGGCGCGCATCCGGCGCCTGGTGCTTTCCTGCTGACCCGCGAGGGCTTCACCCAGGCGGGTCAGCACCGGCGGAAACCCGGTGGCTGCCGGGTTTCAGATGCGCTCGAAGATCGCCGCGATTCCCTGTCCGCCGCCGATGCACATGGTCACCAGCGCGTAGCGGCCCTGGATGCGCTGCAGCTCGTGCAGCGCCTTCACCGTGATGAGCGCGCCCGTGGCGCCGATCGGGTGGCCCAGCGAGATGCCCGAGCCGTTCGGGTTGACCTTGGCCGGGTCCAGACCGAGGTCGCGCGTGACGGCGCAGGCCTGCGCCGCGAACGCCTCGTTGGCCTCCACCACGTCTAGGTCCTTCACGCTCAGGCCAGCCTTCTCCAGCGCCTTGCGCGTCGCGGGCACGGGGCCGATGCCCATGTACTTCGGGTCCACGCCAGCGTGGGCATAGGCCACCAGCCGCGCCAGCGGGCGCACGCCGCGCCGTTCGGCCTCGGCGCGCTCCATCAGCACCACGGCGGCGGCGGCGTCATTGATGCCCGAGGCGTTGCCCGCCGTCACCGTGCCGTTCTCCTTCAGGAACACCGGCTTGAGTTTGGCGAAGTCGGCCAGCGTGGCGCCGGGGCGGAAATGCTCGTCGGTGTCGAACACCACATCGCCCTTGCGGCTCTTCTCCACGATCGGGACGATTTGCTCCTTGAAGTAGCCGGCCTGCGTGGCGCGCTCGGCGCGGTTGTGGCTTTCCACGGCCAGGCGGTCCTGGTCCTCGCGTGTGATGCCCCACTTGGCGGCGATGTTCTCGGCGGTGACGCCCATGTGGATGTTGTGGAACGGGTCGTGCAGCGCGCCCATCATCATGTCCACCATCGCGGTGTCGCCCATGCGTGCGCCCCAGCGGCTGGTCAGGCTGGCGTAGGGCGCGCGGCTCATGTTCTCGGCGCCGCCGCCCACGGCGATGTCGGTGTCGCCGAGCAGGATGCCCTGCGCCGCCGACACGATGGCCTGCAGTCCCGAGCCGCACAGGCGGTTCACGTTGAAGGCGGGCGTGCCCTCGGCGCAGCCGGCCTGCAGCGCGGCCACGCGCGAGATGTACATGTCGCGCGGCTCGGTGTTCACCACGTGGCCGAGCACCACATGGCCCACGTTGGCGCCGGCCACGCCCGCGCGCTCCAGCGCCGCGCGCACGGCCTGGGTGGCGAGCTCGGTAGGCGGCACGTCCTTCAGGCCGCCGCCGAAGGTTCCGATGGCGGTGCGTACACCGCTGGCAATCACGACTTCGCGTGTCATGGCTTATCTCCTGGGTAGTGAATGAAAAGAATGGTGTCAGCCGCGCACGTCGGCCACAGGGTCGGCGCCGAAATCCGCGCGTGCCAGATAGGCCAGCACGCGCGCCGCGGCTTCGGCGGGCGTGCTGAGCTGGCCCTGTGCCTGCAGGGCCGCGAAGCGCCCGCGGTCGGGAAAGGCGGCGTCGCCGGCGCCGCGCAGCTGCGCCTGCATGCCGGTGTCGATCACGCCCGGCGCCAGCGCGCAGACGCGCGCGCCGTGGGGCTTGCGCGCCTCGTCGAGCGCCAGGCAGCGCGTGAAGTGGTCCATGCCCGCCTTGGCCGCGCAGTAGCCGGCCTGCGAGGCCATGGCCCGGCGCCCCAGTCCCGACGAAATGTTGAGCACCTTGCGCGGCACGGCCCAGGCTTCGGTGGCGTGCAGGAAGGCGGCGGCAAGCTGCATCGGCGCCTCCAGCCCCACGCGCAGCGCGTGGGCGATGTCGTGCGGGTCGCTGTCGGACAAGGGCGCCAGCGCGGGGATGACCCCTGCGTTGTTGATGAGCGTGGCGCTGGCAAAGCGGCCCGGGGGCTGGGCGCGCAGCCAGCCGCCCAGGCGCTGCGCCGCCTGCGCGCCGTCGCACAGGTCCTGTTCCCATTGCTCGATCTGGCCACCGTCGGCGCGCTGCGCCAGCGCGGGGCTGGCGTGCCGCGCCAGGGTGAGCACGAAGTGGCCCTGGTCCAGCAGTTGCCCGGCCATGGCCAGGCCCATGCCGCGTGAGCCGCCCGTGAGGATGGTCAGAGGAGGATGTTGCATCGCGCTATGGTAGTGCGGTTGTGCGGCGGGCCGTGGACAGGTTGCTCAGAATGGCGCCGGGCTGGCAAACCGCAGAGTCTCGCCGGTGACAGGGTGCGGCAGCGCCAGTTGCGCGGCGTGCAGCAGCAGGCGCGGCGCGCGCCGTGCCACGTCGGGCGGGGCGTATAGCGCGTCGCCGAGTATGGGGTGGCCCAGCGCCTGCATGTGCACGCGCAGCTGGTGCGAGCGGCCCGTGACGGGCTCCAGCTCGACGCGCGTGCAATCCTGCGTGCCATCTTCCTCGCCATCCCCCACGCAATCGGCCTGCCGGCCCGCCGCCACGCTGCGCCAGCGCGTGTGGCAGGGCTTGCCGCGGTCGTGGTCCACGATCTGCAGGGGCCGGCGCGGCCAGTCCGCGGCGATCGGCAGGTCGATCTGCTGCCAGTCGCGCGGCTCCAGCCGGCCCTGCACCACGGCCACGTAGCGCTTGTGCACCGCGCGGTTGGCGAAGGCGCGGCTCAGCGCGCGCTGAGCCTGCGGGCCGCGCGCCATCGCCAGCAGGCCCGAGGTCGCCATGTCCAGCCGGTGCACCACCAGCGCGTCGGGCCACTGGGCCTGGGCGCGCGCGGCCAGGCAGTCCTGCTTGTCGGGCCCTCGACCCGGCACGGATAGCAGGCCGGCGGGCTTGTCGAACACCAACAGCGCCGCGTCGGCGTAGACGGATATGGGCATGGGCATGGCCTCAGTCCTGCGCGGGGGTGGCCAGGCGCTGCACCGTGGCGCAGAGTTCCTCCACGTCGTTGGGCTTGTGGATCAGTGCATTGGCGCCCTCGGCCAGCGCCGCGCGCTCGATCTCTGCGGTCACGTAGCCGGACGCCAGCGCCACCGGCAGGTCGGGGCGGATGGCGCGCGCCGCGCGCAGCAGGTCGATGCCGCTGTAGCCCGGCATGTTGTAGTCAGTGACCAGCAGGTCGTAGTCGCGCGGCGCGGCGCGCAGCGCGGCGGCGGCGGCGTGCGGGTCGGTGAAGCCGGTGACGCGAAAGCCCCGCCGCGCCAGCAGTCGCCGCACCAGGAACACCAGGGCCTGGTCGTCGTCCACGTACATCACGTGCTGGCCGCTGCCGCGCGCCTCTTCCATGGCCGGCGCGGCGGCGGCCTGCGGCGCGGGCTCCGCCGCCTGCGCCACGGGGAAGTACAGCGTGAACACGCTGCCCTGGCCCACCACGCTCTGCACGTCGGCGGCGCCTTCGTGCGAGCGCATCACGCCATGCACCACCGACAGCCCCAGGCCCGTGCCCTGGCCCACGGGCTTGGTGGTGAAGAAGGGCTCGAAGATGCGCTGCAGCGTCTCCGCCGGCATGCCCTGGCCGGTGTCGCGCACGCGCACGGCGACGTAGGTGCGGGGCGCCAGGGCCAGGCGCTCGGCCTCGCGCGCGTCGGGGTGCGTGGCGGCCATGTCCACGTCGATGCTGCCGCGCGTGCCGCCGATGGCATGGACGGCGTTGGTGCACAGGTTGAGCAGCGCCTGCTCGACCTGCGTGGCGTCGGCCAGCACCGGCGGCAGGCCCGCGGGGGCGTGCACGCGCAGTGCGATCGACGGCGGCAGGGTGACGCGCAGCAGCCGCTCGGTCTCCTGCATGATGTCGCGCAGATCCACCGCCGCGCGGCGCGGCGGCTCGTTGCGGCTGAAGGTGAGGATCTGGCGCACCAGGTCGCGCGCCCGGCGCCCGGCCTTGTCGATCTCCAGCAGGCTCTCCAGTGCCGGTGCGCCGGGCGGCAGGTCGGCCTTGGCGAGTTCCACGTTGCCCAGGATGGCGCCGAGAATGTTGTTGAAGTCGTGCGCGATGCCGCCGGCCATGGTGCCCACGGCCTGCATCTTTTGCGACTCGCGCAGCTGCGCCTCCAGCTCGGCGTGGTGCGCCTCGGCCTTCTTGCGGCCCGTGAGGTCGCGGGCGAACACCGTGGTGGTCTCGCCTTCTTCGGTGCGCTCGAAGGACACGCCGATCTCCAGCGTCAGCTCGCGGCCCAGCGCGGTGCGCGCGCTCATCTCGCCGAGCATGGCCTGGGTGGTGAGCTGTGCGAACGCCAGGGCCTGCGCGGCGTCGGGCAGGAAGCGCTCCAGCGGGCTGCCCAGGGCTTCGGCGGGCGGGCACTGGAACAGCATGGCCGCAGTGGGGTTGAAGACGGTGATGCGCTGGTGCTGGTCCACGCAGACGATGGCGTCGAGCGAGGAGTTGATGACGGCTTCGAGCCGCCGCTCGCTGGCGAAGAGCTGCTGGTTGCGCTGCTCCAGCGCGCGGCGCTCGGCCAGCACCGGGCCCTGGTCGATGACGGCGCAGATGTACTGCCGCAGCGGCGGCGCCTGGCCTTCCTGCGGCGTCTCGATGCGCGCGATGTGCAGGTCGCCCATGATGGCGGCGGCGCCCGCGATGCTGAACACCACCTCGGTGGCCTCGCCGCGCCCGCCCTCGCGCGCGGCGGCGAAGGCCGCCTCCACCCGGGCCGCGTGCTCGGCCGCCACGAAAGGCATCAGCGAGACCAGCGGGCGGTCGTGCTCGGTGGGCTGGAACAGGCCGTGGGCCATGGGGTTGGCCTGCACCACCATGTCGTGCGCGTCCACCACCATCAGCGCCAGCGGCACGCCGCTGAACAGCGTCTCGAAGCGCTCGGACGCGGCCTCGGCGGTGGCCTGGCTGTAGCGCAGCACCTTGTTCTGCGCCTCCAGCTCGCCCTGGTACTTGCGCAGGTCGTCGACCAACTGCGCGAGCAGCTTGTCCTCCGCGCGCCGGCCCGGCGAGCGCATGGTGCCCGCGGCGGGCGCCGCGGGCCGGGCAGGCGGGCGCCGGGCCCGGCTCACGGCAGGCCCCTGGCGCGCCGCGCGGCGGCAGTGGGAGGGAAGGGGGGCGGCATCACGCACCCAGTGTACGTCGCCCCCTGGTGATTGATACTCCTGGGGAGTATCAATCAAAGAATGGCTTTTTTATTGCGGCAGCGGATAGTATATAGGGGGAGTATATGTGCTTAGACTTGCTGCGGTGCATGCGCCGGCACGCAACTGCGGAGTAAATCTAGTGCATCGAACACTGCACTAGCAGTGTTCAACGCAGCAGCACATAAAACCGCGCCTTTTGACGCATGGCGGCGCGGGCGCGTCAGGCGGTCTTGGTGAATTCGGCGTAGGCCGGCTCGTCCATCAGGGCGTCGAACTCCTCCATGTCGGAGACCAGCACCTTGAAGAACCAGCCTGTGCCCAGCGGGTCGGAGTTGGCGAGCGCCGGGTCGGCGCGCAGCGCCTCGTTCACCTCCACGATCTCGCCCGAGACGGGCATGTAGATGTCGGCGGCGGCCTTCACCGACTCGACCGCCCCGGCCACTTCGCCCTGCCTGAGCTTCTTGCCGACTTCGGGCAGGGCGACGAACACCACGTCGCCCAGCGCGTCCTGCGCGTGCAGCGTGATGCCGACGGTGGCGGCCTCATGGTCGGCGATCTCGATCCATTCGTGGTCTTTGGAGTATTTGACGGTCATGGTGTGTGTGCTCCGCAGGTGGGTGGTTGCCGGGGATTCGGCCCCGGTAGTATCGGTTCGGCCCGAAGGGCATGGGGGCGACCTCCATCGGCACCGGCTGGCCGCGCACCAGGGCATCGACCCGCGTGCCGGGCGCGGCGAAGGCCGGCGGGGCACGTAGCCCATGGCGGTGGACCGGTCGATGCGGGGCCCCGGCAGGCCGCTGGTGGTTTTGCCGAGGGCCTCGCCCCGCGGCACTTGCGGCGGGCCCTTTGCGCTTTTCGCTCACATGCCCGAATAGTTCGGCCCGCCGCCGCCCTCGGGCGTGACCCAGACGATGTTTTGCGTCGGGTCCTTGATGTCGCAGGTCTTGCAGTGCACGCAGTTCTGCGCGTTGATCTGCAGGCGCTCGCTGTTGTCCTCGTTCTTCACGAACTCGTACACCCCCGCGGGGCAGTAGCGGCTCTCGGGGCCGGCATATTTGGCGAGGTTGATGCCCACCGGCACGCTCGCGTCCTTGAGCGTCAGGTGCGCGGGCTGGTTCTCGGCGTGGTTGGTGTTGCTGATGAACACGCTGGAGAGCCGGTCGAAGGTCAGTTTGCCGTCGGGCTTGGGGTAGGCGATGGGCTTGCACTGCGCCGCGGGCTTGAGGTACAGGTGGTCGGGCTTGTCGCGGTGCAGCGTCCAGGGGATGTTGCCGCCCAGCACGCGCTGCTCGAAGCCGTTCATCAGCGTGGCGACGAACAGGCCCTTCTTGAACCAGGCCTTGAAGTTGCGCGCCTTGTTCAGCTCGGCGTAGAGCCAGCTCTTCTCGAACGCCTCGGGGTAGGCGGCCAGTTCATCGTGCTGGCGGCCCGCGGCGATGGCGTCGAACGCGGCTTCGGCGGCCAGCATGCCGCTCTTGATGGCCGCGTGGCTGCCCTTGATGCGGCTGACGTTCAGGTAGCCCGCGTCGCAGCCCACCAGCGCGCCGCCGGGGAACACCGTCTTGGGCAGCGAGAGCAGCCCGCCCGCCGTGATGGCGCGCGCGCCATAGCCGATGCGCTTGGCCGGCTTGATGCCCTTGGCCTCGTCGCCTTCGAGGTAGTAGCGGATGTTGGGGTGCAGCTTCCAGCGCTGCATTTCCTCGAACGGGCTCAGGTACGGGTTGGCGTAGTCCAGCCCGGTGATGAAGCCCAGCGTGACCTTGTTGTCCTCCATGTGGTAGAGGAAGGCGCCGCCGTAAGTGCCGCCGTCCATGGGCCAGCCGGCGGTGTGCAGCACGAAGCCGGGCTGGTGCCGCTGGGGGTCGATCTCCCACAGCTCCTTGATGCCGATGCCGTAGGTCTGCGGGTCGCGGCCTTCGTCGAGTTGGTAGCGCGCGATGAGCTGCCGGCCCAGGTTGCCGCGCGCGCCTTCGGCGAAGACGGTGTACTTGGCGTGCAGTTCCATGCCGAGCTGGAAGTCGGCGGTGGGCTCGCCGTCCTTGCCCACGCCCATGTTGCCGGTGGCCACGCCCTTGACGCTGCCGTCGCCGTTGTAGAGCACCTCGGCGGCGGGGAAGCCGGGGAAGATCTCCACGCCCAGCGCCTCGGCCTGCTGCGCCATCCAGCGCACCACGTTGCCCAGGCTCACGATGTAGTTGCCGTGGTTGTCGAAGCACTTGGGCAGCAGGAAGCCCGGCGTGCGCAGGCCCGACTTCTCGCCCAGGAAGACCATCGCGTCCTCGGTCACGGGCTGGTTCAGCGGCGCGCCCTTTTCCTGCCAGTCGGGGATCAGCTCGGACAGCGCCTTCGGGTCCATGATGGCGCCCGAGAGGATGTGCGCGCCGGGCTCGGAACCCTTCTCCAGCACCACGACGGAGATCTCCTGCCCCTTCTGCGCCGCCAATTGCTTGAGCCGGATGGCCGTGGCCAGGCCACCGGGGCCGCCGCCGACGACCACCACGTCGTATTCCATGGCCTCGCGCGGGCCGAACTGGGCAAGGATCTCTTCGTTTGTCATGGGGCTCTGTCTCATTGGCAGGATAATGGGGCTGCGGCGCCCGCCCGGTGCGCTGTCCCTGGGGGCGGCCAACCGGTAATTCTATGCGGTGGTGCGCCGCCGCCGCTCCCGCCACGCCACGCCAGTCCCTCCAGCATGAAGATCGCCGTCCCCGCGCAAAAGAGGCTCGTCCATGAAATGTCCATGCCCATCCGCTGGGGCGACATGGACGCCATGGGCCATGTCAACAACACCGTGTACTTCCGCTACATGGAGACTGCCCGCGCCGAATGGATGCGCGGCATCGGCTGCAGCGCCAACCCGCAGGGCGAGGGGCTGGTCGTCGTCAATGCGTTCTGCAACTTCCTGCGCCAGCTCGAATACCCCGGCGACCTCCGCGTGCGGCTCTACGTGGGCGAGCCCGCCCGCGCCACGTTCGAGACCTGGTATACCATCGAGCGCATGGACCGGCCTGGCGTGGTCCATGCCGAAGGCGGCGCCACCTTGATCTGGGTGGACTTTCCACGCCAGAAGGCCATCAGCCTGCCCGACTGGCTGCGCACGCTGGTTCAGGATTAAGGGGAAAAAGGCCGCTACCGCCCGCCGATATTGCGCTGGCAGCTCTTATTTCAGGAGCAATAGGCGGCGCCTTGGCGACTCCATTCCAAGGGCGCCGGATTCAGGCGTCCGGGCTCTTTTTCTCGCGCGGCACGCGGCCCATGAGGAAGAACTCCGGGTTCGGCGTCATGTCGCTGAAGCTCGCCATGCGGTTGGACAGGCCGAAGAACGCGGTGATGGCCGCGATGTCCCAGGCGTCCTCGTCGTCGAAGCCGTGGGCGCGCAGGGCGTCGAAATCCGCGTCCTCGATCTCGTGCGAGCGCTCGCACACCTTCATTGCAAAGTCGAGCATCGCGCGCTGGCGCGGCGTGATGCCGGCCTTGCGGTAGTTCACCGCCACCTGATCGGCCACCAGTGGCTTCTTCTCGTAGATGCGCAGCAGCGCGCCGTGCGCCACCACGCAGTACAGGCATCGGTTGGCGGCGCTGGTGGCGGTGACGATCATCTCGCGGTCGCCCTTGGTGAGCGAGCCTTCCTCCTTGAGCATCAAGGCATCGTGGTACGCGAAGAACGCGCGCCATTCCGCCGGGCGGCGCGCCAGCGCCAGGAATACGTTGGGCACGAAGCCGGCCTTCTCCTGCACTTCGAGGATCTGGGCGCGGATGTCCTCGGGCACGGCGGACAGCTCGGCCAGGGGGTAGCGGGGCATGGCGTCTCCTTTTTGCTGATGCGTGACGGTGGAGTATCACAGATACGGATACAGATACGGATGCCGGCGGCCGACCCGTGCGGCCGATGAAGGGGTGTCGGCTCCCCGCGCATGTCTGGCTCGTTCATCCCGTCGGTGGGGCTGTCTCGATTGTCGAGGCAGCACCGCTGCCGGGTGCGGACAATGGGGGAGTATTTCAGCAGCCTGCCGGCAGCAGTCCGGCGGCGCCGGGTTTGGCCTCCGGCGCAATGGCGGGGGGCGCTGCTGCGGCCCGGCCCGCCGGCGCCAGTTGCTGCTTGAACACCGCCACGGCCTGCGCCAGCCGCGCGGTCTGCTGCTGCAGGCCGTCCGCCGTGGCCTGCGATTGCTCGGCCAGCGCGGCGTTCTGCTGCGTCGTGCCGTCGAGCTGGACCATGGCCTGGTTCACGTCCCGGATGCCCGAGGCTTGCTCGGCCGTGGCGGAACTGATCTCGTTGATGAGCCGGGCCACGCGTTCCACCTGGGCCACGATGTCGGCCATGGCCTCGCCGCCGCGCTGCACCTGCGTGCCGCCGGCCTCCACCTTCTCCATGCTGGCGCCGATGAGCTGCTTGATTTCCTTGGCTGCCTCGGCGCTGCGCCCGGCCAGGCTGCGCACCTCGCTGGCCACCACGGCGAAGCCGCGGCCCTGCGCGCCCGCGCGTGCCGCCTCCACCGCCGCGTTGAGCGCCAGGATGTTGGTCTGGAACGCAATGGAGTCGATCACGCCGATGATGTCGCCGATCCTGCGGCTGGCGTCGGCAATCTGGCCCATGGTGTTCACCACCTCGCCGATCACCGTGCCGCCCTTGGCCGCCGCCGCGCTGGCGCCGTCGGCCAGGCTGCTGGCCTGGCGCGCCGCGTCGGCGTTGTGCTGGATGCTGGCGGCCATCTGTTCCACGGCCGCGGTGGTCTGCTGCAGGTTGTCGGTGGACTGCGCGGTGCGCGCGCTCAGGTCGCGGTTGCCCTGGGCGATCACGTCGCTGGCGCTGCGCACGCCGGCGATCTGCTCGCTCACGTCGTCCACCAGCGAGCGCAGGTTCAGCCCCGCCTGGTTCACGCTGCGCAGCAGCATGCCGATGTCGTCCACACGGTCGAGCGTGTCGTTCTCGGCGGGCTGGCCGGCGGCCACGGCCTGGGCCTGGCGCAGCACGCGCGTGATCGGCAGCGTGATCTGGTGGCGCAGCCACTGCTGGGCCAGGACAGCGCAGAAGGTGGCCCAGACGGCCAGCTCGCCCAGCAGCGTGCCGCCGATGCCCACGAACCAGGCCCCGACGACGACCAGCGCGGCGAGCCCGAACACGGCGCAGCGCAGCCGCGCGGCGGTGGACATGGTCTGCAGCATCGACATCCAGCCGAGCCAGCCTGTGCGCACGATCAAGCCCTGGTGGAAGCGGCGGCTGCCGGCGCGGCCCTCGCGGAAGTCGCGGTACAGCGACTCGGCGGCGGCCACCTCGTCGCGCGCGGGGCGGGTGCGCACGGACATGTAGCCCGCGAGCTGGCCGCTGCGCACCACGGGCGTGGCGTTGGCGCGCACCCAGTAGTGGTCGCCGTTCCTGCGCCGGTTCTTGACCAGCGCGGTCCACGACTTGCCGGCCTTCAGCGTGGCCCACATGTCGGCGAAGGCCTCGCGCGGCATGTCGGGGTGGCGCACCGCGTTGTGGGGCTGGTGCAGGAGCTCGTCGGCATCGAAGCCGCTGACCTGCACGAAAGCCGCGTTGGCGTAGGTGATGCGGCTCTGGGTGTCGGTGGCCGACATCAGCGTGGCATCGTGCGGGTAGTCGAACTCGCGTTGGGTGACGGGCAGGTTGGCTCGCATGAGGAAGGTTCGGGTGTGTGTGCTAGCGAAGGTTTGTGGGGTTCACGACATGGGGGTGTGGAGATGGCGACAAACCGGCGCGGTGCGGGCCTGATTGCGCGGCAAGCAAAGGCCGTGCCACGCATGCATGGGTCATCGCCGCATTCATCACTCCAGTTCAGTTTCAGTTGCCGGCAGCGGGCGCGAGAACAGGCTGAACCCCCGTTCGCTCTGTGCGCGGCCAGTTCCAGGGCCAGGGGGCGTGGTCACGCTTGAATGGTAGCAAATGCTTCTTGTAATGGGAAGCAAAAGGTTCCGGCCCCCATGCTACTTTGGATTGCATGGATGAAAGTGAGATTCAGGAGCGTCGCCGCAGCAGGCTGAAGGACGCAGTGGACAAGCTTTCAGGCGGCAACAGCTCTGCCTTCGGCCGTTTGCTGGGCTACGGCAGCGGCGCCTTCGTGCGGCAGATGCTACGGGGCCGGCGCAGCATCTCGGACAAGACCCTGCGGCAGATCGAGGCGCTGCGCGGCATGCAGGGCTGGTTCTCCGATCCACCCGCCGCCACAGGGGTGCATGAGCCCGCAGCCATACGGGAGCGGGGCCCCGGCCCCCAGTATCACAAGGTGTACCCCTCCAATCTCGGTCTGAAGCCGGGGCTCAAGGGCTATACCGTGCATGCGGGCGACGGCGACGAGGACGCGCCGATCACCTTCCACCGCAACTGGCTGATCCGCCGCGGCTGCCACAGTGCCGACCTGCTGGCGCTGCGCGTGCGCGACGTGGGCATGGAGCCCGGCCTGCATGCCGGCGACATGGTCGTGATCGACACCGCCGACACCGAGCCGCGCGACGGCCAGGTATTCGTCGTCAACTACGAGGGCCAGGCGCAGTTGCGTCGCCTGCTGCGCGACGCCGGGCACTGGTGGCTGGCGCTGGACCATCCCGACCAGGCGCGCTTCGCGCGCAAGGAATTCGCCGAGCCCGAATGTTTCCTCGTGGGGCGGGTGGTGTTCCGGCAGACCGAATACGTCTGACCTCCGCCTGGGTGCGCCGCGACGGCCCGCCTAGAATTGCGGATCGGCCATTCCACCTTCCGTTTCCTGCCGTGCCCCGTGCGGGCGCACGCTTTCCCCCATGCAAGACAGCAAATACAGCCATACCGAGGTCGAGCGCGCCGCGCAGGCTCACTGGACCGCCCGCGACGCCTACCGCGTGAGCGAGGACGCGGGCCGCAAGAAGTTCTATGCCTGCTCGATGCTGCCGTACCCCAGCGGCAAGCTGCACATGGGCCATGTGCGCAACTACACCATCAACGACATGCTCACGCGCTACCTGCGCATGAACGGCTACAACGTGCTGATGCCCATGGGCTGGGACGCTTTTGGCCTGCCCGCCGAGAACGCTGCGTTGAAAAACGGCGTGCCACCGGCCCAATGGACGTACGAAAACATCGCCTACATGAAGCAGCAGATGCAGGCCATGGGCCTGGCCATCGACTGGAGCCGTGAAATCGCCACCTGCGACCCCGGCTACTACAAGTGGAACCAGTGGCTGTTCCTGAAGATGCTCGAAAAAGGCATTGCCTACCGCAAGACCCAGGTGGTGAACTGGGACCCGGTGGACCAGACCGTGCTGGCCAACGAGCAGGTGATCGACGGCAAGGGCTGGCGCACCGGCGCTACGGTCGAAAAGCGCGAGATCCCCGGCTACTACCTCAAGATCACCGGCTACGCCGAGGAGCTGCTCGACTTCGTCACCGGCGACAAGCTGCCCGGCTGGCCCGAGCGCGTGAAGCTGATGCAGGAGAACTGGATCGGCAAGAGCGAGGGCGTGCGCTTCGCGTTCCCGCACGGCATCCGGGGCGAGGACGGGCAGTTGATCCAGGACGGGCGCCTGTACGTCTTCACCACGCGCGCCGACACCATCATGGGCGTCACCTTCTGCGCCGTGGCGCCCGAGCATCCGCTGGCCGCGCATGCGGCCAAGAGCGATCCGATGCTCGCGGTTTTCATCGAGGACTGCAAACGCGGCGGCACGACCGAGGCCGAACTGGCGCTCAAGGAAAAGGAAGGCCTGCCCACGGGCCTGTCCGTGACCCACCCGCTCACGGGCGAGCCCGTGCCCGTGTGGGTCGGCAACTACGTGCTGATGGGCTACGGCGACGGTGCCGTCATGGGCGTGCCCGCGCACGACGAGCGCGACTTCGCCTTCGCCACGAAGTATGGCATCGCCATCAAGCAGGTCGTGGCCGCCGAGGGCAAGACCTTCAGCCTCGACGCGTGGCAGGACTGGTATGGCGACAAGCAGCAGGGCGCGACGGCCAATTCCGGCAAGTACGACGGCCTGGCCCACAAGGCCGCCGTCGACGCCGTGGCCGCCGATCTGGCCGCCAAGGGCCTGGGCGAGAAGAAAACCACCTGGCGCCTGCGCGACTGGGGCATCAGCCGCCAGCGCTACTGGGGCACGCCGATCCCCATCATCCATTGCGGGGATTGCGGCCCGCAGCCCGTGCCGGAGAAAGACCTGCCTGTCGTGCTGCCGCAGGACCTGGTGCCCGACGGCAGCGGCAACCCGCTGGTCAAGAGCGATGCCTTCCATGCCGGCGTGGTCTGCCCCTGCTGCGGCAAGCCCGCGCGGCGCGAGACGGACACCATGGACACCTTCGTCGATTCGTCCTGGTACTTCATGCGCTACTGCGACCCGCACAACGGCGAAGCCATGGTGGCCGAGGGCGCGCGGTACTGGATGCCGATGGACCAGTACATCGGTGGCATCGAGCACGCCATCCTGCACCTGCTGTACGCACGCTTCTGGACCAAGGTGATGCGTGATATGGGATTGGTGCAGGTGGACGAGCCCTTCACCAAACTGCTCACCCAGGGCATGGTGCTCAACCACATCTACTCGCGCCGCACCGAGAAGGGCGGCAAGGAGTATTTCTGGCCGCACGACGTGGAGCACGTGCTCGATGAGGGCGGCAAGATCGTGGCTGCCAAGCTCAAGAACGCCGTGGGCGATTTGCCCGTGGGCACGCCCATCGACTACGAGGGCGTGGGCACCATGTCCAAGTCCAAGAACAACGGCGTGGACCCGCAGGACCTGATCGAGAAGTACGGTGCCGACACCGCGCGCATCTACACCATGTTCGCCGCCCCGCCCGAGGCCACGCTCGAATGGAACGATGCGGCAGTGGAGGGCAGCTACCGCTTCCTGCGCCGCGTGTGGAACTTCGGTGCCAGGCTGTCTGCTATGGATTCAGTAGCTACCGAGGCAAGCCTGGTGGGCGCCAGAAGCCTGAAAGACGTGCAATTCGGCAAGGAGGCCAAGGCCCTGCGGCTGGAAGTGCACACCGTGCTCAAGCAGATCGACTATGACTACCAGCGCATGCAGTACAACACCGTGGTGTCCGGTGCCATGAAGCTGCTCAACGCGCTGGAGGACTTCAAATCCGGCGAGGCCCAGGGCGGCCTGGTGGCGCTGATCGAAGGCTTTGGCATCCTGCTGCGCGCGCTCTACCCGGTCACGCCGCACGTCGCGCATGTGCTCTGGCAGCAACTGGGCTATGCGGGCGCCCTGGGCGACCTGCTCGACGCACTCTGGCCCCGGGTGGCACCCGACGCGCTGGTGCAAGACGAGATCGAACTCATGCTGCAGATCGGCGGCAAGCTGCGCGGCGCGATCCGCGTGCCCGCCGGCGCGTCGCGCGAGGAGATCGAGAAGATCGCCGTGGCCAGCGAGGATTTCGCCAAGCACGCCGCGGGCGCCGTGCCCAAGAAGATCGTCGTGGTGCCAGGGCGTCTCGTGAACGTGGTGGTGTAGCCATGCAGCGCCGCCGATTCCTTGCGCCCCTGGCGGGCGCCACTGTTCTGGCGGGCTGCGGCTTCAAGCTGCGGCAGGCACCCACCTTCGCTTTCAATTCGCTCTATATTTCCGCACCCGTCACGTCGCCGCTGGCAGTGGAGCTGCAGCGCAACATGGACGCCGCAGGCACCGTAGAAGTGCACCGCGACGCGATGCGCCAGGCAGCGGGCGAGGCCATCTTCGAGTTGATTTCCGAGCAGCGCGAGAGCGTGGTCGTGGGCCTGAACGCCTCGGGCCAGGTGCGTGAACTGCAATTGCGGTTGCGCGTGCGTTTCCGGCTGCACACGCCCGATGGCCGGGAACTGCTGCCCAGCACCGAGGTGCTGCAGTACCGCGAAGTCAGCTACAGCGAAACCCTGGCGCTGGCCAAGGAGGCCGAGCAGGAGCTGCTCTACCGCAACATGCAGACCGACATCGTGCGGCAGATCATGCGCCGCCTGGCCGCGGTGAAGTCACTCTAGCCCGATGCAGCTCGCCGCCGCCCAGTTGTCCAGCCACCTGCGCAAAGGGCTGCGCCCGCTCTACACGCTGCACGGCGACGAGGCCCTGCTGCTGCAGGAGGCGGCGGACGCCATCCGCGCCGCCGCGCGCGCCCAGGGCTACACCGAGCGCAGCGTGCACACCGTGGCCGGTGCGCATTTCGACTGGAGCGAGGTGCTGGCCGCAGGCGGGTCGCTGTCGCTGTTCGCGGACAGGCAGATCATCGAAATCCGCATCCCCTCGGGCAAGCCCGGCAAGGACGGCAGCGTGGCGCTGCAGCAGATCGCCCAGAACGCCGTGGGCAGCGACAGCACGCTCACGCTGGTGCTGCTGCCGCGGCTGGACAAGGCCACGCGCACGGGCGCGTGGTTCGCGGCGCTGGAGCAGAGCGGCGCGACGGTGCAGATCGACCCCGTGGAACGCCAGGCGCTGCCGACATGGATCGCCCAGCGCCTGTCCGCGCAGGGCCAGCGCGTGGCGCCGGGCGAGGAGGGACAGCGCACGCTGCAGTTCTTCGCCGACCGCGTGGAGGGCAACCTGCTGGCCGCGCACCAGGAGATCCAGAAGCTCGCGCTGCTGCACCCGGCGGGCGAACTCTCGCGCGAGCAGGTGGAGGCCGCCGTGCTCAACGTGGCGCGCTACGACGTGTTCAAGCTCTCCGAATCGGCGCTGGCGGGCCAGGCCGGGCGCGTCACGCGCATGCTTGACGGCCTGCAGGCCGAGGGTGAGGCCGAGGTGCTGGTGCACTACACGCTGGCCGAGGACATTCGGGCGCTCAAGCGCGTGAAGGACGCCATGAACGCGGGCCGCCCGCTGCCCGTGGCGCTGCGCGAGCAGCGCATCTGGGGTTCGCGCGAGCGGCTGTTCGAGCGCGCCCTGCCGCACCTCCAGGATGCCGCATTGGCACGGCTGCTGCGCGCGGCCCACGTGGTGGACGGCATCGTCAAGGGCTTGAAGGCGCCCGACTGGCCTGCCGACAACTGGCAGGCGCTGCACCGGCTGGCGATGCTGCTGTGCCAGGCCTGCCGTGCCTGACCGCTGCGCCCTCTGGCGCGGCGGTGGAGCAGGGGCGCTGTAGCAGGGCGATGGCCGTGGATGGGCGGGGGTGGTCCGTCTGCGTCAAAATCGCGCCATGAACGCGCTCAACATCGCCGAATACGTGCACGCCCTGGGATTGCAAGCAAAAGTGGCATCAGCGCTTATGGCGCGGGCGGATGCAGCTATCAAAAACAGAGCATTGAAGGCCCTGGCGCGGTTGCTGCGCGACAATGCGCAGGCATTGGCCGCCGACAACGCGAAAGACCTGGAGCGCGCCATCGCCGCGGGCTTGTCCGCGCCGATGGTGGACCGCCTCAGGCTGGGCCTCAAGGCCATCGAGACCTGCGCGCTGGGCTGCGAGCAACTGGCCACCATGCCCGACATCATCGGCGAGGTGGTCGGCCTCAAGCAGCAGGAAAGCGGCATCCGCGTGGGCCAGATGCGCGTGCCCATCGGCGTGTTCGGCATGGTCTTCGAGAGCCGGCCCAACGTGACCATCGAGGCCGCCAGCCTGTCGATCAAGAGCGGCAACGCGGCCATCCTGCGCGGCGGCTCCGAGGCCATCGAGTCCAACAAGGCGTTGGCCCGCCTGGTGCAGCAGGCGCTGGCCGAAGCCGGCTTGCCCCAGAACGCGGTGCAGCTCGTGCAGACCACCGACCGCGAGGCCGTGGGCCGCCTGATCGCCATGCCCGAATACGTGGATGTCATCATCCCGCGCGGCGGCAAGGGCCTGATCGAGCGCATCAGCCGCGAGGCCAAGGTGCCCGTCATCAAGCACCTGGACGGCAACTGCCACACCTATGTGGACGATCCCTGCGACATCGCCATGGCCGTGAAGGTGGCCGACAACGCCAAGACCCAGAAGTACAGCCCCTGCAACGCCAGCGAAGGGCTGCTGGTGGCGCGGGGCGCGGCGGCGCGATTCCTGCCGCAGATCGGCGCCGTCTATGCCGCCAAGGGCGTGGAGATGCGCTGCGACGCCGAGGCCCAGGCCCTGCTGGCGCCGCTGGCGGGCGCGCAGGTCGTGCCCGCAACCGAGCAGGACTGGTCCACCGAATACCTCGCGCCCATCATCAGCGTGAAGGTGGTGGCCGGCGTGGACGAGGCCATCGCGCACATCAACCGCTATTCGTCGCACCATACCGACGCCATCATCACCACCGACCACCGGCATGCGCAGCGGTTCCTGCGCGAGGTGGATTCGGCCAGCGTCATGGTCAACGCCAGCACCCGCTTCGCCGACGGCTTCGAGTACGGCCTGGGCGCGGAGATCGGCATCAGCACCGACAAGTTCCACGCCCGCGGGCCGGTGGGCATCGAGGGCCTCACATCGCTCAAATGGGTCGTGCTGGGCAACGGCGAGGTGCGCGGCTGACATCTGGCCGCAGGGGCTTTCTACAATCCCGATTCACTCACCGACAGGCTTTCCCACGCATGGTTCCGCACCTCATCACGGCACTCACGGGGCCGATCAACGAACTGGAGCAGCGCATCCTCGACTCGATGCCTGCAATCGAGCGGTGGTTCCGCCTGGAATGGATGGAGCACACCCCGCCCTTCTACTGCTCGGTGGACATCCGCAACGCGGGCTTCAAGCTGGCGCCGGTGGACACCAACCTGTTCCCGGGCGGCTGGAACAACCTGACGCGCGACATGCTGCCGCTGGCCGTGCAGGCCGCGATGGCGGCCATCGAGAAGATCTGCCCGGAGGCGCGAAACCTGCTGGTCATCCCCGAGAACCACACGCGCAACACGTTCTACCTGGCCAACGTGGTGCAGTTGCAGCGCATCTTCCACATGGCAGGGCTCAATGTGCGCATCGGCTCGATCAGCCCCGAGGTGAAGGTGCCCACGACGATCTCGCTGCCGACGGGCGAGTCGATCACGCTGGAGCCGGTGGTGGGCACCAAGCGCCGCCTGGGGCTCAAGGATTTCGACCCTTGCACCATCCTGCTCAACAACGATCTTTCGGCCGGCGCGCCGGGCATCCTGGAGGATTTGCACGAGCAGTATCTGCTGCCGCCGCTGCACGCGGGCTGGAGCGTGCGGCGCAAGAGCAACCATTTCCGCAGCTACGAGGAGGTGTCCAAGCGCTTCGGCAAGCTGCTGGGCATCGACCCATGGCTCATCCATCCGTTGTTCAGCCACTGCGGCGAGGTGGACTTCACCGTAGGCGCCGGCATGGACGCGCTGGCCGCACAAGTGGATGGGCTGCTGACCAAGGTGCGCCGCAAGTACAAGGAGTACGGCATCCACGAAAAGCCGTTCGTGGTCGTGAAGGCCGACAACGGCACCTATGGCATGGGCATCATGACAGTGCGCGACGCCAAGGAACTGCAGGACCTGAACCGCAGGACGCGCAACAAGATGGGCGTGGTGAAGGACGGGCAGGCCGTGCACGACGTGATCGTGCAGGAGGGCGTGCTGACCTATGAGCGCATGCACGACGCGGTAGCCGAGCCCGTGGTGTACATGATGGACCGCTACGTGGTGGGCGGCTTCTACCGCATCCACGCGGAGCGGGGCACGGACGAGAACCTCAACGCCCCGGGCGCGAGCTTCGTGCCGCTGGCTTTCGAGCACAGCACGCATTTGCCGCAGCCGGGCGTGAAGCCCGGCGCCAGCGCGCCCAACCGGTTCTACATGTACGGTGTCATCGCACGGCTCGCCATGCTGGCGGCCAGCTATGAATTGGAGGCGACGGACCCCGACGCCGAAGTGTATGAGTGAATCGCGGTGCCAGCGCAAGGGCTGGGTTGCGAACTGACAACAGTGCCGCGTGGCAGTCGCTCTGGTGGTTTGCGCCGCCATGGGCGCACGCCACAATAACCATCCCGAAGCAAGAGGCCCGGCGCAGCGCGGCTGGGCGGTCATGTGGCTGCATCCAAAACATCTCTCCCGGCATTGACCCTGGGCGCCATCGGCGTCGTGTACGGCGATATCGGCACCAGCGTGCTGTACGCGGTAAAGGAGATTTTTCATACGGGCCATGTGCCCTTCACGCATGCCAATGTGTACGGCATCTTGTCGATGCTGTTCTGGACCCTCGTGGTGATCGTGGCCGTGAAGTACGTGAGCCTGGTCCTGCGCGCGGACAACAACGGCGAGGGCGGCTTGGTGGCAATGCTGGCGCTGGCGGGGCAGGCGGTCAAGGGCAAGCCGCGGCTGCGCAGCGTGCTGTTCGTGATCGGCATCTTCGGCACCTCGCTGTTTTATGGCGACGGGGTGATCACGCCCGCGATCTCGGTGCTGTCGGCCATGGAGGGGCTGGAGGTGGTGTCGCCGCAGTTCCGCAAGTACGTGATCGTGCTGACGCTGTGCGTGCTGCTGTGCCTGTTCATGGTGCAGAAACGCGGCACTGGCGGCATCGGCAAGTTCTTTGGCCCCATCACGCTGACGTGGTTCGTAGTGATCGCGGGGCTGGGGGTGATGCATATCCTCGGGCGCCCCGAGATCCTGCTGGCGGTGAATCCGCTGTATGCCGTGCGGTTCATGCTGGCGCAACCCGGCACCACGTTCGTGATCCTGGGGGCGCTGGTGCTGTGCGTGACCGGGGCGGAGGCACTTTATGCCGACCTGGGTCACTTTGGCAAGAAACCGATCCGGTTGGCATGGTTCGCCGTGGTCATGCCGGCGCTCGTGCTGAACTATTTCGGGCAGGGCGCGCTGCTTCTGGCAAATCCCGATGCGGTGAAAAATCCGTTCTTCATGATGGCACCAGCCTGGGCCCTGCTGCCGCTGGTTCTCCTGGCGACGATGGCCACGGTGATTGCTTCGCAGGCACTGATCACCGGGGCCTTCAGCATCACCAAGCAGGTCATCCAGTTGGGGTATTTGCCGCGGCTCAACATCGAGCATACGAGCGTGCGGGAAACGGGGCAGGTCTACATCCCGTTCGTGAACTGGGGGCTGTTTGCCGCCATTGTGATGGCTGTCGTCATGTTCCGGTCGTCGAGCAATCTCGCGGCGGCCTATGGCATCGCGGTGACGATGGACATGCTCATCACCACCTTGCTGACTTTCTTCGTCATCCGCTACGGCTGGAAATACCCGTTGGCGCTGTGCATCGCGGCCACGGGAGGGTTCTTTCTGGTGGACTTCGCCTTCTTTGCATCCAATCTCATGAAGCTGGTCGACGGGGGCTGGTTTCCTTTGCTGATCGGCGGCGGCATTTTCACGCTCATGATGACCTGGAAGGACGGGCGGGCGCTGCTGGCGCAAAAGCTGCGGTCCGACGCCATCGACCTCAAAAGTTTCCTGGAGGCGGTGTTCGTCAACCCACCGATGCGCGTGGATGGCACGGCTGTGTTTCTGACCGCTGAGCCGGGCACGGTACCCAATGCCATGCTCCACAACCTCAAGCACAACAAGGTGCTGCATGCACAGAACCTGTTCGTCACCGTGCGCAACCACGAGGTGCCCTGGATGGGCCTGGCCAAACGCTTGCAGATCGAGCCGCTGGGGCATGATTGCTGGCAGGTGGTCATCCACTACGGATTCAAAAACGATCCGGACGTACCCCGGGCGCTGGAGCAACTGCGGGGGCACGGCTGCATGGTCGACACCATGACGACCAGCTATTTCCTGTCGCGCGATACGGTGGTGCCAACGCTGGGCAGTGGCATGGCGTCATGGCGCGAAAAGCTCTTCGCGCAGATGCACCATAACGCGGGCGCGGCGGCGGATTTTCTGAACCTGCCGAGCAATGCCGTGGTGGAGTTGGGCAGCAAGATCGAAATCTGAGGTTGCCCTCATCGCAGCAACATTGGGGCTGCGATGCCACAATTCCTTGGCATTGGCGGATGCGCTGCTTGGCGACATGGCGTCCGCGGTGATCTCCGTTTCAGGAAGGCGAGCATGCACATACTTTTCGTGGCAGATCCCCTTGAGCATTTCAAGATCTACAAGGACACCACTTTCGCGATGATGCGCGAGTTGCAGCGGCGAGGCCATGTGCTGGCCGCATGCGGCCCACAGGATTTGTCCTGGCAGCGCGGTGGCGTGGTGCAAGCACGCGTGCGCCATATCGAACTGACGGGTGACGCTGCGCAGTGGTTTGTCGAAAAGCCTGGGCAGGACGGCTGCGTCGATCTCAAGGATTTCGATGCCGTGCTGATGCGAAAGGATCCGCCATTCGACAGTGAGTACTTCTATGCCACGCATTTGCTGGAGCAGGCAGAGCGTGAAGGGGCGCGCGTCTTCAATAAGCCTCGGGCATTGCGCGATCATCCCGAGAAGCTCTCGATCCTGGAGTTCCCCGATCTGATCGGCCCCACGCTGGTTACACGCAACGCGGAAGAAATCGCACGGTTCCATGCGGAACACCGGGACATCATCTTGAAGCCGCTCGATGGCATGGGCGGCATGGGCATATTCCGCGTGCGGGCGGATGGGTTGAACCTGGGGAGCATCACCGAGACATTGAACGCGCACGGCGCACGCTCGGTCATGGTGCAGAAGTTCTTGCCGGAGATCGCTGAGGGCGACAAGCGCGTGCTCATCATTGGCGGGCGTGCCGTTCCTTATTGCCTGGCCCGTATTCCGCAGGGTGACGAAGTCCGTGGCAATCTGGCTGCGGGAGGCAAAGGTGTAGCGAGGCCGCTGTCGGTGCGCGACCAAGCCATCGCAATGGCTCTGGGCCCGACGCTGATGGCGCGCGGGCTGTTGCTGGCGGGCGTCGACGTGATCGGAGACAGCGTGACGGAAATCAATGTGACAAGCCCCACCTGCTTTCAGGAGATCCATCAACAAACGGGAACTGACGTTGCCGCCTTATACGTAGATGCTTTGGAGGCGCTGCTAAGGAGAGAGCAGGAAGAGAGGAGAGCGGAGAGATCTGCCAACCGTG
>NZ_JARGEN010000057.1 GCF_029211125.1 Curvibacter soli
AATTTTGGGGATTCAACTGCCGGAAATAGGATAAAAGCGATGCGTTTTGGCGCAGGGCAAGGCGCAAACCACAGTGATAGCCGTAGCTATCGCGAGGATTTGCAACGCCGCCATGCGGCAAAAGGTGCGGTTTTATGGGCTGCTTGGCGTTGCACACTGCACCAGGGCCGCCCTGCCCTTGGCGGCCCTACTTGGCCGGCAGGTACTTGGCCGGGTCCACGGGCTTGCCCTGCTTGCGGATCTCGAAGTGCAGCTTCACGCGGTCGGTGTCGCTGCTGCCCATCTCGGCGATCTTCTGGCCCTTGCGCACCGACTGGTCTTCCTTGACCAGCAGGCTCTGGTTGTGGGCATAGGCCGTCAGGTAGGTGCTGTTGTGCTTGAGGATGATGAGGTTGCCGTAGCCGCGCAGCCCCGCACCCGCATACACCACGCGGCCGTCGGCGGCGGCCAGCACCGGCTCGCCGGCCTTGCCCGCGATGTCGAAGCCCTTGTTCTTCGCCTCGTCGAAGCCGGCCACGAGCGCACCGTTCGCGGGCCAGATGAAGGCCGTGTCCTCCTCGCCGCCGGCGGGCGCTGCTGCGGCAGGCACCACGGGCACGGCGGCGACGGCGGGTGCGGGCGTTGCCGCCGGGGCCGTGCCGGACGCCCCGGGCTTGACGGGCGCGACGGACGGCGACGCAACCGGCTTGCTGACCACGCCGCCCTCGGCCAACGCCGCAGGCGGCGCGACGCGCAGCACCTGGCCCACTTCGATGAGGTTGGGGTTGTCCAGGCTGTTCCAGCGTGCGATGTCCTTCCAGCTCTGCCCGCTTTCCAGGCCGATGCGGATCAGCGTGTCGCCGGGCCTCACGGTGTAGTAGCCCGGCTTGCCCGCGTTCTCGGCGCCAGGCGGCGGGGGTGGCTCGGCAGCGGGCGTGGGGGGCACGATGACCGGCGCGGACGCGGCGGTGCCGCGATCCTCGACCGGCGCGGGCCGGTGCGGCGAAGATGAGCAGGCCGCCACGATGCCCGCCGCCAATACAGATACACCGATCCGAATCCCGCGCGGCAACCCCAGCATAGATAGCATTCCTTTTGAGCGTGTCATGCAACGCCTGATTTTAGGGGGACAAAGTGAACGTCCTCAAGAACGCTCTGTTTCAGCCCCAGGGGTGTCTTGTCCACCACGATGAGCGCCTGCCTGCCGCCCGCCGCCGCCACCGGCGCCACCAATCGCCCGCCCACGGCCAACTGGTCGCACCACGCCGGCGGCAGGTGCGCGCCGCCCGCCGCCACGACGATGCCCGCATAGGGCGCGCCCTGCGCGAAGCCGGCCATGCCGTCGCCGAACAGCAGGTGCACGTTGGCCAGCCGGAAGGGCCGCAGGTTGGCGCGCGCCTTCTCGTGCAGGCCGCGCAGGCGCTCGATGCTATAGACCTCGCGCGCCAGCAGGCTCAGCACCGCGGCCTGGTAGCCGCAGCCGGTGCCGATCTCCAGCACGCGCGCCAGTGGGCCGCTGCGCGCCAGCCCGGCGCCTAGCAGCAGTTGCGCCATGCGCGCCACCACGCTGGGCTTGGAGATGGTCTGCCCCAGGCCGATGGGCAGGCTCGTGTCCTCATACGCCTGGTTGACCAGCGCGCTGTCGACGAAGCGGTGGCGCTCCACCGCACCCATGGCCTGCAGCACCGCGGGCTCGGCGATGCCCTGCGCGGCCAGCCGCTGGACCATGCGCATGCGCACGGCCGATGAATCCAGACCCACGCCCCGCGCCGGGCTCGGCGCGGGCGCCTGCGCAGCGGCGGCGGTGCCGCGCTGCTCGGGGGCGGGGCGCGGGTCGAGCCGGGCCGGAAACGTGGGGCGGCGCGACATCAGCGGGCGTCCTGCAGCCGGGCCGCGGCCTGCGCCCAATAGCGCAGGTTGTCGTGGTCGGTCAGGTCCACCTTGAGCGGTGTGAGCGATACGTGGCCCTGCGCCGTGGCGTGGAAGTCGGTGCCCTCGGCGCCGTCCTTGGCCGGGCCAGCGCCGCCGATCCAGTACATGGTGTCGCCATGCGGGTTGGCCTGGGTGATGACGCGCTCTGCCGCATGGCGGCGGCCCAGGCGGCAGACCTTGACGGGCAGCAGCGCGTCGTAGGGACGGTTGGGGATGTTCACGTTGAGCAGCCAGGGCGGTGCGTCCGCCGACGCCTGCTGCGCGAACCGGCGCACGATGTCGGCGGCCTTGCGTGCGGCGGATGCGATCTCGCTCCAGCCGCGCTCCACCTGCGAGAACGCGATGGCCGGCACGCCGAACAGGTAGCCCTCCATGGCCGCGCCCACGGTGCCCGAATAGATGGTGTCGTCGCCCATGTTGGCGCCATTGTTGATGCCCGAGACCACCAGATCGGGTCGGTAGCCCAGCAGCCCCGTGAGTGCCACATGCACGCAGTCGGCGGGCGTGCCGTTGACGTAGCGAAAGCCATTGTGCGCATCGTGCACGTAGAGCGGCGAATGCAGCGTGAGCGCGTTGGACTTGGCGCTGTTGTTGTGCTCGGGCGCCACCACCTCGACGTCGGCCTCTGTCTTCAACGCCTCGTAGAGCGCCTGCAGGCCGGGCGCCTGGTAGCCGTCGTCGTTGGAAAGCAGGATCTTCATGGGGTCGGTCGCCGGATGCCAGGGCATTGTAGGGGTGCGCGCCATCGCCGCAGGGACAAGGTCCGCACCTGCTTGGGCGCCCATCATCTGGCCCACGGCAATGGCGGGGACGACCATGCCCGCATGGCTTTGCGAGAACCCCGCCGGCATCGATGCGCCGTAGCGGAAGGAAGCGCCCGAGCCGCGGCCCGGACGGCGCGTGGCATGCGCTGGCAGACCGGGCTCGGCTGCGGGCGGGCGGACTCTGAGGAGCACTTCGGCTCAGCCGCCGCGCAGGCGCTCGATGAACGCCTCGGGCCGCATCGGGCGCGCGAAGTGGTAGCCCTGGGCGAACGTGCACTGCCAGTGCCGCAGGCGCGTGGCGACGGTCTCGTCCTCCACGCCCTCGGCCAGCACGTCGAGCCCCAGGCTCAGCGCCAGCGAGATGATGCCGCGCACGATGGCGGCGTTGTCGGGGTCGTCGATCATGTCGCGCACGAACGACTGGTCGATCTTGATCTTGTCGAACTTGAAGCGGCGCAGGTAGGCCAGGCTCGAATAGCCGGTGCCGAAGTCGTCCATCGACAGCTTCACGCCCAGCGCCTTCAGGCGCCGCAGCACGGCCATCACGGCCTCGCCGTCGTGCAGCAGCACGCTTTCGGTCAGCTCCAGCTCCAGCTTTTCAGCCGGGATGTCCGCCTCCACCAGCGCATCCTCCACCTGCTGCAGCACGATGCCGCGCTGGAACTGGCGCGCCGACAGATTGACCGCCATCATCAACTCCGCATGGCCCGCGTCGTGCCAGGCGCGCAGCTGCCGCGTGGCCGTGCGCAGCACCCAGCCACCCAGGGCCTCGATCAGGCCGCTGTCCTCCGCCACGGGGATGAACACCGCGGGCGGCACGGGGCCGCGCTTCGGGTGGTCCCAGCGGCACAGGGCCTCGGCGCCCACGATGCGCCCGCTGGCCAGCTCGACCAGCGGCTGGTATTCGAGCCGCAGGGCATTGGTCTCGATGGCGCGGCGCAGGCCCGATTCGAGCTGCAGCCGCTCCAGCGCGGCGGCGTTCATGGCCGCGTTGGCGAACTGGTAGACCGCCCGCCCCTCGCGCTTGGCCGCGTGCAGGGCCGCGTCGGCGCGGCCGAACAGCACGTCGAACGATTCGCCGTCCGACGGGAACATGGCGATGCCGACGGAGATGGACACGCTCATCGGCATGCCGCCCAGCTCCATCTGCGCGCCCACGGCCTCCATCAGCCGGCGCGCCATGTGTGCCGCATCCGCCGTGCCATGCACGCCGGGCAGCATGACCATGAACTCGTCGCCGCTCAACCGGCCCACGAAAGCCCGCACGCCGGCGGTGCCCGAGAGGCGCTCGCCGATGCGGCGCAGCAGTTCGTCGCCCGCCGCGTGGCCCAGCGAGTCGTTGAGGGTCTTGAAGTTGTCCACATCGGTCACCAGCAGCGCCACCTGCTCGCCCGCATGCTGCGCCTGGGCCAGCGCGCGCGCGGCGTGCTGGGCGGCCTGGGCGCGGTTGGGCAGGCCGGTGACCGTGTCCTGCGTGGACAGGTAGGCGATCCTCTGCTCGGCGGCCTTGCTGGAGCTGAGGTCGGAGATGGTGGCCACGTAGTGCGTGATCTCGTCGCTGCCGCGGTCGCGCAGGGCCGACAGGCTGAGCCACTGCGGGTAGACCTCGCCGTTCTTGCGCCGGCCCCAGACCTCGCCGCTCCAGCGGCCCTGGGCGAGCAGCGCCTCGTGCATCGCCTGCTGCAGGGCGGGGCCGTCCTGCTGCTCCGCCGAGATGACCGTGTAGGGCTGCCCGATCACGTCGTCCGCCGCGAAGCCCGAGATGGTGGAATACGCGGCGTTGACCATCATCACGCGGTTGTCGGCGTTGAAGATGATGATGCCGTCCTTGCTCAGGTCCAGCACCTTGCCGGCGAGTTCGAGCTTGGTGGCGGCGGAGCGCTGGTCGGTGATGTCGCGGCTCAGCACCAGCATGTGCAGGCGCTGGCCCCGGCGCCCGAACGTGGGCACGCGCACCACGTCGTAGTAGCGCGCGCTGCCGGTCTCGTCCTGCAGCACTTCCTCGGTATGCGAGACCCCGCCGGACTGCCAGGTGGCCTCCTCGTTCAGGGCCGACTGCCGCAGGCTCTCCGCCGCGGGGTGGCCCAGGTCGGCCAGGTCGAGGTTGGTGAAGCCGTGGGTCTCCTTCTCGCCCAGCCCCACCAGGGCGCGCGCGGCGGGGTTGGCCAGCAGCCAGCGGCCCGCCCCGTCCTTCAGGTGCACCATGTCGGGCAGGTGGCGGAAGACGGTGCGCAGCAGTTTGTCGCGCGCGCGCACCAGCCGGTCCGCGTCGAAGCGCGCGGTGACGTCCACGCCCACGTACCACTGCTCGGCGCCGCCCGCCTCGGCCTGCAGGCGCGGCATGATGGACCAGGCGATGCGCTTGCGCTCGCCCGTCTTGGCGATGAGCGTCCATTCCACGTCGCGCAAGCCGATGCCCATGGCCGCGCACTCGGCCTTCTTGCGCTCCAGGTAGATGGCGTTCGGGTACAGCAGCGGCATGGCCTGCGGGCTGCCCACCATCTCCGAGGCGCTGTAGCCGGTGACGATCTCGCATTCGCGGTTCCAGAACACGTACTGCCCGCCGGACGCATCGGTGGCATGGACCATGACGGGGAGTTGCTGCAGTACCTCGCGCATGGCCGCCGGCAGGGCGGTGCGGCGCAGCGGCGCCGGATGGCTGTCGGGATCGTCGTCCCCGTCTTCCATGAAGAAGCTGTCGCTGTCCACGAAGTGGGCGAACGGCTTGGACGGGTTGGTCGGTGGTTGCGTCGTCATGGAGCGGTCCTGGCCTCAGACAATCCCTTTGCCGCGTAGCCGCCGGGCTCGGACGCCAGGCAACTGAACGTCTTTGGTTCTGCGGCCCAGTGTATCAAAGCGTATGCGCTGCGGCGTGCGGCGGCGGGGCCGCCCATGCCTGCCCGCACGCGACCGGGGCTGCGTGCGCGCCGGGGTTCTGGATGATCCTCATCCATCAGCAAAAAGTCCCTCCAGCGCAATGAATATAAGCGCTAGCAGCTCTCAAACTTATAGCATCCGGCATCACCGCGCGGCCTCCACCGTCACCCGCGCATTCGGCGCCTCGCCGAACATCTCGGGCGCGTACATGGCCTCCACGCGCGTGGGCGGCAGGGCGAACTCGCCCACGTTGTTCAAGCGCAGGGTGTACTCGATCTTCACCACGCCCTTGGGCAGATATTCGTAGTAGCTGCGGAAGGCCTCGAAGCTGCGCTCCTCGAACGCGGGCCAGCCCGCGCCGCCGGCTGCCTTCTCGCCGCTGGTGGCGATCTGTGAATCGCGGCCCAGGCCGCTGCCGAGGATGGTGGCGCCGCCGGGGATGGGGTCGGTGATGGCCACCCAGGTCATGTCGGCGCTGGCGTTCACCTCCAGCGTCACGCGCCAGACGTCGCCGCGCGTGGTGCGGGCCTTGTCGGCCTGCTCCACGGGCGTGATGGTCTTCTTGACGGCATAACCGGCGCTGAACGGCGCTTTCAACTCGATGGCCGCCACCGACTGCACGGTGACCCACGGCTTGCCCGCGCCCTGCTGCGCCACGCCGAGCCGGCCCGCGCCGCCGTCCGCGGGCCAGGGCAGGAACATGCCGTTGTTGCGCAGGTTGCCCGGCGATGCGGGGGCGCCGAACCAGGTGGCCTGGTGCGCGGCGCCCTCCGCGTCGCTGGCCTTCACGCGCTCGACGCGGCTCCAGTCGACGCTGGCGCTGGCCGCGCCCAGCGTGGCGCGCGTGGTGCCGGCAACGGGCGTGGACTCGAACCTGCGCGAAAACTTCTCCAGCGCCAGCCCGCCCCACAGGTTGGCCGTGGTGGTGTGCCAGGCGCCGCCCTGCTGGCGCGCGATGAAGCCATTGGCCAGGCGGCCCAGGTCGTCCTTCCAGGCCGGGTCGTCCAGCACGGCCAGCAGCAGGCGGGCAGTGTTCACGTCGCCGTTCTGCATCAGCCACCACCAGTAGTCGTCGGGCTCGCTGCTGAAGACGAGCCTGGTGCCCTGGTAGCTCAGGCGGCTCTTGAGTATCTGTGTGGCTTCGGCCAGGCGCTGCGCGCGCCCGGGCACGTCGGGCACGCGCTGGAGGATGCGGAGCCAGTCGATCACCGTGTGCGTAGGCCACTGGTTGGGCGCGATGGCCACGCTGCCGAGCATGCGGGCCTGGGCGCGGCCGTAGCGCGACAGGGCCTCGATGGCGGCGATCTTGCGCATGTCCAGGTCCTTGCGCGGGATCCAGAAGTCGCGCTGGATGCGGCCTTCGACGAACGCGGTCAGGCCGCGCTCCATCGGCGCGCGCACGTCGTCGGGCAGGGCGAAGGCGGGGTCGATGCCCGCGGCCTCGTGCGTGGCGGCCAGCACGTAGGCGGTCAGCGTGTCGCTGCCCCGGTTGGCGTCGCCGTCGCGCGGCGGGAAGTAGCTGGCCAGGCCGTCGGCATCCAGATAGCTGGGCAACTGCGCCACCACGCCGGCCCAGAGCTTGCCGTCGCGCAAGCCTATGGACTTGCTGGTCTTCTGCTCCAGGCAGGCGAAGGGGTAGTTGGCGAACCAGTCGCGCACGCCGGGCAGGCCCTCGGCCAGTCGGGGCTGCAGCGTCAGTTTGATGCCGCCGCGCCCGGCGATGGCGTCCGCCGGCGGGGCCACGTCGAGGCCCAGGGTGCCATCGACCTGCGCCAGCGTGGCCTGCTGCACCGTGAGCGGCACGGCGGGCACGATGCGCTGGCTGGCCTTGAGCGCATCGCGTGCGCCGCCGGCCGTGTCCCGGGCCTCGATCTCCCACAGGATGGCCTCGGCGCGCGTCTGCGCCAGTTGCGCGGGGGCGGTCACGTCCCATGCCGCCTCGCGCGCCTCGCCTGCCGGAATAGCGACGGTCTGCGGCTTCAGGTCGAGCAGCGTGGCGCGCGGGGCCACCTCCACCCGCATGGCCCTGGCCGTGGTGTTGCGCAACGTGAACTGGGCGCGGAACCGGTCGTCCTCGCGCACCAGCGGCGGCAGGCCGCTGATGATCTGCAGATCCTGCGTGGCCCGGATGCTGACCTGCCCGGTGCCGAACAGGCCCGTGGCGGCATCGGCCACGGCGACGATCGTGAAGGTGGTGAGCGCGTCGTTCAGCGGTACCTCGATGGTGGCCCGGCCTTGGGCGTCCAGTTGCACGCGCGGGTTCCACAGCAGCAGCGTGTCGAGCAGTTCGCGCGCCTGGCCGTGCCCGCCGCCGCCGCCGGCGGGCACGGCCTTGCGGCCATAGTGGCGGCGGCCGATGATCTCCATCTGCGCCGTGGCCGTCTGCACGCCCCAGGCGCGGCGCTGGAGCATGGCGCCCAGCAGGTCCCAACTGGTGTTGGGCATCAGTGCCAGCAGCGCCTGGTCCACGGCGGCCAGGGCCACCTCGGCGTGCGCGGCGGGCTGGCCGTCGGGCAGCCTGGCGCTGATGGTCACGCGGGCCTTGCCGCGCACGGGATAGCTCTCCTTGTCGGCAGCCACCTTCACGTCGATGCGGTGGGCACGCGTTCCCACGCGGATCTCGGCCAGGCCCAGGCGGAACGCGGGCTTGCTCAAATCGACCAGCGCGGTGGGCGCCACGTATTCGCGGCCCTCGAACCAGAAGGCCGTCCACCATTCGCGCGGGGCCTTGTAGCCCCAGGTGAAGAAGCTGTACCACGGCACTTCGCGCAGCCGCCCGCGCAGCGCGAGCACGCTCACGTAGACGTTGGGGCTCCAGCCCTCCCGCACTTTCAGGCTCACGGTCGGGTCCTGCCCGTTCAACTGCACGACCTGGGTTTCGAGGATGCCCTCGCGCTCCACGGCCACCAGCGCGGTGGCGAAGCGAAACGGCATGCGCACCTGGAAGCGCGCGGTGTCGCCGGGCTCGTAGGCCTTCTTCTCGGGCAGCACGTCGATGCGGTCGGTGTTCTCGCCGCCGAACCACAGCTCGCCCTGCCGGGTCACCCACACCGAGGCGGCGGCCTGCGCGGTGTTGCCGTCGGCGTCCCTGGCGCTGGCGATCAGTTCCACCTCGCCAGGCACGCCCAGCCGGGCCTCGCACAGCAGCAGGCCGCGCGCGTCGCTCCTGCCGCTGCAGACGCTGCCGAGGTCCTTGGTGTCGGTCTTGTTGTCGTAGGTGTAGAAGCCGCCCACCATGCGCTTGCGACTGGTGGTGGTGATGCGTGCCACGGCCCGCACCTCCAGCGGCACGCCGGCGGCGGGCTTGCCGTCGAGCCCCAGCGCCAGGGCCTGGAAGCGTACCTGCCGGCTGCTGGACACCCAGCCCTCGGTCTTGATTCCGGCCACCACGCCCGCGGGCCACAGGGTACTGGTGCCGCGCAGGGTCTGCACCTCGCCGTTCGGGTCGGCGTAGGTGGCTTCCATCAGCAATTCGTGCGGGCGCTTGTCGCGCGGCAGGTCGGCGATGGTGAGGCGGCCCGCGCCGTTGCGGTCGAGTGCGAGCGGCAGCTTGTCGGCCACCACGCGCTGGTCCTGGCTGGCGCTGGCATCTTCTTCGCCAACGCCCGTGGCCTGCTGCGCGCCGCGCGGCGGGGAAAAGCTGAAGTCGTCGTAGTCGGCATAGGCCAGCGCCTGGGGCCGCACCAGGGCCGACACACGCACCGGCAGGTTCACGGCCGCGCCGCCGGCCACGTAGTTCACCTGCACGTCCACCGGCACGCTTTGCGCGTTGACCAGCGGCTTCTTGTCCAGCGGGCCCACGCGGCCTTCGAGCACGGGCAGGCGGAATTCCTCCACGCGGAACTCGCCGCTGGTGAAGCTGCCGGCATTGCCTTCGCCGTGCAGTTCCACCTGGTACACGCCGAGCTTGGCCGCAGGCGGCGCCTGGAACTGGCTTTCCGCGCTGCGCCCGCCCGTGGCGGTGGCGCGCCACGCGAGCGGCTGGGTGTACTGCTGGCCGCTGCCCATGTGGGTGACGACCAGCGTGGCGGGCAAGGTGCCGGGCAGGCCGAAGCCCCGGCTGGTTTCGGTGCGCGCAATGTGCTTCATCGAAACAATCTCGCCCGCGCGCACCAGGGTGCGGTCGAAGATGGTGTGGACGCGCTCGTCGGGGTGCGGCTCGCTGCTGGTGGGCACGTTGAAGCGCCAAGGCTCGATGCCGCGGTTCCAGTCGCTCCAGGCGAATGCCATGTCCTGCACGCCGTCGCTGCCCTGGTGGCGCGCACTCACGAAATACGCTTGGCCACCATCATCGCCGCCGCCGTACCAATCGCTGCAACGCGCGAGGTCGGACGACAGCCCTTCGATGCGGGCAATGCCCTGTGCGTCCGTCAGGGCATTGGCCAGTTGGTTGCCCTCGCAGTCCGACACGCGCACCGCGGCGCCCCGCACGGGCTGGCCCTTGTCCAGCGTGGTGACCCAGGCCAGCGCGTTCTCGCGCCCGAGCTTGAAGTGCACGCCCAAGTTGGTGACCAGCGCCGAGGTGCGCACGTACATCGTGCGGCCCGCGCCGTACTGTTCGTCTAGCAGCGAGGTGCCGAGCTTCTGCGACGCAATTTCGACCACGTGAAAGCCCGGCGACAGGGGAATGCCCACCACCTCGAACGGGCGCGGGTGGCCGCCCGCCGGCCTGGGCAGGTCGAGCGTCTTCACGCCCGGCTGGCCCGCGAGCAGCGAGAGCATGCGGGTCTGCACCTCGTCCTGGTCGCCCTCGGGCAATACGCGCGGCAGCGGCGTGCGGGAATCGCGTGCGGCATCGGCGCGCGACACCGAGGATTCGTCGTAGCGCCGCACCTTGCGCAACCAGGTGATGATCTCGACATCGCTCTGCGGCTTCAGGTCGCTGACCTTGCCGCCCTGCACCTGCAGGGCGGCTTCCACGTTGCGCAGCGTCACCGGCAGCAGCGGGCCGGCATCGGGCTCGGCGAAGCGCTCCACGATGCCGAACGGCGCGGCGGCGAATTTGGCCAGCGGCGGCATCGGCCCGGTGGCGACCTTCAGCGGAAAGCTCGCCGCGTTGCGCGGCGAGCGGCCCGATGCGTCCTTGAAATCCTGCGGCAGCTCCAGCGTGAACTGCGTCTGCTCGGGCAGCGTGCCGGCAAAGGCGACGGCGTTCACCACGTCATCGTCTTCGGCGCTGGCCCCATTCCGGTCGAAGCCGGGCTTGAGCGTTTCCCTGGCCGACTTCAGGCGGATCGCGGCGGCCTGCCTGCGCGTGACCGGCGCGTTGAACTGCAGCCGCAGCGGGCGGATCGGCAGGCAGGCGGCCTGGGCGTTCTCGCGCTCGCAACTGAACGTGGCCTCGAACGGCTCGCGCACCTCGTAGCCGAAGCGCTTTTCCACCGTGTTGGGCACGCCGCCGGGCGTGGCCACGCCACGGCCGTAGACGATCTGCACCTTGGCCGCGGGCGACAGGCGCCGGTTGCAGGCGAAGGCGTGGTATTGCAGCGGCTCCGCCGCAGCCGCCTTGGCCCAGCCCATGGCCTGCAGCAGCGCGGCGCGGTCCCGCCCTTCGAGCAGCCGCACGGGGATGCGCTCGCCGATGTCGGATGCGGTGCACCACAGGTTGGCCTGCAGGCTTTGCGGCGTCGCCGGGCCGTTGAGTTGCAGGACGAAGAACTGCTCTTCGTCGATGCGCTCCCAGGAGCCCGGGCGAATGCTGCGCACGAACGGCCCGCCGGTATTGAATTGATAGCTGCCAGCGCCCGTCAATACTGCGCCGGAGGCCGATTTGAACCCCGGATTGACCGTGGCGGTGCAACGCACGCCGGGCGGCAGGTCGCGCGCGAATTCATAGGCCCATTCGCGATCGCTGGTCCAGCGCCCCGCGCCCTGGGTGGCCTGCGCGTCGCTGCAGCTCAGCGTGATCGGCGCGGGCGCCTTGGGGTCGCCGAAGTTGACGGCGCCGGCATCGAACCTGGCCACCACCTGTCGCACGCGCGCCACCTCGCCCTGTGGCGAGAGGCTGGTGATCTGGAAAGCCTGGGCGGCGCCGGCGGCCACCGCCAGGACGGCGGCGGCCCAGGCGTTCATTTTCAGAGCGGACATGCTCACGCTGCGTTCTCCTCATTGGCGGGAGCGAGCGTAGCCGATCTCCATGTCGCCGCCAGGCCGGCGCACGGCCGGCCGCAGCATTTGTCACGAAAAGCGGAAAAGCGGAGGCCGAGGGCTGGCCTGCATGGCGGGGGTGGCCATGGCCATGGTGGCGTCGCCCGCCTTTGCGGCCAGGGCGCAGCCCGCGTGAACCCGTTGCGGGCTGGCCGCGCGCGGCCAGTGTCTCGCCTGGAGCCGCGCGGCCAGCGCCCGGTGCGTACCGTCAGCCCAGTCGCACCGGCATGAAGATCTTGTCGCCGTCGCGCTGGATCAGCAGCGCCACCGACTTGTCGGACTTGGCCACCACGGCGCGCGCCACCACCGATACGGCGCCCCGCGCAAAAGGATGGCCGTCCATCAGCCGCGCCCGGCGAGCCGCCTCAGGCCCAGCCACTGCTGGGCCCAGAAGCCGCGCCCATAGTCGCGCGGGTGGCCCGTGGGGCCGGGCTCGACCTGGTCGCGCACGCCCGTGGGCTCGTAGCGCAGGGCGAAATCCGCCGTGCCGAACAGCATGTCCCACCACGGCAGCAGCACACCGAAGTTGCAGCCCGCCCGGCCCGCCGCGATGCCATGGTGGCGCCGGTGGAAGCGCGGGCTGATCCACAGCCGCTCGCCCACGCGCCCGAACCACAACCGCAGGTTGGCGTGCTGCAGGCTCTCGCTGAGCTGGGTGAAGGCGACGATGGCGATGAACTGCCCCGGCGCCACGCCAATCAGTTGCGCCACGCAGACGACGATGCAGGCGCGCACCACGTCGTCGAGCAGGTGGTTGCGGTTGTCGCTCCACATCGTCACCTGCCGCTGCGAATGGTGCAGGGCGTGCAGGCTCCACCACCAGCGCCAGGCGTGCTGGCCGCGGTGAATCCAGTAGCCGGTGAAGTCGAAGGCCAGCAGGTACAGCAGCAGGCTCGCCCACGGCAGGTCGGTCACGCCGGGCCACAGTGCGTCGATCTGGATGGGGTGCACGCCCGCCACGCGCAGCGTGCCGAACAGCGCATTGAACACGGGGCCGAGCAGCAGGAACAGCGCCACGCGAAACAGCCCGAGCCGGTGGATGAACGTGTAGAGCATGTCCACGCGGATGGTGCGCCGGTCGACCACCGGCTCCACGGGGCGCCAGCGCTGCAGCGGCGCGATCACGGCCAGCATGGCCGCGATCTGCAACAGCCCCACGAGCAGCCAGCCGGTGGCGGCGTAGCCGTCCTCGAGCAGACCGCCCATGCCGAGCCCGAACAGCGCCGGCTGCACCAGCGCCTGGAACAGCCACTGCTGCGCGGCGTCGAACAGGTCGGCGAGCGCATCCATGCGGCTAGGGTTTGGCGCGGCTGGCGATCCAGCCCTGGTGGCCGGGATGCTCGCGCAGCGTAGCGAAGCAGAAGCCGCGCGCCTTCAGCCCCTCGATCAGCGGCTCCAGCACGGCGGGTGCCCAGGCGTCCTTGCGCGACCAGATGCCCAGGTGGGCCAGCAGCACGTCGCCCGCGCGGATGTCGCGCAGCGCACGCTCCAGCAGCAGGGCGTTGCTGAACTTCTCGCTCGGCAGCTCGTCGCCCAGGAAACCCGCCGGCGCCCAGCCCACGTGCGCGTAGCCGCAGCCGCGCGCCGCCGCCAGCAGCGCGGGCGAGGTCTTGCCGCCCGGCGCGCGGAAGAGCGGCAGCGGTCGCACGCCCGTCACCTCCGCCAGCCGGTCGGCGGCGCGGGTGATCTCGGCGCAATACTGCGCTGCCGTCATGATGAACTGCCGGCCCTGCCGCTCGCCCGCCGAGGGCCGCACGCTGAACGACGGCGGCGTGCCGCCCAGGTCGGCGCGCCAGTACACGTGGTCATAGGTGTGGGAGGCAAAGGCATGGCCCTCTTGCGCGCGCGCGCGCCACCAGGGCGCCCAGTCGTTGCCCAGGCTGCCGTCGCCCTGCCTGGTGGGCTCGTTGGCGGCAAAGAAGGTCACGCGCACCTGCTGGCGCTGCAGCACCTGCGCGACCAGCGGCGCGATCTCCATGTGGCCGGTGTCGAAGGTCAGGTAGACGGGCTTGGCGCAGGCCGGTTCGGCGGCGGGCGCCTGCGCCGCCGGCAGCAGGGCCGCGGCCAGCAGGGATGAGCGCAGCAGGCTTGGCAGCATGGGCAATGTATCTCAGGGTTTGATGTGATCCAGCGTCCACACGCCGTGCGGCGACTTGCCCACGGGCACCTGCCGCACCACGCGGCGCTCCTGCGTGTCGATGACGGTGAGCCGGCGCGCCCAGCGCGAGGTGACGAGAATGTAGCGCCCGTCGCCGGCGACGTCCATGCAGTCCGGCCCGCCTGGCGCGGGATAGTCGGCCACCACGGTCTGTGTCTGCGTGTCGATCTTGCTGATGGTGTCGGCCACGCGGTTGCTCACGTACACGTGCCGCCCGTCGCCCGCGCTGCGGAAAGCGTGCGCGCCCTTGCCCGTGGCGATGGTGCGCAGGGCGCGCGCGGGCGCGTCGCCCGCTACCTCGAACACCTGCACGCCCTCGCCGCCCGTGAGGCCGACGAACAGGAAGCGGTCGTCCGACGAGCCGTACACGTCGGCGGGCGTGGCACCGGTCTGCACGCGCCACTTGAGCGCCTGGCTGCGCAGGTCGATGGCGACCAGCTCGTCGCTGTCCTGCATCGACACATAGGCCGTGGCGCTGCGGCTGTCGATCCAGATGTGGCTGGGCGTGCGCCCGGTGGCGATGCGCTTGGCGAGCGCCAGGTCCTGCCCGTCCCAGCGGTAGATGTCCACGTGGTTGAGCCGGTTGGCCGCGGTGACGAACCACTTCATGTCGGGCGAGAAGCGCAACTGGTACGGATCGACGATGCCGCGCACCGTGCGCTGCACCTGCGCCGTGCGCGGGTCGACGAAGGTGAGCGAGTCGCCGAGCGCGTTGGCGACGATGAGCGACTTCTCGTCGGGTGTCAGGTACAGGTGGTGCGGCTCCTTGCCGGTGGCGATAAGGGCGCTCTCGGTCCAGGTCGCGGGGTCGATGACGCTGATGGTCGCGTCCAGCGAATTGAGCACGAACAGCGGGCTGGGCCGTGCGGCGGCGGCCAGCGGCAGCGCCGCCAGCAAAGCCAGGCCGAGGCCGACGGCGCGGCGAAGGAAACGGGGAATGGACAGATTCACGAACGGACTTTTCAGGACAACCCATGAGTTTAGCCCGCGGATGGCGGCGCCCGTCGAGCGGCAGGTGCGCGCCGGTGCGGGCCGGGTGCGATTGCTATACATTCGATAGCTGCACGCGCCCGTTTCACTTGCGCCTGCGGCCGATTTGGCCTGGATTCCTCAGCGTTTCTTGCCCGCGCCTGCCTGGCGCGGGGGCAGGCCCGTGTGCTGGGTCAGGATGCGGCCCTTGCGCGGAGGCGCGAGTTCGCTGGTTTTGCGCGGAGGCTGCGCGGGCTTGGCTGTCGCGGCGGAGGTGGAGTTCTTGCGCCGCGCGCTCTGGTAGCCGCCGTCGGTCAGCGGCTGGTAGGTGGGAATCAGATGCAGCTTGCCGTTGCCGATCAGGTCGGTGCGGCCCATGCTCTTGAGCGCCTCGCGCAGCAGCGGCCAGTTGTTGGGGTCGTGGTAGCGCAGGAAGGCCTTGTGCAGGCGGCGGCGCTTGTCGCCGCGCACCACGTCCACGGCGTCTTCGGCCCGGGCCTCGCGGTGGACGCGGCGCAATGTGTTGCGGCCCGTGTGGTACATGGCCGTGGCAGTGGCCATGGGGCTGGGGTAGAAGGTCTGCACCTGGTCGGCGCGAAAGCCGTTGCGCTTGAGCCAGAGCGCGAGGTTCATCATGTCCTCGTCGCTGGTGCCCGGGTGCGCTGCGATGAAGTACGGGATCAGGAACTGCTGCTTGCCCGCCTCGGCGCTGAACTTGTCGAACATCTGCTTGAAGCGGTCGTAGCTGCCGATGCCGGGCTTCATCATCTTCGACAGCGGCCCGGCCTCGGTGTGCTCGGGCGCGATCTTCAGGTAGCCGCCCACGTGGTGCTGCACCAGCTCCTTCACGTATTCGGGGCTCTTCACGGCCAGGTCGTAGCGCAGGCCCGAGCCGATCAGGATCTTCTTGATGCCCTTGAGGGCGCGCGCGCGGCGGTAGATCTTGATGAGCGGGCCGTGGTCGGTGGTCAGGTTCTGGCAGATGCCGGGGTAGACGCAGCTCGGCTTGCGGCAGGCGGCCTCGATCTCGGGCGTCCTGCAGCCCAGCCGGTACATGTTGGCCGTGGGGCCGCCCAGGTCGCTGATGACCCCGGTGAAGCCTGCCACCTTGTCGCGGATCTCTTCCACCTCGCGGATGACCGAGTCCTCGCTGCGGCTCTGGATGATGCGGCCTTCGTGCTCGGTGATCGAGCAGAAGGTGCAGCCGCCGAAGCAGCCGCGCATGATGTTGACGCTGAAGCGGATCATCTCCCACGCAGGGATCTTGGTCGCGCCGTCGTGGCGACCCTGCGCGTCGGCATAGCGCGGGTGCGGGCTGCGCGCATAGGGCAGGCCGAACACGTAGTCCATCTCGGCGGTGGTCAGCGGGATGGGCGGCGGGGTGATCCATACGTCGCGCGCAGTGGCACCTTCGCCGTGCGCCTGCACCAGCGCGCGCGCGTTGCCGGGGTTGGTCTCCAGGTGCAGCACGCGGTTGGCGTGGGCGTACAGCACGGGGTCGCTCCTCACCTGCTCGTAGCTCGGCAGGCGGATCACGCTGCGCTCGCGCGGGGGTGCCTGCGGCTTGCGCCGCGCCAGGGCCGGATTGGGCATGAAGGTGATCGGCTGCACGCTGACGGTTTCATGGCCTTTTTGGCCTCCAGCGCCTGTCCTGCCTGCGGTTGCAGCTATGTTTTCAGTAGCATTTGGGCGCGCGCAGCTCTCCCCCTGCGCCGCCGCCTGCTCGCTGGTGGTCAGGTAGGGGTTGACGTGCCCTTCCACGCGGCCCGGCATGTCCACCGCGGTGGAGTCGATCTCGAACCAGCCTTCCTGCGATTCCCGCCGCACGAAGGCCGTGCCGCGCACGTCGGTGATCTGCTGCACCGGCTCCTTCGCGGCCAGGCGGTGCGCCACCTCGACGATGGCGCGCTCGGCGTTGCCGTACAGCAGCAGGTCGCACTTGCTGTCCACCACGATGCTGCGGCGCACCTTGTCGCTCCAGTAGTCGTAGTGGGCGATGCGGCGCAGGCTGCCCTCGATGCCGCCGAGGACGATGGGCACGTCCGGGTACGCCTCGCGGCAGCGCTGGCTGTAGACGATGGCCGCGCGGTCGGGCCGCTGGCCGGCCAGGTCGCCGGGAGTGTAGGCGTCGTCGCTGCGGATCTTGCGGTCCGCCGTGTAGCGGTTGATCATCGAATCCATGTTGCCGCTGGTCACGCCCCAGAACAGGTTGGGGCGGCCCAGGGCGCGGAACGGCTCGGCGCTCTGCCAGTCGGGCTGGGCGATGATGCCCACGCGAAAGCCCTGCGCCTCCAGCACCCGGCCGATGACGGCCATGCCGAAGCTCGGGTGGTCCACGTACGCATCGCCCGTCACCACGATGATGTCGCAACTGTCCCAGCCGAGCGCGGTCATCTCCTCGCGCGTGGCCGGCAGGAACGGCGCGGTGCCGAAGCGCTGCGCCCAGTACTTGCGGTAGCTGGTGATGGGCTTGGCGGCGCGCGCGAAAAAGGAAACGTCGAGCGGGGCGTTCATCGTGGGGGGAGAGGCAGCGCCGCTGCCCACGGCGGTGCGGGCGGCTTGCGGCGAAAGAAGTGCGGGGGGCGGCGCGGATTCTAGACCGCGCCCCTTGCCCCTACGAAACCGCTGCCTACTGCATGAACCAGCCGTGGCTCACCACCAGCGACTGGCCGGTGAGCGCGTTGGTCGGGAAGGCCGCGAACAGCAGCGCCACGCGGGCCACGTCGTCGGTGGTGGTGAACTCGCCGTCCACGGTCTCCTTGAGCATGACGTTCTTCACCACCTGCTCTTCGGTGATGCCGAGCGTCTTGGCCTGCTCGGGGATCTGCTTTTCCACCAGCGGCGTGCGCACGAAGCCCGGGCAGATCACGTTGGCGCGCACGCCGTGCTTGGCGCCTTCCTTCGAGACGGTCTTGGCCAGCCCGATCAGGCCGTGCTTGGCGGTCACATAGGGCGCCTTGAGCAGCGACGCCTCCTTGGAGTGCACCGAGCCCATGTAGATCACGCTGCCGCCGCGGCCCTGCGCGTACATGTGCTTCAGGCACGCCTTGGTGGTGAGGAAGGCGCCGTCGAGGTGGATGGCGAGCATCTTCTTCCATTCGGCGAAGCTGAATTCCTCCACTGGGTGCACGATCTGGATGCCGGCGTTGCTCACCAGGATGTCGATGCCGCCGAAGGCGCGCACGGCCTCCTCGACGGAGGCATCGACCTGCTCCTCGCTGGTCACGTCCACGCCCACGCCGATGGCCTGCGCGCCGGCGGCCTTGAGCTCTGCCGCAGCGGCGTCGGCGGCCTGCTTGTTGAGGTCGGCGATGACGATCTTCGCGCCCTCCTTCGCATAGACGATGGCGATCTCCTTGCCGATGCCGCTGGCCGCACCGGTGATGTAGGCGACCTTGTCCTTGAGTTGCATGGTGGTTTCCTTTCTTGCTGTCAATGCCGTCACAGCGACGGCGGATTTCAGGTCCTGCCCCCGGGGTGCCGGATGCGCGCCACCGATGGCTCGCCGAGGTCGTAGGTGGTCGCCCCGTCGGGCTGGGCCGCGCAGCGCAGGTGCGCGGGCAACCGCTCCGGCAGCCTGGCCAGCCGCTGCTTCAGGTTGACATTGGCCGCCGCGGCTTCGGTGTTCATGCGCGTGCGCGTGCGGCTGGAATACTGGATGCCCTTCACCCGCGCCATCACCCCGGCCAGCGACGCGGCGGGCCGGGATGGCGCGGAGGCGGGCTGCGAGGCCCGCGGACGGGAGCGGGGACTGGCGCGGGATGCAGGCGGGGCGGGGGCGCGGCGCGAAGCGGTCATGGACTCCATTGGACACCATCCCGCGCGGATATGCAGCGCCTCGCCTGGCGCCGCGCCGCCGCCCGCAGCGCGCGACCTCAGGCCGGCATGCGCAATGCATCGCGCCTGCGCTTGACCTCGTCGTGGTTGCGCTGCGCACCCTGCATCTGCCGCTGCACCAGCGCGCGCACGCCGGCGGGCAGCGGCTGCTGGAGCGCCTTGCGGTAGCGGGCCAGGGCGGCGTCCTCGCCGCGTTCTGCCTCCTCCAGCGTGGCCAGGTCGTCGTGCGCCGACAGCGCGCTGCGCACCGAGACCCAGCCGCGGTGCAGCGCGCCGGCCACGGTGCCGCCCGTGTCGGCCTGGCCGCCCAGGCGGGTGACCTCGGCCTGCAGCTCGCCCGCGGCGGTGGCGCACTCACCCGCGCCGCGCTCGAAGAACATGCGCAGGTCGGCGGTCTTGGCATGCCCGGCCACGTGGCGGAAGCCGTATTCGCCGTCGCGGCAGGATTCGAGCAGGCCGTTGAGCGTGTCGATCACCTCGTCGTCATCGACGGCGCCGGCCACTGCGGCGTCAGCGCCGCCGGCCAGGCGCGCGTCCACGCGGTCCCACGCGGCGCGGGCCGGCAGGCGGGCATCCTCCCAGGCCAGGCGCGACTGGGCGCGGTGCGTTTCCCAGTCGGCGGCCAGGCGCTGCTCGGCGGCATCGAACGGCTCGTCGTAGATGGTGCGGCTGGTCCAGCCGAAGGCATAGGCCGGGCCGTAGTCGTCGTAGGTGCGGCTGGCGTCGTAGTAGGGTTCGCTGGCGTATACCCCGCGCCAGTAGGAGTCCTCCACCGTGGGTTTCACGGGGTGTGCGCCGGGTTCGCGCGTGATCGGGCCCAGATTCAGATCGGTGTCCTTGGCCATGGTGCTCTCCTTCATTCAGTACGGATGGTGGTCGGTGGATCGCGCGCCGCACCGGGCAGTGGATGCGCCCGGGTGGCGACGCGCTGCAAACCATGCTCCGGGTGGCCTGCCGCGCGCGGGGTCGGGCGACGTGGCGCCTGTTTGTAGGAGAACGCGCCGGCCAGCCCGGCCGCCGCGCCGGGACAATAGCGGGCATGCCCCTGACCCTGCAAGCGCCCGTCCACAGCGAACTCGTCATCAAGAAAAGCCGCTTCATCGGCTGCGTGCAGCCCATGGCCGACCGCGCGTCGGCCCAGGCCGCCGTGGCCGAGCTGTGGCGGCAGCACCCCGGCGCCACCCACATCTGCTGGGCGCTGCTGGCGGGCGGGCAGTCTGCCGCGGTGGACGACGGCGAGCCCGGCGGCACCGCGGGCCGGCCCATGCTCGACGTGCTGCGCCACCAGGATCTGGAGGGCGTGCTGGCGACCGTGGTGCGCTACTACGGCGGCGTGAAGCTCGGCGCGGGCGGGCTGGTGCGCGCCTACACCGATGCCGTCGCGCAGGCCCTGCTGGGCGCTGCCAAGCTGCCGCTGCAGCGCATGCAGGTGCTGTGCTGCCAGGTGCCCTATGCGCTCGAAGGGCTGCTGCGCCGCGAGGCGGACGCCGCCGGGGCCGAGCTGCTGGAGGCGCGGCACGCCACGCTGGTCACGCTGCAGCTACGCCTGCCCGCGCCGCAGGCCGCGGCCTTCGTGCAGCGCGTGAACGACGCCGGCCAGGGGCGGGTCGGCTGGCCCGGCGGCATGGACTGAACCAGCAGGCGAAGTGCCGCGGCACTTCGCGCCAAGGGCGGTCGGCGCAGCACAATTGGCCGCGCTGTGGCAGCGTTTATTGCTCCTGAAAGAATAGCTACCAGCGCTTATTCCACCTGCGGTGGAGGGCAATTTGGCTCGCAAATCCCTGCGTCCGGCACAATCGCCCGCTTCGCATCGAGAACCTCTGGAGCCCCATGCACAAGCGCACCGCTCTTGCCCTGCTCGCCGGCCTGGCCGCACTGCCCGGCGCCCATGCCGCTGCGGCCGTCGATGGCGCCCGCCTGCGCATCGGCATCATCGCCAGCTACTCGGGGCCCTATGCCGACTATGGCCGCCAGTTCGACGCGGGCGTGGCGCTGTACCTGAAGGAGCACGGCGGCAAGGTCGCGGGCCGCAGCGTGGAGATCGTGCGCAAGGACGCCCCGGGCCCCGCGCCCGACGCGGCCAGGCGCATGGCGCAGGAACTCGTGGTGCGCGACAAGGTGCACTTCATCTCCGGCCTGGACTTCAGCCCCAATGCCTATGCGGTGGCGGCGGTGGCCACGCAGGCACGGGTTCCGGCCATCGTGATGAACGCCTCCTCGTCGGCCATCACCACCAGTTCGCCCTACGTGGCGCGGCTGTCGTTCACGGTGCAGCAGGTGTCGGCGCCGATGGCGCAGTGGATGCTGAAGAACGGCGTGCGCGAGGCCTACACCGTGGTGGCCGACTACGCCTCGGGCGCGGACGCCGAAACCGCTTTCCACAAGGCATTCACCGCGGGCGGCGGCAGGATCGCGGGCGCGGTGCGCACGCCGATGAACAACCCCGACTTCTCGGCCTACGTGCAGCGCATCAAGGACGCCCGGCCCCAGGCGGTGTTCTTCTTCTTCCCCTCGGGCGTGATGCCGCCGGCGTTCTTGAAGGCGTGGCAGGAGCGCGGCATGGCGCAGGCGGGCATCCGGCTCTTCGCCACCGGCGAGGCCACCGACGACAGCTACCTGGAGGCCACGGGCGACGCGGCGCTGGGGCTGGTGACCAGCCACCACTATTCCTATGCCCACCCGTCGGCGAAGAACCGCAAGTTCGTGCGGGACTTCGTGGCCGCGTTCGGCACCGGGATGCGCCCGGGCTACTTCGCCGTGACGGCCTACGACGCGATGGCCACCATCGACGCGGCGCTCGCCAGGACCGGCGGCGATACCCGGGGCGACAAAGTGATGGAGGCGCTCAGGGGCCTGAGGTTCGAGAGCCCGCGCGGCGAGATCGAGATCGACCCCGCCACGCGCGACATCGTGCAGACCGTCTACATCCGCCGGGCCGAGCGCGTGGGCGGCGAGCTGGTGAACGTCGAGTTCGACCAGTTCGAGCGCGTGAAGGACCCGGCCAAGGAAGGCACCTGAAGCCGCCCCGCCCCGGCGCCAGGCGCAGCACCCCACGGCACGGCCCATGGGCATCGTGATCTTCGACGGAGTGGCCTACGGCATGCTCCTGTTCCTCGTCGGCGTGGGCCTGTCGGTCACGCTGGGGCTGATGCGCTTCGTCAACCTCGCGCACGGCGTGTTCGCCATGGCGGGCGGCTATGCCGCCGTCTGGTGCATGCAGCGCTGGGGCCTGGGCTTCTACGCCGCGCTGGGCGCGGCCTTCGCCGTGGCGGCGCTGCTGGGCGCGCTGCTGGAGGGGCTGCTCTACCGGCGGCTGTACGGCGCCGCCACGCTGGACCAGGTGCTGCTCTCCATCGGCCTGGTGTTCGTGGCGGTGGCCGCAGCCACGTGGCTCTTTGGCCCGGCGGTACAGCCGTTCGCGCTGCCGCCCTCGCTGCAGGGGCAGGTGCGTCTGGGCTGGCTGGGCGGGCTGGAGCTGGGGCGCTACCGGCTGTTCCTGGTGGCCTGCGGCGCGCTGGTGCTGGCCGCGCTGCTGCTGCTCGGGCGCACGCGCCATGGCGCCATGGTGCGCGCGGCGGTGGACAACCCGCGCGTGGCGGCGGCCACCGGCATCGACGTGCGGCGGCTCTTCGCGGTCACCTTCGCGCTGGCCTGCGGGCTGGCCGGGCTGGGCGGCGCGCTGAGCCTGGGGCTCTTGGGGCTGGAGCCCCACTTTCCGCTGCAATACCTCGTGTACTTCCTGCTCGTGGTCTGCGTGGGCGGGGCGGGCAGCATCGCCGGGCCGTTCCTGGCCGCGCTGCTGGTCGGCATCGTGGACGTGGCGGGCAAATACTACCTGCCGCAGGCCGGCGCCTTCCTGGTCTACCTGTTCATGGTCGCGGTGCTGCTGCTGCGCCCGCACGGCCTGCTGGCGCGCAAGGGGGCCGCCGCATGACCGCCCCCAAGCTGACGCTGCCCGCGCGTCGGCTGCCCTGGCTCGAAGCGGCCTTCTGGCTGGCGCTGGCCGCGTGCTTCTTCGTGCTGCCCGAGCGGCTCGCGCTGCTGGGCCAGATGCTGGCGCTGGGGCTGTTCGCGCTGTCGCTCGACCTGGCGCTGGGCTATGCCGGCATCCTCACCGTGGGCCACGCGGCGTTCTTCGGCGCGGGGGCCTATGCGGCAGGGCTGCTGGCAAAACACGGCTGGGGCGACCCGTTGCTGGGCCTGGGCGCGGCGCTGGCGGCGGGCGCCCTGCTCGGCTGCGCCACGAGTTATCTGATGGTGCGCGGCGCGGACCTTACGCGGCTCATGGTCAGTATCGCCCTGTGCGCGCTGCTGGCCGAACTGGTCAATCGGCTGTCGTCCATCACCGGCGGCAGCGACGGACTGCAGGGCATGGAGGTCCAGCCGGTTCTGGGCCGCTTCGCGTTCGACCTGTACGGCAGGACCGCCTTCGTCTACACCTACTGCGTGGTGCTGGCGCTGTTCCTGCTGGTGCGGCGGGTACTGCGCTCGCCGTTCGGGCTGGCGCTGCGCGGCATCCGCGACAACCCCCGGCGCATGCAGGCCCTCGGCGCGCCGGTGCAGGCGCGGCTGCGGCTGGCATACGGCTTTTCCGCCGCCGTGGCGGGCGCGGCGGGAGCGCTGATGGCGCAGGGCACGCAGTTCGTGGGGCTCGATGCGATCGGCTTCGAGCGCTCGGCGGAGGTGCTCATCATCCTGGTGCTGGGCGGCGCGGGGCGGCTGTACGGCGGGCTGGCCGGGGCCACCGTCTACATGCTGGCGCGCGACGGGTTCGCCGGCATGGACCCGCAGTACTGGACGTTCTGGCTCGGCATCTTCCTGATCGCGGCGGCGCTGCTGGGGCGCGGCGGCATCATGGGCCTGCTTTCCCGGCTGGTGCGCGTGAAAGAAGAGGCGCCATGACGGCCGCCGGCGTGGCGCTGCACGCGCGCGGCCTGGGCATCGCGTTCGGCGCACTGCGCGCGCTCGACGGCGTGAGCCTGGCGCTGGAGCCCGGCGCGCGGCAGGCGCTGATCGGCCCCAACGGCGCGGGCAAGACCACGCTCATCAACCTGTTGACCGGCGTGCTGCGGCCCGCCAGCGGCAGCATCACGCTAGGCGGGCTCGACGTTACGCGCCACGGCAGCGACCGCCGCGCCCGCGCGGGGCTGGCGCGCACCTTCCAGGTCAACGCGCTGTTCCCGAGCCTCACGCCGCTGCAGTCGGTGCTGCTGGCGCTGTGCGAGCGCGAGGGCCTGGGCGGCGCCTGGTGGCGGCCGCTGCGGCGCCAGAGCGCGCTGTTCGACGAGGCCCACGCGCTGCTGGCGCGGCTGGGCCTGGGCCCGCTGGCCGGCACGCCCGTGGCCGCGCTGGCCTACGGCAGCCAGCGGCTGCTGGAGATCGCCCTGGCGCTGGCCACGCGCCCGCGCATCCTGCTGCTCGACGAGCCGGCGGCGGGCGTTCCGGCGGGCGAGCGCGTCGCGCTGTTCGAGGTGATCGCCGTGCTGCCGGCGGACATCGGCATCCTGCTCATCGAGCATGACATGGACCTGGTGTTTCGCTTCGCGCGGCGCATCTCGGTGCTGGTGGCCGGGCGGATACTGGCCGAGGGCACACCCGAGGAGATCGCCGCCGACCCGCGCGTGCGCGCGGCCTACCTGGGCCCGGCCCATGGCTGAACCCGCGCTGGCCTTCGACGGCGTGACCGCGGGCTACGGCGCTGCAGCGGTGCTCGACGGCATCTCCTTCGCGCTGCCGCAAGGCCAGAGTCTCGCCGTGCTGGGCCGCAACGGCGCGGGCAAGACCACGCTGCTCGAAACCCTGATGGGCAACACCCGCGTGGCGCGCGGCACCATCCGCTGGCAGGGCCATGACATCACGGCGCTGGCCCCGCACCGCCGCGCGCGCGCGGGGCTGGGCTGGGTGCCACAGGAGCGCGCGGTGTTCCCCTCGCTCACCGTGGAAGAGAACCTGCGCGTGGTGGCGCGCGCCGGGCCGTGGAACCTGCAGCGCGTGTATGGCTTTTTCCCCCGGCTGCGGGAGCGCCGGCGCCACTACGGCAACCAGCTCTCGGGCGGTGAGCAGCAGATGCTGGCCATCGCCCGCGCGCTGATGACCAACCCGCGCCTGCTGCTGCTCGACGAGCCCATGGAGGGCTTGGCGCCCACCGTGGTGGAAGAACTGGCCCGCGCCGTGCGGGCGCTGTGCGAAGCCGAGGACCTGGCTTCCATCGTGGTGGAGCAGCAGCCGGTGCTGGCGCTGGGCATGACCCACCAGGCCATCGTGCTCGAACGCGGCCAGGTGGTGCACGCGGGCGACAGCCGGGCGCTGGCCGCCGACGCGGCCCTGCTGGAGCGCCTGCTCGGCGTGGGCCTGACAAAAATGCTATTCAATTGATAGCTGCCAGCGCAGGAAGATAAAGCGCTGGAGGCCGATTTCGCTTGAACCTGGAAACGGCGGTTGGATGCGCCTGCCGGTGCCGTGATCGGGGCGCCAGGCAAGGCTGAGCGCTGCGGCTCCAGCAGCACCTGCGTGCTGTTGGACAGCGCGAAGAAGGCCCAGGCCTGTCTCCGACAGGCCTGCGCCCTGCAAGGGCGACGACGCGGCGGGCTACTGGCGCCTGGGCAGCGCGGATGCGCACGAGAAGATCGGCCACTGAGCCACGGCCACGGGCGGTTGCGCCCTGCAATATCTTCAAGGGGAAATCGGGCTCCAGCGCAGGCAGGACGGGCGGCGGCAGCTATGCTTTCATGAGCAAACCCGAGAGCCACGCAGGGTCACACGCGCCCGCGCGGCGGGCGGGCGGGCCCAGGCAGGGAACAATGGGGCGGATTCCCCCGGCGCGCCGTCGCCGCAACTTGCATGTGAAAGGAGACCCCATGACACAGCCTCTACGCCCCCTTGGCCGCTCGGGCCTGCAAGTCTCGCCGCTCGCCTTCGGCGGCAACGTGTTCGGCTGGACGGTCGATGCAGCCACCGCATTCAGCCTGCTCGACGCCTGGCTCGACGCGGGCATGAACTTCATCGACACCGCCGACATGTACTCGCGCTGGGTGCCGGGCCACCAGGGCGGCGAGTCGGAAACCATCATCGGCCAGTGGCTCAGGAAGCGCGGCCGGCGCGACGACGTGGTGATCGCCACCAAGGTCGGCAAGGACATGGGCGACGGCAAGGAGGGCCTCTCGCCCGCCTACATCCGCCAGGCCGTGGATGCGTCGCTCCAGCGCCTGCAGACCGACTGCATCGACCTCTACCAGTCGCACGACGACGACCAGAAGACCCCGCTCGAAGACACGCTCGGCGCCTACGCCGATCTCATCAAGGCGGGCAAGGTTCGCGCCATCGGCGCCTCCAACTACAGCGGCGCGCGGCTGGAGGAAGCCTTGCAGACCAGCGCCCGCCTGGGCCTGCCGCGCTATGAGAGCCTGCAGCCGCTCTACAACCTGTACGACCGCGCGGAGTACGAAACCACGCTGGAGCCCGTGGTGCGCGCGCACGGCATCGGCGTGATCAACTTCTACGCGCTGGCCGCGGGCTTCCTGACCGGCAAGTACCGCAGTGCGGAAGACGCGGGCAAGAGTGCGCGCGGCGCCAGCACCACGCAGACATACCTGAACCCGCGCGGCCTGCGCATCCTGGCCGAGCTCGACGAGATCGCCGACCGCTACGCCGCCACGCCGGGCCAGGTGGCGCTGGCCTGGCAGATGGCGCGGCCCTCGATCACCGCGCCGATCGCCAGCGCCACCTCGCTCGCGCAGCTCGAAGAACTGGTGGCGGCCACGCGGCTGCTGCTCGACGCCGAAGCCATCGAGCAGCTCGACCAGGCCAGCGCGATTTAAACCTAGTGCAGTGTTCAACACTAAGCAGCACATAAAACCGCGCCTTTTGCCGCATGGCGGCGTTGCAAATCCTCGCGATAGCGACGGCTATCGCTGTGGTTTGCGCCTTGCCCTGCGCCAAAACGCATCGCTTTTATTGGTGCCGCCAAGCATCGAACACTGCACTAGAAACGGCGTCACACGCGCTGGCGCAGCGCCTCGTACAGGCACACGCCGCTGGCCACGGAAACGTTCAGGCTCTCCACCGCGCCGCGCATCGGGATGCCTACGAGTTCGTCGCAGGTCTTGCGCGTCAACTGCCGCATGCCCTGCCCTTCGGCGCCGAGCACCAGCGCCACGGGGCCTTTCAGGTTCACCTCGTAGAGCGTCCTGGGCGCATCGTCGCTGGTGCCGATGCACCAGATACTGCGCTCCTTCAGCTCGCCCAGCGTGCGCGCGAGGTTGGTCACCATGAAATACGGCATGGTCTCCGCCGCGCCGCTGGCCACCTTGGCCACGGTGGCGTTGATGCCCGCGGCGTGGTCCTTGGGTGCGATCACGGCATGCGCGCCGGCGCCGTCGGCCACGCGCAGGCAGGCGCCGAGGTTGTGCGGGTCGGTGATGCCGTCGAGCACCAGCAGCAGCGGCGGCTCGCTCAACTGGTCGAGCAGGTCGTCGAGGCTCTTGGCCTGCTCGACGGGCTGCACGCGCGCGGCCACGCCCTGGTGGCCATGGCTGCCGGCGAGCTTGGCGATGCGCAGGCCGTCGGCTTCGATCAGGCGCGCGCCGGCCTCCCTGGCGCGCTCGATGAACTGCCGCATGCGCGCATCGCGGCGCGTGGGCTCGAAGTAGATCTCGATGATCGATTGCGGCGCGGTCTTCAGGCGCACGCCCACGGCGTGGAAGCCGAAGAGGACTTTGGGGGAGGAAGACATGGGGCGGGATTATCGCGGTCAGGCATGCGCGCCCGCGACGCTCCCCGCCTCGATGGTGATGCGGCGCTCGCACTGCGCGGCGATCGCGCTGTCATGCGTGACCAGCACGAGCGTGGTGCCCTGTTCGCGGTTGAGTTCGAACATGAGCTGCATGACGCGCTCGCCGGTGGCGAAGTCGAGGCTGCCCGTGGGCTCATCGGCCAGCAGCACGGCGGGCTGCACGACGAAGGCACGCGCCAGCGCCACGCGCTGCTGCTCGCCGCCCGACAGCAGCCGGGGGTAATGCCCGAGCCGCGTGCCCAGGCCCACGCGCGCGAGCATCTCGGTGGCGGTCTGGCGGGCGTCGCGCCGGTCCGCCAGCTCCAGCGGCAGCATCACGTTTTCCAGCGCGGTCAGGCTGCCCATGAGCTGGAAGCTCTGGAACACGAAGCCCACCTTCTGCGCCCGCAGCGCGGCGCGCGCGTCCTCGTTGATGGCGAAGATGTCTTGGCCGGCGATGCGCACGGTGCCGCGCGTGGGCGTGTCCAGGCCGGCAATGATGGACAGCAGCGTGCTCTTGCCCGAGCCCGAGGCGCCCACGATGGCGGCGGTCTGGCGCGGCGCGAGGGAAAAGTCGATATCGCGCAGAATGTCGAGCGTGCCTGTCGAGTCCGTGACGGACTTGGAGACATGGTCCACCGCAATCATGGCGGGGGACGCCGATTCGTTTGCGGACATGAAAGGCCCTGTGCTTTGAGAAGACGACACTGTATCGCGCTCTGCGCGGCCGCAGGCCTGGCGTGGACGCATGCCCCGCTGCATGCGCAGCCTGCCGCCACGGTGCCCGTGGTCATCGTGGTGGGTGATTCGCTGAGCGCCGAATACGGCCTGCGCCGCGGTACCGGCTGGGTGGCGCTGCTGGAGCAGCGGCTGGCGCAGCAGAAGATCGCGGCGCGCGTGGTGAACGCCAGCATCAGCGGCGACACCACGTCGGGTGGGCGCTCGCGCCTGCCCGCGCTGCTGGCGCAGCACAAGCCGGCGGTGGTGGTGATCGAGCTGGGTGGCAACGACGCCCTGCGCGGGCTGCCGCTGCAAATGACCGAGGACAACCTGAGCGCCATGACCGATGCGGCGCAGAAGGCCGGCGCCAAAGTGCTGCTGGTGGGGATGCAGGTGCCGCCCAACTACGGCACCGATTACGCCAACCGCTTTGCCGCGCTGTTCGAGAAGGTAGGGCGTGCGCGCAAGGCCGATGTGGTGCCCTTTCTGCTCAAGGGCGTGGCCGATGGGCCGGATGCACTGGGCATGTTCCAGGCCGACCGCATCCACCCGAAGGAGGAAGCGCACCCGCGCATGCTGGAAAACGTCTGGCCCGCGCTGCGCCGGCTGCTGCCGCGCTGAACGGGGCCACCTTTGCCGCGGCTCAGCCCTCCGGCCGGGGTGCGGGCGGGGCGCCGGCACCCGGGTGCGGGGCCACGTCGTTGGCATCCTGCACGGAATCGGGCTCGCCGACTTTGCGGTCGGCCTTCGAGCGGCGCTTTTCCTCTTGTTTCTTCTTCTTGGCCAGCTCGCGCTGGCGTTTCTCGTATCCGTAATTGGGTGTTGCCAAGTGGCACCTTCCTTTCCTGCGCTGGGGTCAGGACACTGTAAGCGATAAAGCCCCGCTGCCACGCGCTTTCGCGCGGTGTTTCACAAGGCGGCCAGGGCGGCGTCGAGGTCGGCCTGCAGGTCCTCCACCGCCTCCAGGCCCACCGAGAAACGCACCAGCGTGCCGCGGTGGGGCCACGCGGCCACGTCCGCGTGGCGCATCGAGGGCACGTCGTAGGGCACCACGAGGCTGATCGGGCCGCCCCATGAGTAGCCGAGCTTGAACAGCCGCAGGCTGTCGCAGAAGCGGTCCACGTCCGCCGGCGCATGGCGCTCGTGGAAGACCACCGAGAACAGCCCCGCCGCCGCGTCGGCGGTGCCGCAGGCGTCGCGCCAATGCGCATGGCCCGGCGCGCCATCCAGCGCAGGGTGCAGCACCGCCACGATCTCGCCGCGCGACCGCAGCCAGCGCGCCAGGTGGCGCGCGGCGCGGTCCTGGGCGCGGTAGCGCAGGTCCAGACTCGGCAGCGCGCGCAGCACGGCCTCGGCATCGTTGGCGCCCACGCCCAGGCCCAGCCGCATGTGGGTGCCCTTGATGCGCAGGTGCAGCGCCTCGTCGCGCGTGATGATGCTGCCCATGAGCACGTCGCCGCCGCCGCTGGGGTACTTGGTGAGCGCGTGGACCGATATGTCCACGCCGAAGTCGAAGGGACAAAACGCGATGCCGGCACCCCAGGTGTTGTCGAGCGCCGCGACCGCGCCGCCCGCGTGCGCGGCGTCCACCAGCGCGCGCAGGTCGGGGAACTCCATCGTCACCGAGCCCGGCACCTCCATCCACACGAGCCGCGTGCGCGGCGTCATGCGCGCGCGCAGATCGGCAGGGTTCATGGGGTCGTAGCACGCATGGGCGATGCCCCACGCGGCCAGCTCGCTTGCCGCAAGGGCCTTGTTGGGACCGTAGGCGTTGTCGGGTATCAGCACCTCGTCGCCCGTGCGCAGCAGCGCCAACCCCACGTTGGCGATCGCCGCCAGGCCACTGGGCACCAGCAGGCACTGCAGGCCGCCTTCGAGCGTGCAGAGGCGTTCTTCGAGCATGAAGGTGGTCGGCGTGCCGTGCAGGCCGTAGGTGTAGCCGGCGCGGGACTTCCAGTCGCGCGCGCGCATGGCCGCCGTGCTGGGGAAGATGACCGTGGATGCCTTGAAAACGCCCGGCTGCGGTGCGCTGAAGCCCGCGGGCGCGGCATAGGGATGGTGGATGAGGCCGGTGGGAATGTCGTGCATGCGGACATGGTAGCGCCCGCGCCTGCCGGAGCGGCAGGCGCGGGCGCGCGGGCGGATCAACCGGCCTTGACGGTCAGATTGTTGTGAACCGCGGCCACGCCTTCGACGCTCTGCGCGATGACGGTCGCGCGCTCCTTGGCCTGCGCCGTGTCCACGGGGCCGGTCAGCGTCACAGTGCCATTGCGGGTGTCCACATCGATCTTGACCGCGCTCAGGTCCGGGTCCTTGGCCAGGCCGGCGGACACCTTGGCGGTGATGGACATGTCGTCGATCTTCTGGCCGGCCGTGTCCGCGGCCTGCTGGGTCGCCTGCTTGGCGTCGTTCACGGCGGTCTCGCTTTGCTGCACGGCGGAATCGAGCTTCTGCCCGACAGTGCTGCTGTCGCCACGGTCGCACGCCGTCAGGCCCAGGGCCAGCGCGGAGGTGGAAAGCAGCGTGGCGATCATTCGGTTGTAGGGGATGAATTGCATGGTGGTTCTCCTTTGCTCATGTCGTCGTGGCAGCGCACCCGGCGGCATGCAGGGGGCGGCGCCCTCGTCGGGTTCCGCCGGCTCCCGCACGGGAATCGGCGGAACCCGCTCCGGCGCCTTCTCGGGAACGGTCTGGCCCGGGTCTCCGGGAAGCGGTGCATGGGCCCGCATGGGGGCGCCCTGCCTACAGGCGGTCCGCCGTCTTCTTGATGCCGTCCTTGACGTCTTCCTTCACGTCGCCATAGCCTGCCTGCACCTTGCCCGCAGCCTGCTGCGCATGGCCGCGGGTCTTGAGGGATTCGTTGCCGGTCACCGCGCCCGCGGCTTCCTTGATCTTGCCCTTGGCCTGCTCGACGCGGCCTTCGATCTGGTCCTTGTTCATGCTCGTATTCCTTTCGCTCGGATGGACTGGTGGATGTCATGGCCGGCGCATTCCGACCATGCACCAGACCCTAGGAAGCCCGCGAGCCGCCCAGGGTGGGACGGCCCTGCACGCGGCTGTAGGACAAGGACGGCGGCATGCCCGGGCCCTGCGCGAGGGATTGCGGCAAGGGGCTTGCTGTAAACTGCTTCAACATTCCTTCTTCCCCCCAACGTGTCTCTCCAGGCGACCACCGATTTCGTCGATCTCCGCGCCCTGCGCCTGGACACCGCGCGTTCTCTGCTCGAACAATCGGGGGACGATGGCCCGGGCTGCGGCAACGCCACCGACTACCTGCAAGGCGTGATCGACGGCCTGTGCAATCTTTCGCAGCACGACCCGCTGACGGGGCTGGCCAACCGCCGCACTTTCCGCGCGGCCCTGGAGCGCGAACTGGACCGCGTGGCCCGTTCGGGTGAATCGGCCCTGCTGCTGATGCTCGACATCGACCATTTCAAGGCCATCAACGACACGCACGGTCATACCGCGGGCGACGCGGTGCTGCAGGCCCTTGCGCATACGCTGGCGAACTGCGTGCGCCCAATGGATACGCTGGCGCGCTACGGCGGCGAAGAGTTCGCCGTGGTCATGCCCGCCTGCCAGGCAGCGTTCGCCTTCGCGGCGGCAGAGCGCATCCGCTGCACGGTGGCCGACCTGCCGGTGCGCGTGTCACCGTCGCTCGAAATCCGCATCACCGTGAGCATCGGCGGCGCATTCGCCCAGCCCTGGGTGCGCTCCACCACGTCGCTGTGGTCGGAGCGGGCGGATCAGCAGTTATACGCCGCCAAGGACGCCGGGCGCGACTGCGTGCGCATCGAGCTACCGCCCGACAGCACCGTGACGGCGGAGGAAAAGAGCTTCCTGTTCAGCCACTTTGCACCGCCGGATACGCACGCTGCCAACGTGGCCGCGCCACATGCCCCCCACAGCGCCCCCTGAGAAAGCAAGCACGATGACCGACGCGCTGAACACTCCTCCACCGTCCGCCCCTGCGGCACAGGCGCCCACCGGCGGCGCCAGGATCATCGCCATCACCAGCGGCAAGGGTGGCGTGGGCAAAACTTTCGTATCGGCCAACTTGGCCGCGGCACTGACGCGCCGGGGCCTGCGCGTGCTGGTGCTCGACGCCGACCTGGGCTTGGCCAACCTCGACGTGGTGCTCAACCTGCATCCCAAAATCACGCTGCACGACGTGTTCACCGGCAAGTCCACGCTCGACGACGCCGTCGTCAAGGCGCCGGGCGGCTTCTCGGTGCTGCTGGCGGGTTCGGGCATGGTGGAGTATTCGCGCCTCACGCCCGAGGTGCGCGACGAGTTCCTGCGCATCGTCCACAGCCTGGTGCCGCGCTACGACGTCATCCTGCTCGACACCGGCGCCGGCATTTCCGACGTGGTGCTGTTCGCCGTGTCGCTGGCCGCTGAGGTGCTGGTGGTGGCCACGCCCGAGCCCACCTCGCTCACCGACGCCTACGCCGCCATCAAGGTGCTGGCGATGCAGCAGGAGCGCAAGCAGGTGCGCGTAGTGATCAACCAGACGGCCCGGCCCGGCGATGGCCGCGCCATCACGGGGCAGTTGCAGCAGGTGCTCGACCGCTTCGTCAGCACACAGTCGGGCCACCCCGTGCGGCTGCTGCACCTGGGCGATATTCCTTCCGACCAGGCCGTGCGCGACGCGGTGATGCGCCGGCAATTGCTGCTGACCACCACGCCCGGCTGCCCCGCGGCGCTGGCCATCTCGCAACTGGCAGGCAAGGTCGAGGAAACGCTGGTCGGCAAGCCCTGACCGGGCGGGGTCAGCCCGCCGGGCGGCTGCGCCCCTTGTGGCGCTTTTTCTCGTCGGCGCTCCAGGCGCCACCCTGGCGCTGCTTCATCAGCAGCGGCAGCGCGCCTTTCATGGTGGCCAGTTGGTCGCGCAGGCGGCGCTTCTCGCGGCTGTTGCCCGCCAGGAACGAACCGCACCAGACCGGCGCCTTCTTGAGCCGGGCTAGTAGTCAGTCACCATGAATCGATAGGATAATTGGCCCACAAGTTGCAGACAGAGTTGCATTGCCA
>NZ_JARGEN010000058.1 GCF_029211125.1 Curvibacter soli
CCGGCGCCCGTGGCCGCCGTGCGCACCGCCCCCGCTGCCGGCGCGCCGCGCGGCGCCGCGGGCTTCGTGCTGCGCCCGCCGCAACTGCTGTTCGACGGCGTGGACCCGGCGGCCACGCCCGCCCACCTGGGTGCCGGCTGGCTCGTGGTGACCGAGGCGCTGCCCGGCACCACCGCGCAAGAGCCGTTCGCGGGCGAAGCGGGCACGCTGCTGCTGGCCATGCTGCGCGCGCTGCATTTGCACCGCCACCCGCGTGTGCACCTCGCCGCGCTGGAGCGCGTTGCCCATGGCGAGGGAGCCGAAGAGCCCGCCGCCGCACTCGGCGCCCACCTGGCCGCGCTGCAGCCCGCCATGGTGCTGCTCATGGGCCGCGCTGCGGCGCAGACCGTGCTCGGCAGCAGCGAGCCGCTGGGCCGCCTGCGCGCGCAGGTGCACCTGCGCGGCGGCGTGCCGCATGTCGTCACCTACGACCCGCCCTACCTGCTGCGCGCCCAGGCCGACAAGGCGCGCGCCTGGGCCGACCTGGTGCTGGCGCTGCGCGTGCTGCGCGGCGACGGGGCATAGCAGGGTTCTGGATAAAAAAGGCCTGCAGCGCAGGTGTGGCGGGCGGAAGCAGCTATTTTTTCAATAGCAAATGCCGGCATGGGCCGCCTGCGCGCAAAGCCCAAAATAGGACTTGCGCAAACAAGGCTGCGCCAGCCCTTGCGCCCAAGGGGCGGGCGTGTTGCCTGAACCCGTTTTGCGCAAGTCGTGCAAAAGTAGAATCGCCGCCCATGACTTTCACCGACATGCTGCGTGGCGCGGCGCAGGCCAACCGCTCCATGCTCTGCGTGGGGCTGGACCCGGAGCCCACGCGCTTTCCCGCCGGCCTGCAGGGCGATGCCAACAAGATCTACGACTTCTGTGCGGCAATCGTCGACGCCACGGCGGACCTGGTGATCGCCTTCAAGCCGCAGATCGCCTACTTCTCCGCCCATCGCGCGGAGGGGCAGTTGGAGCGCCTCATGGAGCACATGCGCCGCGCGGCGCCGCAGGTGCCCATCATCCTGGACGCCAAGCGTGGCGACATCGGCTCGACCGCCGAGCAGTACGCCAAGGAGGCGTTCGAGCGCTACGGCGCCGACGCGGTCACGCTCTCGCCCTTCATGGGCTTCGACTCGGTGCAGCCCTACCTGCAATACGAAGGCAAGGGCGCCTTCCTGCTCTGCCGCACCTCCAACCCCGGCGGCGACGACCTGCAAAACCAGCGCATCGCGGGCCTGCCGGGCGAGCCCCGGCTGTACGAGCATGTCGCGCGGCTGGCCCAGGGGCCGTGGAACCTCAACGGCCAGCTCGGCCTGGTGGTGGGCGCCACCTACCCGCACGAGATCGCGCGCGTGCGCGAACTGGCGCCCACGCTGCCGCTGCTGATTCCCGGCGTGGGCGCGCAGGGCGGCGACGCCGAGGCCACGGTGCGCGCGGGCTGGCGCGCCGATGCGCCCATCATCGTGAGTTCGTCGCGGGCGGTGCTGTACGCGTCGGCGGGCGGGGATTTCGTCGCCGCCGCCCGGCGCGAGGCCGAGCGCACGCGGGCGCTGCTGCAGGCGGCACGCGGCTGACTATTTTTCTGCCGCGGCGCGCGCCGCGTCGAGGTGCGTCTTCACGCGCTGTGCCAGCGCGATGTCGCCGGGCGTCTCGGGCTGGAAAGGCGTCACGGGGATGGAGCGGCCGTGCGAATCGACCGAGACGAACACGATCAGGCATTCGGTGGTCTTCTCCAGCGTGCCGCTCTTGATGTCGCCGCTGCGCACTTCCACCGAGATGTTCATGCTGGTGTGGCCGGTGTAGGCCAGCCGCGCCTCCACTTCGATGAGGTCGCCGATCATGATGGGCCGGTGAAACCGGATGCTGCCCAGAAAGACCGTGACGCAATAGCGCTTGGCCCAGCCCGTGGCGCAGGCGTAGCCGGCCTCGTCGATCCATTTCATGACGGTGCCGCCGTGCACCTTGCCGCCGTAGTTGACGGTGTTGGGCTCGGCGAGGAAACGCATAGTGATGGAGTTCATGGCCGCCGGGGTGGAAGTGGTGAGGGTAGTTGGCATTATTCCCGAGGCGCGGCGCCTTTGCTGCAGATCAAGGTGTGCTATGCAAACGATAGCTTGCGCCGTATGCCTTGCCTGCGCCGGAAGCGATTTCTGTGCCAGCATGGGCGCCCTGTGCAGGGGCACGGCGCCGCGCAGGTCCGGTTTTCCCCGCAGGCGCCGCGGGCGGGGATGCGGTCACAATCGCGGCTTTCCTTTCCCTTTCGCACAACCCACACGACTTACGCAAAACGGGTGCAGGCCAGAGCCCGCCTTTTGGACGCAACGGGCTGGTGCATCCTTGTTTGCGTGAGTCCTGCAACCATTGCACGCGAGGCAATCCACCATGTTCCGACGTTCCTTTCTCTCCCTCGCCTCCGCGCCCGCCCTTGCCATGGCGGCGGGCGCCGCCCATGCGCAGGCGACTTATCCGGCCAAGCCGATCCGTCTGATCGTGCCCTTCCCGCCCGGCGGCGGCACCGACATCCTGGCGCGGCTGGTGGGCACGCGGCTGACCGCCGCCAACCCGTCGTGGACCGTGGTGCCCGACAACCGCGCCGGCGCGGGCGGCACCATCGGCCTGGCCGAGGCGGCGCGCGCCGCGCCCACGGGCTACGAGATCGTGCTGGGTCAGCGCGACAACATGGTCGTCGCGCCCTGGCTCTACAAGAACGTGGGCTACGACCCCACGCGCGACTTCGCCGCCATCGCCGGCGTGGCCTACACGCCCATCATCATCGTCACCGGCGCCAACTCGCGCTTCAAGACGCTGGCCGATGTGGTGAAGGCCGCGCAGGCCGCGCCCGACGCGGTGACCTACGGCTCGCCCGGCAACGGCACCACCATCCACCTGGCCGGCGAAATCTTCAAGAACGCCGCGGGCATCAAGATCCGCCATGTGCCGTACAAGGGCTCCAACCCCGCGATGATGGACGTGCTCGCGGGCAACGTGGACCTGATGGTGTCTTCCGTACCCTCGGCCATGGGGCAGCTCAAGTCGGGCAAGCTGCGCGCGCTGGCCGTCACTTCGGCCGCGCGCAGCACCTCGCTGCCCGACGTGCCCACGGTGGCCGAGTCTGGCTACAAGGACGTGGACGTGAGCACCTGGTACGCCCTGTTCGCGCCCGCGGGCACCGCGCGCGACGTGGTGGCCGCGCTGTACCGCGAAGTCAGCCGCGCGCTCGCCACGCCCGACATGCAGTCGGCCATCCACCAGCAGGGCGCCGAGCCGCAGCCCATGGCGCCCGAGCAGCTCGCCGCGCTGGTGAAGGCCGACTACGAGAAGTGGCGCGTGATCGTGCGCGACACGGGTGCGACGATCGAGTAGGAAACGCTCTCTATTGCCGCCACCAGGCCGCCCCAAGGTAGAAAGCGGCCCCCTCGGGGGCGGCGAGCCGCACGCAGCGGGCGAGCGCGGGGGCATTTTTGATCCTGGAAACGGCAGTTGGATGCGCCTGCCGGTGCCGTGATCGGGGTGCCCCAGGCAAGACGCGACGACGCGGCGGGCTGGTGCCCGCAAGGAGGAGCAACGCCGCATGGCGCGCCGAGCGCGGTGCTGGCAGGTGCATAGCGCTCTCACCCACGAGGTGAACGCCATCGAAGCCGTCGACGCTCGATTGCATGCGGCCTGGCAAGGGATACGAAGCGGTCAACTGCCGTTTCCAGGTTGATAGCTGCTGGCGCAGGCGGGATAAGCGCTGGCGGCCTATTTCATGCCCATGCGCGGCCCCGCCACCACGCAGGCCAGCGCCAGCACCACGCAGGCCGTGCCGGCCCACTGCCAGGGCGTGACCACCTCGCCCAGCACCAGCAGCCCCGCCGCCAGCCCGACCACGGGCACGCCCAGGCTGAACGGCGCCACGCGGTTGGCCGGGTGGCGCGTGAGCAGCCCCGTCCACAGGCCGTAGCCGACGATGGTGGCGGCCCAGCCCAGGTAGGCCACCGAACCCCAGGCCAGCGCCGGCAGCGCCTGCCATGCATCCAGATGTAGCCAGCGCCCGGCGTCCGCGTCGGTGAGAGCCGACAGCGCCATGAACGGCACGATGGGCACCAGGCTGCTCCAGGCCACGAAGGCGATCGGGTCGTAGCCCGGCGATGCCCTCTGCGCCAGCCGGGTGACGATGTTGGACGTGGCCCACGACGCCGCCGCGCAGAGCGTGAGCACGATGCCGATCAGCGTGGCCCCGCCCGCGCCGCCGCCAGCCTGGGCGGTTGCGCCGACGAAGTTCATCGCGAAGCACGCCAGCCCCGCCGCCGCCAGCGCCATGCCCAGCAGCAGCGGGCGGCCCGGGCGTTCGCGCAGCAGGCCGAAGGCGAGGATCGTGGTGAAGAACACCTGCGTCTGCATGAGCACGCTGGCCAGCGCCGCCGTCATGCCCAGCCGCAGCGCGAAGAAGCCGAAGCCGAACTGCCCCACGCCCTGGAACAGCCCGAACAGCAGCAGCCAGCGCCAGTGCAGGCGCGGCGCGCGCACCAGCAGCACCATGGGCAGGGCGGCGAACAGGTAGCGCACGGCACCGAGCTGGAACGGCGTGAAGTAGCGCAGGCCCCACTTCATGACCACGAAGTTCAGGCCCCAGATGACGACCACGGCCAGCGCCGCCAGCAGGTCGCGCGGGCCCAGGGCGGCTGGGGCGGCGCAGTGGCTCATGACAGTTGCCCAAGGTGCTCGCGCACCACCCGCAGCGGATGAAACCGGCGCAACCGAATGCCAGGGATACCGCGCAACCGGCTTTGCCGGGCCGCCGGTATCGCCCCCGGCGAGGGGGTTGGCGGCCACACGCAGTGGGCAAGCCTGGGAGAGTGTTTCACTTCAGTTGCTCCACCGCGCTGCGCGCGACCCGCATCGCATGAAACCGGCGCAGCCCAATGCCAGGGATACCGCGGAACCGGCTTTGCCGGGCCGCCGGTATCGCCCCCGGCGAGGGGGTTGGCGGCCACACGCAGTGGGCAAGCCTGGGGGAGTGTTTCACTTCAGGTAGCGGCGCAGGTAGCGCCCGGTATGGCTGGCGGGGTTGACGGCCACGGCCTCGGGCGTGCCGGCGGCGACCAGGGTGCCGCCGCCGGCGCCGCCCTCGGGGCCCATGTCGATGAGCCAGTCGGCGGTCTTGATGACGTCGAGGTTGTGCTCGATCACCACGATGGTGTTGCCAGCGTCGCGCAGTTGCGCGAGCACCCTCAGCAGCAGCTCGATGTCGGCAAAGTGCAGGCCGGTGGTGGGCTCGTCGAGGATGTAGAGCGTGCGGCCGGTGTCGCGCTTGGATAACTCCTGCGCGAGTTTGACGCGCTGCGCCTCGCCACCCGAGAGCGTGGTGGCGCTCTGGCCCAGGCGGATGTACGACAGCCCCACGTCCAGCAGCGTCTGCAGCTTGCGCGCGATGCTGGGCACGGCGCCGAAGACCGCGTGCGCCTCTTCCACCGTCATGCCCAGCACCTGCGCGATGTTGCGGCCCTTGTACAGCACCTCCAGCGTCTCGCGGTTGTAGCGCTGGCCGTGGCAGATGTCGCAGGGCACGTAGACGTCGGGCAGGAAGTGCATCTCCACCTTCACCACGCCGTCGCCCTGGCAGGCCTCGCAGCGCCCGCCGGCCACGTTGAACGAGAAGCGGCCCGGGCCGTAGCCGCGCTCGCGTGCCATCGGCACCTCGGCCATCAGCTCGCGGATGGGCGTGAACAAGCCGGTGTAGGTGGCCGGGTTGCTGCGCGGCGTGCGGCCTATGGGGCTCTGGTCGACGTTGATGACCTTGTCGAAGTGCTCGATGCCCTCCAGCGCGGCGAAGGGCGCGGGCTCGTCGTGCGCGCGGTACAGGTGCCGCGCCACGGCGGCGTAGAGCGTGTCGTTGACCAGGGTGCTCTTGCCCGAGCCCGATACGCCGGTGACGCAGGTGAGCAGGCCCACGGGAAAGGCCGCGTCCACATCTTTCAGGTTGTTGCCGCGCGCGCCCTCGATGCGCAGCCAGTCGGCGCCCGGCGCGCGGCGCCGCGCGGGCACGGCGATGCGGCGCGTGCCGGCCAGGTACTGGCCGGTGAGTGAAGCCGGGTCGGCCTGCACCTCGGCGCAGGTGCCCTGGGCCATCACGCGCCCGCCGTGCATGCCGGCGCCGGGGCCCATGTCGACCACGTGGTCGGCGGCTCGGATCATGTCCTCGTCGTGCTCCACCACGATCACGCTGTTGCCGATGTCGCGCAGATGGCGCAGGGTGGCGATCAGGCGGTCGTTGTCGCGCTGGTGCAGGCCGATGCTGGGCTCGTCGAGCACATACATCACGCCCGTCAGGCCCGAGCCGATCTGGCTGGCCAGCCGGATGCGCTGGGCCTCGCCGCCGGAGAGCGTCTCGGCGCTGCGGTCCAGGCTCAGGTAGTCGAGCCCCACGTCGTTGAGGAAGGCCAGGCGCAGGCCGATCTCGCGCACGATCTTGGCGGCGATCTCGGCCTTGGCGCCGGAGAGCCGCAGGGCCTGGAAGTACGCCTGGCATTCGCGCAGCGTGGCGCGGCTCACCTCGTAGATGGCGCGGGCCTGGTCGCCTTCGCCTACCTTCACGTGGCGGGCCTCGGTGCGCAGCCGCGTGCCGTGGCAGTCGGGGCAGGGCTGGGTGTTGCGGTAGCGGGCCAGCTCCTCGCGCACGGCGGGCGAATCGGTCTCGCGGTAGCGGCGCTGCAGGTTGGGGATGATGCCCTCGAACGGGTGCTTCTTGCTCACCTTGCGGCCCGCCGACTGGCCGCTCTCCAGCGTGTAGCTGAACTTGATCTCTTCGGCGCCCGAGCCGTAGAGCACCGCATGGCGCACCTCGGCGGGCAGGTCCTCGAAGGGTGCGTCGGGCTTGAACCTGTAGTGCCGGGCCAGGCTTTCGATGAGCGCGAAGTAGTGGCTGTTGCGCCGGTCCCAGCCCTTGATGGCGCCGCTGGCCAGGCTCAGCGAGGGGAAGGCCACCACGCGCTGCGGATCGAACACCTCCTGCACGCCCAGGCCATCGCAGCCCAGGCAGGCGCCGATGGGCGAGTTGAACGAGAACAGCCGCGGCTCCAGCTCGCTGATCGAATAGCCGCACACGGGGCAGGAGAAGCGCGAGTTGAACAGGTGCTCGGCGCCGGTGCCCATCTCCAGCAGGATGGCGCGCCCGCCGCCCTGGCCACCCTCGCCACCCAGGCGCAGTGCGGCCTCGAAGCTCTCGGCCAGGCGCTGCCTGAATTCGGCCCGCGCCTGCGGGTCGGAGTCCGGGCGCACTTTCAGGCGGTCCACCACCACGTCGATGTCGTGCTTCTCGGTCTTCTTGAGCGCGGGCAGGTCGTCGGACTCAACCACCTTGCCGTCCACCCGGAAGCGCACGTAGCCGCGCGCCTGCATCTCGGCGAACAGCTCGGCGAATTCGCCCTTGCGCTCGCGGGCCAGGGGGGCCAGCACCATGAGCCGCGTGTCCACCGGCAGCGCCAGCGTGGCGTCCACCATCTGCGACACGGTCTGCGCCTGCAGCGGCACGCCGTGGTCGGGGCAGTAGGGCGTGCCCGCACGGGCGTAGAGCAGGCGCAGGTAGTCGTGGATCTCGGTCACCGTGCCCACGGTGGAGCGCGGGTTGTGGCTGGTGGCCTTCTGCTCGATGCTGATCGCGGGCGACAGGCCCTCGATCAGGTCCACGTCGGGCTTGTCCATCATCTGCAGGAACTGCCGCGCGTAGGTGGACAGACTCTCCACGTAGCGCCGCTGCCCCTCGGCATAGAGCGTGTCGAACGCCAGGCTCGACTTGCCCGAGCCCGACAGCCCGGTGATCACCACCAACTGGTTGCGCGGGATGTCGAGATCGATGTTCTGCAGGTTGTGCGTGCGCGCGCCGCGGATGCTGATGCGCTGCTCGCGCAGCACCTGGGCCAGAGGGAGGCTTTCGGCGGTGCGGGCGGATTCGGTCGCAGCGTCGGGGAGGGGGGGCAGTTTCACGGAGCCGGGAGGAGGAAAACCGACCATGATAGTCACGCCGGCGATTCGCGCCCTCCGTGTCCGTACATGGCGCAGCGCTCCGCACCCAGGGCGCGGAGGATTGATGCATCAGGAAAAATGGCTCCAGCGCAGGTGGAACAAGCGCTTGCAGCTATTGATTTTGCAGCAAACAAGGCTTTGCCGGATCTTTGCCGGAAGGCACGGCGGGCGAAGATGCCTGGCACTCGTGCGGCAGGGAGCCCACACTTGGAAACACCCCGCCGCGCTGGCGCGGACATGCGGCACAATCGGGCGTCCGGGGCGCCGCGCCGCCTGCGGACACCGTTTTCCTCCCCCAGACACCACAGGCAAGAGCACCATGGCATCCGTCAACAAAGTCATCCTCGTCGGAAATTTGGGGCGCGACCCCGAGATGCGCACGTTCCCGAGCGGCGACCAGGTGGCCAATGTGCGCATCGCCACCACCGACCGCTGGAAGGACAAGACTTCCGGCGAGATGCGCGAAGCCACCGAGTGGCACAGCGTGGTGTTCAACGGTCGGCTGGCCGAGATCGCCGGCCAGTACCTGCGCAAGGGCAGCCAGGTGTACGTGGAAGGGTCCTTGCGCACCCGCAAGTGGACCGACCAGAGCGGCCAGGAGCGCTACACCACCGAAATCCGCGCCGATCAGATGCAGATGCTCGGCAGCCGCCAGGGTATGGGTGGTCCCGGGGGGGGCGACGAGGGCGGCGGCTACGACAGCGCGCCGCCGCGCCGCGCCCCTGCAGCAGCGCCTATCCCCGCCGCCGCACCGCGCGCCCCTGCCGATCGCCCGGCACCGGCACCGGCACCTGCGCCCGCGCCAGGGCGCGCGTCGTCGGGTTTCGACGACATGGACGACGACATTCCGTTCTGAACCACGTTCTGAACCATTCCCGTGACATTTTCAAACGTCCAGTAACCTTGTGCCCGGCATGGCTGCCCAAAGCGCTGCGACTTCCATCGAATGCATGCCCCTTTCGGGCCACTGAGGACTTTCACCGTATGCGACGAATGAAATTCTGGATTCCCCTGGTGTATCTGGCGACGGTGTTGGCCGGCTGTGGCGGTGGCGGCGGCGGCGACGACGAGACTCCAGTGGGCACGCAGCAGTACCCTGGAGGCATCTGGGAGGGCACGGTCGGTACGGGTGCTGCGCAGCGCACGGCGATCGGCTACATCGATCCGGGCACCGACGGCAAGGGCGGCGCGTTTTTTCTGGCGCGCGGCGCCGCGGGCGCGACTGCCTACGACGCGATCTATGGCGTTCTGCGTGCCGACAAGACCGTGGTGCAGGCCACGGGCGCCACCTATTTTTCAGTACAGGACGGCAAGTTCGCCAGCGGCATCGCCGTGCGCGGCACGGCGTCCGCCGACCCTGTGACGGCCCGTACGTCGGCCATCAGCGGAAACTACAGCAATCCCGCTGCAACGGCTGCGGCCACGGGTATGACCACCCCGTTCAAGCTCGCCTACAGTTCTCTCAACAATTACGCCGCCACATTCGCTTTGATCGCGGGCACCTACCGCGGCTCGGGCACCTTCGGCACGGGCAGTTGGGTGCTCACGGTGTCGTCACAGGGGCTGGTTTCTGGGCGCATCGGCGGCTGCACCATCAACTCTGCCGACAATCCCAACGGCCCTGGCAGCACCGCGGCGCCCCGCTCGGGGGGATCGCCCCTGTACGGCCTGAATCTGAACATGTCGGGCAACACGCTGGATTGCCCTGTCACCGGCACGCAGCAGACCGGAGTCGCTTTCCTGCGCTTCGACAGCACGGGGGTGCCCAGCGGCATCTTCGCCTTCATCACCAACGCCACAGGCACGCCGAATGTGTACGTGCTGGAGGGACGCGCCGACCCGCGCACGGTGACGACACCTTCGCCCACGCCGCTGTCGGTCGCCGGCAACTGGCTGGGGTCTCTCACCTTCCCGGCCGGGGTGATCGGCGATTCCTCAGTCTATGGAACGGTGCTGCCCGATGGCGGGATGTTCTTCTATACCAACAGCAGCTTCGACTACAACCTGCTCTATGGCCGTCTGATCCGGTACAACAACGACGCCACGACCAACCGCTTCGTCACGGCCAACGACGGTGTGTATTTCGACCGGCTGCTGGGGGGTACCGCGACGGGCCAGTACATCGTCAATGTCCTGGTGGATGGCACGCTGGAGAGTGCCGCCGGTTCCGGGCAGGCAACCCGGTTCTCCGGCACCTACAGCTATCCGGCGCAACCGGGCGGCGAGCCTACCGCGTTCACCATGGTGCCAGACCCGCTCTATGCGCTGCCATCCGGGGCGGTGCCCAATCTGGCGCTGATCACCGGGGTCTATCAGATGGCCGGCAAAGCCTTTGGCGACCATACGTCCACCCTGACGCTCTGGGCCGACGGTGCCATCACGGGCGTCACTTCCAACAACTGCCTGATCGTCGGCAAGGTACTCGGTGAACTGGGCAGCGGCCTCAATCTGTACCGCGTGGAAGCCTTCAGCTACCTGGCCGATCCGTCAACTCCTGCCACATCCATCACTTGTGATTTGAAGGATGGCCCTTCAGAGTCGGGGACGGCATCGGCGCAGTTTGACAATGCGGGCAATGTGATCGGCCTGCGGATTCTGACTGCTGGCGTTTCTGGGAACAATGAACAAGTTGGAACGTCCAGGCGCGCCCATACGGTATTCGACGGCAGGAGGCAATAAACCTCATTCAGCTTGCGCGCGTGACGTGCGCAAGCTGATATTGAGGGCCCCCAAAAAAGAAGCCCCGATCAGGGTTTCTTTTTTGTTTTTGCTGGCGGCAGGTGTTGCGCGTGATGGCCGCCTGATTTGGCGGCATGGCTGCACATATGCCTGACTGGGCGGCGGCTCAGGGCGCTCAGGGCGTATAGGGCGATTTGATCGGGTTGACCGGCAGGCTCTGTTTGCCGGTATACGGATGGAGCGCATAGCGCACGTACAGCCCACCCACGAACTGGCGGTAGTCGCGCGCGTTGTCGAGTGCCAGATGGCCGCCGATGAAGAGCTGCGGGTGCATCTGGTATTCCATCGCCAGCCCCAGGTTGTAGCCCAGGCCGGTCTTGTTCTGACCGGGGTAGATGGCCGTGCTGTTGGCGCCCGTTTCGCCGAAGGCCACGGCGTCGCTCGCGGCCTGCGCGGCACCGGCCTGACGCGAGGAACTGGTCGGGAAGTACGGCGAAGAGTCTTCCTTGAAATACTGTACGCCCAACCCGCCGTTGATCTGGTAGCTCAGGCGTCCGGTGCGCTGGGCCCAGTCGAACGGCACGCTCAGCGACAGGAACTGCTGCGGGCTGAAGTAGCCGCCTTGCCCGTAGGTGAAGTAGCGCAGGTTCTTGTCGTACGACATGGCCGTCAGGTTCAGCCCCGTCGTGAAGGCGGAATCCAACGTGCGTTGCACGCGCCAGTACAGGCCGCCGCCGCCTTCCACGCGGGTGTTGGACTTCACGTTGGTGCCGGTCACGTCATGCACCGAGCCATAGCCGTAGACACCGAAGTTGCCGTCGTCCCAGGTCAGGTCCAGCCGCCCGCCGGTGGCCGACACGCCGCCCCATTTCTCACCCGTGCGGGCGTCGCGTGCGCCGGCGAACGACAGCAGGCTGTCGGTGACCGGACGACGCGAGAGCTGGCCGGTGATGCCAAGTTCCTCGTTGATCGGCATGCGGTACTTGACGCCGCCAGCGATGTCCGCTTCCCGAAAGCCCAGCGGCGTGGTGCCGACGTCGACCTGGAGTTGGTCGGTCTCGTAGCCGACGCCGATGCCGATGCCCGAATCCTTCTGCGAGCCCGGCGAGCGCGTGGGCGCGTCGAGCGCCGTGGCCGGGCCACTGCCAAAACGGCTCAGGTTGCCGTAGGCGAGGTCGGGCGTGCCGGCACTGGCCGTCGTGGGCGTGATGCGCACCGACAGCATGCCATCGCCCGCACCGAATTTCATCTGCACCGGCGCTTCAAGATCGGTCAATTGGCTCATGCCCGATTCGCCCTGCCGCGCGCGGCCCACCACACCGACGGAAAACACGGGGGTCTGGCTTTGCTGCACTTCGGTCAGCTCATCGAGCGCGGTGCGCGGGCGTTGCTGCGCGGCGCCGTCCCCGATCAGCGCCGGGTAGCCGGCGGCAACCCAGGGCGATGGCGCCGCTGCGGGATAGGGTTGCGCCGCGGCGGGTGCCGCGTAGGGCTGGTAACCACCCGCATAGTAGGCCGGCGCCCCAGGCTGTTGGACGGGCGCGGGCAGGTAGGCGCTGGTGTTTGCCGCCGCGGGCGGATAGGCCGGTGCCGGCGAGGCTGTGGGGGCTGGTTGGCTGGTTGGCTGGCTGGTGGCTGCGGGCGCCGCAGACCGGCTGGCGGCGCTGCGTGCTGCCGCACCCGCCGACGCCTTGCCGCGCGCCGACGCCTTGCCGCCCGTGGTCGGGGTGTCGCTGCGCGTCGTTGCGTTCGCCGGGGCCGGCTGCGCATAGCTTTCGGGATAGTACCCTGCGGGTGTGGGTGGCGCAGGCGCAGCGTAGGCTTGCGATGCAGGCGGCGGCGCGAATCGGCGGACCCCCGCCGGATCGGGGATATAGGGCTGCACCGCGGCAACGGGCTGTGCCGGTGCCGGCTGCTGCATGTAGCGGGTGGGCACGTAGGCCGCGCCCGGCGCAACGCTTTGCGGTGGCATGCCCCAGCCCCCATTGGCCATACCGACAGGCTGTTGGGTGCGGCGAAATGGGTTGCTCGAAGCGGCGGGCCCAGGGGCGCCGCTGGCCGCCAGTTGGGCGCTGCGCTGGCGGTTTTCTGCGGCCACAGCGGCGGCGAAGTATTCGCCGGCCTTGGTCGTCTTGCCCTGGGCGCGGTAGAGGCGGCCTGCCGCGGTCAGCACCTCGGGGTCGTTGGGCGCACGCAGCAACGCGATCTGCAGCGCGGATTCGGCGTAGCCGTATTCCTTGGCCGCCGTGGCCATGGTGGCTGCGGGTAGCAGGATCTGTACGTTGTTGGGGTCTTTTTCGAGCAGGCGGTTGTACAGGCCTAGTGCTTGCTGGTAGTCGTTGTTGGCCGCATACATGCGCGCCAGCGCACCGATGGCCTGCGGGTCATTGGGGCGCTCGGCAAGCACCGGAGCCAGGGTGTCGTAGGCCGCGGCCAGGTCGCCCGCCTCGCGCAGCGCGTCGGCCTGGCGCACGATGTAGGCCATGCGCAGGTCGTCATAACTGCGCCGCTCCTGGGCGGACATGGGCGCGTTCTGCAATTGCCGCAGGATGCCGGCCAGTTCCACGTCCTGGCGCGTCTTGAGCAGCGTGGCCGCGTACTGCAGGCGCATGCCGGTGTCGGGGCGCGGCGTGCGCGCCAGCACCTGGCGGATCATGCCGAGCGCGCGGTTGGGGTCGCCTGCGTCGGCATAGGCCATGGCGACGGTGCCGAGCAACTCCGCGTCCTGGCCGATGAAGGGCTCGGTCTGCGCCAGTGCCGCCTGGGCTTCCTGCGTGCGCCCCTGCCGGCCCAGCGCCGATGCGGCATCGGCCTGCACGTGGACCCAGACGCGCTTTTGCAGCGCCGCGATGTCGCGCGTGCGGTTCTGTTCCGGGATGCGCTCCAGCGTTGCCAGCGAGTTCTGCCAATCCTGCGCCTCGGATGCCAGCAGAGCGCTGGCGTATAGCGCTTCGGGCATGTTGGGGTTGGAAATCAGCAGCCCGTCCATGACGCCGCGCGCTTCGTTGGCGGCGCCCATCTTGAGGTAGAGCCGCGCCAAGTCGAGCCGCACCCAGGGATTGCCGGGGTCGTTGAGCAGCGCGTCCTCCAGCGCGACGCGGGCCGCGTTGTCGTCGCCGCGCTCCGCTGCGGCCCGGGCCTGGCCCATCGCCTGCGTGGCGCGCAGACGGCCCAGCGCGCCGACCTTTTCCTGCTGGCTCGGCGACAGGCGCTCGATGAGCTGGAGCGCTTCCGCGGCCTTGCCGTTCTGCGCCAGCACGCCGACCAGGCCGCGGATTGCGTCGGGGTTGTCGGCCTGGCGCGCCAGCACGCGGCGATAGGCGGCTTCGGCGGCGTCGTACTGGCCGCTTTCGGCGAGCACGTCGGCGAGGTTGTTTTCCGCCGTGACTTCGCGTGGGTTCAGGCGCACGGCTTGTTCCAGCAGCCGGCGCGCCGCATCACGGTCGCCACCGTCGCGCGCCGCGCCGGCCTGGCCGATCAGCGTCCAGTAATTGGCGCTGTCGAGCGCGGTTTTCCAGCGCGCCGCCGAGCCTTGCCGGCTCGCGCGTTCGAGGTAGTCGCGGGCCTGGGCGAAATTCTCCTGCCGAAGGCGCAGCACGCCCATGCCGCCGAGCGCATCGCCGTCGTTGGGGCGTGTTTCCAGCACGCTGCGGAACTGGGCCTCGGCGGCCTCCAGGTCGCCGTCGTCGAGGGCCTTGAAGCCTTCGGCGCTGCGCTGGCGCAGCGGATCCGCCGACGCGACGGCAGCGGCACGGCCTTCGCGCTGCTGGTCCTTGATCTCGCGCAGGCGGGTCTGCATGGCGGTGTCGCCCGGGTTGGCGCGCAGGAATGCCTGGTAGAGCGCAACGTCCGCGCCCCGGCTGCCGGTCCAGGCCAGTGCCTTGCGCCAGCTATCGGTGGCGGCCTTGCCCACGTCGGGGCGGCCTGCCAGGCGCTCAAGCTGGGCGATGCCTTCGCGGCGTGTTGATTCGCGGTATGTCAGGTGCTGCGCCAGCGCCAGCGCGACGTGCGGGTCTTCGGGTGATTCCTGGGCCAGTCGCTCTAGTCCGCGCCGGGCTTCGTCCCAGCCGCCGGCGGTGCCGCCGAGCGTCTGGTAGTACTCCAGCGCCAGCGGGCCCGTGGGAGCCTTGTCGCCGAGGGCAGCCTGGTAGCTGCCCAGTGCCTGGGCGGCTTGGCCGCTGCGCGCGAGTTGCCGCGCAGCTTCCAGTTGTGCGCTGTTGCGGCTGATGTTGATGTCTTGCTCCAGCCGCGCGATCAGCGGGCTGCCGGGGCTGGCACGGCGCAACTGGTCCAGATAGCGCACGGCGCCGTCGGGCCGCTTGGCGTCGAGTTCGGCCTGGGCCAGCCCGTACAGGGCTTCGGGCTGGTTGGGGTTGAGCCGCAGCAGCTTCTGCCAGGCTTCCGCGGCGCGCTCGCTGTTGCCGCGGGCTTGCCAGTACTGGCCTTGTTCAAGCAGCGTCTTGGCTGCGTCCTGCGCCAGAGCCGCAGGGCTGCCGAGCGAGGCCAGCAGTCCCAGGATCAGCGTGTGGTGGCGTTTGGAGGACATGCCTTCTCCCAGCGTAATTGCAGTCTGCCCGAAGGCAGGAATTGGTAGCGTTGTTCAGCCCAGCCGGTTCCGAAGAGGCCGAGCACGTAATCGTAATAAGGCGGCTGCGCCGTGGGGGGCGCCTCCAGCAGTTGCGCCTGTACCCGCGCCTGCTGCGACTGCAGCAAGGCGGTCTGGCCCGTGCTTTTGAAATACGGCAGCAGCGCCGCCGAAAAGCCCACGGGTCCGCTGCCCTCGGTGGCGCCACTGGTTGCCTGCACCTTTTCGGGCGGTACGCCTGCGGCGGCTACCACCGTGCCCATGCCTGCGAGTTGTCTGCGCAGCGGTGCGGCCAGCGGGTCTGTCTTAGGGGTCATGCCGGCCCAGAGATAGTTGCGGATGGCGTCGTAGCTGCCCGTGTCGCCCTTCTGTGGATCGGTGGCGAAGGCGCCGGTGGCCGCGCCTTCGGGGACCTGGTAGGCCACCCAGTCGGGGGCGAAGCCCTTGGGCGTGGTTTCGGCCATCATGCGCGCAAAGCTCGCGGTGACGGCCTTCCATGGGCCCTTGGCGTCGAACTGTGCCAGGCGACGCAGCAGCGGCAGGGGCAGATAGCTGGGGTTGATCCGCCAGATCCGGTTCTGGAGCACGAAGCCCGCTGGCGCGGGCAGCAGCATGGGCCCCAGGCCTGGCAGCTCCGCCACCTCGTCTTGCGTGATGCGGGCCAGCAAGGCACGGGCATCCGCCGTGTAGCGCGGCTCGTTCCACACGCGTCCACCTTCCAGCAGGGCATAGGCGAACCACAGGTCGGCGTCCGATGCCGTGTTGCTGTCGATCACGCCCCAACTGCCGTCGTCGCGGCGGCCCCATTGCCATGCAGGCAGGCGAGCCTGGATGTCGCCCCCAGCCAGGTTGGCTACGCTCCAGCGCCATAAGCGGTCGAAGCGGTCGCGGTCATGCGCCACGAGCGCGAAGAACATCGCATAAGACTGGCCTTCCGAAGTGGAATGCTGCCGAGTCACGCCGTAGTCGATGACGCGGCCATCAGCCTGTACGTAACGCCCGACGAATGTTTGCCACAACGGCCACTCCGCCACGCGACAGGCCGGGGTGGCCTGGGCTGCGGCAGCAAACAGCAGTGCCATGGCGCCGCCGCAGATGGCGCGCCCGCCACGCCGCCCATCCGGTGTATTCGGTACCGTGTGGGCGAATGTGGCGGCATGGCGCGCATGGGCCTCGGCAGCCATGGACCTTCAGTTCTTCGGCTTGAGCCGTGCACGGGCGCGCGCACGCAGCGAGAGGTACAGCAGCAGTGCGATCAGCAGGGCTGATGCCGCGCCGAGCACGATCAGCGTCAACGGGTTGCGCGACAGGAACCACTGCATGTAGATCAGCGGATTGAGGTGCCCCACGTAGTACGACTGTTCCGCTACCAGGCTGTCGATTTGCTTGCCGCGGATGACGGCCGTGCTGCCCTGGATACCCGTGACGAGATCGGGATCAAGCAGTGCGTTGACCGCCTGCTGCAGCCCCAGGGGCTGGTTGCTGGCCAGCACGACGACGCTGCGGCCGCTTTGCAGCGGCGACTCAAAGCCGGTGATCACGGCATCGGTGCTGTCGCTGTTGAACGAGACTTCGCTGCTGCGCGGCTTGGCACGGTCGCGCTGGTCCGGATCCCACCAGTCGAAGATGCGGTAGGCGAAGTCGGAGATCTGGAAGCGTTTGCTGCCGCCGTTCAGGCTGAATGGCAGCGCGTCGGCCCATTGGGTCAGCAATGGCTGGTTGGCGCTGGAGCCGATGACCAGCAGGTCCTTGTCGCGCAAGGCGTCGGCCTGCTGGGCCTGTGCCACTGTAACCGACGTGGCCGGATAGCCCGTGACGCGGCCCATGAGGCCCATGAGGCTCAGGAACGTGGAGTAGTCGCCCTCTGCAGGCTTGTCGGGCATGATGACGGCGGTTTCCGACAGGTCTGCCAGGCGCGTGAACGGAAAGCCGCTGTTGCTGAAGGCCGCGAGATCAGGCATGGCCAGAAAGTGCGAGAAGCCCGAGATGTCGACGGTCGAGTCGGGCTCTACCGTGCCGCGCACGTTGTCGAGCAGCACGTCCTTGCAGGCGCCCTGCTTGATGACGTCGTAGTAATAGTGGAACTGCAACTGCGTCTGCGCCGGCAGTTTGAAGAGGGGGATGCGAAACGCGTCCTCGGCCGGCAGCAGGTCATTTTCCGGCAGCACCTTGGCCGCCAGTCGGTTCAGCGCGTTGGGCTGCTCGTGGTTGACGGCCAGTAGTGGCAGGGAGCGCAGGAACTGCTGGTTGACGTTGATGTTCAGTGTCGACTTGTCGCGCGTGGGGCGTGCGGTATAGCGATACTTCAGTTCGACGGGGATGCCCTTTTCGCGCCAGGCGAACAGGTCGGGCGGCATGTGGAAGTTGATGCGGATCAGGTCTGGCGAGTAGCCCGCGACGTTGAGCGTCTGCTCTTCCACGAGTTCGCCGAACTTCACGGGCCGGTCGCCCGCGAGCCAGTTGGGTGCATCGTAGGGCTTGCGCGGCTTGAGCGCCTTCAGCTCGATGATGGTGGCCAATGCCCCCGACAGGGCTGGCGACCCTACGGTCACTGCGGCGGCGGCGGTCTTGATCTCCTTGGCGTCGCGCCCCGTGATCACGAGCAGTTTGCCTGTGGCGTCGTTGGGGTTGGCCATGACTGCGACGGTCGGGCCCTTGGGAGCAGGCAGCTCCAAGCCGCCTGGCCGCTCGTTGCCCAAGGCCAGCACGATGGCGTTGCCCTTGGCCGGAATCTGTCCGACGCTGGCGGGGAAGTCCGCCCTGCGGAAGCCGGCCAGCGAGCCGAACCATGACGACAGCGCGCCCGCGGCTTCGAGCTGGGTGGCGTTGGGTACGTTGGCGAATACGATGGGCAGCTTCAGCGGACGCACGTCGCGCCGATCGAAGAAGGGCTCGGGCAGCAGTGCCAGATCGTTGGCTTGGGCCACGGGCGTGACGGTGAGTTCGAGTTCGCTGTCGTTGCCTACGTTGGCCCAGAGGCTCGAATGGGCCGGGTCTTCGCAGTCCAGCGTGTAGTGGCCGATCAGTTCGAGGTTGAGGCGGTTGAACTCGGTGATGAGACGTGGCGGGATGTTGATCTCGCGCTGCAGGCTCATGCCGCCCTGCTCGTTGGGTACGGGGATGGTGGCGGCCACCTGCTCGTTGAGCAGCACCCGGATGTGCGACAGCTCGTTGATGAGCGCCGGTGAATAGGCGTAGTTCAGGCGCAGGCGTGCGGCTGTGACCACCTCGTCGTTGCGGATGCTGAAGGCCACGCCGCTGTTGCCCTGCACGCCGCGCAGTTGCAAGGGGAACAGTGCGCCGAGTTGTTTCAGCGTGACGCGGTAGGTGCGCCCGCCCGCGGGGACGGGTGCAGGAGCCGTTTCGAGTACGTCGGAGTTGACGTTCGTCGTGCGCGTGGCTGCCGTTGCATCAAGGGCGGCGGGCGTGGTCGCCAGCAGCGCGATGGCCATCATGGAGGGCAGCAGGCGCGCGCCCGGACATGGTGCGGGCATGGCGGCGTGCCTTGAGGAGATTGAAGTCATGTATTTTTCTATTTTCTAAGTGGAGGCTTCGGAACGGGAGACCGCACGGCGCGGGCGGACGATCTTCACGACATTGCCCAGCACCTGGCCAAAGCCCCGAATACCGATGGCAAAGACGCTCTTGAGCGAGGTGAGGGGCTTGTCGCGCTGGCGCTGGCCCCAGCTCTTGACCCAGGCGTCGGCGCGAGCGAAGGTGAGAGAGGCGAGCTCTGCCTGCTGCTGCAGGCTCAGGTCGTCGAAGCGCACGCCGAGCCGGCCATTGCCGCTGAACGTCACCACGGCCGGAAAGGTGCCTTCCACGTCGGAGCGGAACAGAGAGATGTCGATGCGGCTTCCCGTCGCCAGGTGGGTGCCTGGCGGCACGGTCAGCGCGAGTCCGTTGTGGGAGAAGTCGCCCGTCTCGCACACCAGCGTCCTGCCGTCGGGGAAGCGGATGGCCGCTGGCAGCGCCGCGGTAACGCGTGGCGTGCTGCGGACCTGCCGGGTTTCGCTGGCGACGGCCAGGCTGGCGCTGGTGAGGATGATGTTGTAGAAAGTCCACACCATGTTGATGATCAGCGTGGTGGTTTCCGCGCCTGAACCGAACACCAGATGCCAGATGCCCACGCCGAAGCCGAACAGGTTGACCACCAGCAGGAACAGGTAGGGCCGCGCGATGGACCAGTCGAAATAGGCTTCTTCGATGATCCCGCCCTTGGCCGTGACGTTGAACTTGCCGAGCTTGGGGTTGGCGAAGGCGACCAGCACGGGCCGCATGATGTACCAGGCGAGCACGGATTCGTACACCTCGTTCCAGAACGAGTAGCGGAAACGGCCCTGGATGCGAGAGTTGGTGATGCTGGCGTGCGCCAGGTGCGGCAGTGCGTAGGCGGTGATCATGAGCGCGGTGGCCTGGAACACATGGGCGCCGAATAGCAGGTAGGCCAGTGGCGCGGTCAGGAACACCAGTCGCGGCAGGCCGTAGAAGAAGTGCAGCATGGCATTGAGATAGCACAGCCGCTGCCCGAAGTGCAAACCGGGCCCGAGCAGCGGATTGTCGATGCGGCAGATCTGCGCCATGCCGCGCGCCCAGCGGATGCGCTGGCCCACGTGTCCCGACAGACTTTCGGTGGCCAGCCCTGCGGCCTGGGGAATTTCGAGATACGCGGTGTTGTAGCCGCGGCGGTTGAGCTTGAGCGCGGTGTGCGCGTCCTCGGTCACGGTTTCCACCGCGATGCCGCCCACCTCCATCAGCGGCGCGCGCTTGATGATCGCGCAGGAGCCGCAGAAGAACGCCGCGTTCCACAGGTCGTTGCCGTCCTGCACGATGCCGTAGAACAACTCACCCTCGTTGGGCATGGCATGGAAGGTATCGAGGTTTTTCTCGAACGGGTCGGGCGAGAAGAACACGTGCGGCGTCTGCAACATGGCGAGTTGCGGGTCGCGGATGAACCAGCCCATGCAGACCTGCAGGAACGAGCGTGTGGGAATGTGGTCGCAATCGAAGATGGCCACATAGTCCGAACTGGTGGTCTTGAGTGCCGCGTTGATGTTGCCCGCCTTGGCATGGGCGTTGTTGTCGCGGATCAGATAGCCCACGCCGAGCTCTTCGCAGAAAGCACGGAATTCGGGCCGCCGTCCGTCGTCGAGCACATACACGTGCAGCCGGTCGCTGGGCCAGTCCAGGCTTATGGCCGAGAACACGGTCTGCCGCACGACATCGAGTGGCTCGTTGTAGGTGGGGATGAAGACATCCACGCTGGGCCAAGTCGCCATGTCCGCAGGCATGGGCACGGGGCGGCGCTGCAGCGGCCAGGCGGTCTGGAAATAGCCGAGCAGCAGCACCAGGAGCGCATACAGTTCCGCCAGCAGGAGGCCGTAGCCGAAAAAGGCGTCAATGGGGTTGTCGAACCCTATCGTGTCCGTCAGGCGCCAATAGATATAGCGCATGGACGCGGTGATGGACAGCACGGTCATTGCCAGCGTGGTCATGCGTCCCGGGGTCTTGTTGAGCAGCATTGCGCCAGCGAAGCTGCCTGCGGCGAAGATGATCTGGCCCGTCAGATCGAGCGGCACGCTCACCACGATGACGAACAGCACGCCGGCGAGGATGGAGACCGCAAGGCGCACCGCCGGATGCTGCCAGAGCGGTGCGTTGGCGATGCGGTGGGCCATTGCGCGCCAGTGGCCTTGGGGGCCTTGCGGGTTTGCATCGGCCTTTTCGTCGGCTTCCGTCTGTTGGTCGTTCAGCAGGGTGACGCTCATGGGGCCGCTTTCTGTATCTTTGCCAAACTGGCAGCCACACGCTCGGCGCAGGCAATGAAGTCGTGCGTGGCCTGGCTGTTCGGGTCGTAATCCAGCGTGTTCTTGTCGTAGGCCAAGGCTTCGCATACGGCCTGGTCTTCGTGGATGGTGCCCGCCAGGTGATCGCCTACGTTCTGGCGCATCACGCGCGTGATGTCCTTGGACAACTGGCGCGCATTGTTGACCTGGTTCACGATGTACAGGCAGTCGCCGAAATCCGCGCGCGGCGCGCAGTAGGTCTGCACCAGCCGCTGCATGAGTGGCAATGTCGCGTAGGACGCGGCATCCGCCAGCATGACGATGATCGTCAGTTGCGCCGCGCCTAGCGCTTGGCGCATGTAGACAGACGGGCCGGGTGGCGTGTCGAGCAGCACGATGGCATCTGGCGGCAGGTCGAGGCTGCGCAGGTGGCGCACCAGCCAGTCGGGGTGGCCGTCGATGTGCGCCTCCAGGGCCATGCGGTCGTCTTCCGTGACGACGCCGTAGGGCAGTACGTAAATGCCGAGGCCTTGCTCGAAGCAGGCGCTGCGCCATTCCTGCGAAGCCAGCGTGGCACGCGAGAGCCCGCGCAACTCACGCGGCGGAATGCCGAAGTGCAGGCCCAGGGCGTTCTGAGGGTCCAGGTCGACAACCACCACCGTTTTGCCGCTCTGGCGAGCCAGCGCGGTGGCCAGGTTGGCGGTGACCGTGGTCTTGCCTACGCCGCCCTTGGCGGAAACGACGGCGATGATCTTCATGGATTCCCTCGGGGGAGGATGCGTGCACCCCCAAGGCGCGCGAACAGTCCTTTCAGGTCGCTGGGGCGCGTGGCGCCCGGCGTCTCCTCGTCCGCAGCGGCCGACGCGGGGCGCGCAAGCCGCGCCAGGGGGGAGGTGCCCTGCAGCACGGGCTCCGACGTCCTTTTTTTCGGCATGGCCGCCGCCGGCGGCGGCGTTGCTGCGGCCGTGAAATGCGGGCTGACGGGCTGTGCGCTGGCCGGGAAGACGAGGGAAACAGGTGCTGGCGCCACGGTTGCGGGGGGTAGCGGCTCCAGGGCGGGGAGCGCCGGCGGCGGTGCTGCATGCCACGGCGACGGCACGGCGCTTGCCGGTGCGGGGGTGGGCGGGGATACCAGATTCTCTGCGGGCTGCACGGGCGGAACCTGTTCACCCACTGCGGCATCAAGTGCGGAGAGTAGCGGCCAGCGGGCCCGTGCAAGTTGAGAATCGTGGCCCTGGGCTATTTCCTGGTACGAGTCTGCCTTGCCGCCGAATTGCTGGAACAGGTTAACGATGTCGTCGGATTTTTGCATGCGTGGTGGACAAGTCGAACGTTTCGGTCGGCCCGGGCGACGGTTACCGGGACAGGTGAAATACGGCGGAACCCCAGGCGTCCGCAGGGGCCGTCAGCACCACGCGCAGGCCTTCGGAGCCCGCGGCATCGAACCAGCGCTGGTAGACGCCTTGCAGAAATCCGCTGGACCAGGCCGCGTGCTCGCGTCCGAAGGCCGCAACCAGGGGCGAATAGTGGTGGGTGATTTTGAGGTGCTCGGCATGCTGGGTGAGTAGCACATATCCCCAGTCGAGTTCCATCCAGATGCGCGACATGGCCTGCTGGAGCTCTTCGAGCGTCTGGCACGGGCCGGGAGCCTGCTCGGACGCGAACCGCGTGCCGACGCGGGCCATCAGCGTATGCAGGTCCTCGGGGGCGAGTGCAGAGACGAATTCCGCGCCCAGCGCATGCAGGAAGCCGCGCCATTGGCGCGCGCATTGCTGTTGGCTGATATAGGAAGCCGCAGCGGCAGAGGTATCGGCAAGGGCAGTTTGGGCCATAGATGAAAACCAGAAGAGGAAGAGCAAACCCGGTGCATCGGCAATGCGCGCAAGTTTCGGGCCTATTGCTTTCGTTTCAATTTGTTGAAACAACCAAATCCCATGGCAATCTGGGATTTTCGCCAAGCATGGCGGTTTTTGGTGATCTGGTTGCGCGGATTCACAATCTTTTGCAGTCCAGGATGCGCGCCCGCCCAGCGCATCATCTTTCTGAAATTGCGCCGTGTTACAAGTTGTTTAACAGTGTAATCGGTCCATATTTGCGCACGGAGGGAAAGTTTCCGTGATGATCCCGCCGCCCAGGCAGATGTCGCCGTCATACAACACTGCCGACTGGCCGGGGGTCGCGGCCCATTGCGGCGCCGCGAAATCCAGCGAGAAAGCGCGTTCGCCGCGTACGGCCAGCGTGCATGCCGCATCGCTTTGGCGGTAGCGCGACTTCGCCGCATAGGCTCCCGGCGCGGGCGGCTCGCCCGCTACCCAGCTTGCATCGTCTGCGTCCAGGCGGTCTGCCTGCAGCCACGGATGCGCGTGCCCCTGCACCACCCAGAGGGTATTGGCCGCCACGTCCTTGCGCGCCACGTACCAGGGGTCATGCGCCCCTGCGCCACGCGGCACGCCCTTCTCCTTCACGCCGCCGATCCCCAGGCCCTGGCGCTGGCCCAGCGTGTAGAAGCTCAGGCCCTGGTGGCGGCCCAGCACGCGCCCGCGGTCGTCCTTGATGGGGCCGGGCGCCTTGGCGATGTAGCGTTGCAGGAATTCGCGGAACGGGCGCTCGCCGATGAAGCAGATGCCGGTGGAATCCTTCTTGCGTGCGTTGGGCAGGCCGATTTCCTCGGCAATGCGGCGCACCTCGGTCTTGTGCAGCTCGCCCACGGGGAACAGCGTTTTGGACAGCTGCGCCTGGTTCAGCCGGTGCAAAAAATAGCTTTGGTCCTTGCTCGGGTCCAGCCCCTTGAGCAGCTCGAACAGGCCCGTGGCTGCGTTCTGGCGCACACGCGCGTAATGCCCGGTGGCAATCTTCTCGGCACCCAGGCGCATGGCGTGGTCCAGAAAGGCCTTGAACTTGATCTCGGCATTGCACAGCACATCGGGGTTGGGCGTGCGCCCGGCCTGGTACTCGCGCAGAAACTCCGCAAACACGCGGTCCTTGTAGTCGGCGGCAAAGTTGACATGTTCGATCTCGATGCCGATCACGTCGGCCACGGCGGCAGCGTCCACGAAGTCGATGTTGGACGAACAGTATTCGCTGTCGTCGTCATCCTCCCAGTTCTTCATGAAGATGCCGATCACCTCGTGGCCTTGCCGCTTGAGCAGCCAGGCTGTCACGGCGGAATCCACACCCCCGCTCAGGCCGACGACGACACGCTGTTTGGAATTGGCAGTCATGGCTGCCATTGTATTTTTGGGCGGCAGCCGCAGGGGGCGGGCATGGGCAATACACAGCCCCGAAAATATCCGCATGCAGCACCGCCCCTTCCAGCGCGCGATGGCGCGCATCGCCATCACCATCGCCGCCGCGCTCGCGCTGGCCGCCTGCGGCTACGGAGCCGGCGCGCGCGTCAACACCACCCGCAGCATCCCCGTGGGGCTGTACTGGACCAGCGCCGCGCCCATTGCCCGGGGCGCCTACGTCATGTTCTGCCCGCCGCCCGCGCCCGCCTTCGACGAGGCCCTGCGCCGGGGCTACATCGGCGCCGGCTTCTGCCCCGGCGGCTACGGCTACATGATGAAGCGCGTGCTGGCCGCCGCAGGCGACGCGGTGGCCGTGGCCGACGACGGCGTGCGCGTCAACGGCGTGCTGCTGGCGCACAGCGCCCCCATCGCCGCCGACAAGGCCGGGCGCCCCCTGCCGCGCTACCGGTCCGGCGCCCGCGTGCTCGGCGGCGCGCAACTGCTGCTCATGTCGGACGTCAGCGCCACCTCCTTCGACGGCCGCTACTTCGGCCCCATCGACCGTGCGCAGGTTCAGGCCGTGGTCCGCCCGATCGTCACCTGGTAGAAGGGGCCGGTCGCCGGGCCATGCGGCCCGAGCCGCCGTCGCCCGGAAAGCGTGTTGTGCGGCTGCGCGTCGCATGGCCTTGCTGCCTGGCTTGCATACTCCCCCATACCCATCTTCCTACCGCAATGAAAACGGGCGGTAGAGCGGCATACTCCCCCTATTTCTCCGCTCCAGTGCAGCGTCGCAGGCATCGGCAGCGGCGCCGGCGCCGATGGGCCGCGTGCGCCGCACCGGCCATGGCAGGGCCTTCTTCCAGGACGGTGAGGCGGCGCGGCGCGGCGGGTCAAGGCGGCGCCGCGCCCTCGGCTGTCTTGAACGAGATGGCGCGCGGCACGTAGCCCGCGAGCGTCGCCCGGGATGGCGCGGGCCGGATCGTTGCCGCCGCCGGAGCGGGCGTGGGCCGTGCCGGGGCCGGGGCGCTGTGCCCGCCCACGTCGCGCGTGGCGAGGCGGGCTTCGAGCCAGCCGGCCCACCGGGCCGCGCGGCGCATCAGGTCGGCGCGGTAGACGGCGTTGTGGCGCGGCGTGCGGGAGTGGTAGTTGGCGGCGCGGGTCCACAGGTCGCCCGCGTCGTTGCGGATGTGCATGCGCAGCCGCCAGGCGGCCAGGTCGTAGGGGTAGCAGCCGGCGGCGGCCACATCGGCGGGCTCGATGCCGTAGCGCGCCAGGTCGGCCAGGTAGGCGGTGTTGAACTGCATGGGGCCGACGTCGTGCGTGCCGTTGGCGTTGCGCACCCACTGGCCGGGTTGACCGGCCTCTTTCTCGGCCACGGCCAGCACGATGTTGGCCGGTACCTCGTACCGGGCGGCGGCCGAGACGGAGCACACGACGCGCTCGCGCATCTGCGGCGGCAGGTCGGCGGCGAACTGGGGCATCGGCGGCGCGCTCTGCCGGGCTACGTGCCGCCGCCCGGGTTGCGCAGGGCGAAGGCGGCCACTTCGGCGGCGAGTTCGGGGTGCAGGGGCGCCGCCAGCCCCCCCGCGCCGCCGGGGTGCGGGAAGGGCTGCGAGGGGGTGTCGATGCCGGGCATGCCGCCCCCGCCGTGAACGGAGGTGCGCAAGGTGGCGGCGACGGTGCCCTGCGCGGTGGCGTGGATGCGCTGGTCGACCGTCACGTCGCGGATGACGGAGGCGGGTGCGGGCTGCGCGGGAACGTCCATCCCCATCGCGCCCGTGTCGTGGCGCTGGAGCCGCATGGCGGCGTTGGCCGTGCCATCGGCGGAGCCAGCGGGGCCGGTGGCGCGCTGGTCCACCGCCACGTCGCGGACGACGGAGGCGGGCGCGGGCTGGCGAGGGGTGTCGATGCTTTCCGCGCCCGCGCCCTGGCCCTGCGCGCGCATGCCGGCGGCGAGCGCACCGCCCGCGGCGAGCCCGGCGGCGGCCTGCTGCGGGGCCGCCGCGCCGCCGGGGCTCGCCGCATTGCCCGCGGGCTGGGCGGCGTGCAGAGGGGCCGTGAGTGCGGCCTCCTGTGCCGGTACCGCGCTGGCGGATGCCGCGCCCGGGGTCTGCGCGGCGGGGCCTGCGGGGACGGCGGGGGGCTGAACGTTCGGGGCTTGGGCGTTCTGGGCCGGCGACCGGGCCTCCTGCGCCATGCCTTGCCGGGGGCCGCCGTCGCCCGCTGGCTGCGCGCCGCCTGGGCCTGGAGCCATGCCGCCTGCGCCGCCGCCCAGGGAGCCGGCAAAGGCGAAGCCGGCGGCCTGCGCGAACGGCGAAGGGCCGGGGCCGGCGGAGAAGCCGGGTTCGCCGTCGTCCATCATCACCGCGGCGCCGCCTGTGGCGGACGGGCCGGCGCTGAAGCCGGCCAGCATGTCCGCGCTGGCGGGCGGCGCGTCCTGGCGTGCCCGGGTGAATGCCTCCATGACGGCGGAGGTGCCGCTGGCGACATGCGCCGCGCCGGCGGCCAGCGCCGCGCCGCCGGTGGCGGCAGCGGCCACCGCCATGCCGGCGGCGCCGGGGGTGGCGCCGCCGCTCCAGATCTGGCCGATGCCCTGGGTGCTGACGCTGGCGCCGGTGACGATGCCGGCGATGACGCGCGGCACCCGGTTGATGAGCGCCAGCAGGATGATGCAGACGATGAGCATCACGCCCAGTTCCTTGAGGCTGATGCCGGCGCTCATGCGCGCGTAGTAGTCGTCGAGGAAGGCCTTGCCGATGTTCGCCAGCAGCACCACGGCCATGAGCTGCGCAGCCAGGGCGATGACGACCTTGTAGTAGCTGATGGCGATGTCGGAGGTCCAGCGCGCGCCGCCGAAGCCGAGGAAGAACACGCCGCCGTAGGCCAGCACCCAGCCCGAGACGAGCAGCAGCAGCATGTTGACGCCTACCAGCGCCAGGATCACCAGGATGGCCGTGGCCAGCAGCAGGCCGAACATGCTGTCCACCTGCGACCACACCTGCGACTGGTCGAGCACCTTGTTGAAGATGGCGAAGCCCACGTCCACGATGCCCGAGGGCGCGAGCGTGCTGCCCGTGCCGGTGGCGTCGCCGGCGAGCTGCCGCAGCGACGCGTAGATGGAGGTGGCGAAGTTGGGCCCGTTGGTCAGTGCCCACCAGAACAGGCCGGTGAAGATGGTGAAGCGCACGAACTCGGCGAAGAAGTCGCCGATGTCGGCCTTGCGCAGGGCCATCATGCCGAAGGTCCAGACCATCGAGATGACGACCAGCGTCCAGAACAGCCAGGTGGCCGACGAGGTGACGGCGTCGGCCCAGGTGCTGGCGACGGCGGCATAGCGGTCGAGGATGTTGTCCATCACCCCGGCGCTGTCGATCTGCGCGCGGGCGTCGGCGGCGTGGAGCGCCAGCCAGGCGAGCAGCGGCAGGGCGCGGGCCGCCGCCGGCCTGGCGCACCGGCCGGCGGCCAGGGCGGGCGCCTGGAGGGCTCTCATGGGTTCTCCGGCTCCCTCACCAGTTGCGGGCCGGGCTGGCGTGGTAGCTGCCCTGGCGCAGTTGGATGGCCGCCGCGGTTTCCTGCGCGTTCTTGTCGGTCTGCGCCTGCATCTGCGTGGTCAGCGCGTTGTGCTGGGCGATCAGCAGGCCGCGGATCTGCAGCAACTGGTGGGCCTGCTCGCTGGCGAGCTGGTTGGCGTAGCCCAGGGCCTGCATCTGCCCGATGGCGCCCTGCGCGGCGGCCTGGAGGCGCTCCAGCGTGGCGGCGTCGTTCTGGAGATTGTCCTGCTGCAGGTCCAGGCCCTTGAACAGCGCGTCGTTGGCCTTCTTGCGCGACTGGCTGGCGAGTTCGCGCACGCTGTTGACGGCGCTCCATTCGGCGGCGGAGCAGCCCGCCGGGGTGAAGCACGGGGAGGCTTTGTAGTAGTCCAGGTCCTGGAACTTGCCGAGGTAGCTGTCGAGGCTGCCGAGCTGGCCCTTGTAGTACCTGAGCGTGTCGGTGGCCTCCAGCAGCGCGCGGATGGTGGCCCGCGCCTGGTCCCAGATGTAGGAGGACGGGGGCAGCGTGTTCTGGACCTGGTTGTTGTACTGCTGGTTCTGGAGCGTGTACTGCTGGTTCTGCATGGTGTACTGCTGCATCTGCGTCGTGTACTGCTGGATTTGCATTTCGTACATCGCGATGAGCTTGAGCGTCTGCGCCGCGCTTTCGATGGCGGTGATGGTCGTCTGCGCCAGGTTGCCGGGGTCGGTGACGACGAACTGCGCCCGCGCGGGCAGGGCGGCGCCGGCCACCGCGAGCGCCGCCGCGGCAAGGGTGGCCCGCAATCTTGGGGATTTCTGCTGCTGCATGGCGAGGCACTCCGATCAGTAATCGAACGGGCGGTACGGCTTGGAGAATGTCATGTCCTTCGTGACGACGACATTGAAGCGGTAGCCGGGCCGGATTTCCAGCGTGGGGGCGATGTTGAGGTTCTTGGCGATCATCTGCGCCGTGACCTGGCCGAGCTGCTGGCCCAGGGCTTCGCTGAGGGCGCTGCTGGCGCTGGGGGCGTTGTTGTTGCTGTTGTTCTGGTTGTTGTTGCGGTCCTGGCTGTAGGTGATGCCCGCAGTCACGCCCGACATCAGGAAGGCTGAGAGGAAAATGCGCACGTAGTGGTTGTTGACCTGGTCGGTGAAGCCCGCGTAGCCGGCGCTGTCGGCGCCGGGCATGGCGCCGATATCCATGGCCTTGCCGTCGGGGAACACGATGCGCTGCCACGCGATCAGCACGCGCGCCTGTCCGTAGGCCACGTCGCTCGAATACATGCCCACCAGGCGCGCGCCTTGCGGGATGAGCAGGTGCTTGCCGGTCGGCGTGTCGTACACGCTCTGCGCGACCTGGGCCGTGATCTGGCCCGGCAGGTCGGAGTTGATGCCGGAGATGAGCGTGGCGGGCACGACGAAGCCGGCGCGCAGCTCGTAGGGGGAGCGCGGCGCCTCGGTCTGGTTGTCGAGCTTCCAGCGGTCGCCCGGGCCGTTGGCGCCGAACTGCGCGTAGCTTTTGCCGCCGCTACCGCCGCTGCCGCCGTCGTTGCCGGGGGCGGCGGTTTGCAGCAGTTGCGGCGCGCCACCGTCCGCCCCGCCGCCTGCGCCAGCCGCTCCGCCGCCGCGGATTTGCGCCAGCCGGGTCTGGTAGGCGCTGGTCGGGTCGTCGCCGCGTTGCCGCGGCGACCCAGTGTCGGCAGCGTTGGCGTCGCGGGTCTGCGCCGCCGCACCGCGGGGGGCGGAGCCGCTGCTGCGCGGCGCGTCGATGCGCACGGTGGTCTTGGCCTTCACCGCCTCGTCGAGCATCTGCAGCTTGGTCATGCGGATGCGGCGGGCTTCCTCGTCGACGGCGGTTTGCGCGGGCTGCGTGGCCTGGAGGGGCGGCAAGGGCGGCGCGTCCAGGCTCTCGGGCCGGGCGATCAGCACCGGGGACGGGGGTGCGTCGAGGCTGGCCGCCGGCATGGTGGGGACCGCGGGTGGAATGAACCCGCCGGTCTGGCCGCCCACGATTTCCTTGGCAAACAGTGACGTGCTGCCGACCTTGTCCTGCTGCTGGGTGCCGGGCGCGTTCTGCTGCGCCGAGCGGTCGGCGGCGACGATGGCCATGATGAGCAGGAACGTGCCCAGCACACCCGCGAGGATGTACATGGGCATGTTGTTGACGCGGCGCACGCCCGACGCCTGCGCCGTCGCGTCGGGCGCGGTGGCGGGCGCCATGGGATCGGTTTGTCCAGTCATGTCGCTACTCCTTGCGCACCCAGTAGCCGGCGGGGGTGAAGGCGCCGTTGGCCTCCAGGTAAGGGCGGGTGAGGGATTGGTCGCCGACCAGCAGGGTCAGGCGGTACAGGTTGGAATAGGTCGCCTGGTCCAGCACGTAGCGCAGCGGCAGCACCGCCGGGGTGGCGGGGGCGCCAGCGACGTCGGTGGGCGCGCTGGCCAGGGCCTGCGGGGCCTGCGGGGCCTGCGCCTTGGCGCCCGCCGGGTCGAACTCCTGCAAGGCATAGCCCTTGTCGCGCAGCGCCTTGACCAGGAACTGGCCGAACGCGTCGGGCGTGGGCTGCTGTAGCTCCAGGCGGGTCTTGGCCGGCAGGTAGAGCGCCGCGAGTCGCTGCGCCGCGGCGTCCGCGAGTTGCTGCTGGCGCTCGGCGGCGACGGTCTGGACGAAGTTGCCGTAAGGGGACGCAGGGGTGGCGCAGCCGCTCAGCGCGAAGGCGAGCGCGCAGGCCAGCATGCAGACGGGCGCGGCGCTGGGCGTGCGGGTGGGCGCGAGGGCGGGTGCGGTCTTGCGCATGGCGTTCACTTTCTGCGGGTGATCGTCACGCGGTCCTGCCCGCCGCCCACGCCGGCGATCAGGATGGCGCGGTCGAAGACCGTATCGACGACGTAGCGGCTGCCCTGCACGCGGTAGTTGACCATCACCGTGTCGTCGTCGCTGAACAGGCCGCCTTCCTGGCGCACGACCAGCAGCGTCGGTGCCTCGGTCTGCGCCATCGCGCCCGGCATTTCGATGATGGTCTTGCGGCCGTCGTTGTAGACGCGCACCGGCTTCCACGACGCCGTGCCGGCGAGGTCGTAGTCGAATGAGAGGTCGCCCAGGTACTCGCCGGTCTGCGGAATGGTGCGCTCGCTGCGCTCGCGCGTCTCGCGCTTCTTGACTGCCTCCCACTTGGCGAGGGCGTCCTCGGGGTACGCGAACGCGACCTGCGGCATGTATTCGGTGCGGTGCGAGCGCAACCGCAGGTGGTAGGCGCGGCGGTTGGTGGTGACGACCAGGCTGGTGGCCAGGCCCACGTCCATCGGCTTGATGATGAGGTGCTGGGTTTCGCCGGCGCCGCTGCCGGTGATGGCCGGCTCGACCAGCCAGCGCGCAGTGTCGCCCAGGTTGATGGAGTTGACCTGCTCGCCGGGCTGCAAGGCCACGTCGCACACCTGGAGCACCGCGCACACGATGCTGGGTTGCTGCGCCCCGTACAGGAAGGTGATCGCTCCATTCGGGCCGGGGGCGGGCATGGGGCTGGCCTCGGCGCCGGTTTCCCAGCGCTTGGCGATGGCGATGGCCGCCTTTTCCTGCTCCGTCAGCGCCGGGCTGTTCTTGGAGAAGTATTTGTCGGTCAGGTCCTCGGCGGGGGCTGCGGCGTCGGCGGCAGGCGCCGCAGGCAGGACTGATTCGTCGCCGGGAGCGGCCCAGGCCCCTGCGGGCACGGCCAGCACGGCGCTCAGGAGCGCGGCGGAGATGTTCTTCTTCATGGTGGATAGCCTCGTCATCAAAGAAGGCGCGACCAGGAGAAATCGCGCACGTAGATGCCCATCGGGTTGTTGCGCAGTTGCTCGTCCGTGGTCTGCGTGGTGGGTTCGGAGACATGGACCGTGACCAGGGCGCGCATGGTCACCGGCGCGCCCTTGGGCACGCCCTGGCGGTCACGGACGAGTTCCTCCCAGTCGATCTGCCAGGTGTCGGGCGACTGCGGCAGCACCGACTTGATCTCGACGTTGACCATTTCCTTGGCCGCGCGCTTGAACGGGCTGGATTCGGGCGTGCCGTTGAGCCATTCGTTCATCTTGGCCGTAGCCGGGTCATTGGGCGACAGCTTGGAGTACACGCGGAGCACGGCCTTGCGCTCCAGGGCCACGTCGGGCGACACCATGCGGGCGTCGGCGATGAATTCGGCCACCGATGCGTGGATGATCCGGGGGTCGGCGCGGGCGGCGGCCTGCGCCGGGCCGGCGGCCAGCACCTGGCCGTGCTTGTCCACCTCCACCACGTAGGGGATGAACTTGGACTGGCTGCCGATGTAGATCACCCCGCCGACGCCGGCCAGCGCAATCAGCAGCGAGAGGATGCCGACCATCTGCCAGGTCTGCCGCGACGACACGACGGCGCCCACGTGCTCGTTCCAGGAGCGGCGGGCGGTGAGGTACGGGTTCTCGGCCTCGCCCTGGCGGCGGCCGCCGTCGAGCTTGGCGCTGGAGCGCCGGGGGTCGAGCGGGTCGTGGCTGGCGGGCCGCTTGAAGATCATGCCTTTCAGGGTGTCGGAGAAGCTCATGCGGCCTCCAGGTAATTGTTGAGGTTCAGGCCCCGGTCGGCCAGCCACTCGTGCACCCAATCATGGCCATACTTGGCTTCGAGGCTCTTGATGGTGGCGACCGATTCCTTGTCGGTCGCGCCGACGAAGGCCAGGGCCAGCGGGCCCAGGGCGAGGTCGTAGAGGCGGCGGCCGTTCTCCGACACGTAGTAGTAGTGGCGCTTCGGGATGGCGGTGGACAGGATTTCGAGCTGGCGCGTGTTGAGGCCCATGCGGCGGTAAAGCGCGGCGGTGTCCTCGTTGCGGGCGTAGATGTTGGGCAGGAAGATCTTGGTCGCGGTCGATTCGACGATCACGTCCAGGATGCCGCTGCCCGCCGCGTCGGACAGGCTCTGCGTGGCCATGAGGACGAGGCAGTTTGCCTTGCGCAGCACCTTGAGCCATTCGCGGATCTTGGCGCGGAACGCCGGGTGGCCGAGCATGAGCCAGGCTTCGTCGAGGATGATGACGGCGGGCTGGCCCTTCAGGCTGCTCTCGATGCGGCGGAACAGGTAGAGCAGAACCGGCAGCGCGTACTTCTCGCCCAGGTTCATCAGGTCTTCAATCTCGAACACCGTGAAGTCGGAGAGCGCCAGGCCGTCCTCCTCGGCATCGAGCAGGTGGCCCATCGCGCCGTCCACCGTGTACTGCTTGATCGCCTCGCGGATCGTCTCGTCTTGGATCGTCACGGAAAACTCCGAGAGCGTGCGCGCCCCGCTGGCGTGCATGCTCATGACCGCATTGCCGATCTCGTTGCGCTGCGCGGGCGTGGTGGCCACGCCGTTGAGCGACAGGATGGTGTCTATCCACTCCATCGCCCAGGCCCGGTCGCCCCGCGTCCCGAGGAACTGGAGCGGGCAGAAGGCCAGGCGACTGTCGTCGGCGGCCACGGTGAAGTGCAGGCCGCTCGTGCCCTTGGTGCCGGCCCGGATCCCGGCGGCGAGCGGGTACATCGACATGCCCTTGTCGAAGGCGTAGATCGACATGCCGGCATAGCGGCGGAACTGCGCGGCGATGATGCCCAGGTGCGTCGATTTGCCGGCGCCGGTCGGGCCGAAGATGAAAGTGTGGCCGAGATCGCGCACGTGCAGGTTCAGCCGAAAGGGCGTGGCGCCCACCGTGACGCAGTGCATCAGCGCGGGCGACAGCGGCGGGTACATCGGGCACGGCGCGGTGGCGCTGCCGGTCCAGATGGAGCTGGTGGGCAGCAGGTCGGCCAGGTTCATCGTGTTGATGAGCGGCCTGCGCACGTTCTCGACGCCGTGGCCCGGCAGACTGCCCAGATAGGCGTCGAGCGTGTTGATGGTTTCGATGCGGGCGGCAAAGCCCAGGCGGTTGACGGCCTTCTCGACTTGCAGCGCCGCGGTGCCGAGGCGGTCGCGGTCCTCGTCCATGAGCACGACGACGCTGGTGAAGTAGCCGGCGGCCACCAGGCCGCTGCTGACCTCGGCGATCGCGGCGTCGGCGTCGCCCACCATCGAGAGCGCATCCTGGTTGACCTGGCCGGTGCCGGTGTTGAACACCTGGTCGAAGAAGCCGCGCACCTTCTGCCGCCACTTCTTGCGGAACTTCTCCAGGTGCGCCAGCGACTCGTGCTGGTCCATGAAGATGAAGCGGCTCGACCAGCGGTATTCGCTGGGCAACTCGCCCAGGGACGAGAGGATGCCGGGCGCGGACTCCATGGGGAATCCCTCCACCGCGACCACCTGGATGAACCGGCGGCCAATCTTGGGCACGACGCCGCCCCAGAGCTCCTGCCCGCCGATCAGGGCATCCAGGTACATCGGGTTGTCGGGAAGCTGCATCGGGTGGTGCAGTCCCGTCACGCAGAACTGGAGCCAGCTCAGGAAGTCGTCGTGCGTGGTCTTGCGGCCCTCCTCGGTGACGATCTTCTGGCCGCGCAGCCGGGTCAGCTTGAGCGCGGAGGACAGGCGCGACTCCAGGCTGGTGGTTTCGCGCTTGAACTGCTCGATCAGGCTGGCCGTGCGGGCCTGGTGGCCCGGGGGCCGTGCGTCGTCGTCGAACATCAGCTCGACGAACCTGCGCTGGGCCAGCACCGGCGGGAACCAGGTGATGGTGAAGACGAAGTAGCCTTCGTACATCGTGCCCAGCCCCTCGAAGAGCTGGCGGCGCTCCTCGTCGATCGCGGCGGAAACCGGGTCGCAGAAGCGGGACACGCCTCCTTCGGAATATCTGGGCGCCGGGCGGCGCACGGCATCGACGTGCGCCATCCAGCCGCTGCCCAGGCTGGAGAGGGCCTGGTTGATGCGAAACGACACCGTTTCCCGCTGCTCATCGGTGCTGCTGGCGTTGTCGTCGCCCTGGTACAGCCAGGCGGCCATGAAGGCGCCGTTCTTGCATACGATCACGCCGTCGTCCACCACGGCGGCGTAGTTGAGCAAGTCGGCCAGGCCCGCGTCCCTGGAGCGGTGCTTCTTGAGCTTGACCTCGGCGTTGACCGCGCGGATGCGGGAGAACAGGATGAGCAGCAGCAGCACCCCGAGGAACGCAATGGCGAATGCGATCGCTTGGATCATTTGTACTGCGCCCCCTGGCTCGGCGTGTTGTCGCGGAAGGGCGTGCTGCGGGCCGGGTAGTAGGGCTTGTACCGGCGGTGCCGCAGGTAGACGTGGCGCAGTTTCGGGTCGGACTTGGCCATCAGTCGCAGGGCGAAGAGGGCGCCGAACCACAGCGCGATGCCGAACACCGTCGCCCGCATGTCCTGCGCGCTGAAGGTCAGCGCACCGGCCAGCAGGCCCGAGAACATCACCAGTTCACGGTCGCCACCCATGAACAGGTTCTCCCGGTTGCCGGCCCGACGGATGGGAATCGCGCGCAGCGCCATGGTTCAGCCGATCCGGCGCACCGTGGCGGCGTGGGTCGCCAGGCCCTCTGCCTGGTGCGGCGCGCCGCCGGTCAGGACGGCGATTTCCGCGCCGCGGCCGAAGAAGGTGCTCATCATGTTCTGCGCGCCCACCAGCAGGGCCATGACCAGGACGATGAAGATCAGGGTGCGGAAGAAGCCGTTGAGCTCGCCGCCGAAGATCAACACGCCGCCGGCGACGACGATGCCGATGATCGATATCGCGAAGGCCACGGGTCCTGTGACGGATGTGCGCAGGTTGGTCAGCCAGCTTTCGTACGGCAGGGAGCCGCCCGTGCCTTCGGAGGCGAAGGCGGCATGCGGGGCCAGCAGGAGGAACGTCAGGACGGCGAACAGGCCCAGGTAGAACAGGGCGCTGCGGGGGGCGCGGAACGCGGGGATGGCGGCTACTGCTTGCATGGTTCTCAACTCCTCAGAGGGTCTTGGTGGTGTATTGGCCGTTGGCGAACCCGGAAACCTCGAGGATTCCCTGGATGCGCCGCGAGCCGTCGGGCGTGCGGGCGATGTGGACGACCACGTGAACCGCCTCGCCGATCAGCGGTTCAATGGGTTTCGGGGAATCGGGGTGCATGCTGATGAGCATGGCGAGCCGGTCCAGCCCGGCGCGGGCGTTGTTGGCGTGCAGGGTGGCGGCGCCGCCCTCGTGCCCGGTGTTCCAGGCCATCAGCAGGTCCAGCGCCTCGGGGCCGCGCACCTCGCCGACGAGGATGCGGTCGGGGCGCATGCGCAGCGTGGTCTTCAGCAGCGCGGTCATGTCCACGTCCAGGCTGGTGTGGTACTGGACGTGGTTCTCGGCGGCGCACTGGATTTCGCCGGTGTCCTCGATGATGAAGACCCGCTCGGTGGGGTCCTGCACCACCATCTCGTGGATGATGGCGTTCACCAGCGTGGTTTTGCCCGAGCCGGTGCCGCCGATCACCAGGATGTTGCGGTGCGCCTGCACGGCGGCAATCAGCGATTCGCGCTGCTGCGCCGTCATGATCCCGCGCTCGACGTACTGCGCCAGGGTGAAGATGGCGACCGCCTTCTTGCGGATCGCGAAGGTCGGCGCGGGCACCACCGGCGGAAGCTGCCCGGCGAAGCGGGAGCCGTCTAAGGGCAGCTCGCCTTCGAGGATCGGCTTCTGCCGCGTGACCTCCTTGCCGTGGTAGCCGGCGACGGTTTCGATCACCGCCTGGGCCTGCGCCACGCGCATCGAGCCGATGCACTTCATCGGCTCGCCTAGGCGCTCCTGCCACAGCTTGCCGTCGGCATTGAGCATGATCTCGACGGTCCTGGGGTCGTTCAGAACGGCCAGCAGTTCCGGCCCCATGTCGCGTTCGAGCTTCTTCTTCGCGCGCTCCTTGATGGAGCTGAACTCCTGCTTTTGTTCGGTCATCTCGTCGGTCCCTGGAAGTCCACGCTGGGCGATCCGGCTTTCAAGAGGCGGTTCGGCGGGCGCAACCGCCTGCCGCGGGGCGACGATGCTCGTGGGCGCGGGGCAATCCTGGCGCGCCCCGCGAGGCGGGCTGCGGGTTGGATGCCCGGCCCGGGGCCTGGGGCCGGGCCTGCAAGAAGAAGGCAGGGGATGGGTCTTCTCTGCAAAGACGGTGCATGAGGTTCTCGGCGGCTTCGGAATGGCACAAGGGCAGAGGGATGCAGCGCTTGCGGCAATGGTTTCCGGATGCAGCCCCCCTCTCTTTGGCCCAGTCTAGGCAGGGGCTACTAGAAAGGCCATCCCCCGAAAGTGTGAATTTTTGGGGACTTTTGGGGATTTCCGAGGAATTACAACTTCGCTTGCAAGGGCTACGCCTGTGCTCCGGTCACCGACGGGTCGGTGTACACCAACTCGAGCGGGTAGCGCCGGCCCGCGAGGTAGTCCTCCAGGCAGCGCAGCAGCAGCGGGCTGCGGTGGCGCTCGGGGCAGGCGCGGATCTCGTCGGGCGTCATCCACAGCGTGCGCACGATGCCCGTGTCGAGCGCGCGCCAGGCGTGGTGCGTGCCCACCGCGCCCGCGAAGGCGAAGCGCAGGTAGGTCACGTCGTCGCCCGTGTCGCTGCGCCGGAAACGCGAGATGTATACGCCCACCAGCGCCGTGGGCGTGAAGTCGTAGGCCGATTCTTCCAGCGCCTCGCGCGCGCAGCCCTGGGCCGGCGTCTCACCCGGGTCCAGGTGCCCGGCGGGGTTGTTGAGCTTCAGTCCCTCGCTGGTGTGTTCTTCCACCAGCAGGAAGCGGCCCTCGTGCTCCATCACCGCCGCGACGGTGACATTGGGCTTCCATCGCGTCGTGGGGGCCGTGTTTTCCATGGCGCGCATTATCGGCATCCCGCTGCGGTTTCCCCCCGATGGCCCTGCACCGTGCTTCATGTAAGCTAGTGCAGTGTTCAACGCCAAGCAGCACATAAAACCGCGCCTTTTGACGCATGGCGGCGTTGCAAATCCTCGCGATAGCTACGGCTATCGCCGCGGTTTGCGCCTTGCCCTGCGCCAAAACGCATCGCTTTTATTGGTGCCGCCAAGCATCGAACACTGCACTAGCTGACAGCCTCATAACATTTATTAACGGGTCGAGGAGACTTCCATGCTGATCGGTGTGCCTGCCGAAACCTTGGCAGGAGAAACGCGGGTGGCTGTCACACCCGAGACGGCGAAGAAGCTCGTGGCGCAAGGCCATGGGCTGCGCATCCAGGCCGGTGCCGGCGCGGCGGCCAGCGCGCCCGATGCCGCCTATGCCGCGGCGGGGGCGGAGATCACCGACGCCGCAGGTGCCTTCGGCTGCGACCTCGTGCTCAAGGTGCGCCGCCCGTCCGATGCGGAAACCGCGTTGATGCGCCCCGGCGCCGCGCTGGCGGGCATGCTCGACCCGTTCGACGGTGCGGGTCTGCAGCGCTTGGCCGCCGCGGGGCTGACTGCCTTCGCGCTCGAAGCCGCGCCGCGCACCACGCGCGCGCAGAGCATGGACGTGCTGTCGTCGCAGGCCAACATCGCGGGCTACAAGGCCGTGGTGCTGGCGGCCAACCTGTACCAGCGCTTCTTCCCCATGCTCATGACCGCCGCGGGCACCGTGAAGGCCGCGCGCGTGGTGGTGCTGGGCGTGGGCGTGGCGGGGCTGCAGGCCATCGCCACGGCCAAGCGCCTGGGCGCGGTGATCGAGGCCAGCGACGTGCGTCCCGCCGCGCGCGAGCAGGTGGAGAGCCTGGGCGCGAAGTTCATCGACGTACCCTACGAAACCGACGAGGAGCGCGAGGCTGCCCAAGGCACGGGCGGCTATGCGCGGCCCATGCCGGCGGGCTGGCTGGCGCGCCAGCAGGCCGAGGTCGCCAAGCGCGTCGCGCAGGCCGACGTGGTCGTCACCACCGCGCTGATCCCTGGCCGCGCCGCGCCGGTGCTGGTGACCGAGGCGATGGTGCAGTCCATGAAGCCGGGCAGCGTGATCGTAGACCTGGCGGCGGGCAAGAAGGGGCCCGCGGATTCGACCGGAGCCCCTGCGGGCGGCAACTGCCCGCTCACCGAGGCGGGCCGGACGGTCGTGCGGCACGGCGTGACCATCGTGGGCGAGACCAACCTGCCCGCGCTCGTGGCCGCGGATGCGTCGGCGCTGTATGCGCGCAACGTGCTCGACTTCCTCAAGCTCGTCGTGGGCCCGGGCGGCGGGCTGAAGATCGACCTAGACGACGACATCGTGGCCGCCTGCCTGGTGGCGCACGCCGGCGAAGTACGGAGAAAGTAGCCATGGACGCGGTATCCCCCACCCTCATCAACCTGACCATCTTCGTGCTGGCCATCTACGTTGGCTACCACGTGGTCTGGACTGTCACGCCCGCGCTGCACACGCCGCTGATGGCGGTGACCAACGCCATCTCGGCCATCGTCATCGTCGGCGCCATGCTGGCCGCGGCGCTGACCGAAACCCCGCTGGGCAAGACCCTGGGCGTGCTGGCCGTGGCGCTGGCGGCGGTCAACATCTTCGGCGGCTTCCTCGTCACGCGGCGCATGCTGGAGATGTTCCGCAAGAAGGAGCGCAAGGCGGCGGCGGATACGGAGAAGCAGCCATGAGCATGAACCTCGTCGTGCTGCTGTACCTGGTGGCGAGTGTCTGCTTCATCCAGGCGCTCAAGGGGCTGTCGCACCCCACCACGTCGATTCGCGGCAATCTGTTCGGCATGGCGGGCATGGCCGTCGCCGTACTGACCACGGCGGCGTTCATCGCCACGCTGGCTGGTTCGGCGCGCGGGCTGGGCTGGGTGCTGCTGGGCCTGGTGGCGGGCGGCAGTGCCGGTGCCGTGATGGCCCGGCGCGTGGAGATGACCAAGATGCCCGAGCTGGTCGCCTTCATGCACAGCATGATCGGCCTGGCTGCGGTGTTCATCGCCGTGGCCGCCGTGGCCGAGCCCCGGGCCTTCGGCATCGCGGCGCACGGCGCGCCGATACCGGGCGGCAACCGCGTGGAGCTGGCGCTCGGCGCCTTCATCGGCGCGGTCACGTTCAGCGGTTCGGTGATCGCCTTCGGCAAGCTCTCGGGCAAGTACAGGTTCCGGCTGTTCCAGGGCGCGCCGGTGCAGTTCGCGCACCAGCACAAGCTCAACCTGCTGCTGGGGCTGGCGGCGGCGTTCTTCTGCTTCGGCTTCTGGCATTCGCAGAGCTGGCTGGACATGCTGCTGGTCACTGCGCTGGGGCTCGCGTTCGGCGTGCTGCTCATCATCCCGATCGGCGGCGCCGACATGCCGGTGGTGGTGAGCATGCTCAACAGCTACTCGGGCTGGGCGGCGGCGGGCATCGGCTTCAGCCTGAACAACAGCATGCTCATCATCGCCGGCTCGCTGGTGGGCAGCTCGGGCGCCATCCTGAGCTACATCATGTGCAAGGCGATGAACCGCTCGTTCTTCAACGTGATCCTGGGCGGCTTCGGCGGCGACGCCGCCACTGCGGCTGCAGGCGGCGGCGTGCAGAGAAGCGTCAAGAGCGGCAGCGCCGACGACGCGGCCTTCGTGCTCGGCAATGCCGAGACGGTCGTCATCGTGCCCGGCTACGGCCTGGCCGTGGCGCGCGCCCAGCACGCGGTGAAGGAGCTGGCGCAAAAGCTGACCGACAAGGGCGTGAACGTGAAATACGCCATCCACCCCGTGGCCGGGCGCATGCCGGGCCACATGAACGTGCTGCTGGCCGAGGCCGAAGTTCCCTACGACCAGGTGTTCGAGATGGAGGACATCAACCCCGAGTTCGGCCAGGCCGACGTGGCCATCATCCTGGGCGCCAACGACGTGGTGAACCCCGCCGCGCACGTGAAGGGCAGCCCGATCTACGGCATGCCGATCCTGGAGGCCTACAAGGCCAGGTCGGTGATCGTGAACAAACGCTCCATGGCCGCCGGCTACGCGGGGCTGGACAACGAGCTGTTCTACATGGACAAGACCATGATGGTCTTCGGCGATGCCAAGAAGGTGGTCGAGGACATGGTCAAGGCGGTCGAATAGCCGCCCGGCGCACGATTGCCTGGGAAGAACCTGGAGACAAGAGACATGACCGACCGCATCTGGCTTGGCAGCTACCCGCAGGGAGTGCCGGCGGATATCGACCCCGCGCTGTACCCGTCGCTGGTGGCGCTGATGGAGGAGAGCTTCCAGAAATACGCCGACCGCGTGGCCTACAGCTTCATGGGCCACGACGTGACCTATGCGCAGACCGACGCGCAGAGCCGCGCGCTCGCCGCCTACTTGCAGGGCCTGGGGCTGGTACGCGGCGACCGCGTGGCCATCATGATGCCCAACGTGCCGCAGTACCCCGTGGCGGTGGCAGCCATCCTGCGCGCGGGCTTCGTGGTGGTCAACGTCAACCCGCTCTACATGCCGCGCGAGCTGGAGCACCAGCTCGGCGACGCGGGCGCCAAGGCCATCGTCATCATCGAGAGCTTCGCCCACACGCTGCAGCAGTGCATCGCCCGCACGCCGGTCAAGCACGTGGTGCTGGCTACCATGGGCGACCGGCTGGGCTTGCTGAAGGGCGCGGCCGTCAACTTCGTGGTGCGCAGCGTCAGGAAGATCGTGCCTGACTACAGCCTGCCGGGCGCCGTGCGCTTCAACGATGCGCTGGCGCAAGGCGCGGCTGGCACGTTCCAGGCGCCCGACATCCGCCCCGACGACATCGCGCTGCTGCAGTACACCGGAGGCACCACGGGCGTTTCCAAGGGGGCCGTGCTGCTGCACCGCAACGTCATCGCCAACGTGCTGCAGTCCGAAGCCTGGCACGCGCCGGTCATGGCCAAGGTGCCGGCCGGCGAACAGCCCACCAGCGTCTGCGCGCTGCCGCTCTACCATATCTTCGCGTTCACGGTGAACATGATGCTGTCCATCCGCACGGGCGGCAAGACGCTGCTGATCCCCAACCCGCGCGATCTGCCCGCCATGCTCAAGGAGCTGTCCAGGCACCGCTTCCACTGCTTGCCGGCGGTCAACACGCTGTTCAACAGCCTGGCCAACCATCCGGACTTCGGCACCGTGGACTGGAGCCACCTGAAGGTGTCGGTGGGCGGCGGCATGGCCGTGCAGGGCGCGGTAGCCAGCCTCTGGCTGCGCAAGACCGGTTGCCCGATCTGCGAGGGCTACGGCCTGTCGGAAACCTCGCCCTCGGTGAGCTGCAACCCGGTCACGGCCACCGAATTTACCGGCACCATCGGCGTGCCGCTGCCGTCCACGCGCATGAAGATGATCGACGACGAAGGCCGCGAGGTGCCCCTGGGCCAGCCCGGCGAGATCGCCATCGAGGGCCCCCAGGTCATGGCCGGCTACTGGCAGCGGCCCGACGAGACCGCCAAGGCCATGACCGCCGACAGCTGGTTCAAGAGCGGCGACATCGGCGTCATGGACGAGCGCGGCTATGTGAAGATCGTGGACCGCAAGAAGGACATGGTCCTCGTCAGCGGCTTCAACGTGTACCCCAACGAGGTCGAGGACGTGGTGGCCACCCTGCCCGGCGTGCTCGAATGCGCGGTGGTCGGTGTGCCCGACGAGCATTCCGGCGAGGCCGTCAAGGTGATCATCGTGCGCCGCGACCCTTCACTCACCGAGCAGCAGGTCCACGACTACTGCCGCCAGAACCTCACGGGCTACAAGCGCCCGCGCATCGTGGAATTCCGCACCGAGCTGCCGAAGTCGCCCGTGGGCAAGATACTGCGGCGCGAGCTGCGCACCAGGAGCTGAAACCACGTCTGCCAGGGCATGGCGCGCACCCGATAATCGCGCCATGGACTCGCCCCACGGCACGCCGGCTCCGCTGGCCATCGTCAGCGCCATGCAGGAAGAGCTGGGCGCGCTGCTGGCGCTGATGCCCGATGGGCGGCGCGTGCGCGCCGCCGGGCGCGATTTCTGGTGCGGCCACCTGCACGGCCAGCCTGTGGTGGCCGTGCTCTCGCGCATTGGCAAGGTGGCCGCGGCCACCACGGCCACGGTGCTGGCCGAGCGCTTCGGCGTGCGCGCCATCGTCTTCACCGGCGTGGCCGGCGGGCTGGCGCCGGGCGTGGCGGTGGGCGACGTGGTGGTCGCCGCCGGGCTGCTGCAGCACGACCTGGACGCCTCGCCGATCTTCCCGAAGTACGAAGTGCCGCTGCTCGGGCGCGCGCGCTTCGATGCGGACGGCGCCATCGCTGACGCCCTGGCCGGCGCCGCGCACGCGCTGCTGCGCGAGCCGGCGGCACTGCTGGGCGCGCAGGCCGTGGCGGCATTCGGCCTGCACGCGCCGCGCGTGCACCGCGGGCTGGTGGTGAGCGGCGACCGCTTCGTCTCCACCGCCGCCGAGAGCGCCGCGCTGCGCCACGCCTTGCCCGACGCGCTGGCCGTGGAGATGGAAGGCGCCGCCGTGGCCCAGGTCTGCCATGACTACGGCCTGCCGTTCGCGGCGGTGCGCACCATCTCCGACCGCGCCGACGACGCGGCGCACGCCGACTTCACGCGCTTCGTCGCTGCAGTCGCCAGCCGCTACAGCGCGGGCATCGCCGCGGCATGGCTGCGATCACTATCGAAAAAATAGCTGCTACCGCAGGAAATACGGGCGCTGCAGGCCGATTTGGCTTGCAAAACTACTTCAGCCATCCACGGCGGCGGAAGTACCACATCGGCCCCAGCGCACTGGCCACCATCAGCGCCAGCACGTACGGGTAGCCCCAGGCCCAGTCCAGCTCGGGCATGGTCTTGAAGTTCATGCCGTAGATGCTGGCGATCAGCGTGGGCGGCAGCAGCGCCACGCTGGCCACCGAGAAGATCTTGATGATCTTGTTCTGGTTGATGTTGATGAAGCCGACCGTGGCGTCCATCAGGAAGTTGATCTTGTCGAACAGGAACGCCGTGTGGTTGTCCAGCGACTCGATGTCGCGCAGGATCTGGCGCGCCTCCTCGAATTGCTCGGCGCCCAGCATCTTGCTGCGCATCATGAAGCTCACCGCGCGGCGCGTGTCCATCACGTTGCGGCGGATGCGCCCGTTCAGGTCCTCCTGCCGCGCGATGCCGCCCAGCACCTCGCCGGCCAGGGCGTCGGTCACGTTGCCCGAGAGCACCTGCTTGCTCACCGCCTCCAGCTCGTCGTAGATGCCTTCGAGCGTGTCGGCGGAATATTCGGCGTCGGCGTCGAAGAGCTTGAGCAGCACGTCCTTGGCGTCCTCGATCAGCCCCGGTGCGCGGCGCGCGCGCAGGCGCAGCAGGCGAAACACCGGCACCGTCTCGTCGTGGATGGAGAACAGCACGCCGCGGCTTTTCAGCTCCTCGTTGTGCTGGTTCAGGATGAAGGCCACGCGCACCGAGCGCGGGTGCTCATGGTCGTCGATCAGGAAGTCGCTGCGGATGTGCAGCTCGCCGTTGTCTTCCTCGTAGAAGCGGGCCGATTCCTCGATGTCCTCGTCCATCGCATCTTCGGGGATGGACAGGCCGTAATGCTGCTTGATCCAGCGTTTTTCCTCGAGCGTGGGATCTTCCAGGTCCACCCAGATCGGACGGAACCGGGCCAGCTCCTCGAGCGATTCGATTTCTTCCTGGAACAGCCGCCCGTTGGCGAGCGTGAAGATGTTGAGCATGGGGCACTCCCAGTAGGGCTTGGCGGCATCGGCGCGAGGGGAGGGAGGGTGCTTCCAACCCCCCGATGCGGCAAGAGGAGTTGAAAGCTACCGACTAGGGTAGGTTTCCATGCGGGTTTTCCAGGAAGTGCTGCGAATGGCAGCGGATTATGGCACCGCGCCCACCGCGCCATGACCGCGCGACGGCGGTGCGCGCCAGCGGAAAAGGAGAGCTTGGAAAAGGGGGCAGCGCGCATGCCGGGTGCGGCGCAAAGCCAGACTATTGTGGAAGCAATTCGCCGGCTTGCCTAGCTGCCGCGCGCATGTCCCTACGCGGGCTGGGCGCATCGGGATTGCTTTTCGCCAGGGCGCGGCGCATAGTGGCCTCACAGCCGCAACGGCCCTTTGCCAGTCGCTCCCATTCCAAGATTCCCAGCCATTCAAGTTCGCTGCCCGTCCGTTTTTCGGACGGCTTTTTCAACCCCGAGTGCAACAGGAGGCTCTCATGAACTTGACGATCAGCGGTCACCATCTCGAAGTCACACCCGCGCTGCGCAACTACGTGACCGACAAGCTCGACCGGATCACGCGTCACTTCGACCAGGTGGTGGACATCAAGGTTCTGCTCACGGTCGAGAAACAGAAGGAAAAGCAGCGACGACAGCGCGCGGAGTGCAGCATCCATGTGCGGGGCAACGACATGTTCGCCGAAAGCGCCCACGCCGACCTGTACGCGGCGGTGGACGAACTGATGGACAAGCTCGACCGCCAGGTCGTGCGCCACAAGGGCCGCATCCAGACCCACGCCTGCGACGCGCCCAAGCGGCTCATGTGATGCCCGCCGCAGGCCCCGCGTTTGCGTAATTCGCGCACTATGTAACGGTTGCTTGCAACATGCTCCGCACCGCCCCTTGACGGGCGGTTTTTTTTGCCTCTCTCCGGCTGCGCGCGCCAGCCGGTAGACGGGTGCATAATCCGCCTCCACGACCTTCTCCTATGAACCGTCTCGCGTCCATCCTGCCTTCCGCTCAAGTTCTCGTGAGCGTCGATGCCACCAGCAAGAAACGGGCTTTCGAAGAAGCCGGGCTGCTGTTCGAAAGCCTGCATGGCCTGAGCCGCGCGCTGGTCACCGACAGCCTGTTCGCGCGCGAGCGCCTGGGCTCCACGGGACTGGGCCATGGCGTGGCCATCCCGCATGGCCGCATCAAGGGCCTGAAGGCGCCGATGGCGGCGGTGTTCCATCTGCAGAACCCGATCGGCTTCGATGCGCCCGACGAGCAGCCCGTGGGCCTGCTGATCTTCCTGCTGGTACCCGAGGCGGCGACGCAGAAGCACCTGGAGATCCTCTCCGAGATCGCCGAGCTGCTCAGCAACGCGCCGCTGCGCGAGAAGATCAAGGCCAGCACCGATGCGCTCGCGTTGCATGGCCTGATCGCCAACTGGCAGTCGAGCCAGCAGCCGGCCTGATCTCCCGCCGATGCGCTGACGCCGCTCGATGAAGCCCACCGTCGTCAGCGCCGACGCCCTGTTCGAGGAATTCCGCACCCACCTCCGGTGGGAATGGGTGGCTGGCCTCGGCGCTTCCGAGCGCCGCTTCGTCGAGGTGGTGGTGCGCGCCGCCCGCTCGGGCGCCGACCTGGTGGGCTACCTCAACTACATCCACCCGTACCGCGTGCAGGTCCTGGGCGAGCGCGAGATCGCCTACCTGACCAACGCCACGGCAGAGGACTGCGCCCGCCGCATCGCGCGCATCGTCACGCTCGAACCTCCGGTGCTGGTGCTGGCCGACGGCCAGAGCGCACCCGAGGCGCTGCTGTCGATGTGCGAGCGCGCGCAGATCCCGATGTTCTCCACACACGAGCAGTCGGCCTTCGTCATCGACGTGCTGCGCGCCTACCTGTCCAAGCACTTCGCCGAGCGCATCTCCATGCACGGCGTGTTCATGGACATCCTGGGCCTGGGCGTGCTCATTACCGGCGAATCGGGCCTGGGCAAGAGCGAGCTGGGGCTGGAGCTGATATCGCGCGGCAACGGCCTGGTGGCCGACGACGCGGTGGACCTGTTTCGCATCAACCAGACCACCATCGAGGGCAAGTGCCCCGATCTGCTGCAGAACCTGCTGGAGGTGCGCGGCATCGGCCTGCTCGACATCCGCGCCATCTTCGGCGAGACGGCGGTGCGCCGCAAGATGCGCCTGAGGCTCATCGTGCACCTGGTGCGCAAGGAGACGCTGGAGCGTGAGTACGAGCGCCTGCCCTACGAGCCCCTGACGCAGGACGTGCTCGGCGTGCCCGTGCGCAAAGCCATCATCCAGGTGGTGGCGGGGCGCAACATCGCCGTGCTGGTGGAGGCCGCCGTGCGCAATACCATCCTGCAGTTGCGCGGCATCGACACCTACCAGGAGTTCGTGGAGCGGCACCGGCGCGCGATGGAGAGCGGCGAGAGCAGCAGCGGCTGAACCCCGGTTTGCTATTGAACCTGGAAACGGCAGTTGACCGCTTCGTATCCCTCGCCAGGCCGCATGCAATCGAGCGTTGCCGGCTTCGATGGCGTTCACCTCGTGGGTGAGAGCGCCATGCACCTGCCGGCACCGCGCTCGCCGCGCCATGCGGCGTTGCTCCTCCTTGCGGGCAGCAAGCCCGCCGCGTCGCCCGGTCTTGCCTGACGCCCCGATCACGGCACCGGCAGGCGCATCCAACTGCCGTTTCCAGGTTAAATCTCAGGAAGGGCGGGCGCCACAGGCACATTCTTGCGCCATGCATATTCTTGGCGCCAGACGCCTGCCGCGCGCGCTCAGTGCGCCATCTTCGCCGCGCAGGCGCCGCACAGCCCGTAGAGCGACATTGCGTGGTCCTGCAGCACCCAGCCCTTGTGCCTGGCCACGATCTGCTGGCGCTTCTCGATCTCGGCGTCGAAGAACTCCTCCACCTTGCCGCAGTGGGTGCAGACGAAGTGGTCGTGGTGCTGACCTTCGTTGAGTTCATACACCGCCTTGCCGCTCTCGAAATGGCTGCGGCTCAGGATGCCGGCCTGCTCGAACTGCATCAGCACCCGGTAGACCGTGGCCAGGCCGATGTCGGAATGCTCGTTGAGCAGCACGCGGAACACGTCTTCGGCGGTCATGTGGCGCTGCGCGCCCTTCTGGAAGATCTCCAGGATCTTCAGGCGCGGCAGCGTCGCCTTCAGGCCGGTGCTCTTCAACTCGTCGATGTTGCTCATGGGGGTCTTTCGTCCACAAGGGGCAGGCCCGGGTCGCGGCGGCGCGGCCCCTGCGCGGCAAGAAAGAGGGCGCGGGGCCAATCGCTACAATGGCCCTCGATCATATCGCCATGCCCTCTCCCATGCCCGTCTACCACCTTCGCGCCGCCCGCGCGGCCTGCGCCCTTGCCCTCTGCTGCGGCATGGCGGCATGTTCGAGCCTCGACAGCGCCAGCGAACGCGTGGCCGGCATCGTCACCCCCTACAAGATCGAGGTAGTGCAGGGCAATTTCGTCTCGCGCGAGCAGGTCCAGGCGCTGCAGATCGGCATGGGCCGCCAGCAGGTGCGGGAGCTGCTGGGCACGCCGCTGGTCATGAGCCTGTTCCACGCCGACCGCTGGGACTACGTGTTCACCATCAAGCGCCAGGGCGTGCAGCCGCAGGCGCGCCGCCTGAGCGTGTACTTCAAGGGCGATGTGCTGGAGCGCTTCGAGGGCGACGAAATGCCGACCGAGGCCGAGTTCGTCGCCACGCTCGACACCCATTCCAGAAAGGGCGCGGCGATCCCCCCGCTCGAAGCCACGGAAGCCCAGCTTGCCAAATATCCGGCCCCCGCCGCGCCCGCCGAGGCCGCGCCGCCGCCTGTCCCCGCCGTGAACTATCCGCCGCTCGAACCCGCCACCACCCGCTAGTGCACCGCCCCACCCCTCCGAGGCCGCAGCGCATGACCTCCGCAACCACCGCTCCATCCTCTGCCTGCGCGCCCCGGCACCGCGTCGCCGTGGCCGGCGCCTCGGGCCGCATGGGCCGCATGCTGATCGAGGCCATCCGCGCCAGCGACGACTGCGTGCTGGTCGGCGCCCTGGATACCGCCGCCAGCCCTGCCGTCGGCTCCGACGCCTGCGCCTTCCTCGGCTTCGCCAGCGGCGTGCCCATCACCAGCGACCCGCGGCGCGGCCTAGACGGTGCCGAGGTGCTGATCGACTTCACCCGCCCCGAGGGTACGCTGGCCCACCTGCGCACCTGCCGCGCGCTCGGCGTGCGCGCCGTGGTCGGCACCACCGGATTCACCGACGCGCAGAAGGCCGAGATTGCCGGCGCCGCCCAGGACGTGGGCGTCGTGCTCGCGCCCAACATGAGCGTGGGCGTCAACGTCACGCTCAAGCTGCTGGAGATGGCGGCCAAGGCGCTTTCCACCGGCTACGACATCGAGATCATCGAGGCCCACCACCGCCACAAGGTCGATGCGCCCTCGGGCACCGCGCTGAAGATGGGCGAGGTCATCGCCCACGCCCTGGGCCGCGACCTGAAGGACTGCGCCGTCTATGCGCGCGAAGGCGTCACCGGCGAGCGCGACTCCTCCACCATCGGGTTTTCCGCCATTCGTGGAGGCGACATCGTGGGCGACCACACGGTGCTGTTCGCCGGCATCGGCGAGCGCATCGAGATCACGCACAAATCGTCGAGCCGTACCACCTACGCCCAGGGCAGCCTGCGCGCGGTGCGCTTCCTGGCCGGGCGTGGCGCGGGCCTGTACGACATGTTCGACGTGCTCGGCTTGAAATGAGTCCACCCCCGAAGCGCCTTCGGCGCCGCCCCCTCGGGGGGATGCCCCCTGCGGCCGGGCGCAGCAGCCCGTTGCGCGGTGGCCCCGCCTCGGGGCGCTCCGGCTCCGTAGGCCGCGGGCGGTACGCGGACTCCGTGGAAAACTGACGGGGAGGAGTCTGCGCATGGACGGCTTGCAATGGCTGCGCGAGGGCGATGCCGTCACCCGCGGCGTGGCGCTGCTGCTGCTGGCCATGTCGGTGGCGAGCTGGGTCGTCATCGTCTGGCGGCTGCGCCTGCTGCTGCGCGCGGGTGCGGGCGTGCGGCGCGCCAAGGCGGCGTTTTGGCAGGCCGCGTCCCTCGATGCGGCTTTGCCCGGCATGGCCGCGTTCGACCGCGAAGGGCTGGCGCTGCCGCTGGTGCGGGCCGCGCGGCAGGACCCGGGCACACAGGGCACGCTGGCCGGCGCGGGCGACGCGGCGCAGCGCCTCACGCGCGTGCTGCGCGAGGCGCTCGACACCGTGGCCCGCCGGCTGCAGTTCGGCCAGGTGCTGCTGGCCACCGTGGGCTCCATCGCGCCCTTCGTCGGGCTGCTGGGCACCGTCTGGGGCATCTACCACGCGCTCGTGGGCCTGTCCCAGGGCGGGCAGATCACCATCGAGCGCGTCGCCGGCCCCGTGGGCGAGGCCCTGGTCATGACCGCCGCGGGCCTGGCCGTGGCCATCCCCGCCGTGCTGGCCTACAACGTCTTCGGTCGCATCGCGGGCCGCATCGAGGCCGACCTGGAAGGCTTCGCGCACGACCTGCGCGAACTGCTGGCCGGCGGCGGCCCGCCACGCGGCTGACGCGCGGGCGCAGCACAGGCACCGCCATGGCCTTCGGACGCCTGCAGCGCAGCCCCGAGAGCCGGCCCATGGCCGACATCAACGTCACGCCGCTGGTGGACGTGATGCTGGTGCTGGTGGCCATCTTCATCCTCACCGCGCCGCTGCTGGCCAGCGCCATCCGGCTGGACCTGCCGCGCGCCGCGGGCGCCACGCCCGGCGCCGCGCCGCGCGCGCTGGTGCTGGCGGTGGACGCGCAGGGCCAGGCCTGGCTGGACGGTGCGGCCATCACCCCCGGCGCGCTGGCCGCGCGGCTGGCGCAGGCCGCCGCCGAAGACCCGGCCACCGAGCTGCAGTTGCGCGCCGACGCCGCCGTGCCCTATGGCCGCGTGGTGGAGATCATGGGGCTCGCGCAGCAGGCCGGGCTGTCGCGCATCGGCTTCGTGGCCGAGCCGCCGCGGCGGGCATCCACGCCTTGAATTCCTTATACTCCTGGGGAGTATGCAGTTGTACCGCTTTGAAATACTGCGATAGCGGGTGAGATGGGGGGGAGTATATGGAAGAACGGGGCTGTTTTCAGCGCGGATGAGCTCGGTTGCATTGTTTTTGCGTCAGTCTGTTTTGGGCGCTGCCGGTTGTGCGCAAGGCTTTCTTGCCGGGCGGCCTACTTCTCCACGAACGCCCGCTCGATCACGAAGTCGCCCGGCGTGGTGGTGTTGCCCTCCTTGAAGCCGCGCGCCTCCAGCATCAGCTTCAGGTCGTGCAGCATCGCAGGGCTGCCGCAGAGCATCACGCGGTCCTCTGCCGGGTTCAGCGGCGGCAGGCCCAGGTCGGCGAACAGCTTGCCGCTTTCCATCAGGTCGGTGATGCGGCCCTGGTTGCGGAACGCCTCGCGCGTGACGGTGGGGTAGTACAGCAGCTTGCCGGCCACGATATCGCCGAGGAACTCGTGCTGCTGCAGCTCGCGCGTGAACAGCGCGTGGTACGCCAGTTCCTTGACCTCGCGCACGCCGTGCACCACCACCACCTTCTCGAACCTCTCGTAGCTCTCGGGGTCGCGCGCCACGCTCAGGAACGGCGCCAGTCCCGTGCCCGTGCCCAGCAGGTACAGGCGCTTGCCCGGCAGCAGGTAGTCGATCAGCAGCGTGCCCGTGGGTTTGCGGCCCACGAGGATGCTGTCGCCCACCTGGATGTTCTGCAGCCGCGAGGTCAGCGGGCCGTCGGGCACCTTGATGCTCAGGAACTCCAGATGTTCCTCGTAGTTGGGGCTGGCGATGCTGTAGGCGCGCAGCAGCGGCTTGCCATCCACCTTCAGCCCGATCATGGTGAAGTGGCCGTTGGAGAAGCGCAGGGAAGGATCGCGCGTGGTGGTGAAGCTGAACAGGCGGTCGGTCCAGTGGTGGACGGACAGCACGCGTTCTTCGTTGAATGCGCTCATGGTCGATCGGCGGAAAGGGTCAGGTAAAGCAGGCGGGGGTAGTGGCGCGGGCCGATGGGCGGCAGGCTGGCCGGCCTGGCTCGTCCACTGTGCACGGGCGGGCAGGCTGCCCGCGCGAATCCGCCATTTTGCCGCAACGGCGCGCGGCGGCTTCGTATTTGCCCGCATCAGCACAGGGCGCATCGCCCCGCCGCAGCCCGTGGCCATGGCCGCCGCGGCCGAATGCCGCGGCGCGGGCATCGCCCCGTGAAGATGATCGCCGGCGACCATGCGGCGACAGCCGAGGCCGCGAAGGAAGCCAGCGCAGGTGGTGCTGGCCGTGGTGGCGGCGCAGATGGCATTCACCTATGCTCCGTGGATGCGGGCCGTGTTCGATTCCCGCCCGTGGCGTTGGCCGAAGCGCTGGCGCTGGCGCTGGTGGCGGTGGGCGTCGTGCGGATGGCCGTGCTGGAGTGCGAGAGGGCCGTGCTGCGCCGCCTCGGGCTGCTTGCCGAACCGGAGGCTGCGCCATGGATGACCCTCATACGACTTGCGCAAACAAGGGTGCGGAGCCAGCGTCGGCACAAGGCGCTGCGGGTCGACGGAGCATGTTTCGTGCAAGTCTTGTCTCATTAACCGCAGGAGAAACCGATGACCGAATCTTCCTCATGGAACAGCGCGCCGCCGCGCAGTATTTTGCTGTCCACCGACCTGGGCTGCCGCAGCGACCGCGCGCTCGACCGTGCATTGCAGCTCGCGCGGCAGTGGCAGGCGCGGCTGGTCGCGCTCACCGTGCTCGACGCGGCGGACATGGCCGCCGTGCGGACCCGGGCCGCCGGCGCGCCGCAGGCCGACCCGGTGCAGGTGGCGCAAGCCCAGTTGCGGGCCGATGCCGCTGCCAACGACGTGCCGATCACGGTGCGCGTGGGGCAGGGCGCGGTGGCCGACACGGTGCTTTCCATCGCCGCGCTGGAGAAGGCGGAGTTCATCGTCGTCGGCATCGCGCGCAACGAGGCGCTGGGCCGCGTGGTGCTGGGCTCCACCGTCGATGCGCTGGTGCGGCGTGCCGATGCGCCCGTGCTCGTGGTGCGCGCGCGCCCTCGCCATGCCTATGAGCGCGTAGTGGTGGCAACCGATTTTTCCGCCACGTCCAGGCGGGCGCTGAACGTCGCCGTCCATTGCTTTGCGCATGCGTCGTTCACGCTCTTCCACGCCTTCAATGCCGGCTCCCCCGCGTTGGCGGACGGCGGGCAGCAGCGCGCATTGGCCGTGGACGCGGCGCGCGGGGCCGCGCTGCAGGCCTGCCAGGCGTTCATCGACGCATCGGGCCTGCCCGACGAGGTGCGCGCCCGCATGCATGTCGATGTGGCGCACGGCGACCCGGCGCGCCTGCTCGACGGCTATGCGCGCGACCGGCAGGCCGATCTCGTGGTGCTCGGCACGCAGGGCCGCACGGGCCTGCGCGAGCTGCTGCTGGGCAGCGTGGCCCAGCGCGTCCTCGAAGTTGCGCAGGGCGATGTGCTGGTGGTGCGGCAGCCGCGCGCCGCATGACCATTCTTGCTGTGTGTGCAGTGCACTTGCGTGCTGTGGCTGAAAGAGCACGCGCGCAGACATGCGCCGCCCGATTTGGGGTAAGGTGGAACCGGCTGGAGCGAGGAACTAACCCGGCGCCTTCGCGGTCTGCCATGTAACAGACCGCCGGAGTGCGCATTCAGGGCACAGTCCTTGCATGCCGACCCTTGTGAACAGTCCTGCTTTGTGGGTTCTATTCGGAGCATGCAAGGCGCCGCGCACGCCGATACTGGCAGCGCAGCATTGCAAGCCCCGAAGCCCGCGTGGCAGCGCCCCGTGGATTTGATGGAGGTGTTCGGATGGATGTCATCAGCAACTTCGCAGCGCGGTACGAGCGCACTCGCGAGGAGGAGCTCACGCTCCAGGAGTACCTGGATATCTGCAAGAGGGACCCGATGGCCTTCGCCACCGCTGCCGAGCGCATGCTCAATGCGATCGGCGAGCCCGAGATGGTGGATACGCGCAACGACCCGCGCCTCTCGCGCATCTTCGCCAACAAGGTCATCAAGATCTACCCGGCGTTCAAGGAGTTCTACGGCATGGAGGACGCCATCGAGCAGGTGGTGTCCTACTTCCGCCATGCCGCGCAGGGGCTGGAGGAAAAGAAACAGATCCTCTACCTGCTCGGCCCCGTGGGCGGCGGCAAAAGCTCCATCGCCGAGCGGCTCAAGCAGCTCATGGAGCACGTGCCGTTCTATTCGATCAAGGGCTCGCCGGTCAACGAGTCGCCGCTGGGCCTGTTCGATCTGGCCGAGGACGGCCCCATCCTGGAGAAGGAATACGGCATCCCGCGCCGCTACCTGCAGCGCATCCTCTCGCCCTGGGCCGTGAAGCGGCTCGAGGAGTACGGCGGCGACATCCGCAAGTTCAAGGTGGTCAAGCGCCATCCCTCGGTGCTCAAGCAGATCGCCGTGGCCAAGACCGAGCCGGGCGACGAGAACAACCAGGATATTTCCAGCCTGGTCGGCAAGATCGACATCCGCAAGCTCGAAACCTTCGCCCAGGACGATCCCGACGCCTACAGCTATTCCGGCGGCCTGTGCCTGGCCAACCAGGGCCTGCTCGAATTCGTCGAGATGTTCAAGGCGCCGATCAAGGTGCTGCACCCGCTGCTGACCGCCACGCAGGAAGGCAACTTCAAGGGCACCGAGGGCTTCGGCGCCATCCCCTTCGACGGCGTGGTGCTCGCCCACAGCAACGAGAGCGAGTGGAAGGCCTTTCGCAACAACAAGAACAACGAGGCCTTTCTGGACCGCATCTACATCGTCAAGGTGCCGTACTGCCTGCGCGTGACCGAGGAAGTCAAGATCTACGACAAACTGGTGCGCAACTCGTCGCTGGCGCAGGCGTCGTGCGCGCCCGGCACGCTCAAGATGATGGCGCAGTTCTCGGTGCTCACGCGCCTGAAGGAGCCCGAGAATTCGAGCATCTACAGCAAGATGCTGGTCTACGACGGCGACAGCCTCAAGGACACCGACCCCAAGGCCAAGTCGATCCAGGAATACCGCGACTACGCCGGCGTGGACGAGGGCATGAGTGGCATCTCCACCCGCTTCGCGTTCAAGATCATCTCCAAGGTCTTCAACTTCGACAGCACCGAGGTGGCGGCCAACCCGGTGCACCTGATGTACGTGCTGGAGCAGCAGATCGAGCGCGAGCAGTTCCCCGCCGAGACCGAGCAGAAGTATCTTTCCTACATCAAGGAGCTGCTGGCGCCGCGCTACGCCGAATTCATCGGCAAGGAAATCCAGACCGCCTACCTGGAAAGCTATAGCGAGTACGGCCAGAACATCTTCGACCGCTACGTCACCTATGCCGACTACTGGATCCAGGACCAGGAGTACCGCGACGTCGATACCGGCGAAATCTTCGACCGCGGCTCGCTCAACGGCGAGCTGGAAAAGATCGAGAAGCCCGCGGGCATCAGCAACCCCAAGGACTTCCGCAACGAGATCGTGAACTTCGTGCTGCGCGCGCGCGCCGGCAACGCGGGCAAGAACCCGCTGTGGACCAGCTACGAGAAGCTGCGCACGGTGATCGAGAAGAAGATGTTCTCCAACACCGAGGAGCTTCTGCCCGTCATCAGCTTCAACGCCAAGAGCAGCGCCGACGAGCAGAAAAAGCACGAGGAGTTCGTCAACCGCATGGTGGAAAAGGGCTATACGCCCAAGCAGGTGCGGTTGCTGTGCGAGTGGTATTTGCGCGTTCGCAAGAGTTCGTGATGCACGGCGGCCCGGGACGCGCACCCGGGCCGCCCGCGGTCCATTGGACGGAGGTTTGACATCTTGGCCATGCTGCAGCAGATCATCGATCGTCGGTTGTCCGGCAAAAACAAATCCATCGGCAACCGCGAGCGTTTCTTGCGGCGCTATCGCAGCCAGATCCGGGAAGCCGTGCGCGAGGCCGTCAGTGGCCGTGGCATCCGCAACCTGGAGCAGGGCGAGGACATCCCCTTGCCGCGGCGCGACGTATCCGAGCCCGTGTTCGGCCACGCCCAGGGCGGCAACCGCGAATACGTGCACCCCGGCAACAAGGAATACGTCAAGGGCGACCGCATCGAGCGGCCCCAGGGCGGCGGCGCGGGCGGGGGCGGCGGCTCCGAGGCCAGCGATACCGGCGCGGGCAACGACGACTTCGTCTTCCACCTGAGCAAGGAAGAGTTCATGCAGGTCTTCTTTGAAGACCTGGCGCTGCCGCACCTGATCCGCACGCAGCTCGCCGAGGTGCCCGAGTGGAAGAGCCACCGCGCCGGCCTGACCAGCGACGGCACGCCCAACAACCTGCACGTGGTGCGTTCCATGCGCGGCGCGCTGGCGCGGCGCATCGCGCTGGGCGGCGAGAACCGGCGCGAACTGCGCCGGCTCGAAGCCCTCTTGCTGCATTTGCGCGCGCGCCCGGATGCCGGCGAGGGCATGATCGCCCGCGAAATTCGCGAGACCGAGGCCCGCATCGACGAACTGCGCCGCACAGCGCGCCATGTGCCCTATATCGACCCGATCGACCTGCGCTACCGCAGCCACGTGCGCACGCCCGTGCCCAGCGCCAAGGCCGTGATGTTCTGCCTGATGGATGTCTCCGGCTCGATGGACGAGGCGCGCAAGGACATGTCCAAGCGCTTCTTCATGCTGCTCTACCTGTTCCTCACCAGGCACTACGAGCGCATCGACCTGGTTTTCATCCGCCACCACACGCAGGCCGAGGAGGTGAGCGAGGACGAGTTCTTCCACGCCACCGAAACCGGCGGCACCGTGGTGTCGAGCGCGCTGGTACTGATGCACGAGATCATCCGCGCCCGCTACCCTTCGGCGGAGTGGAACATCTACGGCGCCCAGGCCAGCGACGGCGACAACTGGCACCAGGACAGCGGACGCTGCCGCAAGCTGCTGGCCGAGCAGATCCTGCCGCTGGTGCGCTACTACGCCTACGTGCAGGTGGCCGAGGCCGAGCAGAACCTGTGGGACGAATACGCCCAGTTGCAGGAGTCGCACGCCAACTTCGCGCTGCGCAAGGTGGCCGAGGCCACCGACATCTACCCCGTGTTCCGCGACCTGTTCAAGAAGGGAGGGGTGGCCGCATGAAGCGCGAGCCGCTGCCCAGCCCCGCGGACTGGACTTTCGACCTGATCGAGGCCTACCACGGCGAAATCGCCCGCACGGCCGCAAGCTTCGGCCTAGACACCTACCCCAACCAGCTCGAGATCATCACCGCCGAGCAGATGATGGACGCCTACGCCAGCGTAGGCATGCCCGTCATCTACCGCCACTGGTCCTACGGCAAGCAGTTCATCGCCACCGAGAAGAACTACCGCCGCGGCCACATGGGGCTGGCCTACGAGATCGTCATCAACTCCGACCCCTGCATCGCCTACCTCATGGAAGAGAACACCATGGCCATGCAGGCCCTGGTGATCGCCCACGCGGCGTATGGGCACAACAGCTTCTTCAAGGGCAACTACCTGTTTCGCATGTGGACCGATGCGTCGTCGATCATCGACTACCTGGTCTACGCCAAGAACTACATCGCCGAGTGCGAGGAACGCCATGGCGTCGATGCGGTGGAGGATCTGCTCGACTCCTGCCACGCGCTGATGAACTACGGCGTGGACCGCTACCGTCGCCCGCAGAAGCTCTCGCTCGCGCAGGAAAAGGTGCGCCGCGCAGAGCGCGAGTACTACCTGCAGCAGCAGGTCAACGACCTCTGGCGCACGCTGCCGCGCCGCGCCGATGCGGCCACGCACGAGGAATCAGTCAAGCGCTTCCCCGCCGAACCGCAGGAAAACCTGCTCTACTTCATCGAAAAGAATGCCCCGCTGCTCGAACCCTGGCAGCGCGAGGTAGTGCGCATCGTGCGCAAGGTGGCGCAGTACTTCTATCCGCAGCGCCAGACCCAGGTGATGAACGAGGGCTGGGCTACGTTCTGGCACTACACGCTGCTCAACACGCTGTACGACCGTGGCCGGCTCGCCGACGGCTTCATGATGGAGTGGCTGCAGTCGCACACCAACGTGGTGTTCCAGCCGCCCGTGGGCCACCGCGCCTACAGCGGCATCAACCCCTATGCGCTGGGCTTCGCCATGTACCGCGACCTGCGGCGCATCTGCGAGCAGCCCACGGAAGAAGACCGCCGCTGGTTCCCCGACATCGCGGGAACGCCGTGGCTGCCCGCGCTCGACTACGCCATGCGCAACTTCAAGGACGAGAGTTTCATCGGCCAGTTCCTCAGCCCCAAGCTCATGCGCGACTTCCGCCTGTTCGCCATCCGCGACGATGAGCAGGACGACGAGATGGAGGTCTGCGCCATCCACGACGACAGCGGCTACCGCGCTCTGCGCGAGGCGCTGTCGCGCCAGTACGACCTGAACCACCGCGAGCCCAACATCCAGGTCTGGAGCGTGAACCTGCGCGGCGACCGCTCGCTCACCCTGCGCCACACGCAGCACAACGACCGCCCGCTGCACGACGACGCGCAGGAGGTGCTCAAGCACGTGGCGCGGCTCTGGGGCTTCGACGTGCACCTGGAGAGCGTGGACGGACAGGGCGAATTCACGCGGCGCTGGAAGGCGCTCGGCCCGGGTTTGTAGCAAAAAGTGCCTCCAGCGCTTATGCAGCGCGCGCTGAAAGCTATCAATTTAAGAGCATCAGCCCGTTGACCGTAGTGCGCGCCGGTACTGTACCGCCTCGGCCACATGGGCTGTGGAAACGCTGTCGCTGCCGGCCAGGTCGGCGATGGTGCGCGCCACCTTCAGCGTCCGGTGCGTGCTGCGCGCCGACCAGCCCAGGCGCGCGGCGGCGGCCTGCAGGAACTTCGCCGCCGCATCGCCGAGCGCCAGGTGGGCGTCGATCTCCCGGCCCTGCAGCGCCTGGTTTTCCTTGCCCTGGCGCGCCAGCGCACGGGTGCGGGCGGCCTGCACGCGGGCGCGGATGGCCGGGGTGCCTTCGCCGGGCGGGGCCTGCAGCAGATCCTGCGCGGGCAGGGCCGGTACTTCCACGTGCAGATCGATGCGGTCGAGCAGCGGGCCGCTGAGCTTGCCCTGGTAGCGCGCCACCTGGTCGGGCGTGCAGCGGCAGGCGCGCTGCGTGCTGCCCAGGAAGCCGCAGGGGCAGGGGTTCATCGCCGCGACGAGCTGGAAGCGGGCCGGGAACTCGGCCTGGCGCGCCGCCCGCGCGATGCGGATCAGCCCCGTCTCCAGCGGCTCGCGCAGCGCTTCGAGCGCCGCGCGCGGAAATTCTGGCAGTTCGTCGAGGAATAGCACGCCATGGTGCGCCAGCGAAATCTCGCCGGGCCGCGGCGGCGACCCGCCCCCGACCAGCGCCACCGCGCTGGCCGTGTGGTGCGGGCTGCGCGTGGGGCGCTGGGCCCAGCGCTCCAGCGCAAACTGGCCGGCCAGACTGGCGATGGCGGCGCTTTGCAGCGCCTCGTCCACCGCCATCGGCGGCAACAGCCCGGCGAAGCGCTGGGCCAGCATCGACTTGCCCGAACCCGGCGGCCCCAGCAGCAGCAGGCCATGACCGCCGGCCGCGGCGATCTCCAGCGCCCGCTTGGCCGCGGCCTGGCCCTTCACGTCGGCCAGATCGGCATAGCTTGCCTGTGCCGGCGGCGGCGTGACGTCCAGGCGGGTCCAGCCAACGCCGGCCTCGGGCGCGGTGCCGTCGCCGACGGGCATGAACTGGCGCACCACGTCCAGCAGGTGGCGGGCGCGGTAGACCTCGGCGCCGGGCACCAGCGCGGCCTCCTCGGCGCTGCCGGGCGGCAGCACCAGGCGCCGCTGCACGCCCTGCGCATGCAGGGCCAGGCTGGTAGCCAGGGCGCCGCGCACCGGGCGCAACTCGCCCGACAGCGACAGCTCGCCCGCGAACTCGTGGCCCGCCAGCCGGGTGCCGTCGACCTGGCCGCTGGCCGCCAGGATGCCCAGCGCGATCGGCAGGTCGAAGCGGCCCGAGTCCTTGGGCAGATCGGCCGGCGCCAGGTTCACGGTCACGCGCTTGTTGTGCGGAAACTCCAGCCCCGCGTTCTGCAGTGCCGCACGCACGCGCTCGCGCGCCTCTTTCACCTCCACGTCCGCCAGGCCCACCAGCGTGAAACTCGGCAGGCCGTTGGCCAGGTGGACCTCGACCATCACGGGCGCCGCTTCCAGACCGACGAGGGCGCGGCTTTGCACCAAAGCAAGGCTCAATTGTCAAATCCTCCCCAGGAGCGGGCTGCCGCACCACGATGGAAAATGCCATAGACCGGAACGCACCCAATGAGTGCATTCCGGCGGTGCATCAATCTATATAACGTTTGCATCAAGTCGCTAATAGAAGCCGGGACTCCATGGTGTAGCGAAGCATAGGGCTTTGGCATGGTACGTGCTAAGAATGCGCGTCCCTTTTTACCACCATGGAGATATCGATGCATCTGACACTCGTGGAGCAACAGCCAGCCATGGCGGTCGCTTCTGCCCCTTCTTCTGTCGGCTGAAGCCCTGGCGGAGCGTACGATTCCGGCAATGGCCTGTCGTTGGGGACGGTCATCGGCGCCAACAAGAACCGCCTGCCGTCATGGTGACTAAGGCGATGTAAATCACCCGGGCATCCAAAGCGGCAAGAGGCGCCGGGGGTGCATCTTCATTTCAACAACCGAGAGGATCCGAACATGAAACTGGTGACAGCGATCATCAAACCATTCAAGCTCGACGAGGTGCGCGAAGCCCTCTCCGGCATGGGTGTGCAAGGCATCACCGTGACCGAGGTGAAAGGCTTCGGCCGCCAGAAGGGGCATACCGAGCTGTACCGCGGCGCCGAGTATGTCGTCGACTTCCTTCCCAAGGTAAAGATCGAGGCAGCCGTGGCCGACGACCTTGTCGAGCGCGTCATCGAGGCGGTCGAGGGCGCTGCCCGCACCGGCAAGATCGGAGACGGCAAGATTTTTGTTTATGACCTGGAACAGGTCGTGCGCATCCGCACCGGCGAAACCGGCCGCGAAGCGCTGTAAAAGCTGTGTATAGGACCGAAAGAACAGACATGAAGAAACTGCTAGCCTCCCTTCTGATCGGCATGAGCCTGCTGGCCGGCGGGGCCGCCATCGCCCAGGCGCCCGCCACCACCGAATCCGCTGCACCCGCAGCCGCCGCTCCGGCCGCAGCAGCGCCTGCTGCGGCGGAGGCCGCGCCCGCAGCGGCGCCCGCGCCCAAGGTCGACTCCGGCGACACCGCCTGGATGCTCACCTCCACCATGCTCGTGATCCTCATGACCATCCCCGGCCTCGCGCTGTTCTACGGCGGCCTGGGCCGCTCCAAGAACATGCTGTCGGTGCTCATGCAGGTGTTCGTGATCTTCTCCCTGATCAGCATCCTGTGGGCCCTGTACGGCTACAGTCTGGCGTTCGTGGGCGCGGGCAGCTTCTTCGGCAGCTTCGACAAGATCTTCCTCAAGGGCGTGACCCAGGAGACCTTCGGCGCGCTGACCACCATCCCCGAGTACGTGTTCATCGCCTTCCAGGGCACGTTCGCGGCCATCACGGTGGCGCTGATCGTCGGGGCCTTCGCCGAGCGCATCAAGTTCTCTGCCGTGCTGCTGTTCAGCGTCCTGTGGTTCACCTTCAGCTACGTGCCCATGGCCCACATCGTGTGGGGCGGCGGCCTGCTGGGTGCCGACGGCGCGCTCGACTTCGCGGGCGGTACCGTGGTGCACATCAACGCCGGTGTCGCCGGCTTGGTGGGGGCCTACGTGGTGGGCAAGCGCATCGGTTTCGGCAAGGAGGCGTTCACGCCCCATTCGCTGACGCTGACCATGGTCGGTGCCTCGCTGCTGTGGGTGGGCTGGTTCGGCTTCAATGCCGGCTCCGCTGGTGCATCCAATGCGCTGGCCGGCCTGGCCTTCGTGAATACCCTGCTGGCCACCGCCGCCGCTGCGCTGTCCTGGATCGCCGGTGAAGCGCTCTCCAAGGGCAAGGCCTCCATGCTGGGCGCCGCCTCCGGCGCTGTGGCCGGTCTTGTGGCCATCACGCCTGCCGCGGGCTTCGTCGGCCCGATGGGCGCCATCGTACTGGGCCTGCTGGCCGGCATCGTCTGCCTGTGGGGCGTGAGCGGCCTCAAGAAGATGCTGGGTGCCGACGACGCGTTCGACGTATTCGGCGTGCATGGCGTGGGCGGCATCCTGGGTGCCATCCTGACCGCCGTGTTCGCGGCCCCCGGCCTGGGCGGCACGGGGGGCTTGACGCCCGACACCTTCACCATCGGCCACCAGTTCTACGTGCAGGTCAAGAGCGTGCTGCTGACCATCGTCTGGTCCGGCGTCGTGTCCTTCATCGCCTACAAGATCACGGACCTGCTTATCGGCCTGCGCGTCTCGGAAGAAGCCGAGCGCGAAGGACTGGACATCACGTCCCACGGCGAAACGGCCTACAACCGTTGATACCCCGTTCAGGGCGGGTGGCATGCGGCCATCCGCCCGCGAACATCGCAAGTCATTGCGAGAGAGACTCCTTTGGATGTTGAGCCCGCCTCTGGCGGGCTCTTTTTTTTACCTTGGGGCGCTCCAAGGCAAAAAGCAGCCCCCTCTGGGGCGGCGCAGTACACAAAGTGACAAGCATGGGGGGCATTTTTGCCATCTTCGTGCAGCATGCGCGGTGCACAATCGCGGGCACACAAGGATGCGTCGCCATGCCCTGGACTCCCGTTTTCGCCCAGCGGTGCGCGCTGGGCGAGTCGCCTTTCTGGCACCCCTGCGAACAACGCCTGTACTGGGTTGACACGCCCGGGTGCATGGTGCTGCGCGGCGATCCGCACAGCGGCGCCGTGGAGTCATGGGGCATGCCCAGCGAACCCGGCTGCATCGCGCCGGCGCGCAACGGCGGGCTCGTCATCGCTTTGCGCGACGGCATCTACCGCGCGTGGACATGGGCTGGCGCATTGACGCAGCTCGTGCGCTTCGGGCATGACAGCACGACCATGCGCTTCAACGACGGCAAGTGCGATGCGCTGGGCCGCCTGTGGGTGGGCACCCTCTACGAGCCGCGCGATGCGCCCAAGGCCAACCTGTACTGCATCGATGCGCGTGGCGGCGCGGCCCCGCGCGTGGAGGTGAAGGCCCAGCACGCCACCACCGCCAACGGCCTGGCGTGGTCGCCCGACAACCGCACCATCTACTGGGCCGACACGCCCGCGCATGTCATCCATGCCTGGGATTTCGAACTGGAGAGCAGCGCCATGCGGCACCACCGCACCTTCCAGGAGTTCGCGCCCAAGCCCGCCGGCTGGCAGCCCGGCGCCACCGGCCAGCCGGCCTACGGAGGCCGCCCCGACGGCGCGGCGGTTGACGCCGAAGGCCACTACTACTGCGCCATGTTCGAAGGCCAGCGCCTGTGCAAGTTCGCGCCCGACGGACGGCTGCTCGACGCCATCGCCGTGCCGGCGCGCTGCCCCACCATGCCGTGCTTCGGCGGCGCCGACCTGCGCACCCTCTACCTCACCACCGCCTCGCAGCGTCGGCCCGAGGCCGAGCTGGAGGAGTTTCCATGGTCGGGCCAGGTGCTGGCAATGCGCGTCGAGGTGCCGGGGCTGCCGGTGCATTTTTTCGAGGATTGACCAGGTTGGCTTGGGCAATACATGCACATGCCGGCGCTCTGCCGCTACCATGTGGCATTCCATGGATTCTGAATTCGCCCGCCTCATCGACCGCATCCGCGCCGCCGCCGCACAGGGCGCGCCCCTGCGCATCCGCGGTGGCGACACCAAGGATTTCTACGGCGAGCAAGTGCAGGGCGAACCGCTCGACACCCGCAGGCTGGCCGGGGTGACGGACTACGAGCCCAGCGAACTCGTGGTCACCGCGCGCGCCGGCACCCCCTTGGCAGAGCTGGAAGACCTGCTCGCGCAGCGCAACCAGTGCCTCCCCTTCGAGCCGCCGCGCTTCGCCGGTGGCGGCACCGTGGGTGGCATGGTGGCCGCGGGCCTTTCGGGCCCGGCGCGCGCCAGCGTGGGCGCGGTGCGCGACTTCGTGCTCGGGCTTCGACTCGTCAATGGCCGGGGCGAGCATCTGGCATTCGGTGGCCAGGTGATGAAGAACGTGGCGGGCTACGACGTGTCGCGCCTCATGGCCGGTGCCATGGGCATGCTGGGCCTGATCACCGAGGTCAGCCTCAAGATACTGCCCCGCGCGCCCGCCGAGGCCACGCTGCGCTTCGACTGCTGCCAGGCCGAGGCGCTGCGGCTTCTGCATGGCTGGGGCGCGCAGCCCCTGCCGCTCAATGCAAGCCGCTGGGTGGAGGATGGCGGCGCGGGCGTGCTCTTCGTGCGCCTGCGCGGTGCCGTGGCGGCGGTGCAGGCCGCCTGCCGGACCATGGGCGGCACGCCCTGCCGCGATGACAGCGTGCCGCGCGACTGGGACGACTGCCGCGACCAGCGCCTGCCATGGTTCACCAAAGGCGGTGGCCACGACCTGTGGCGCCTGTCCGTGCCACAGACCGCGCCCGTGCTCGACCTGCCCGCGGCGGCCGGCACGCCGCTGGTCGAATGGCACGGTGGCCTGCGCTGGTACCGCGTGCCGGGCGATGCCGGTGCGGCGGCGGCGCTGCGCGCTGCGGCGGCGCAGGCCGGCGGCCACGCCACGCTGTTCCGCGCGGCGCCCGGTGCGGCAGCAGGCACCGCGGCGCCGCGCTTTGCCCCGCTGGCGCCGGCCCTGGCGCGCATCCACCGCGAACTCCGGCGCCAGTTCGACCCGGCGAGCATCTTCAACCCCGGGCGCATGGCGGCGGATTGACTGGTAGACGCATGCGGTTCCTGCTTTTCCTCACGGGGCGCCACCGCACACCGCTGATCAACCGCGTGCTCGGGCTGCTGCTCGCGTTCAACGCGGGGGCCGTCAACGCCGGCGGCTTCCTCGTGGTTCACATGTACACCTCGCACATGTCGGGCTTCGTCTCCACGCTGGCCGACAACCTCGTGCTCGGCAACATGACGCTGGTGCTCGGCGCCCTGGGCGCGCTCCTGGCCTTCACCTCGGGCGCGGCGGTCACGGCCATCATGGTCAACTGGGCGCGGCAGAACCAGTTGCGCAGCGGCTTCGCGCTGCCGCTGCTGCTCGAAGCTGCGCTCATGCTCGTGTTCGGGCTGCTCGGCGCCATCACGCTCACCTGGCACACGCTGTTCTCCGTGCCGCTCACCGTGCTGCTGCTGGCCTTCATCATGGGGCTGCAGAACGCCGTGGTGACCAAGATGTCGTCGGCGCAGATCCGCACCACGCACATGACGGGCGTGGTCACCGACCTCGGCATCGAGATCGGCAAGATGCTCTACTGGAACCGCAGCGGCACCCTCCCCGCTGCGCAGGTGCGTGCCAACCATGCGCGCATGCGGCTCTACGGCAGCATGCTGGGCATGTTCACCCTGGGCGGCCTGGTGGGCGCGGCGGGCTTCAAGCACATCGGCTTCATCTGGATCGTGCCGCTGGCCGCAGGGCTGCTCGCGCTGTCGCTGCCGCCGCTGGCCGCGGACCTGGAGCGGCTGCGCGTCATCTGGCGCGCGCGCGTGTCCCGCCGACCGCACTTGCACTCCTGACGGGCGCCCCGCGGCAGACAACGACGACAGAGACAAAACCGCCCCCACGATGCAAACCCAGCTCGCTGCCGAATACGCGGCCACGCCCGCAGGCCGCGAAGCCGAAGCCATCCTGCGCAAATGCGTGCACTGCGGCTTCTGCACCGCCACCTGCCCCACCTACCAACTGCTCGGCGACGAGCTCGACGGCCCGCGCGGGCGCATCTACCTCATCAAGCAGGTGCTCGAAGGTGTCGCGCCCACGCGCAAGACGCAGCAGCACCTGGACCGCTGCCTGACCTGCCGCAACTGCGAGACCACCTGCCCCAGCGGCGTGCAGTACGGCCGCCTGGTGGATATCGGCCGCGAGGCGGTGGACGACAAGGTGCCGCGCCCGCTGGGCGAGCGGGCGCTGCGCTGGGCGCTCAAGGAAGGGCTGCCCTCGCCGCTGTTCGGCCCGGCCGTGAAGCTCGGCCAGGCCGTGCGCGGCCTGCTGCCCGGCGCGCTGCGCGAGAAAGTGCCGGCCCCGCGCGCGGCGGGCGCCTGGCCTGCGGCCACCCATGCGCGCCGGATGTTGCTGCTCGCGGGCTGCGTGCAACCCGCGATGGCACCCAGCATCAACGCCGCCACGGCCCGCGTGCTCGACGCCGCCGGTATCCAGGCCGTGGTGGCGCCGCAGGCCGGCTGCTGCGGCGCGGTGAAGTTCCACCTGAACGACCACGACGGCGGGCTGGCGCAGATGCGCGCCAACATCGACGCTTGGTGGCCGGATGTCGCAAGCGGCGCGGTGGAGTCCATCGTCGTCAACGCCTCGGGCTGCGGCGCGACAGTCAAGGAATACGGCTACCACCTGCAGGGCGACGCAGCCTATGCCGAGCGTGCCGCGCGCATCAGCGCCCTGGCGCGCGACCCCGGCGAACTGCTGCCCGAACTGGCGCCGCTGCTGCGCCCCCGGCTGCGCGCACAGGCCGCGCCCCCGCCACGCTACGCCTACCACCCGCCCTGCACGCTGCAGCACGCCCAGAAGCTGCGCGGCGGCGTGGAGGCACAGTTGCGCGCGCTTGGCTTCGACTTGCAGGTGCCCGCCGAATCGCACCTGTGCTGCGGCTCCGCCGGCACCTATTCGGTGCTGAACCCGGCGCTGGCGCACGCGCTGCGCGACCGCAAGCTGGGCCACCTGGATGCGCTGGCGCCCGCGGCCATCCTGTCGGCCAACATCGGCTGCATCGCGCACCTGCAGAGCGGCACCGGGGTGCCCGTGCGGCACTGGATCGAAGTGCTCGACGAAGCGCTGGCTCCCGCCTGAGCACGCCCGCCGCTGCGGCCGCCCCGCCTTCCCTGCGCTGATGGCATGATCGCGGCTTCGTTTCCGATCCATCCCGTTCCACCATGACCGATTCCGTGCTTGAAGAAGCCGCAAGCCCTGGCGCGCATACCCCTGCCGCGCCCGCGGTGCAACGCCCCGCCCGCCGCCCGCGTGTGGGTGGCCCGCAGCAAAAGCCCGCCGCGGCCCCGCGAGCGCCGCGTGCGGTCCATCCGGTGCTGGAGCAGCTCGCCGGCCTGTACCCGCATCTCTTCGGCGCCGTGTTCCTGCCGCTCAAGCGCGGCATCTTCCAGGATCTGCTGGACGCCCACCCCGGCATCTTCGAGCGCGGCGCGCTCAAGGTGGCGCTGGGCATTCACACCCGCTCCACGCGCTACCTGCAGGCAGTCGCCGCGGGACAGAAGCGCCACGACCTGCAAGGCCAGGCCGTGGAAGACATGGCGCCCGAGCATGTGCACCACGCGCTCATCGAGGTATTCCGCCGCCGCAAGCCGCGCGAGGGCGAAGACGCGGCGGCCAGGCTGCGCGCGCGCATCCTGCAGGCGTTCGACGCCTCCGGCCTGTCGCGCGAGGAGTACGCCGAGCGCACCCGCACCCGCGACGAAGCCGCCAACGCCGCCACGGACGACGCCTTGGCCGAAGCTGCCACGCGCGATGCCCGGGACGAGGCGCTGCTGCACGCGTTCGAGGCCGTGGGCGGCGAGGTGGCCGCCTTCGCCGACATGTACGGCATGGACCCGCGCGCCGTGGCGCAGGTGCTGGCGCGCGCGCGGCACCGGCGCAGCCCGGCAGCATGAAGTGAAGCTCCTACCCCCGAGCGGCTGCGCCGCTGGACTGGGGTGTCCCGGTTTCATGGGCTGCGGTGATGCGCAGCGCCATGGATCATCAGAATGCTCTGTTTTTGATAGCTTTAGATGCCCGCAACATAAGCGCTGGGGGCTGATTTTCCTTGTATTCTGCTAGTGCAGTGTTCGATGCTTGGCGGCAAAAATAAAAGCGATGCGTTTTGGCGCAGGGCAAGGCGCAAACCACAGCGATGGCCGTCGCTAGCGCGAGGATTTGCAACGCTGCCATGCGTCAAAAGGCGCGGTTTCATGTGCTGCTTCGCTTTGAACCTGACTACTAGCGTGCCAGCAGCCCGCGCACGTTGGCGTCCATCGGCACCGCGTAGTCATGCGCGGCCAGGATGATGCTGCCTGGCGTGGCCACGAGCTTCAGGCTCACGTACAGCGTGTTGGGCGACGCCGTGTAGGTGCCCACCACCACGGCCTGGGCCTGGTGTACCTGACTGACCTCGCGCACCTCCTGCGACAGCAGCAGCGCCTGGCCCTGCTTGAAGAACAGGTTGTCGCGCAGCTTGAGCTCGACCACTGGGTAGCCGCGGTTCGCCAGTCGCCCAGCCACCTGCTCGGAAAACAGCCGGCCCAGCCGCGACGATTCGGTCAGCATGTCCAGGTTCACGAAGGCTGCCACCAGCAGCGGCTGGCGCGGGTCCAGATGCCCGCCCTGCAGCAGGGCGTCGGCAGCCTGCTGGTTCAGCGTGATCAGGTTGGCCTGCGGCGGCGTTTCGGGCACGGCGGCGCAGCCCGCCAGCGGCAGCGCGACCGCGGTTGCCGCAGCGGCGGCGCAACAGGCTAGCAGCCCGCGCCGCGGCATGACTGCGCTCATGGGCCCACCACCTTCCAGGTCTTGAGCGGCGTGGGTGCCGGCGCGGGGGGCGCGGGGCGGTAGAGGCTGGCGTCGGCTCCTTCGATGTAGTACACGTCCGCCGTGCGGGCCAGGTACACGCCGCCGCTCTGCAGCGCGGTGGATACCAGCACCTCGGTGCCCGTGGGCCCGCCCGCCGCCGGGCCCTCGCGGGCGATGCGGGCGCCATCGAGGATCAGGCCGATGCCGAGGGCGCTGGCCACGCCCGCCGCCGCGCTGTGGTCGTAAACCGCCAGGTCGCGCGCCACCGCCACGCCCGCAGCCAGCGTGGTCATGGGCATGGGGTAGTTCAGGCCCGGGGGGCGGCTGTGCCGCACCGTCTGCGTGTCGAAGTGCAACTCCAGCCCCGACGCGCCGGGCTGCACGGCCACGGGTAGGCCCTGGTCCACCAGGCGCGTCAGCAGCAGGCTGCGGAAGCCCCGGTTGAAGTCCGTGTCCGCGCCCGGCACCACGTACAGCGCCACCGGCGGCGCGCCCGTGGCGCGCAGCGTGGCGGCCACGCGCGCGGCCACGTCCTCGGCCAGCACGTCCCAGTGGTGCACGGCGCGCGCTTTCTTCTGGCTCGACTCGGGGTAGTTGTCGGCCCGGGGCACGTCAAGCGTGGCGCAGCCGGCCAGCAACGCGGCCAGCAGCAGCGCCGGCAGCGCGCAGGAGAGGGAGGGGGAATGGAGCGTCGGCACGGTAGGCGGCCCAGGAAGGTTGTTCTCCCGATGCCAGGGCGGCCGGCCGGCACCTTACCTTAAACCTGGAAACGGCAGTTGGCCGCTTCGTATCCCTTGCCAGGCCGCAGGAAATCGAGCGTTGACGGCTTCGATGGGGTTCACCTCGTGGGTGAGAGCGCTATGCACCCGCCAGCACCGCGCTCGGGGCGCCATGCGGCGTTGCTCCTCCTTGCGGGCAGTAGCCCGCCGCGTCGCCCGGTCTTGCCTGGCACCCCGATCACGGCACCGGCAGGCGCATCCAACTGCCGTTTCCAGGTTAAATGCGGCACCCAATATGCTCCTGAAAAAGGAGCTGCCATCGCAGGTAAGATAAGCGCTGGAGGCCGATTTTTCTTGTACTTTTCAGGCGGCGGCCAGCGCCGCCTCGATGTCCGTGGCCAGGGCGGCGGGCTTGTCCTGCGGCGCGTAGCGGTGCAGCACCTGCCCGCTGCGGCCGATGAGGAACTTGGTGAAGTTCCACTTGATCGCCTTGGTGCCCAGGATGCCCGGCACCTGTTCCACCAGCCACTGGTAGAGCGGCGCGGCCTGCGGGCCGTTCACGTCGATCTTCTCCATCATGGGGAAGTCCACGCCGTAGTTGCGCTGGCAGAAGTCCAGGATCTCGGTGCCGCTGCCCGGGTCCTGCGCGCCGAACTGGTTGCACGGAAAGCCCAGCACCGCCAGGCCGCGCGCGGCGTAGGCGCGGTGCAGCTCCTGCAGCCCCGCGAACTGCGGCGTGAAGCCGCAGGCGCTCGCGGTGTTCACGACCAGCAGCACCCGGCCGCGGTAGTCGGCCAGCGCCACGGGCGTGCCGTCGATGCGGCGGACCTCGAAATCGTAGATGCTGCCCATGGGCGTCTCCTTCTTGATGCGAGGCGCCAAGCCTACCGCGCCGACCGCGCGGGCGCCAGCGCCGACCACAATGCCGCCCCCAGGATCAGGGCCCCGCCCGCCCAGGTGCGCGCGTCGGGCCGCGCCGCGCCCAGCGCCATCGACGAAACGCTGGCGAACACGATCTCCGCCAGCATCACGAGCGATGTGGCGTGCGCCGACAGCCGTGCCGCGCCGTATTGCAGCGCCACGTTGCCGGCCAGGATGGCCAGCGCCAGCGCCAGCGCCGGCAGCACCCATGCCAGGTGCGGCAGCGGCGGCGGGCCCATGGTGCCTTGCGCCAGCCCCAGGCCGGCGGCCAGCGCCGCCATGCCCATGCCGCCGCCGAACATCGCCATCACGCGCGCCTCGGCCGGCGCGCGACGCAGGCGCAGCAGCAGGATGTTGGTGAGGGCGAAGCAGATGCCCGCCATCAATGCCAGCCAATCGGGCAGGCCCTCGGGCACTGGCCAAGCCGCGCCGGGGCGGCGCAGCACCACGGCCACGCCCGCGAGCGCCAGCCCCATGCGCGCCAGCGCGGCGGCATGGGGCCGCTCGCCCAGCAGCGGCCAGGCCAGTAGCGCCGCCCACAGCGGCATCAGGTAGAACAGCAGCACCACGCGCACCACGTCGCCCGTGGCCACGGCCCAGTTGAAACCCAGGTTGTTCAGCCCCGAGGACAGCATCAGCAGCCACAGCGCCGGGTGGGCGGCAAAGCCGCGCCAGGCGCGCGGGCGCAGCAGCGCCAGGCCCGCGAGCACCGCCGCGTAGATGAGCGCCGTGGCCCACAGCGGATGCAGCCCCTGCGCCTGCAGGTAGCGGAACGGCCACCACGAGACGCCCCAGACCAGCGCGTTGACCAGCAGCGCGCAGACGGGCAGCAGGGCGGTCAATGGTGGTCCTGGCGCGTGGCGGCGTAGAGCTGCTCCATCTCGCCGGGGTAGTTGCGCAGGTTGCGGCAGTGGCGCAGCCGGATCAGCCACATCACCCCGGCCACGGACAGGCCGAACAGCGTGATGGCGCCATAGGCCGACAGCCCGAAGCGCGTGGACAGCGTGTAGAACGCCCCCAGCGCCAGGATGCAGGCCTGCTCGTTGAAGTTCTGCACCGCGATCGAGCGGCCCGCGCCCATCAGGTTGTGGCCGCGGTGCTGCAGCAGCGCGTTCATCGGCACCACCAGGAAGCCGCCCAGGCCGCCCAGCAGCACCAGGAACGGCATGGCGAGCCAGACGTTGTGGATGAAGTTCATCACGATCAGCAGCAGCCCCATGGCGATGCCCATCGGAATCACCCGCGTGGAGGCGTCGAGCCGCATGCGCATCGACGCCAGCACCGCGCCCACGGCGGTGCCGATGGCCACCACGCCGGTCAGCGCCGACGCCTTGGTCGTGCCGTAGCTCAACGCCGCCGCGGCCCAGGCCAGCACGATGTACTTGAGGTTGCCCGACACGCCCCAGAACAGCGTGGTGGTGGCCAGCGATACCTGGCCGAGCTTGTCGCCCCACAGCCGGCTGTTGCACTGCCAGAAGTCGGGCAGCAGGTCCAGCAGCTTGGGCGGCAGCGGGCGCATGGCCACGCCCGTGTCGGGAATGCGGGTATTGAACCAGGCCGCGATCAGGAACACGAACACCAGCGCCATGATGGCCGACTCGGCGGGAGTGTCGATGCCGGTGTCGATGTAGGGCAGGTCGAACGCCAGCAGGTGGGCCGACACCACCGGCCCCACGAGCTGCCCGCCCAGCAGCAGGCCCAGGATGATGGAGGCGATGGTCAGCCCCTCGATCCAGCCGTTGGCCTGCACGAGCTGGCTGGCCGGCAGCAGTTCGGTGAGGATGCCGTACTTGGCCGGCGAATAGGCTGCCGCGCCCAGGCCCACCACCGCGTAGGCGAACAGCGGGTGGGTGCCGAACAGCATCATCAGGCAGCCCACCACCTTGATGGCGTTGCTGATGAACATGACCCTGCCCTTGGGCAGGGCGTCGGCGAACGCGCCCACGAAGGGCGCGAGGACCACGTAGAACAGCGCGAACATCGGCACCAGGGCCGCCTGCTGCCAGGACGCGGACCCGTTGGTGCGCAGCAATTCGACTGCGGCTACGAACAATGCGTTGTCTGCCAGCGAGCTGAAGAACTGCGCCGACATGATGGTGTAGAAACCGCGTTTCATCGGGTGGCTGCAAGAACAGGCTGAGGGGCATCAGGCGAACTGATGCCATGAAAAACATGGGACTGTCTCCAGCCGACGGGCGGTTATAACACGCGGCCCCGGCATGCCGATGCCACAATGGCCTGCTCCTTTTCCCGCGCCTTGCCCCGCCATGCCCCGCCCGATACACGCCACCATCCACACCGAAGCGCTGCGCCACAACCTCTTGCGCGCGCGCCGGTCCATGCCCGACGCGCGGGCCTGGGCCGTGGTCAAGGCCAACGCCTACGGCCACGGCATCGAGCGCGTGTTCGAGGGGCTGCGCGGCGCCGACGGCTTCGCGTTGCTTGACCTGGCCGAGGCCGAGCGCATCCGCGCTCTGGGCTGGCGCGGGCCCATCCTGCTGCTCGAAGGCGTGTTCGAGCCGCGCGACCTGGAAACCTGCTCGCGCCTGGGCCTGGCCCACGCCGTGCACTGCGACGCCCAGATCGACTGGCTGGCCGCCCACAAGACGCAAACGCCGCACCATGTGTTCCTGAAGATGAACTCCGGCATGAACCGGCTTGGATTCACCCCGGCACGCTACCGCGCTGCCTGGGCCCGGCTGAACGCGCTGCCCCAGGTGGACGAGATCGGCCTCATGACCCATTTCAGCGACGCCGACGGCCCGCGCGGCATCGCCCACCAGCGGGAAGCCTTCGAGGCCGCCACGCGCGACCTGCCCGGCGAGCGCTGCGTGGCCAACAGCGCCGCCATCCTGCGCCATGCGGGCGACGCGGGCCTGCGCTCGGATTGGGTGCGGCCGGGCATCGTGCTCTACGGCAGCGCCGCCGACTACCCGGCGCACAGCGCGGCCGACTGGGGCCTGCAGCCCACCATGACGCTGGCCACGCGCATCATCGGCATGCAGGACCTGCTGCCCGGGGCCACCGTGGGCTACGGCTCGCGCTTCCGGGCCGAGGCGCCGCTGCGCATCGGCGTGGCGGCCTGCGGCTATGCCGACGGCTACCCGCGCCTGTGCGATACCGGCACGCCGGTGCTGGTGAACGGCGTGCGCACCCGCATCCTCGGGCGCGTGAGCATGGACATGCTCACCGTGGACCTCACGCCCGTGCCCGATGCCGGCCTGGGCGCGGAGGTGACGCTGTGGGGCCGCGCCAGTGCTGCCAGCGGCCCTGCGGGCCGGGGCGCGCTGCTCTCCATCGACGAAGTGGCGCATGCCGCCGGCACCGTGGGCTATGAACTGATGTGCGCGCTGGCGCAGCGCGTGCCGGTGTCGGTCGAATGATGCCCGCGCCCGCGACCGATACCCCGCCCACCCTGCGCCATGGCGCCGCGCCGCCCGGCGTGCCGCGCCTGGTTGGGCTCGGCCTGCTGGCGGCGGCGCTGTTTTCCAGCACCTTCGTGCTCAACCGGGCCATGAGCCTGGGCGGCGGACACTGGGTCTGGAGCGCGTCGCTGCGCTACGCCGTCATGGCGGTGCTGCTGGGCGGCTGGCTGCTGTTTGCGCGTGGGCCGCGGTACCTGGCCCGCGTCCTGGGGCTGTTTCGCCGGCGCCTGCGGTTCTGGCTCCTGGCGGGGGGCGTCGGCTTCGGCGTGTTCTACGCCTGCTGCTGCTTTGCCGCGGACCACGCGCCGGGCTGGGTCGTCGCGGCCACGTGGCAGAGCACCATCCTTGCCACGCCCATCGTGCTGCGCCTGTTCGGCACGCGGGTGCCGCTGCGGGGGCTGGCGTTCCTCGCCTTCATCGCGCTGGGCATCGTGGTGCTGAATACGCAGCCCCTGTCCGCCGGCATGCCGCTGCCGCAGGCCCTGGCGGGCGTGCTGCCGGTGCTGGTTGCGGCCTTCGCGTATCCCATCGGCAACCAGATGCTCAACCGCGCCCGGCACGGCGGCGGCGAGGACACGGCGCTGCTGGCCGACCCGATCGCCGCCGTCTTCCTGATGACGCTGGGTGCGCTGCCGCTCTTCGCGGTGCTGGTGCTGGCGGTGCAGCCGCCGCCGCCGGGCGCCGGCCAGGTTGGGGCGACCGCCGTGGTCGCGCTGGTCGCGGGCTGCCTGGCGACCACGCTGTTCCTGTATGCGCGCAACCTGTCCAGCGATGCCTACAAGATCGCCGCCGTGGACGCCACGCAGGCCGGCGAGGTCGGATTTGCGCTGGTGGGCGAGATGCTGCTGCTCGGCGCTTCGGCGCCCGATGCGCTGGGCTGGATCGGGCTCGCCGCGATCATGTGCGGGCTGGTGGGGTTCGCGCTGCGGGGCAGGGGATGAGCGGCAGCGAGGAAGAATGGGACGCCGCCCGCCATGAACCTGGGATGAACGGGAGAAGCGGGCATTCATCGACCGGCGGCTGGGCCGGCGCGGCCTGTACCTGCAGGCCGCCATCATCTTCACGCTGACCTGGCTGGCGGGGTGGCTCTTCAGCGCCGTGTTGCTGGGACCTGGGCAGCCCCTTCCCGGCGATGGCGAAGGCTGCCTGGTGGCGATTGGCGTTTTTTGCGTGTCGCTGGCGGTCGCGTGGCTGTTTGCATGCCGCCTGTCTGCAGGCCAGGGCGCCGGAGGCCATGACATTCGCACAGGCGCCCCGGCACCTGGCCGCAGCCGCGGGGAAGTAGCGCGCCCGGCTTGCGTCAGCCCAGCGCTTTCTGCACCGCCGCGCGCTCCAGCATACGCGCCTGGTGCGCCGCCACGCGCGGGAACTGCGCGATGTCCACGCTGTCGCTCCTGAGCCAGCGTGCGAGGGTGAACAGGTACGGGTCGGCCACCGAGTAGCGGTTACCCAGCACCCAGGGGCCGCTGTCGCGCAGGTAGTAATTCTCGATGTCCTCGAAGCTCTCGGCCATCGTCTGCGGCACCTTGCGCTGCATGTCGGCGATGGATTCGGGCGCGTCGGCCCAGCGGTTGCCGCGCCGGCCGTGTGCATGCGCCACGTGGACGGTGGAGGCGAGGTAGCTGTTGAGCTCCTGCATGCGCGCCAGCGCGAACGGGTCGTCCAGCGGCGCCAGGTTGGCCACCGGAAAGCGCTGCGCCACGTAGAGCAGCAGCGCGCAGGTTTCGGTCAGCACGCCGTGCTCGGTCACGAGCGCGGGCACGCGGCCCTTGGGGTTGATGGCCAGGTATTCGGGGCTGCGCTGCTGCTGGGCGGCGAAGTCCAGCGTGACCAGGGTGTGCTCGGCCTGGGCTTCGAGCAGCGCGATGCGCGTGGCCAGGGCGCAGGTGCCGGGGGCGAAATACAGTGTCAGGGAGGATGCGGTCATGGTGTCCCGGTGTTGTCGGAGGAGAGGGGGGCTCACGTGGCGTGCCCGGCCGGGCTGACGGTCACGGCGGAGGTCACGATCAGCTCCATCAGGATGTCGCGCGCCAGGTTCTCGGCATAGTCATTGCGCAAAGTGGCCGATTCCACGGCCGCCGCTGCATTGCCATCGGCCACGGCGAGGAGTTGGTGGATATGCAGGTCGCATATCTCCACCAGGTTGGTGTGCCGCTTCTGGTGGAAGTACAGGAAGCGCCGCGCCAGCGTTTGCAGCATGGCGTAGAACTCCGCGGCATAGCTGTTGCGCGAGGCTTCACCCAGCGCGCTGGTGATCGCGAAGTGCAGGCGCATGTAGACGCGCATGTCGCTGTGCGCCTTGAGCTCCTCCAGCTCCTGCGCGAGCTGACGCAGCGCCGCGCGTTCGGCGTCGCTGGCCCACTGGGCGGCCTGGGCCATGACCAGGTGCTCGATTTCGCGCCGCGCCTGGATGATCTTGAGCTGGCCCTGGTAGTCGATCTCGGAGATGAACACGCCCTGGCGCGGCGCAATGCGCACCAGCCGCTGGTAGGCCAGCTTCTGCAGCGCCTCGCGCGTGGGGGTGCGCCCCAGGCCAATGGTGTCGGCCAGCGCGATCTCCGACCACTGGCTGCCGGGCGGCAGGCCGCCGGTGACGATCAGCTCTTCGAGCGCGCCGTAGGCCTTCGCGGTCTGGCCCACGGCCGCGCGGGAGAACAGCAGCCCCCCGCCGCCGCTCGCGGTGTGAGTATGGGAGTCGGGGGCTTCTGCATCAGGCATGGACGGAAAGGGCGGCAGGGCGGTAGTTTTTGCGAAGCTCGCTTTTTAACACCTTGCCGGTCGGGTTCTTGGGCAACTGCGGCACGAACACGTAATGCTTGGGCCGCTTGAAGCGCGCGATGCTGTCGATGCAGAGCTGGTCCAGCGCCGCTTCATCCACTGCGGCACCCGCACGCCGCACCACGAAGGCCGTGACTGCCTCGCCCCACTCTGCATCGGGCGTGCCGATCACCGACACTTCTTCCACCGCCGGGTGGCGCAGCAGCGCCTCTTCCACCTCGCGCGGGTAGATGTTGGTGCCGCCGCTGATGATCACGTCCTTGGATCGGTCCTTCAGGTGCAGCAGGCCGCGCGCATCCACCAGGCCCACGTCGCCGGTGCGCAGCGCGCCGCCGGGCATGGCCTGGGCCGTGGCTTCGGGGTTGTTCCAGTAGCCCAGCATCACGGTCGGGCTGCGCACCACCACCTCGCCCAGCGTGTCCGGCGGCACCGGCGCGCCGTCGGCGTCCAGGATGTCCACCTCCACCGCAGTCTGCTCCCAGCCCACCGAGGCCAGCAGCGTGTCGTCGCCCTCGGCCACGGCCTGGGCGATGCGCTCGGCGCGCAGCGCGGTGATGGTCATCGGCGTCTCGCCCTGGCCATACATCTGCGCCACGCGCGGGCCGAAGCAGGCCACCGCGGCCTTGACATCCTCCACGTAGAACGGCGCGCCGCCGGTGAACAGGCAGCGCAGGCCGGGGCAGCGTTCCTGCGCCGCCACGGGCGGCAGGCCGCGCGCGTGCTGCACCATGCGGGTGACGATGGTGGGGGCCGCGAACATGCTGGCGCGCGGGTAGTGGTGCAACAGGGCGAACAGCTCCGCCTCGTCGAGGCCGCCGCTCTCGGGCACCACCTGCAGGCCGCCATGCATCCAGTAGGGAATCCCATACAGGCCGCCGCCGTGCGACATGGGCGCCACGTGCAGCAGCGCGTCGCGTTCGTCGATGGTCAGCACGTCGGCGTGAAAGTTCAGCGCCATGGCCACCAGGTTGGCGTGGCTCAGCATCACGCCCTTGGGGCGGCCCGTGGTGCCGCTGGTGTAGAACAGCCAGGCCAGTTCGCCGTCGCCGCCGTGAACGCCGGCGTCGGCGGGCAGCGCCGAGCCGGCCAGTGCGGCCTGCCATGCCGGGCCCTGCACGTCCACCAGGCGCACACTGGTTTGCGTGGCCAGCGGGCCCAGCGCTTCGTGCAGCGCGCCCTGCGAGAAACACAGGCGCGCGCCGGAGTTCTCCAGCACGTAGCCGATTTCGGACGGATGCAGCTTGTTGTTGACCGGCACTGCGCACAGGCGCGCGTGCCACAGCGCCAGCAGCGCCACGGCGTATTCGGTGCAGTTTTTCATCGCCAGCACGACGCGGTCGCCGGGCTGGAGTTGCTGGTCTTCGCGCAGCCAGCGGGCCAGGGCGCGCACGCGCAGGTCCAGCGCGGCATAGGTCAGTGCCGGGGCGGCGCCACGGGCCAGCGCGGGGCGGTCGCCGAACATGCGCACGCTGCGCTGGAACAGTCGGCTCAGATGCATGGGGTGTTCTCCTTGACGGGTGGTGCCGGGCTCAGCGGCCCAGAATGGTGATGCAGGTCACGGCTTCCTCGACGCCGTTGAAGCCGCCGCCGTTCTCGGCGATGGCGAAGCGCGCGCCCTCGACCTGCCGCGTGCCGGCCTCGCCACGCAACTGCGTGACCATTTCATGCACCTGCGCCAGGCCGGTGGCGCCGATGGGATGGCCGCGCGAAAGAAGGCCCCCGTTGACGTTGATGGGGATGCGCCCGCCCAGCGTGGTGGCGCCTGCCTCGGCCATCGGGCCGCCCTCGCCGAAGGCGCAGAAGCCCAGCGCTTCGGTCTGCTGGATCTCGGCGAAGGCCGTGGCGTCGTGCACTTCGGCCAGCGACATGTCCTTTGGCCCCACGCCTGCTTTTTCGTAGGCTTCAAGTGCGGCCAGATGGCATAGATGCCGGCTGTACTGGTCGGCAGGGCGTTCGGTGGCGCTGCGCAGCACGCTGGCATGCACGCGCACCGCGCGCTCGCGCCGCAGGTTTTGCAAGCGGCGCAAGCCCGCTGCGTTGCAGACGATGGCGGCGGCGGCGCCGTCGCCGATGGGCGCGCACATCGGCAGCGTGAGTGGCCACGACACGGCGCGCGCGGCCAGCACCTCGTCGATCGTGAGCGGGTACTGGAACTGCGCCAGCGGGTTGCGCGTGGAATGCACATGGTTCTTGGCCGCCACGGCGGCGATCTGCCGCTGCGTGGTGCCGAAGGTCTGCATGTGCAGGCGCGCCAAGCTGGCGTAGACGTCCATGAACACGCTGCGCCGGCCCGGCTCCACGTAGTCGGCCGGGGGCTGCACGCGCGGGGCGAGCGCGCGCAGCAGCTCGACCTGCGCCTGCACGGCGTGCACGTCCCAGGCGCCGTCGAACACGGCGAAGCTCTTCTCCTTGTCGGGCGAGAACAGCTTGTCCACGCCCACCACCAGGCAGATGTCGCCGCCGCCCGCGGCCACGTACCACTGCGCGGCGTTGAGCGCGGTGCTGGAGCTGGCACAGGCGTTCTCCACGTTGGTCACCGGGATGCCGGTGATGCCCATGGCCTTGAGCGCGATCTCGCCGGCCACCATGTGCTGGCCCTCGATGGCACCCTGGCCGGCGGTGGCGAAGTAGGCCGCCTGCAGGTCGCGCGCTTCGCAGCCCGCGTCCTGCAACGCGGCGGTGACCGCTTCGCGCACCAGGTCCTTGACGCTCCTGTCCGGCTGCTTGCCGAAAGGGGTGATGCCGACACCGGCGATATGAATGGGTGGGTGGCTCATGCCGATACTCCCAGAGTGATGATGGATTCGACCTGCTCGCGCTGGGCGATCAATTGCGCCGTGCTGCCTTCCCAGGCCACGCTGCCGTGGTCGAGCACGTACTGGCGCTGTGCCAGCCGCATGGGCACCTTGAGGTTCTGCTCGACCAGCACGATGCCCGTGCCCTGCCGGTGCACCTCGGCGAAGACGCCGATCAGGTGGTTGACGATCAGCGGGGCCAGTCCTTCGGTGGGCTCGTCGAGCAGCAGCATGCGCGGGTTGCCCAGCAAGGCGCGGGCGATCGCCAGCATCTGCTGCTCGCCGCCCGAGAGCTGGTCGCCGCCAAAGGCGATGCGCTCGCCCAGCCGCGGGAAGATGTCGAGCACGCGCGGCACCGTCCAGTAGCCGGGCCGATGCGCCAGCGCGCCGATGCGCAGGTTCTCCAGCACCGACAGGTTGGGGAAGATGCGGCGCGTGTCGGGCACCAGTGCCACGCCCAGGCGGCTGATCTGCTCCACCGCCAGGTGCGTGGCGTCCTGCCCGCCGACCATGCGTCGCCCGCGCACCAGCGGCAGCAGGCCGGCCATGGCCTTGAGCGTGGTCGATTTGCCCGCGCCGTTGCGGCCCACGATGGCGACGATCTCGCCGGCGTCCGCGCGCAGCGTCACGTCGCCGAGCGCCAGCGCATGGCCGTACTGCACGCTGGCCTGTTCGAGCGCGATCATGCCGCCACCTCGTCTTCTTCCTCGCCCAGGTAGACCGAGCGCACCAGCGGGTTGGCGCGGATCTCGCCGGGCAGGCCGTCGGCGATCACGCGGCCATTGGACATGACCACGATGTGCCGGGACAGACGCATCACCACGTCCATGTTGTGCTCCACCAGCAGCACCGTGCGGCCCGCCGAGGCGGCTTCGATGAGGTGCGTGGCGCCTTCGATCTCGTGGTGGCCCACGCCCGCCAGCGGCTCGTCGAGCAGCAGGATGCGCGGGTCCGGCATCAGCGTCACGCCCAGTTCCAGCGCGCGCTGCAGGCCGTACGACAGCGTGCCCGCCACCGTGTCGCGGTGGGCGTGCAGGCCGGTGCGCTCCAGCATGGCGTCGATGGCCGGGGCCAGCCTGCGGTCGTAGCGCGGTGCCAGCCAGAACGGCAGGAAGCGCCCGTGGCCGATCTGGGCGGCGATGCGCAGGTTCTCCAGTACCGTCAGGTCGGGGAATATCTTGGTGATCTGGAAGCTGCGTCCGATGCCGCAGCGCGCGCGCGCGTGCGGCGGCATGCGGGTGATGTCCACGCCCTCGCAGACGATGCTGCCGCTGTGGTGTGGCAGGCGCCCGGCCAGCACGTTGAGCAGCGTGGTCTTGCCCGCGCCGTTGGGGCCGATCAGGCCGTACACGCCGCCGCGGTGGAAGTCGTAATGCACGCCGTCGAGCGCTTGCAGCGCGCCGAAGCGCACGCCCACGCCGACGCAGCGCAAAGCGATGTCGCCGTTCATGCCTGCTGCTCCGGCTGCGGTGCGATGTGTGCTGGCGCCGGGGACACCACCGCCGGCCGCGCGCGGCGCGGCCGGCGCGTGCGCAACTGGTGCTGGATTTCGCCCAGCACGCCGCGCGGGCAGTAGATGGTGGCCAGGATGAAGACCAGGCCCAGGATGCCGTACCAGTAGGGCGTCCTGCCGCTCAGCCATTCCTTGAGCACCTCGAACAGCAGCACGCCGGCCACCGGCCCCCACAGCGTGCCCGCGCCGCCCAGCAAGGTCATGATGATCACGTCGCCCGAGGTGGTCCAGTGCAGCATCTGCGGGTTCACGTACATCAGCAGCGAGGCCAGCAGCGCGCCGGCCAGCCCGCTGACGCCGCCCGAAGCCACGAAGGTGAGCTGGCGCACGCGCTGTACGTCGCAGCCGAGCTGCTCGCAGCGGATCTCGTTCTGCCGGATGCCCGCCACCACGCGCCCGAACGGCGAGGCCCGCAGCACGGCCACGCCCAGCATCACGAGCAGGAAGATGACGGCGACGAAGCCATAGAAGTTCAGCGAGTCGAAGAAGTCGATGCCCGCGAAGGCCGGCCGGTCCACGCCGGGCAGCCCGTCGGCGCCGCCGGTGAGGGCACGCAGCTTGCTGTCGGCCAGGATGTAGAGCAGTTGCGACAGCGCCAGCGTGACCAGCGCGAAGAAGATGCCCGAGACGCGCAGCGCGAAGAAGCTGATGAGCCAGGCGCTCAAGCCCCCCAGCGCCACCGCCAGCAGCAGCGCGGCGGAGAACGGCAGCCCCAGGCGCTGCGTGCCGATGGCCAGCGCGTAGCCGCCGATGCCCAGGAAGCTCGCGTGCCCGAGCGACACCATGCCCAGGGCACCGAACACCAGGTCGAAGCCGACGGCGAAGATCGACCACACCATCACCAGCGTGGCCAGGTTGAGCAGGAAGTCGTCGCGCGTGGCCAGCGGCAGCGCCGCGATCAGCAGGCACGCCAGGGCGCCGGTCCAGCGGTCGAAGCGGGAAAGGTTCATGCGGCCCTCACGGGACGGGAAAACAGCCCCTGCGGGCGGGTCAGCAGCGTGGCGATGAGCAGCGCGAAGGTCAGCACGTCGACCCAGCTCGGCGCGAAGGTGTAGCCCAGTGCGCGCACCATGCCGATCAGCAGCGAGGCAGCCACCGCGCCGCGGATGTTGCCCAGGCCGCCGAGGATCACCACGATGAAGCAGTCGATGATGGTGTTGGTGGCCATGCCCAGCTCCACCGGGAACAGCGGCGCGGCGATGGCCCCGGCCAGGCCCGCGAGCGCGGCGCCGAGCGCGAACACCGACGTGCGCACCGCCGAGGCCGGCAGGCCCAGCAGGCGCACCATCTCGCCATCGCTGCTGGCCGCGCGCACCAGCATGCCGAAGGTGCTGCGCTCCAGCAGCAGGAACAGGCCCAGGCACGCCGCCGCGCCCAGGCCGATCACGAACAGGCGGTAGACGGGGATGGTGCTGCCGGCGACCTGCAGCGTGCCGGACAGCGCGGGCGGCATGGCGGCCTCCTGGTAGCCCAGGCCCCAGACGAACTTGACCAGCTCGCCGATGACCAGGATGAAGCCGAAGGTCAGGATGATCTGGTAGAAGTGCGGGCGCTGGTAGATGGGCCGCAGCGCCAGCCGCTCCATCAGCGCGCCGGCGACGCCGGTGAGCAGCGTGGCCAGCACCACGCCGGCGGTGAACGAGCCGGTGCGCCGGCCGATGTCGAACGCCAGGTAGGCGCCCAGCATGTACAGCGCGCCGTGGGCGAAGTTGATGACGCCCAGCATGCCGAAGATGAGAGTGAGGCCCGACGCCAGCAGGAACAGCAGCATTCCCAGGCTCAGGCCGATGATGAGGGTGGACATGGCGGCAGCGGTTGGTGCGGCGCTGGCGGGCCGGCAAGGCGACCCGCCAGGCGGAGAATCAGGGCTGGCAGCCCTCGAACACCTCGGTGGGCGGGAAGACCTTGGCGATCTGCATCACGTAGGCCGGCTGCGGCGGCGCGCCCTTGGCGACCACGCCCCACAGGCCGTCCTGCATGGCCTGGTGGTCGCAGGCGCGCATGGACTTGCGGCCCTCCACCGATTGGTCGTTGACGCTGCTCTCGAACGCGGTGACCCATTTTTCCTTGTCCCAGGAGCCGGTCTTGTCCACCACGTCGAGCCACCAGCGCATGCCGTCGTAGGCCTCGCCCGCCGCGCTGGAGGGGAACTCGTTGTACTTCTTGCGGTAGGCCTCGACGAAGGCGCGGTTGGCCGGGCTGTCCACCGAGAAGTGGTAACGCACGCCCGACTGCACGCCGATGGAGGCCGGGCCCACGCCCGCGGCCATGGTTTCGTCGGCGATCACGGGGCCGAAGATGGCGCGGCTGGCGCCCAGGTTCACCTGGCCGGCCTGCTTGACCATGGTCACCGCGTCCGAGCCGGTCATGAACAGCGCCACGCCGTCGGCGTTGGAGCGGGCGATCTTGTCCACGATGGACGAGTAGTCGCGGTTGCCCAGCGGCGCGAAGTCGGCGCCGACGATCTCCACGCCGGCCTTCTCGGCTTCCTTGCGGTACCACTCCCAACTGTCGCGCGTGGCCTGGTAGTCGGCCGTCACGCCATAGATGCGCTTGAGCTTTTTGTCCTTGGTGAACGCCAGCGCCATGCGTTGCTCCATGCCCAGCGTGTTGGAGGTGCGGAAGGTGTAGCGCGAGCCGCCGGGCACGGTGATCTTGTCGTCGGCCGACATGGTCACCAGGTGCGGTACCTTGCGCTGCCTGGCGATGTTCATGATGGCGATGGTGGAGGCCGAACTGACGGCGCCGAAGATCATCTGCACGTCGTCGGAAATCAGCCGCGTGACCTTCTGCACGGCGGGCTGCGGCTTGGTCTCGTCGTCTTCCCAGAGCACCTCGATGGGTTTGCCCAACACCTTGCCGCCGCGCTGCGCGATGGCGACTTCCACGCCCTTGCGCATGTCCTCGCCGAAGATGCCGTAGGTGCCCGAGAGCGACACCACGCCGCCGATCTTGAACGTGGCCGGTTCCGCCGCGTGGGCCCAGCCCGCTGCCAGCAGCCCCGCCGCCAGCCCGGCCACCAGTGCCCGGCGTCCTTTCATGTATTGCTGCATGTCTTGTCTCCTTTGGTTGCGATGGCGTGATTAATATCTCACGCAAGATCATTGATATGTTACGTGCGATGGTATGGCATTCCATAGGGGTTAACGCGGGGGGCACGAGTCCCCCGGCATCCTGCGCCAGGCAAAAAAATGCCGGGCGAACCCGGCATCTTGTCAATTGCTATCAAAAATATAGCTATCAGCGCCCGTATTTATTGCGCTAGCGGTCGATTTTGCTTGGAGTTGCGGAGAAATTCAGCAATAGGTTCAGTACAGCCCCAGCACACGCGCTTTCAGCCGTGCCAGGCCCAGCAGCGCGTCGGTGAAGGGCGTTGCCACGCCGGTCAGTTGTCCCAGCTCGCGCACGGAGCCGACGAGCGCGTCCAGTTCCACGGGGCGGCCCGCCTCCACGTCCTGCAGCATGGATGTCCTGACGGCGCCGAGCTTGCGCGACACCTGCTGCCGGTCCTCCGGATCTTCGGCGATCGGGATGCCGATACGCGCGCCGATTTCCCTGGCCTCACACATCACGCGCGTCGTGAACTGGTGCACGAGATCGTCGTCGAGGATGCGATCGATCGTCGCGCCGGTCAGCGCGCTCACGGGGTTCATGGTCATGTTGCCCCAGAGCTTGAACCAGACGTCGCGCTGGATCTGCTCCGACACCGGTGCCTCGATGCCGCCCTGCGCCAGCAGCGCGGACAGCGCCTGCACGCGCGGCGTGATGTGCCCAGAGGGCTCGCCGATGATGACCTTGCGCCCGCCCGGGTTGTGGCGCGCCGCGCCGGGCCCGTCGAGCGAGCAGCTCGCATGCACCACGCAGCCCACCACGCGCGCCGTGGGAATGGCCTGGGCAATCGCGCCGTCCGGGTCCACCGAGCGCAGCCGCGTGCCTTGCAGCACGCCGCCAAAGCCGTCGAGGAACCACCATGGCACGCCGTTCATGGCCGTCAGCACCGTGGTGCCGGGGCCGATCAGCGGACCGATGCGCCGCGCCACCTCGGTGAGTGCCGGTGCCTTCACGGCCACGATCACGAGGTCCTGCACGCCGAGCACGGCGGGGTCGTCGCTGGCCTGCACGGGCGTGTGGATGTCGCCGTCGGGGCTGGTCAGCCGCAGGCCGTGTTCGCGCAGCGCCGCCAGCGTGGCGCCGCGCGCCACCACGGCCAGCGGTGCGCCCGTGTGCGGGGCCAGCCGCGCGCCCAGCCAGCCGCCGATGGCGCCGGCGCCGTAGATGCATATCTTCATGTCAGTTATCCATGGCGCTCGCGCGCCACCCGCATCGCATGAAACTGGCGCAGCCCAATGCCAGGGATACCGCGCAACCGGCTTTGCCGGGCCGCCGGTATCGCCCCCGGCGAGGGGGTTGGCGGCCACACGCAGTGGGCGAGCCTGGGGGAGTGTTCCATCTCAGGCGGGGTCCGGCTTCCCGGCGCTGCGGGAGGATTGCGGCGGGGCTCATGGCTCATCTCCTGGTCGTCGTGGCGGGCGGGGCGGGGCCCGCCCCAGGGCGCACAGTATCGCCGTTTTGCGCATCCGCCCCGGTGATAGGCTTGGCATCCGATGTCCAAGGAAAAAACGATCTACACCTGCAGCGAATGCGCCGGCACCAGCCCCAAGTGGCTCGGCAAGTGCCCGCACTGCAACGCCTGGAACACGCTGGTGGAAGGCATGCCCGACACACCGGGCCGCAACCGTTTCGGCACGCCGCGCTTCCAGGCGCTGGCCAGCACCGCCGAGGTGGCCGTGCTGGCCGACATCGAGGCCACCGACGTGGCGCGCACGCCCACGGGCATCGACGAGTTGGATCGCGTGCTCGGCGGCGGCGTGGTGGAGGGCGGCGTGGTGCTGATCGGCGGCGACCCGGGCATCGGCAAGTCCACGCTGCTGCTGCAGGCGCTGGACGCGCTGGAGCGCGCTGGCCTGTCCACCCTGTACGTGACGGGCGAGGAAAGCGGCGCGCAGGTGGCGCTGCGCTCGCGCCGCCTGGGGCTGGAGCAGTCGCGGGTGCAAGTTCTGGCGGAAATCCAGTTGGAGAAGATGCTGGCCACCATCGACGCGCTGCACCCCGCGGTGGCGGTGGTCGATTCGATCCAGACCGTGTATTCGGAACAGCTCAGCAGCGCGCCCGGTTCGGTGGCCCAGGTGCGCGAATGCGCGGCCCACCTCACGCGCGCGGCCAAGGCCAGCGGCACCGCCATCGTGCTGGTGGGCCATGTGACCAAGGAAGGCGCGCTGGCTGGTCCGCGCGTGCTGGAGCACATGGTGGACACGGTGCTGTACTTCGAGGGCGACACGCACAGCAGCTTTCGCCTGGTGCGCGCGATCAAGAACCGCTTCGGCGCCGTCAACGAGATCGGCGTGTTCGCCATGACGGAGAAGGGTCTGAAGGGCGTCTCCAACCCCAGCGCGATCTTCCTGAGCCAGCACAGCGAGCCCGTGCCGGGCAGTTGCGTGCTGGTCACGCTCGAAGGCACGCGCCCGCTGCTCGTGGAAATCCAGGCCCTGGTGGACGGCGGGGGGCCCAGTCCGCGGCGGCTCTCGGTGGGGCTGGAGCGCGACCGCCTCGCCATGCTGCTGGCGGTGCTGCACCGCCATGCGGGCATCGACTGCATGGACCAGGACGTGTTCGTCAACGCCGTGGGTGGCGTGCGCATCAGCGAGCCGGCGGCGGATTTGGCTGTAATGCTCGCCATCGCGTCCAGCCTGCGCGCCAAGCCGCTGCCCAAGGGCTTCATCGCCTTCGGCGAAGTGGGGCTGGCCGGCGAGGTGCGGCCCGCGCCGCGCGGCCAGGAGCGGCTGCGCGAGGCGGCCAAGCTCGGCTTTTCCGTGGCCGTGGTGCCCAAGGCCAATGCGCCCAAAAAACCCATCGAGGGGCTGGCCATCCATGCGGTCGAGCGGGTGGAGGAGGCCATCGCGCTGCTGCGGCAGCTGCAATAGCCGGCGCCGCTTTGCGACAATGCGGGCCATGAATCTGACCCGAATACTCGTTCCCCTGGGCTGCCTGGCGCTGCTGGCGGCGGCCTGGCGGGCCTATGGATGGATGGGCGCAGCGGGCGTCGCGGGCGGTCTGGTGATGTGGGCGATGCTGCACTACACGCGGCTCATGAAGGTGCTGGGGCGCGCGGCGGAGCGGCCCGTCGGCTACGTCGCCAGCGCCGTGATGCTCAACGCCAAGCTCAGGCCCGGCATGACGCTGATGCACGTGGTGGCCATGACCCGCGCGCTCGGCGCCCAGCAGTCGCCCGCCGGCCAGCAGCCCGAGGTGTTCCGCTGGACCGACGGCACGCAGTCGCACGTGACGGCAGAATTCCGCAATGGCCGCGTGCGGCACTGGACGCTGTGGCGCCCGCCCCAATCCGACGACGCGCAACCTGCCGCCGAGACTCCGGCACCGTAAAATCGCGGGCTTTGCGACACCTGTAAACCCGCTTATCGAGGATTTCCCCATGAGTTCCGCAATCCCTTCGCTGGCCGACCGCGACGGCAAGATCTGGTTCGATGGCGAACTGGTCGACTGGCGCGACGCCAAGATCCATGTGCTCACACACACGCTGCACTATGGCTGCGGCGTCTTCGAGGGCGTGCGCGCCTACGCCGCCCTGGGCGGCACATCGATCTTCCGGCTCGAAGACCACACCGAGCGCCTGTTCAACAGCGCCAAGGTGCTGCGCATGAAGATCCCGTTTTCGAAAGAGCAGGTCAACGAGGCGCAGAAGGCCGTGGTGCGCGCCAACAAGCTGCAGAGCTGCTACCTGCGCCCGCTGGTCTGGATCGGCTCCGAGAAGCTCGGCGTCAGCCCCAGGGGCAACACCGTGCATGCCATGGTCGCGGCCTGGAGCTGGGGCGCCTACCTGGGCGAGGACGGCATGAAGCGCGGCATCCGCGTGAAGACCAGCAGCTACACGCGCCACCACGTCAACATCACGATGACGCAGGCCAAGGCGGTGAGCAACTACACCAACTCCATCCTCGCCAACATGGAAGCCACCGACGACGGCTACGACGAGGCCCTGCTGCTGGATGCATCGGGCTTCGTTTCCGAAGGCTCGGGCGAGAACGTCTTCATCGTCAAGGGCGGCGTGGTCTACACGCCCGACCTGTCGGCGGGCGCCCTCAACGGCATCACGCGCAACACCATCCTGCACATCGCCAAGGATCTGGGCCTGGAAGTGGTGCAAAAGCGTATCACGCGTGACGAGGTGTACATCGCCGACGAGGCTTTCTTCACCGGCACAGCGGCGGAAGTCACGCCCATCCGCGAGCTTGACCGCGTGGAGATCGGCAGCGGCGCGCGCGGGCCCGTGACCGAGAAGATCCAGGGCGCATTCTTCGACATCGTGAACGGGCGCAATCCGCAATACGCCCACTGGCTCGCAAAGGTGTAACCCCATGTCCAGCGCATCCGCCGTAGAACTGCTTGCCAAGGACCTGAACCCGCAGGGCGGCGTGTTCTGCCCCAACCCCAAGGCCGCCATGCAGCTATGGAATGGCCACCCGCGCGTCTTCCTCGACGTGGCGCACACGGGCGAGGCCAAGTGCCCCTATTGCGGCACGGTCTACCGCCTGAAGGCGGGCGAGGCTTTCCGTTCCGCGCATTGAGTGCCGCCTTGCCTTGGGCCGGGCCCGATGCCCGGCCATGGCTGCCCCGGCAACGCATGGCAACGTCATGCGCTTGCAACATTCTCCATACTCGGCTTTCAGCAATTCCCCGCCATTGATTGATGAAGCCTCCTTCCTTCCTCCACGCCATGCCGTGGCCCCGGCAGCTCGCCACCCTGGCGGCATTCATGGTTCCAGGGCTTGCGCTGTGGCTGCCGTCCGGCTATTCCTACGGTGCCGGGCTTTTGTTCGTCGGCGCACTGCTGACCATTCGCCGCTGGCCTTTCCAGCAGCATGACCGGCTCACGTACTTGCTGGCGATTCTGATGCTCGCGATGGCCGTCCTGTGGATCGCCTTGTCCGACCCGCGCGAGCATGCGGGCCAGTGGGACCGGCCCGTCAAGTTCTTGCTGGGCGCGGGATGTCTGCTGTTCGTCACGATCAACCCGCCCCGGCCCCAGGCGCTGTTCTGGGGGCTGGTCGTGGGGTGCTTCGGCGCGGGCGCCATCGCTGCCTGGCAGGTGTACGTCAAGGGCGCCTGGCGGGCCTCCGGCCACACCAATGCGATCCAGTACGGCAACCTGGCGCTGCTGCTGGCCGTGATGCTGGCCATGCTGGCCCTGGGCTTGCGGCGCCAATTGACGCGGCCGGTCAAGCTGCTGGCCCTGGTGGCCGTGCTGGCGGGGCTCAACGCATCGGTGCTGTCGCTGTCGCGCGGTGGGTGGCTGGCCTTGCTGGTCGCTACGCCGGTCGGGCTGGTGCTGCTTTTCCAGATCCGCCGCCAGGCGCTCTGGAAGGCGGTCGTCGGGCTGGTCGCTGCGGTGGCAATCGTCTGCGCCTTGAATTTTGACCTGGTGACGCAGCGCTGGGGGTCGATGGAGAGCGAGGTGCAGACCTACGACCAGCGCGGCGATGCCGACACCTCCGTCGGGCAGCGCCTGGAGCATTGGCGGCTGGCCTGGGACATGGGCCGGGAACGCCCGCTCCTGGGCTGGGGCGTGGCCGGCTACCTGGCCGAGAAAGCGGCCCGCGTGGCGGCGGGCAAATACCACACCTCCATCCTGGAATACATCTACGTCCACAACGAAATGCTGGACCTGTTCGTGAAAGTCGGCCTGGCGGGCATGGCCGTGGTGCTGTGCTTCTACGCCCTGCCCATCTACATGTTCTGGCCCAGCCGCGCACGCCTGGCCGCCTGGGATGCGCAGCCCAGGCTGCGCAGCCAGGTGCTGGCCTTGCGGCTGTGCGGCCTCTGCATTCCGGTGCTGTACATCGGGTTCGGCCTGACGCAGGTGTTTTTCGCCCACAACAGCGGGATCATGTTCTACCTGTTTTCGAACATGCTGGTGTGGGCCGCCCTGCTGGGGCTGGAGCGCCAGTTGCCCGGGTCCGCCGCGCCACCCGCCAACGCCGCCCCCCACTGACCGTGGCGGATCCGCAGGCATCCAGCTCTTGCGCCGCACCCGCGGGCGCGGGCCTGCCCCGGGTGCTGCATTTCGTCACCGGGGGTTTTTCGGGTGCGACGCAAATCGCGCTGGAGCTGGTGCAGGCACACCGGGCGTCGGGCAATTTCGAGCCGCTGCTGGTATTGCGCAGAAAACGCCACACGGACCCGGCGCGCATCGCCGCCCTGCGCGCGCAGGGCGTGGCCGTCGAGGTGGTGGCCGGCTGGTCGCATGCGGCGACGGTCTGGCAGCTCATGGCCATCTGCCGCGGGTTCCGGCCCGACATCCTGGTGGCCCATGGTTTCAGCGAGCATCTCTGGGGCCGCTACGCGGGCCTGCTGGCGCATGTGCCGCACCTGGTGCACGTGGAGCACAACGCGCGCGAGCGCTACACCCGCCTGCGCCTGGCGCAGGCGCTCTGGCTGGGCCGGCGTACGGACGCCATCGTGGGCTGCTCGGAGGGCGTGCGGCAGAGCCTGCTGCAGCGCGGATTCCCGGTGGAAAAAACCCTGGCGATCCCCAACGGCATCCGGCTGCTGCCCTACGTCCAGGCGCCGCAGCACCCGCTTGCCGAACGCACGCCGGGCATCGTCATGGCGGCGCGGTTCGGGCGGCAGAAAGACCACGCCACGCTGCTGCGCGCCCTGGCCCTGCTGCGCGAGCGCGGCCATGCGCCGCCCGTGCTGCTGGCGGGCGGCGGCAAGGTCGGCGCGCGCCGCGCCGCCGAACGGCTGTGCCGGAAGCTGGGGCTCGACGGGCAGGTGCGTTTCGTCGGCTTCTGCGACGACGTGCCCGGCCTGCTGATGACACACCGGATCTGCGTGCTGGCGACCCACTACGAAGGCATGCCGCTGTCGCTGATCGAGGGCATGGCGGCGGGCTGCGCCGTGGTGGGCAGCCGCGTGACCGGCGTGCAGGAGGTGATCGACCATCGCCGCAATGGTCTGCTGGCCGAGCATGCAAGCCCGGCATCGTGGGCCGATGCGCTGGAATACCTGCTGCGCAATGGCGCCGAGGCCGCGCGCATGGCCGATGCGGCGCGTGCCGACGCGCAGCGCCTCCATGGCCTGGAGACGATGGCCGGGCGCTACGAGGCGCTGTTCCAGTGCCTGCTCCGAGGAGGGCCGCCGCAATGACCTCGCCGGCGCCCTGGCTCAGCATCCTGGTTCCTGTGTACAACGTCGAGGCGTACCTCGCGGAGTGCGTGGAGTCGGTCATGCAGCAGGCTGGCCAAGGGGTGGAGGTGATCCTGCTCGACGACTGTTCCACCGATGCGTCCTGGGCATCGATGCAGGCCCTGGCCGCCCGTTGGCCCGGTCGCCTGCGCCTGCTGCGGCAGGGGCGCAACGGCGGCCTGAGCGCGGCGCGCAACGCTTTGATCGAGGACGCACGGGGCGACTACCTCTGGTTCCTCGATTCGGACGACAAGCTGCTGCCCGGCGCCATCGACGCCATGCACGCCATCGTCGAGCGCCATGCGCCCGACCTCGTGCTGTGCGACTTCCAGGTGTGGCGCGCGCAGCCCCGCCTCAAGCACCGCCTGCGCGGGGAGAGGCACCGCCGGACTTTCGCGGGGCCGGCCGGCCGGCTCGGGCGCGACCGCCCGGCGCTGCTGGCCGGCATGCTCGCCACGGGGCAACTGCATGCCTGGTCCAAGATCGCCCGGCGCGCGCTGTGGGCGCCCGGGCTGCGCTTTCCACCGGGCCGATATTTCGAGGACATGGCCACCATGCCGCTGCTGGCGCTGCGCGCCGCGAGCTGGTACTACGCGCCCAGCCCCTGGGTCGCCTACCGCCAGCGCGGCGGCAGCATCCTGGCGGCGATGACGCCGCAGAAGGCGCTGGACCAGTCGGGTGCCCTGGCGGAGTTCCGGCGCGCGCTGGAGCAGCAGGAGGACTGCTGGCGCGACCCGACGCTGGCGCTGGCGCTGGCGCACCAGAGTGCGCGCAACCTCGTGGGCGCCATGCGCTGCGTGGCCGCCCACCCGCACGCGCGGGCGTCGACGGATGCAGCGCTGGCAGAGCGGTTCCGGCAGAATTTTCGCGCTGCATCGCCACTGTCGCCACGGGCATTGGAAAGGGCCTACCTGCTGCGCGGCTGGTGGCTGCGCTGGTACAAGTTCCGCCACTGGTTCCACTACCTCCAGCCATGAAGAACCGCCTGCGCGCATGGAGGAGCCGCGGCGAACTCTGGCTCGCCGTCTGGCTGCGCCGGTATTTCGCCTGGCGGCCCCGGCGGCTGGAGGACCAGGGGGCGGCGCCATTCGCCGTCCATGCGTTCGGCGCCGCCAGCAGCAACCCCCGGCGCATTCCGTCCATCATCTGGGGCTACTGGAGCGGCAGCGCCGTGCCGCTCGTGGTGCAGCGCTGCTTCGACAACTGGCGCGCGCTCAACCCCGGCTTCAGCGTCCGCATCCTGGACGCCGCCAGCGTGCGGGCCTACATCCCCAGCATTCCGAGCGCGCTCGATGGCGTCTCCGAGGCCAAGCGCGCCGACTGGGTGCGGCTGGAGCTGCTGCGCCGCCATGGCGGCATCTGGCTCGATGCCAGCACCATCCTCACCGCCCCGCTCGACTGGGTGCTGGCGCGGCAGGCCGAGGCGCAGTGCGACTTCGTGGGCTATTACCTGGAGCGCTACACCAGCGACGCGGCGTACCCCGTGGTGGAAAACTGGTTCATGGCCGCTCCGCCCGAAAGTCCGTTCATCGCCGACTTGCAGCGGGAGTTCAGCACCCAGGTCGTCGCGCGCGGCAACGAAGGCTACATCGCGCATCTGCAGGCGCTGGGCGTCTATGCCCAGGTGCGCCAGCGGATCGACATACCGCACTACCTCAGCATGCATCTGGCGCTGCAATTCGTCCTGCGCGCCGGGAGTGGCTGCCGCCTGTGCCTCGGCAAGGCCGAGGACGGGCCGTACTACTACCACGCCCTCGGCAACTGGAACCGCGCGGCGCTCAAAATCCGCCTGCTGTTCTCGCGCGCCGCGGACGCGCCGCCGCCCGTGGTCAAGCTGCGCAAGCCGGACCGCCGGCGGCTCGACGATTACATCGAGCGCGGCCTCTATCTGCCCGGCAGCCTGGTCGGACAATACCTGCTTTCCAACCCACGATCCCGCGATGCGACGCCGCAAGACTCCGTTTGAGAAGTGGTTTTCCTTCGGCAGACACCGCCGGCGCTTCGGCGCGGACGCCGCTGCGGCCCAATTGCAGGCGCCCGACGTGCAGGCCCTCAAGCAAGCGCTGGTGCAAGGCGATGCGCCGCAGTATGCCCACGGCGCATCGGTGGACCTGCGGGAGCACCTGCAGCGCCTGCGGCGCGAATTCATCGGCCAGCCGGAACTGCTGTACCACCACGCCATGCTGATCGTGCTGATCCGGCGGGAGGTGGACACCCGCGTCCATTACGCGCGCTTTCGCCAACTGTGGCTGGCGGAAGCCGATTTCCTGCTGCGGCACCTGAATCTGCGCTGGCTGGTCTCGGCGTGCGACACCTTCATCGACCACGACGGCGATGCGACGCTGAAAGCCATCCTGATGAACGGGGTGCTGCTGGTCAATACCGTGAAGCTGCAGGAAACCGAGCGCTTCCTCTGCCGCCTAGACGATCTCCGCGACCAGCCTGCCTCCATCGACGCGCTGCGGCAGCACCGCGTGGGCCTGTTCGATGGGCTGTCCGCCTTCATTGCCGGCACCGACGACACCTTGCGCAACATGCGCTGGCGGCTGGAGGACGTGTGCCGCGCGCACCCGCTGGGGCGCATCGTCATGGCGATCTTCGAGCGCCTCCAGCTCGACGCCAACGGCAACGTCTACTCCCGCTTCAAGCAGCGCCACACGCGCGACAAAACCCGCTGGTGGTAGGCGGGCTCAGGCGGGCTCAGGCGGGCGACGTGGGGCCGGGCCGCCCGCACGGCATTCCCACTGCCACGCATCGCGCACGATGGCCTCCAGGCTGCCGTGGCGCGGCTGCCAACCCAGCACCTGGCGCGCCAGGGCCGCGTCGGCCACCAGGCGTGCCGGGTCGCCGGCCCGGCGCGGCCCCTCCCGCACCGCGATGTCCCGCCCCGTCACCCGGCGCGCCGTGTCCACCACCTCCTGCACGGAATAGCCGTTGCCGTTGCCCAGATTGAACGCGCCCGCCGTGCCGCCCCGGGCCAGGTATTGCAGGGCCAGCCAGTGGGCGTCGGCCAGGTCCATCACATGCACGTAATCGCGGATGCAGGTGCCGTCGGGCGTGTCGTAGTCGCGGCCAAACACAGTGACGTGGGAGCGCCGCCCCGTGGCGGCCTGCAGCACCAGCGGGATCAGATGGGTCTCGGGTTCGTGGCGCTCGCCCAGCAAACCCTGCGGATGCGCGCCGGCGGCGTTGAAGTAGCGCAGGCAGACCGATTGCAATCCATAGGCGCGCGCATAGTCGGCCAGCACCTGCTCGACCATCCATTTGCTGCGCCCATACGGGTTGATGGGCTGCAGCGGGTGTTTTTCGTCGATGGGCGTATAAGCCGGTTCGCCGAACAGCGCTGCGGTGGACGAGAAAACGAACTGCCGCACGCCGTGGTCGCGCATGGCGTCGAGCAGCGTGAGGGTGGTGGCGACGTTGTTGCGGTAGTACTTGGCGGGGTCGAGCACCGATTCGCCGACTTGGATGAACGACGCGAAATGCATCACGGCGTCGAACCGCTGGCTGTCCAGTATCTGGTCGAGCAAGGCACGGTCGGCCACGTCCCCCACCCGCAACTCGCCATGCAGCACCGCGTCACGGTGCCCGGCGACCAGGTTGTCCAGGGTCACCGCCTGCACGCCGTGCTGCCCCAGCAGCCATACCATGTGCGAGCCGATGTAGCCCGCGCCTCCGACGACTAGGATGTTCTGCATGGTGTTGGTGTGGCTGCCGATTTTTTGACGCATTTTAGGCCGTATGCGCCCGTACCTATTGCGGTGGAAGCTATTATTTTGATAGCTTCTCGCCGCCCTCTTCCCGCAGCGGCAGCTCCAGCACGAAGCACGCCCCCTGCGCGCCGTCGGGCCGGCTTTCGCAGCGCACCGTGCCGCCGTGCCGGGCCACGATGGAGCGCACCAGCGCCAGCCCCAGGCCCACGCCGCCTTCGCGCTCGCTGGCGCCGGGCAGGCGGTAGAAGGGCTCGAAGATGCGCTCGCGCAAATTCTCGGGCACGCCGGGGCCGAGGTCGCACACGCGCAGCAGCGCCTGCCCGTCCACGCGCCGCACCGACAGCGTGATGCCGCCGTGGCTGTAGCGGCGCGCGTTCTCCAGCAGGTTGCGCACCGCGCGGCGCAGCAGCTTGGCAACGCCGCGCACCTCCACGCCTTGCAGCGTGGTGCCGGCATCCAGCTCGGCGTCCGCGCGCGCGCATTCCTCGGCCGCCAGGCCCGTCAGGTCCACGGCCTCCATGGTGCCGATGTCGGCCTCCTGGGCGTCGAGCCGGCTGGCGAGCAGGATCTCGTCGACCAACTGGTCCAGCTCGGCGATGTTGCGCAGAATCTCGTCGCGCAGGCTCGGCGAGGTCTGCCCGCCCATCAGCTCCAGCCCCATGCGGATGCGCGTGAGCGGGGAGCGCAATTCATGCGACGCATTGGCCAGCAGCGACTTGTTCGATTCGACCAGCGTTTCCACGCGCGCCGCCGCCGCGTTGAAGCGCTGCGCCAGATCGGCCACCTCGTCGTGCCCCGCCACCGGCGCGCGCGCCGAGAGGTCGCCCTCGCCAAAGCGCTGCACGCTGCGCTGCACCGCCTCGAGCCGCGACGTCAGCCGCCGCACGATGGGGTACACCCCCACCGCCACGGCCAGGCCCACCAGGCCCAGCATCCAGACGAAGCCGAATGGCGCGCGCAGCCAGAAGGCGGTATCGCGGCTGGGCCGCGGCGGGTGCGGCGGAATCTGCAGCGTCAGGGTTTCGCCGTCGGACAGATCGACGGTGAACTCCAGGCCCTCGCCCGGCGTGCGCGTGGCCGTGCCGTGGCTCACCATCTCGCCCTCCGCGTTGCGCACGATCACCGGGCGCGGCGGCGGGGGCTGGCGCTCGCGCGCCTCCTGCTCGGCGGCCACGCGCCAGGCCCAGCCCACGCTCAGCGTGAGCACGGCCACGCTGCCGACCACGGCGAGCCAGATGCGCAGGTACAGGCGGCGCGAGAAGATGCCGAACATCACGCCGGGCCCGCTGCGCAGCGCAAAGGTTTCGCCGCCGGGTGGCCCCAAGGCGAAACGCGCACCCATGCACAAGCGCGGCGCAGGGCAAACCCGTGCCTGGGGGCGGGCAGCCACACGCAGTGCGCGACCGTGGGGGCCATGTTCAGTCCTGCTGCCTGGCGAACACGTAGCCCACGCCGCGCACGGTAAGGATGCGCTTCGGGTTCTTGGGGTCGGCTTCGATGGCCGCGCGGATGCGGCCCATGTGCACGTCGATGGAGCGATCGAACGCCTCCAGCTCGCGCCCGCGCACGGCCTCCATGATCTGGTCGCGCGTCAGCACGCGGCCCGCGCGCTCGGCCAGCGCGACCAGCAGGTCGAACTGGTACGACGTGAGCTCGCAGGGCTGGCCTGCCACGGCCACGGTGCGCGCGTCGCGGTCGATCTCCAGCGAGCCGAAGCGCATCGCCTGCGCTTGCGGCGCGGCGCCCTCGGTGCGGCGGCGCAGCACGGCGCGGATGCGCGCGAGCAGCTCTCTAGGCTCGAACGGCTTGGGCAGGTAGTCGTCGGCGCCCAGCTCCAGGCCGATGATGCGGTCCATCGGGTCGCCCTTGGCGGTGAGCATCAGCACCGGCGTCTGCGCCGCCGCGCCCTGCATGGCGCGGATGCGGCGGCACACCTCCAGGCCGTCCATGTCGGGCAGCATCAGGTCCAGGATCACGAGGTCCGGCAGGCCCGCCTGCGCGCCGCCCTGCAACCGCGCCAGCCCGCGCTGCGCATCCGCCGCGTGCTCAACGCTGAAGCCCGACTGGCCGAGGTATTCGCCCACCATCTGGGCCAGGCGGGCGTCGTCTTCGATCATCAGCAGGTGATGGGTGCTCATGGGGTGCTCTCCGTGCCGCGGGTGGGGGTGCCGGCGCCGCTCATGGTCCGCGATGCGCATCGCATGGGGGTTGAAGCGCCCGTAAAGTTACGTAAACGAATTCACCCTGGAAACGGCAGGTGCATAGCGCTCTCACCCACGAGGTGAGCGCCATCGAAACCGGCAACGCTCGATTTCCTGCGGCTTGTCAAGGGATACAAAGCGGTCAACTGCCGTTTCCAGGTTCAAGCGGGCGCATCGCCGGCGGCCCCGGGCGTGGTGGCCACCGCATGCACCCGCGCCGCCAGCGCCACCAGCAGCAGCACCGGCACGCCCAGCAGCGCCGTGCCGACGAAGAAGCTCTGGTAGCCCCAGGCATCGACGAAGCGGCCCGAAAAGCCCGCCACCCACTTCGGCAGCAGCAGCATCATCGAACTGAACAGCGCGTACTGCGTGGCCGAGTAGTTCACATTGGTCAGCCCCGACAGGTAGGCGATGAACGCCGCCGAGGCAATGCCGCCGGCCAGGTTGTCCGCCGAGATGGCGAACACCAGCCCGCGCAGGTCGTGCCCGCGCGTGCCCAGCCAGGCGAACAGCAGGTTGCTGGCAGCACTCAGCACGGCGCCCAGCATCAGCACCCGCATCACGCCCAGCCGCATCGACAGCACCCCGCCCACGAAGGCGCCCGCCAGCGTCATGACGACGCCGAACACCTTGGTCACCGCCGCCACCTCGTCCTTGGTGTAGCCCATGTCCACGTAGAACGGGTTGGCCATGATGCCCATCACCACGTCGCTGATGCGGTACACGGCAATCAGCGCCAGGATCAGCGCGGCCTGCCAGCGGTAGCGGTGCAGGAAGTCGGCGAACGGCTCCACCAGCGCGCCGCGCAGCCACTCGGCGGCGTTCTTCGCCGCCGGCTGCGCGCGCCGCGCCGGCTCGGGGCTCAGCAGCACCGTGGCCACGCCCACCAGCATGGACGCCGCCATCGCCAGGTACGCCGCCTTCCACGCCCCGGGCTGGTAGCCCGCCACGCCGGGCGCCTCGGCCCGCGCGGCCAGCCACAGCACGCCCGCGCCGGCCCAGATCATCGCCAGCCGGTAGCCCGTCTGGTAGGTGGCCGCCAGCGCCGCCTGGTGCTCGGTGTCGGCGGATTCGATGCGGTAGGCGTCCAGCGCGATGTCCTGCGTGGCCGAGCCGAACGCCACCGCCAGCGCGCACCACACCACTGGTGCCAGCGCCGTGCGCGGATCGTTGAACGCCATGCCCGCCAGCCCCGCTGCCACCGCGCACTGCGCCAGCAGCAGCCAACTGCGGCGCCGCCCCAGCCAGCGCGTCAGCAGCGGCAGCGGCAGCCGGTCCACCAGCGGCGACCACACCCACTTGAACGCATAGGCCAGTCCCACCCAGCTCAGGTAGCCGATGGTCGTGCGGTCGATGCCCGCCTCGCGCAGCCAGAAACTCAGTGTGCCCAGCACCAGCAGCAGCGGCAGCCCGGCGGAAAAGCCCAGCGTGAGCATGCGCAGGCTGGCAGGCTCCAGGTACACGCGCCAGGCCTCGCGCCAGGGGCGGCGCGGCGCGGCGGCGGGCGCGGGGCCTGCGCGGACGGTATCGGCGGGGGTGTGGGGCATGGTGCGGGCGAAAGAACGGGCCGATTATCCGCATGCGCCATGCCGGTCGCCCGCGCTGGCATGGCCAGCCCAGCATACTCCCCAACAACCACCTTCCCACCGCCCTAAAAACGGGCGGTAGAGATGCATACTCCCCTATATCTGCGCCCTGGCGCGCCGCCGCAGCCCCAGCCTGCCACGCCTAGTGCAGCGCCAGCAGCGCCAGCAGCGTCGGCGCTCGCCACTCCCGGGGCAGGATGCCGGGCGTGAAGCCGCCGAGGCGGGTGATGCGAAGCAGGTTGCGCTCCCACGCCGACGCCGGGGCAGGCTACCATGCGGCCCGATGGCTTCCCATTGCCCTGTCCTCGCGCCCGTCGCCTCGGTGCGCCGCTACGGCGGCGAGCACGCCGTGCACGCGCACGACCACGCGCAGATCCTGTTCGCGCTGGCGGGTCGCATGGAGCTGGAGGTGGCGGGCCGCGCAGCCTTCGTCGATACGGCCTGCGGCATGGTGGTGCCGGCGGGCGCCGCGCATGGCTTCCTGGCCCGACCGGGTACGTACATGTTCGTGATCGACGCGCCGGCGCAGGCGGGCGTGGAGCGGGTGCGGCGTTTCGCCGTGGACCCGGCGTGGGCAGGGCCGTGGCGCGCGGGCGATGTACCGCAGGCGGTGCCGGCGCCAATCCTGGATGCGCCGCGCGTGCCGACGCAAATCCTGGGTGCGCCGCGCGTGCCCGCGCAAATCTTGGATGCGCCGCGCGTGTTGGCGCAAATCTTGGATGCGCCGCGCGTGTTGGCGCGGCGGGGGCTGGACCTGGCGCGGCTGGAGGCCGCCGTGGCCGAGGCGCTGCACGAGGACTGGCCCACGGCGCGCATGGCGGCGCTGTTCTTCCTGAGCCCGGCGCGCTTCCACGCGCGCCTGCTGGAGCTGGCGGGCCAGACGCCGCAGGGCTGGCTGCGCGCGCGCCGCCTGGATGTCGCCGCGCGCCTGCTGGCGCGCGGGCGCACGCTCGACGCCGCCGCTGCGCAGGTGGGCTACGCCAGCGCCAGCGCGCTGGCCTATGCGCTGCGGCGCGAGCGTGGCGTGGGCGCGCGGGGGCTGCGGAGCGGGCGCTGACGCCGCCGTGCCGACCTCTGCTCCGACCCCGGGTGGGGCGACTTCGCGCGGTGCTCGACATTTGCCGTGCCAGCGCGGCGCACCATGCGTGGCATGACGACGACGCAACGCGCTTTCACCGCTTCTGCGGCTCGGGGCATCGCGCTGGTGGTGCTGGCCAGCGTGCTGTGGGGCACCAGCGGCACGGCACAGAGCCTGGGGGCGGCGGGGCTGTCGCCGTTCTGGGTGGGGGCGGCGCAATTGGCGGTGTCCAGCGTGTTCCTCGGGGGCGTTCTGCTGCCGTCGCTGGGGCCGGGCCGCACGCGCGGATCCGGCTTCACGCTGTGCCCGCGCCGCGCCGGGCTGCGCTGGCCGTGGTTCGCCTGGGCGGCGGCGGGCATGGGCGGCTACAGCGTGTTCTTCTACGAAGGGGTGAAGCTCGCGGGCGTGGGGGTGGGCACGGCGGTGGCCATCGGCAGCGGGCCGATCTGGGCCGGGCTGCTGCAGGCCGCGGTGCTGCGCACGCCCCTGCCGGCGCTGTGGTGGGGCGGCACGCTGGTCAGCGTGGCGGGCGGCGCGGCCATGGTCGCGGGCCGTGGCGCGGGCGCCGCCGTCTCCTGGCCGGGGCTGGCGATGTGCCTGTTGGCGGGGCTGTCGTATTCGGGCGCGGCGCTCCTCAGCAAGCGGCTGGTGGGCCGCATGCCGCCCAAGGTGGTCAATTTCTACGTGTTCACCGGGGCCGCGCTGCTGGCCGTCCCCATTGCCTGGCTGCAGGGCGGGGCGCCGCGGTGGACGTGGCCGGCGGTGCTGGTGGTGGTCTACCTGGGGGTGGTGGTGTCGGGCATCGCGCACCTGCTGTTTTCCATCGGGCTGCGCCATGTCTCCGGGCCGACCGGGGTGGCGCTGAGTCTGATCGAGCCGGTGGCAGCTTTCGTGCTGGCGATGGCCGTGGTGGGCGAGCGGCCGGAGTGGGTGGCGTTTGCCGGGCTGGCCGGCGTGCTGGCCGGGCTGGCGATCGTGGTGCGCGCGGAGATGCGGACGCAGGCGCGCGTCGGCGCTGCGGTTCAGGTGCCGCCCACGTAGGGGTTGCTGCGGCGCTCGCGCCCGAAGCTGCTTTCGGGGCCGTGGCCGGGGATGAAGACCGTGCCGTCGCCCATGGGCCAGAGGCGCTGGGTGATGCTGTCGATGAGCTGCTGGTGGTCGCCCTGCGGAAAGTCGGTGCGCCCGATGCTGCCCGCGAACAGCACGTCGCCCACGAAGGCGCGGTCGATCTGCGGCGCATGGAACACCACGTGGCCCGGCGTGTGGCCGGGGCAGTGGCGCACGGCGAGCGTTTCCTGGCCTATCTGCACCGTGTCGCCGTCGTGCAGCCAGCGCGTGGGCGCGAACGGCTCGGCGGGCGCAAAGCCGAACATCGCGGCCTGCTGCGGCAGCGCGTCGATCCAGAACTGGTCGCCCTCGTGCGGGCCGACGATGGGCAGGCCCAGCCGCCGCGCCAGTTCGCCCGCGCCGCCGGCGTGGTCGATGTGGGCGTGGGTGAGCCAGATCTGCCGCAGGCGCAGGCCGCGGCGCTCTGCCTCGGCCTCGATGGCGGGCAGGTCGCCGCCCGGGTCGATCACGGCCGCCTGCGCGGTGGCATCGCACCAGAGCAGCGAACAGTTTTGCTGGAAGGCCGTGACAGGGATGGTGTGGTAGTGCAGCATGGGTGCCGTAGTAAACGCCCTAGACTTTACGGCATGCGCACAATCGAACCAAACCTGTCGCCACATGAGACCTTCGGCGCGTGCCGCCCGGGCTGCTGCCCCGCCGCCCGCGCGCCATGGCAGGCGCGGCGCGCCTTCGTGCTGGCCGCGGCTGCCGTGGCCGCACCGCTGCATGCGCAGGTGGACGTGGGCGACGCCTCGCGGCTGCGCAGCCTGGTGCCGGCGGATTCGCTGGAGCGCTCGGCCACCCAGCAGTATGCGCAGATGCTGGCCCAGGCCCGCGCGCAGCGGGCGCTGGCGCCCGACGGCAACCCACAGTTGCAGCGGCTGCGCGCCATCGCGCGGCGGCTGATCCCGTTCGCGGCGGCCTGGAACCCGCGTGCGCGCGACTGGCGCTGGGAGGTCAACCTGATCGGCAGCAGGCAGATCAACGCCTTCTGCATGCCGGGCGGCAAGATCGCGTTCTATACGGGCATCCTCGACCAACTTCAGCTCACCGACGACGAGGTGGCGATGGTCATGGGCCACGAGATGGCGCACGCGTTGCGCGAGCACGCCCGCGCGCGCATCGCCAAGACGCAGGGCACGGGGGCGCTGCTGTCGCTGGGCGCGCAACTGCTGGGCCTGGGGCAGGTCGGCGATATGGCGGCCAACGTGGGCACGCAGCTCATTTCGCTGAAGTTCAGCCGCACCGACGAGAGCGACGCCGACCTCGTGGGGCTGGAACTGGCGGCGCGCGCCGGCTACCGGCCCGAGGCGGCGGTGAGCCTGTGGCGCAAGATGGGGCAGGCCGGCGGGGGCAGTGCCGGCATCGGCTTTTTGTCCACCCACCCCTCGGGGCCGGAGCGCATCCGCGAGCTGGAGTCGAACGTGCCCAAGGTGCAGGGACTGTACGAGCAGGCGCGCGGGCGCGGCTGAAGGGCGTGCGCTCGCGGGCCGGTTTTGGGGCCAAATAGGCCTCCAGCGCCCATGGATAAAGCGGTAGCAGCTATTGAAACAGGAGCATTCGGCGTGGCTCGGAGCGTGAAGTCGTAGTCCACCGTCGGGGGTGCGTGGTCGCTGAACTTCTGCGCCCTGTGAATGTGCTCGGCGCGCGCCAGCGCGGGCGAGGCCAGGCGGGTAGTCGATGGGGTAGAAGCGACATTTATCGCTGGTTTGAGCGGACGAATGTGGTTGTCGCCTGGGTCTTTGCAGCGTGCATTCATAGCGATATTCATGAATTTATGAATAAATTGTAATTTTGAAAAGATTACTATAAACTCCTAGGCATGGATCCTATTCGCAACCCCTTCGCTCCAGGAGCAGGTACCCCGCCTCCTGAGCTTGCCGGCCGCGACGAATTGCGTGCCTCACTTCATATAGCGCTTGAGCGAGCCCGTATTGGCCGTCCAGCCAAGAGTGCAATGCTTGTGGGATTGCGTGGCGTCGGCAAGACTGTGCTTCTTGATCGCATTCGAGAGGATGCAGAAGCAGCGGGCATCCACACTGTCCGGATTGAGGCGCCGGAAGGTCGCTCCCTCCCTGCTCTATTGGCTCCGCAGTTGCGTCAGGCACTTTTACGACTCAGTCAAGTGGCCGCAGCAAAAGACTATGCGGTTCGCGGCTTGCGGGCCCTTGCAGGTTTTGCCAGCAAGCTCAAAGTGACCTACGGGGACATTGAAGTTGGCATCGACTATGACGCGGAGCCTGGGCTTGCCGACAACGGCGACCTGGAGCATGACCTTCAGGCGCTCATTGAGCAGGTGGGATTGGCCGCCAAATCAGCCAACACCGCGCTGGCCATCTTCATCGACGAATTGCAGTACGTTGAGGTAACACAACTTGCCGCCTTGATCACTGCCATGCACAGGACCGAGCAGCGGCAATTGCCGGTGGTGTTAGTCGGCGCCGGCCTGCCTCAGTTGCGTGGGCGCATGGGGAATGCGAAATCTTATGCCGAGCGTTTGTTCGACTTTCCGCAAATCGGTCCGCTGCCACCACAAGCCGCCCGGCGAGCCATCGAGAAGCCGCTCGACGACGAGGGCGTGAGCATCGTCCCTGCGGCCTTGGAGCAGATTCTGGTATTGACGCAAGGCTACGCATACTTCCTGCAGCAGTGGGGCAGTCATACTTGGCGGGCTGCGTCGTCTTCACCCATCACTGAGAATGATGTTGCAACCGCATCCGTCACGGCCGTTGCAGCGTTAGATGAAAGCTTCTTTCGGGTTCGCTTCGACCGTCTGACACCCAAGGAGAAAAAGTACCTGCGGGCGATGGCTGAACTTGGGGCAGGTCCCCACCGGTCAGGCGACATTGCTGCCTGCTACAAGGCGAATGTTTCATCGCTGGCCCCAACCCGAAGTTCGCTCATCAGCAAGGGCATGGTTTGGAGCCCGAACCATGGTGACACGGCATTCACGGTGCCGATGTTCGACGAGTTCATGAAGAGATCTATGCCTGGTGACGACTGGCGGTAGGCGCCACCTTGCGGCGGGCGCGTCAGAGCGTGAAGTCGTAGTCCACCGTCAGGGGTGCGTGGTCGCTGAACTTCTGCGCCTTAAACACATCGGCAGTCTTGGCAGTCGCTGCCAAGCTTGGCGAAGCCAGGTGGTAGTCCAGCCGCCATCCGACGTTGTTCGCATAAGCCTGTCCACGGTTGCTCCACCATGTGTAGGCCGTGTCGGTCGCGGTTGGTTGTAACTGACGGTAAACGTCTACCAGTCCGCCGCCTTCGTCAGAGATGTGCAACAGTTTTGTCATCCAGGCCCGTTCATCGGGCAGGAAACCGCTGTTCTTCTGGTTGCTGCGCCAGTTCTTCAAGTCGATCTGCTGGTGGGCGATGTTGATGTCGCCGCAGAGGATGAACTCGCGCTCGGCCTTGCTGCGCATCAGGTGCGGGTGGAATTCGGCCAGGAAGCGGTACTTGGCGAGCTGGCGTTCCTCGCCCGAGGAGCCGCTCGGAAAGTAGGCGCTGACGATCGAGAGCTTGCGCGCCGGTGTGTCGAAGCGTAACTCCAGGTAGCGGCCCTCGGCGTCGAATTCGGGCGAGCCGTAGCCGGCAATGACATCGCTGGGCGTGTGGCGCGTGTAGATGCCCACGCCCGAATAGCCCTTCTTCTCGGCGAAGTGGAAGTACCCGCGCAGGCCGGCCAGTTGCTCGAAGCGGTCCTGCATGTCCGCCGCCTGGGCCTTGATCTCCTGCACACAAATACAATCCGGGCGGGTTTTCGCGACCCAGGCCTCCAAGCCCTTGGACGCGGCGGAGCGGATGCCGTTGAGGTTGAGGCTGGTCAATTTGAACAAAGGATTCCCCATGCAGACAGGTGAGGCGCAAACGGGCGCGGATGACGCGCTGGCGCAGGATTTCGTGCAGTTCGCCGTCGATGCGGGCGTGCTGCGTTTCGGCGAATTCAAGACCAAGGCGGGTCGCCTGAGCCCGTATTTCTTCAACGCCGGGCTGTTCGACGATGGCGCCAAGCTGGGCCGGCTGGCGCAATTCTATGCACGCCGCATCGTCGGCAGCGGCATTGAATTCGACATGGTCTTCGGCCCCGCCTACAAGGGCATCCCGCTGGGCGCGGCGGTCGCCATCGAACTGGCGCGGCTGGGCCGCAACGTGCCTTTCGCCTACAACCGCAAGGAGGCCAAGGACCACGGCGAGGGCGGCAGCCTGGTGGGCGCGCCGCTCCAGGGCCGGGTGCTGATCGTGGACGACGTGATGTCCGCCGGAACCGCCGTGCGCGAGTCGATCGCCATCATCCGCGCCGCCGGCGCCACGCCGCACGCGGTGGCCATCGCGCTGGACCGGCAGGAGAAGGCCACCGAGGATGGGCGCGACGTGGACCACAGCGCCGTGCAGTACGTGCGCAGCCAGCTCGGCATGCAGGTTTGCGCCATCGCCAAGCTGGCAGACTTATTGCAGTATCTGGCGCATGGTGCGGCGGCTGGCGATCTGGGCGCCCACCACGAGCGGGTGCTGGCCTACCGCCAGCGCTACGGTGTGGAGGATGCGGGATAAGGAGATGCCGTGGTCTGCAAGGGCGGGATACTGCGCGCTGCCGGTGCGCTGTTGCTGGGTTGCGCGCTGCAGCAACTGCAATTGCCGGCCCGGGCCCAGGGCATCTACACCTGCGTGGACAGCCACGGCCGCACGCTCACGGCGGACCGCCCGATTCCCGAATGCGCGGACCGGGAGCAGAAAGAACTCAGCCCCACGGGTGCGCTGCGGCGCAGCATAGGCCCGTCGCTCAGCGAGCGTGAACAGGCCGAGCGCGAGGCGCGCGAGCGCGCCCAGGCCGAGGAGCGGCGGCGCCAGGGCGACGAGAAGCGGCGCGAACGCGCGCTCGTGAACCGCTACCCCAACCAGGCAGCGCACGATGCCGAGCGGTCCGCAGCGCTCAAGCAGATCGACGAAGTCATCGCCGCGGCGAACCAGCGCATCGTCGAGCTGCAAAGCCAGCGCAAGGCGTTGGACACCGAAATGGAGTTCTACGCGAAAGACCCCGCCAAGGCCCCGGAGAGCCTGAAGCGCAAGTACACCGACAACGACAGCGACGTGCAGGCGCAGCGGCGCTTCATCGAAGACCAGCAGCAGGAAAGGCAGCGCGTGAACGCGCGCTTCGATGCCGAGCTGGCGAAGCTGCGCCAGCTATGGGCGCAGCAGACCGCCGTGCGCTGACGGCCCGCGTTCCCCTCAGGCGAGCTTGCCGCGCAGCAGGTCGCCCGCCTGCTGCGGGTTGGCCTTGCCCTTGCTCGCTTTCATCACCTGGCCGATCAGCGCGTTGAACGCCTTGTCTCGGCCGGCCTTGTACTGGGCCACGTTGTCGGGGTTGGCGGCGATCACTTCGTCGATGATCTTCTCCAGTGCGCCGCTGTCGTTCATCTGCCTGAGGCCCTTGGCTTCGATCACCGTGTCCACCGTCTGCCCTTCGCCGCTCCAGAGCGCGTCGAACACTTGGCGCGCGGCGCTGTTGGAGATAGTGCCGTCAACGACGCGCCCGATCAGTTGGGCGAGCTGGGCTGCAGAAACCGGCGCGTGGGCGATGTCCGTCTCGCCGGTGTTGAGGCGGCGCGACACCTCGCCCATGATCCAGTTGCTGGCGAGCTTGGGTTGCCGACTGAGCGCGGCGACTTCCTCGAAGTACGCCGCCATGGCCTTGGTCTGCGTGAGTGTGGCCGCGTCGTATTCGGGCAGGCCGTAGCCGGTCACGAAGCGCTCGGCCATGGCACGCGGCAATTCGGGCATCTCGGCCCGCACGCGCTCCACCCATTCAGGTGCGATCACGAGCGGCGGCAGATCGGGGTCGGGGAAGTAGCGGTAGTCGGCGGCGTCTTCCTTGGTGCGCATGGCGCGGGTTTCGCCCGTGCCAGGGTCGAACAGAACCGTGGCCTGCTGAATGGCGAACCCGTCCTCGATCTGCTCGATCTGCCAGCGCACTTCGAAGTCGATGGCCTGCTGCATGAACTTGAAGCTGTTGAGGTTCTTGATCTCACGCCGCGTGCCCAGCGGGCCTCCGGGCTTGCGCACTGAAACGTTGGCGTCGCAGCGGAAGCTGCCTTCCTGCATGTTGCCGTCGCAAATGCCGATCCAGGTCACGATCTTGTGCAGTTCCTTGGCATAGGCCACGGCTTCTTCGCTGGAGCGCATGTCGGGCTCGGTGACGATCTCGAGCAGGGGCGTGCCGGCGCGGTTGAGGTCGATGCCGCTCATGCCCACGAAGTCCTCGTGCAGCGACTTGCCCGCGTCTTCTTCCAGATGGGCGCGCACCAGGCGCACGGTTTTCTTTTCGTCGCCGAGGTAGAACGATACCTCCCCGCCTTGCACCACGGGAATCTCGAACTGACTGATCTGGTAGCCCTTGGGCAGATCGGGGTAAAAGTAGTTCTTGCGGGCAAAAATGCTCCGCGGCGCAATGCGGGAGCCCAGGGCCAGTCCTAATTTGATAGCGCGCTCGACGGCGCCGCGGTTCATTACCGGCAGCGTGCCTGGCAGCGCCAGATCGACCGCGCAGGCTTGTGTATTTGGCGCGGCACCGAAGGCCGTGGGCGCGCGGCTGAAGATCTTGCTGCGGGTGGAAAGCTGGGCGTGTGTCTCGAAGCCGATGACGACTTCGTAGCCTTGGATGAGGAGAGAGGCCATATGCGTTGTGTCGAAGAAATCAGGGTTGCCAAAGCGTCTTGGCGCTCGAATTCAGCGCCACGATTTTGTCCCAGTCAATGGAAGCGTCGGGGCGGCAGAAAGCTTGGGTGAAGTCGGCCGTGAAGCGGGTATGCAAGCGGGCGAAGGCTTGCTCGAACTCATCGTTGCGCTGGCGTGCCTCGTGGCCCAACGGTTCGATGATTTGCCGGTACAGCAGCGGCTCGCCAGAAATCAAATGCCAGAAATCTTGCCCGCAGAGTTTGAGGTAATTGCCGGTTTTGGCGGGGTGCGCATCCGCGCCGTAGCAGCAACCATTGACGGCCATGACATGCTCGCGTGGCCCGGCGATGCGGCGGGCTCTGTCGAAGTTCTGCACCATTTTCGCGATCTGCGACGAGTTGCCCCAGTTCGGGCCGCTTTTGATGGACACGATGTAGCGCGTTCCGTCGCGGGAGAACTCCAGGTCAATCCCCTCCGTCGTGGACTTCCTGCCGCCATATGCCTGCGCGCAGATGTGGATGGCTAGGAGCCTGTCGGACTTGGAAGTCGCCGGCTGCAAATCGGCCGCAGCAGTCCATTTTTCACCCGCTTCTTGACCCATAGCTGGGCTATGGGCCTGCGAAGCGGGCAAAAACTGTCCTCGCTGGGGCCGATTCTCGCTATCGGCGCTCCAAGCCCGACAGGCTCCTAGCCCTTCGAGAAAGGCGCCAAACAGCGTTTCTTCCTGCGCCGAAAGATGCGCGAGCCGCAGTCCCTCAAGACTCGCCAGGCGCTTGCTGTGAAAGTCCGCAGCGATCCGATTCTGGACGTACTGTCTTGCGGCTTCGCTGAGTGACATAAGGTGTCCTGGGTTCCATGGTGCGGCCTTGCACGGGCGCCAGAATTTCGCGGCACATGTCCACATATTCCTGCGCCACGTCAATGCCGATGGCGTGGCGCTTGAGCTCGACAGCGGCTTGCAGCGTGGTGCCCGAGCCGGCGAACGGATCCAGCACCACATCGCCCTCGTCGGTGAAGAGTTTGATGAACCATTGTGGCAGTGCCAGCGGAAAGGCCGCGCTATGTTGCTTGTTGCCGCACTCGGTGGCCAGGTGCAGCACGTTGGTGGGGTAGGCCATTTCGCGCCCCTGCCAGTTGGCGATGTTCTTGGCAAAGGCGTTGCCCACCTGTGAGTCGTAGCGCACCACGTCGTTCTTGCCCAGCGACTTGAGGCGGGTTTGCGCCCAGTCGCCCGTTGGCACCATCACGGCCTGCTGGTTCATCTTGAACTGGCGCTGCCGGGTGAAATGCAGGCAGCGCTCCCAGGCGTCGCGGAAGCGGTTCGGCCATTTGCCGGGAAAACAATTCTTCTTGTGCCAGATGTATTCCTCGGTCCAGAGCCAGCCTTGCTTGCGCAGCGCGAGGATGAGTTCGAGCACGTAGGTGTGGCGCTCGCCATTGACGGCCTTTTCCTTGATGTTGAGCACGAAGGAGCCGGTGGGCTTCAATACGCGCAGAAACTGTTCGGAACGCGGCAGAAACCACGCGACGTAGTCGTCGGGCCGGATGCCGCCATAGGTGGATGCGCGCTGGTCGGCATAAGGCGGGGAGGTGACGATCAAGTCCACGCATTGGTCGGGGTAGCCCTGCAGCAGGGTGGCGCAGTCGCCGAGCATGGCAGCGCTGCCGATGGTGGGTGGGGCCTTGAATTCGGGCGCGCTCATTGCGGGGCCTGGTCCAGCGCGGGCTGCCGGAGGTGGAAGTCGGTGCCCTGCTGGAGCTGGTGCGCAGCGTTGAGCAGGCGGCCTTCGGCGAAGTAGTTGCCGATCAACTGCAGGCCCACGGGCATGCCGCCCTCGCCGAAGCCCGCCGGCACGCTCATGCCCGGCAGGCCGGCCAGCGAGGCGGGCAGGGTGAAGATGTCCGCCAGGTAGCTGGCCACCGGGTCGTCGGCCTTGTCGCCGAGCTTCCAGGCCACGGTCGGGGCCACGGGGCCGGCGATGAGGTCGCAGTCCTGGAACGCCCGCTGGAAGTCGTCGGCGATCATGCGGCGGATCTTCTGCGCCTGCAGGTAGTAGGCCTCGTAGTAGCCGTGGCTCAGCACGTAGGTGCCGATCATGATGCGGCGCTTGACTTCGTCGCCGAAGCCCTCGGCGCGGGTTTTCTTGTACATGTCGAGCAGGTCGGCGTACTGCTGCGCGCGGTGGCCGAACTTCACGCCGTCGAAGCGGCTCAGGTTGGAGCTGGCCTCTGCCGGCGCGATGATGTAGTACACGGGGATGGAAAGCTCCGTGCGCGGCAGGCTGATGGGCACGAGCCGGGCGCCGAGCTTCTCGTATTCCTTGAGCGCATCGTCGATGGCCGCGCGCACGTCGGCGGCCAGCCCGTCGCCGAAGAATTCCGCCGGCACGCCGATGCGCAGGCCCGCGAGGCTGCCGTCCAGCGCCTGGGTGAAGTCCTCCGCCGGCAGGTCCAGCGAGGTGGAGTCGCGGTCGGGGTCGGGGCCGCACATGGCCGACAGCAGCAGGGCGCAGTCCTCCGCCGAGCGCGCCATCGGCCCGGCCTGGTCGAGGCTGGAGGCGAAGGCGATCATGCCGTAGCGCGAGGCGCGCCCGTAGGTCGGCTTGATGCCGGTGATGCCGCAGAACGACGCGGGCTGGCGGATCGAGCCGCCCGTGTCGGTGCCCGTGGCCGCAGGCACCAGCCGCGCCGCCACCGCTGCCGCGCTGCCGCCCGAGGAGCCGCCGGGCACGCGCTGCGTGTCCCAGGGGTTCCTGACCGGCGCGAAGGCGGAATTCTCGTTGGCCGAGCCCATGGCGAACTCGTCGCAGTTGAGCTTGCCCAGCGCCACGGCGCCGGCTTCGGCCAGGCGCGCGACCACGGTGGCGTCGAAGGGCGAGCGGTAGCCCGCGAGCATCTTCGATCCCGCAGTGGTGGGGAAGTCGCGCGTGACGAAGATGTCCTTGTGCGCCAGCGGTACGCCTTCGAGCGCGCCCGCCTGGTCCGCGGCGATGCGCGCATCCGCAGCGCGCGCCCGGGCCAGCGCCACGTCTTCGTCGATGGCCAGGAATGCGCCCAGCGCCGCATGCTGCTTGCTGCGGGCCAGGAAGTGCTGCGCGGCTTCGACCGCCGATACCTTCCGGGCGCGCAGTTGGGCCGCCAGGCAGGCTACGCCCAGTTCGTGCAGATCCTGAGCCATGGCTTACTCGATCACTTTCGGCACCAGGAACAGGCCGGCCTCGACCGCCGGGGCGCTGCGCTGGTTGGCCTCGCGCGCATCGGGTTCGCTGGCCACGTCCGCGCGCAGGCGCAGGGTGATGTCCTGGGCCGTCGCCACGGGGTGGGAAAGCGGCTCCACGCCGGAAGTATCCACAGCGCGCATCTGACCGACGATGTCGAAGAAGCCGTTGATTTGCGTGAGCATGCGCTCACCTTCCGTGGGAGTGAGTTCCAGTCGCGCCAGATGGGCGATGCGGCTGATGTCCTGGGGGGAAAGAGACATAGGGGGAGTGGCTGTCGAGAGCGGGTGTAAAGAGCCCTGCGGCGGGCTTGGGCGGACCCGGTTGTTCACAGGGGATGGAGTATTATCCCGGCTTTGCCGCAATACCCTCGGAACTGCTGGTAATTGTGCGAAAAAAGCCAGTACACCCCCCCTAAACCCGGCGACAGCAGGCCGAAGCGCATGCCGTGCCTGAGAGGATTCTTGAATGTTCGGAGCTTTCCGTCGGTACTTCTCCACCGACCTGGCCATTGATCTTGGCACAGCAAACACCCTGATTTTCGCCCGCGACAAGGGCATCGTGCTCGACGAGCCCTCGGTCGTCGCCATCCGCCACGAGGGCGGCCCGCACGGCAAGAAGGTGATCCAGGCCGTGGGCCGCGAGGCCAAGGCCATGCTGGGCAAGGTGCCCGGCAACATCGAGGCGATCCGCCCGATGAAGGATGGCGTGATTGCCGATTTCGTGATCACCGAGCAGATGATCAAGCAGTTCATCAAGATGGTGCACCCGCGCACGCTGTTCACCCCCAGCCCGCGCATCATCATCTGCGTGCCCTGCGGCTCCACCCAGGTCGAGCGCCGCGCCATCAAGGATGCGGCCGAAGCGGCCGGCGCCACGGCGGTCTACCTGATCGAGGAGCCCATGGCGGCAGGCATCGGCGCCGGCCTGCCCGTTTCCGAAGCCAGCGGTTCCATGGTGGTGGACATTGGCGGCGGCACCACCGAAGTGGGCGTGATCTCGCTGGGCGGCATGGTCTACAAGGGCAGCGTGCGCGTGGGCGGCGACAAGTTCGACGAGGCCATCATCAACTACATCCGACGCAACTACGGCATGCTGATCGGCGAGCCCACGGCGGAGGCCATCAAGAAGAACATCGGCAGCGCCTTCCCCGGCTCCGAGGTCAAGGAGATGGAAGTCAAGGGCCGCAACCTCTCCGAAGGCGTGCCGCGCAGCTTCACCATCAGCAGCAACGAGGTGCTGGAGGCGCTGACCGACCCGCTCAACAACATCGTCTCGGCGGTCAAGAACGCGCTGGAGCAGACCCCGCCCGAACTCGGCGCCGACATCGCCGAGCGCGGCATGATGCTCACCGGTGGCGGCGCGCTGCTGCGCGACCTGGACCGCCTGCTGGCCGAGGAAACCGGCCTGCCCGTGCTGGTGGCCGAAGACCCGCTGACCTGCGTGGTGCGCGGCTGCGGCATCGCGCTGGAGCGCATGGACCGCCTGGGCAGCATCTTCACCAGCGAGTAAGTTTTTCCTTTGGTTTGGCAAGCCGGCTCGCTATGATGCAGCCGGCTTTTTCGCAATTGTCGAGGCCCGCATCCGACCATGCCCCTGGGAACCCTGGACCGCAGCGCTCCGCCGTTCTTCCGGCAAGGGCCCTCGGCGCTCTCGAAGCTCATGTTCTTCAGTGCGCTGGCGGTTTTCCTGATGGTGGCCGACGTGCGTTTCCGCCTGACCGAGCCGCTGCGCGCGGCCATCGCCACCGTCCTGTACCCCATGCAGTGGCTGGCGTTGCAGCCCGTGCAGCTCGCCCGCACGGGTGCTGGCTATTTCGAGTCGCTGGCGACGGCGCAGCGCCTGGAGAAGGAGGCCCGCGGCAGGCTTGCGCAGCAGTCGCAGCGCGCCAACCAGGTGGAAGAACTGCTCCAGGAAAACCAGCGCCTGCGGCGGCTGTTGGGCCTGCGCGAGCGCGTGGGCGCGCAGGCGATGGCCGCCGAAGTGCTCTACGACGCCGCCGATCCCTACACGCGCCGCATCATCGTCGACAAGGGACTGGTGCAGGGCGTGGCGCTCGGCGCGCCGGTGGTCGATGAGTCCGGCGTGCTCGGGCAGGTCACACGCGTGCATCCGCTTGTCAGCGAAGTCACGCTGCTGATCGACCGCGACCAGGCGATTCCCGTGCTGAACGTCCGCACGGGCGCGCGCAGCGTGGCCTATGGCGACCCGGTGGCCGCGCACGACGGCGGCATGGAGCTGCGCTTCATGCCCGGCAACGCCGACGTGCAGGAAGGTGACCTGCTGACGACCAGCGGCGTGGATGGCGTGTATCCGCCCGGCCTGCCCGTGGCGCGCGTGGCGCGCATGGAGCGCCGCGCCGATTCGGCGTTCGCGCGCATCTACTGTGTGCCGCTGGCGCTCACGCAGGGGGCGCGCCACGTCATGCTGCTGCGGCTCGTTGCCGCCGACGTGCCGCCGCGGCCCGAGGCCGATCCGCCGCCGGCGGCGAGAAAGGGTGGGCGCAAGTGAGTACTCCGCGGCGCGCCACCCAGCAGTTGCTGCTGCCGGTCAACCCCGTATTCATCTGGGTGAGCCTGGTCGTCGCGCTGGCTGTCAATATGCTGCCGCTGGGGCGCGCGGCGTGGCGGCCCGATCTGCTGATGCTGCTGCTGCTGTTCTGGGGCGTGCACCAGCCGCTGCGTGTGGGCATGGGCGCTGCCTTCGCGTTCGGCCTGTGCATGGACGTGCAGCAGACGGCGCTGCTGGGCCAGCATGCGCTCGCCTACGTCGCGCTGGTGTTCCTGGCCATCACCATCGAGCGGCGCCTGCTGTGGTTCAGCCTGGTCGCGCAGGCCGTGCAGGTGCTGCCGCTGTTTTTGGCGGCGCACGTGGTCGAGGTGCCCATCCGCATGCTTGCGGGCGGCGCGTTTCCGGGGCTGGACTTCCTGCTGGCGCCGCTGATCGAGGCCGCGCTGTGGCCGCTGGCCAGCCTGATCCTGCTGGCACCGCAGCGCCGCCCGCCCGACCGCGACGAGAACCGGCCGCTATGACCGAGCTGCGCAACGTCGAGGCCGACCTCTCGCGCTTTCGCATGCGCGTGTTCGTCGTCGCGCTGGTGGTGTGCGCCGCCTTCGGCCTGCTGGCGGCGCGGCTGGTGCATCTGCAGGTCACGCGCCATGAAGACCTGGCCGAGCAGGCCGAGAGCAACCGTACCGCCGTGGTGCCCATCGTGCCCAACCGCGGGCTCATCCTCGACCGCAACGGCGTGGTGCTGGCCAGCAACTACTCGGCCTACACGCTGGAGATCACGCGCTCCAAGATCGACGACCTGGACGCCACCATCGACGCGCTGGCGCAGGTGGTGGACATCACGGCGCGCGACCGGCGCCGCTTCAAGAAGCTCATGGACGAATCCAGGAGCTTCGAGTCGCTGCCCATCCGCACCCGCCTGAGCGATCAGGAGGTGGCGCGCTTCGCGGCCCAGCGCTACCGCTTCCCCGGCGTGGAGATCAAGGCGCGGCTGTTCCGCAGCTATCCGTTCGGCGACCTGGCCAGCCACGTCATCGGCTACATCGGGCGCATCAACCAGGCCGAGAAGGCGCGCATCGACGAATCCGACGACGCCGCCAACTATCGCGGCACCGAGTACATCGGCAAGCTGGGCATCGAGCAGAGCTTCGAGCGGCAACTGCACGGCATCACCGGCGTGGAGCAGATGGAGACCTCTGCCGGCGGTCGCGCCGTGCGGCGGCTGGCGAGCCACCCGTCCACGCCGGGCCAGGCCGTCGTGCTTTCGCTCGACATCAAGCTCCAGAAGCTCGTCGAAGACTTGTTCGGTGACCGCCGCGGCGCGCTGGTAGCCATCGACCCGCGCAACGGCGAGGTGCTGGCCTTCGTCAGTAAGCCCACCTTCGACCCCAACCTGTTCGTCGACGGCATCGACCAGGAGAACTGGCAGGCACTCAACGAATCCATCGACCTGCCGCTGCTCAACCGGGCCCTGCGCGGCACCTACCCGCCGGGCTCCACCTACAAGCCCTTCATGGCCATGGCCGCGCTGCAGACCGGCAAGCGCTCGCCAAGCTTCATCGTCAACGACAACGCTTCATGGACCTTCGGCGGCCATACCTTCCGCAGCCACGGCGACATCGCGTTGGGCCCCGTGGACATGCACCGCGCCATCGTGCTGTCGAGCAACGTCTATTTCTATTCGCTCGCCAACGACCTGGGCGTGGACACCATCCACGACTTCATGGCACCGCTGGGGTTCGGCCAGATCACCGGCATCGACATCAACGGTGAAGTGCGCGGCGTGTTGCCCAGCACCGAATGGAAACGCGACGCCTACAAGCGCCCCGAGCAGAAGAAGTGGTTCGCGGGCGAAACCATTTCGCTGGGCATCGGCCAGGGCTACAACAGCTTCACCATGCTGCAACTGGCGCATGCCACGGCCACGCTGGCGGGCGGCGGCATGTCGTACACGCCGCACCTCGGGCTGGCGACGCAGGACCCGCTCACGCATGCGCGCACGCCGCTGCCGCAGCCCGCGCCGGCGGACCTGGGCTTCAAGCCCGAGAACGTCGCCATCGTGCGCCGGGCGCTCATTGGCGTGACGCAGGAGGGCACCTCCACGCGCGTGTTTGCGGGCGCGGGCTATCTCTCGGGCGGCAAGACCGGCACGGCCCAGGCCGTGACCATCGGCCAGAAGGAGAAGTACAACGGTGCCAAGCTCGAGGAGCACCAACGCGACCACGGCCTCTATATGGCCTTCGCGCCCGCCGACAACCCGCGCATTGCGCTGGCCGTGGTGGTCGAGAACGCCGGCTGGGGCGCCGGCGTGGCCGCGCCGATCGCGCGGCGCGTGTTCGACTACTGGCTGCTCGGCCAGTACCCGAGCGAGGAGGACATGGCCGCCACGCGCGAGGGCAAGTCCGCCGCGCCCATCGGCAAGCCGCGCAGCCTGGCCGACGTGGGACTGCCTGCGCCTTGAGCGTCTTGCCATCTGTGTACGGGGGGCGATGGCATGCCGGAAGCTCAAGCTCCAGTACCGGCCATGATCTCCAGCGTTTCCCTGAAACGGCGCGCGGCCGGTGTTTCGGCCTGGGGCCGGTAGGCCAGGGCGATGCCGATTTCCACGGCCGACCCGTTGCCGTGCAATTGCTTGAAAACGACGTTGCGCGCCGTATGGCGCGCTGCCACCGAGGGCACCAGCGCCACGCCCATGCCACTCTCCACCAGGCTCACGACGGTCTGGACCTGCACCGCTTCCTGCTGTACGCGCGGCAGGAAGCCCGCCTGCTGGCAGGCCAGCAATGCCGTGGCGTGCAGGCCAGGTACCTCGGTTGCACTGTAGAGAACGAACGGCTCCTGCGCGAGGTGGGAGAGCTGCAGCCGACGCCGCTGGACCAGCGGGCTGTGCTGGGGCAGCGCGGCCACGAACACGTCGCGCTCGATCGGCACGACGCGGATCGCGCCGGCCTGCGCCAGCGGAAAGCGCAGCAGCCCCAGGTCGATGTCGCCCTTGTCGAGCAAGGCCATGATGCGGCTCGTCGTCGACTCGTGCAGCACGAGTTGCACCTGTGGATAGCGTTGGCGGAACAGTGGCATGGACTGCGGCATCAGTGCATAGGTGGCCGAGCCGACGAAGCCGATGCGCAGCGCCCCCGCCTCGCCGTTGGCCGCCGCCGCCGCCGTGCGGCCGAACTGCTCGGTATGGAACAGCGCGCGCCGCGCATTTTCGAGCGCCGCCGTGCCTGCGGCCGTGAGTTCGGTACCGCGGCGGGTACGTGCGAATAATTGCACACCGAGCTGTTCCTCCAGCTTGCGGATCGACGCCGACAGCGGCGGCTGCGCCATGTGCAGCCGCTCGGCGGCGCGATGGTAGTTCAAGGTTTCGGCAAGCGCCACGAAATGGCGCAGTTGGCGCGTGTCCATTGATATTCCAGGAGTATCACAGGGTGGAAAACAAATATTAGACGAGATTGAAAGGCGTCTGAATAATCAGCGGCTGCATAAGTTACAGAGACAAGGCCATGCATCCTCTCCATGGCATCCGGGTCCTGGACCTGTCGGGCGTGGTCTTCGGGCCGCTGGCCAGCCAGGTGCTGGCTGACTACGGCGCCGAAGTCATCAAGATCGAGCCTCCCGAGGGCGACTCCACGCGGCGCACCGGTCCGGCCGCCGAGCCGGGCATGGCTGCCATCTTCCTGGGCACCAACCGCAGCAAAAAGAGCGTTGTGCTGGATCTCAAGCAGCCTGCGGCACAGGCCGCGCTGCAGGCCCTGGTGGCGCAGACGGACGTGTTCATGCACAGCATGCGGCCCCAGAAGCTCGCCGCGCTCGGCATCGATCCCGGGCCGTTGCTGCAGCGGCATCCCCGCCTGGTCTATGCGGGTTTGCATGGCTTCGGGCAGGGTGGGCCGTATGCGGGGCGGCCCGCATACGACGACGTGGTGCAGGGCATGTCGGGCCTGGCCGCCCTGATGGAGCGCCAGACGGGCGAGGCGCGCTACCTGCCGACCATCGCGGCCGACAAGACCTGCGCGCTGGTGGCTGCCCATGCCATCCTGGCCGCGCTGTTGCGGCGCGAGCGCACGGGGCGCGGCGGCTTCGTCGAGATCCCGATGTTCGAGTCGATGGTGGCGTTCAACTTCGTCGAGCATTTCTACGGCCAGCATTTCGATCCGCCGCTGTCCGGGCCCGGCTATCCGCGCGTGCTCGCACCCTGGCGCCGCCCCTACCGCACGGCCGATGGCTACGTGGCCATGATGCCGTACACCGATGCGCACTGGCGGCGTTTCTTTGACGAGGTCGGCGCGCCCGAGATCGGCGCCGATCCGCGTTTCACCGACATCGCAGGCCGCACGAGCCACATCGGCGAGCTGTTGCAGATCGCGGGCGGCTTCGTCGCGCGCCATGGCACGGCGCACTGGCTGGCCGCATGCGAGCGGCTGGAGATCCCGGCGGCGCCCATCATGCGACTGGAGGATCTCCCTGGCGATCCGCATCTCGCAGCCACGGGTTTTTTCGCCACGCTTGACGACCCGGGCATGGGTCGGCTGCACTTTCCCGGCGTGCCGGTGCGCTTCGACGGCGTCCGCCCCGGCGTGGGCATGCCGCCGCGCCTGGGCGAACACACGCGCGGCGTCCTCGAGGCGGCCGGCCTGGCGGCCGGCGACGTGCAGGCCCTGATCGACAGCGGCGCAGCCCGCCAGCACGGCACGCATCCCGAAACCACCGATCCGAACCCGGAGAACCCGCCGACATGAGCGCTACCGCACCACCAGCCCTCGATTCCACCCTGCCCCAGCTCGGGCGCGGCTTCGTCTGGCAGGACCTTGCCGTGGGCCAGCGCCTGCGCACCTTCCGCCGCACCGTGACCGAGACAGACCTCGTCAATTTCATCGGTGTGACCGGCATGCTCGAAGCCATCTTCATCGAGGAGGGCTATGCGGGCGGCGCGATCACGGGCAGGCCCGTGCCCGCCGCACTGACCTACAGCCTCATCGAGGGCTTCCTGCTGCAGACCATGATCCAGGGCACGGGCCTGGCGATGCTGGAGCTCAGCCAGAAGATCCATGGCCCCGTGCGCGTAGGCGACAGCATCGAGGCCATGGTCGAGGTCACTGGCATCCGTCCCACCTCGCAGGGCGGGCGGGCCGTGGTCACGTCGAGGATCGACGTCTTCAACCAGCGTGCCGAAGCCGTCATGACCTACGTCGCCACGCGGCTGCTGGCTGGCCGCACGTAGGCGCGGTGCCGCGCATCGTTCATTCTCACCCTTCAAAGGAGACATTCATGGAACATTCCCTGCCCTTGCCTGCCGCGCGTCGGCACCTGTTGGCGCTGGCCGCGGCCATGCTGGCCACAGCCCTTGCGGGGCCGGCCGCGCAGGCCCAGGGCGCCGCAGCCTGGCCGGCCAAGCCCATCACGCTCATCGTGCCGTTCCCGCCGGGCGGGCCGACCGACCTCGTTGCGCGCGTGCTGGGCCAGCAGCTTTCGGAGCAGTTGGGTCAGCCGGTCATCGTCGATAACCGCCCCGGTGCCAATGGCAACATCGGCAATGGCATGGTGGCCAAGGCTGCGCCCGACGGCTACACCGTGCTCTACAACACCTCGTCGATCGCGCTGAGCCCGGCGCTCTACAAGCACATGACCTACGACGTGCAGCGCGATCTCGCGCCGGTGGCGCTCACGGCCGTGGTGCCGCTGGCGCTGGTGGTCCATCCCTCGGTGCCTGCCAGCAACGTCAAGGAGTTCATCGCCTATGCCAAGGCGCAGGGCGGCAAGCTGTCCTACGGGTCGGCCGGCAACGGCAATGTGACCCATCTCACCGCCTTCCAGTTCGTGCGCAATGCAGGGATCGACGCCGTGCACGTGCCCTACCGCGGCAGCGCGCCGGCCGACGTGGACCTGGTCGCCGGCCAGATCAGCTTCCTGACCGACACCATCAACTCGGTCGCGCCGTTCGTGCGCGACAAACGCCTGAAGATCCTCGCCGTCACGACGGCCAAGCGCATCTCGCTGTTCCCCGACGTTCCCACGCTGGCCGAGTCGGGCATGCCCGGCTTCGAGGCCGGCGCGTGGCAGGGCGTGATGGTGCCCGCGGGCACGCCGCGCCCCATCATCAACCGCCTCAATACCGAGATTCTCAAGGCGCTGAAGACGCCGGCCGTCCTGGAGAAGCTTGCTTTGCAGGGGGCCGAGCCGCTGTCGTCCACGCCCGATGAATATGGCACCTACCTGAAGGCGGAGCTCGCGCGCTGGGCTGGCGTCGTGAAGGCCACGGGCGTCACGCTGGAGTGATCGGGGGCCGCACGCGTCGGCCTGCCGTGCAACGGGTCAGGCGACACGACGGCGACCACCCGGGCGCCCACGAATGCACCGGCAAAGCCCGCACCAGCAGCGGGCAGCATGGTGCGCCAGCGGATCGTCACGCGCCGGCTGAACTGCCAGGTCGCCAGGGCGGTGCCCCATATTGAGGCGCTTTTGTTCACGCCGAACAGCGTTGCGGGGTGTGCCTGATGGAAGGTGGCGAACAGCGCGGGGACCAGACAGAGCCAGACCGCCGCCGCCAACGATGGCGTCGACGAAACCCGCCAGCAGCGAGGCCGGCGCCACGACGAGCAAATCCATGCGCCGATTGTCGCAGGCGCAAGGTGCTACATATTTGATAGCTTATGGCGCAGGTGAATAGGGCGCTGGAGGCCGAAAAGACCAAGAAAAAGGCACCGGGATCGCCGATGCCTGAAGGAAATGGGGTGTCTCGTTGCGGACGCCTGAAATTTTGTACTTGTGTTGCAGTCTCCTCGGTTCCCCGCCCCCGCAGGCTGCTGGGCCTGCTGCGAGTGGTATGAATTTATACCGATGCGCACTTTTAGTGCATTGGGGATTTCCCACCCCGCTATGGCTTATGTGCCGCTGGCATGACTTATGCAGCTATGCCGCATAGGTTAGTAACGAACGGGAACAACATGCGGTTAGGACTTCGCAAGGCCCTTCTGGCAGCCGGATCCTGGGGCCTCCACACCCTCGTTTGGGCGCAGACGGAGGCTTCCGCCCAGGCTCCCGCAGTCGCCGCCGCCGTCGCACCCAGTCAGCCTGCCCTGGTGCTGCAGTCGGGCATCAATGGCGCCGACACGGCGTGGATGATCGTCGCCACGGCGCTCGTGCTGCTGATGACCGTGCCCGGCTTGGCATTGTTCTATGCCGGCATGGTGCGGCGCAAGAACGTGCTCAATACGATGGCCTGCGTGCTGGCCGTCACCACACTCGTGACCATCCTCTGGTACGCCGTCGGCTACTCGTGGGCCTTCACGCCTGGCAACGGCTGGATCGGCGGCGGCCAGCGCCTGTGGTTCAGCGGGCTCGACTACATGAAGGACGCGGGCAAGGTCGCGGTGAGCCATGTCGCGCCCAACATCCCTGAATCGGTCTATTCGATGTTCCAACTGACCTTCGCGATCATCACGCCCGCGCTCATCGCTGGCGCGTTCGTGGAGCGCATGCGCTTTGCCGCCATGCTCTGGTTCATTGGACTGTGGTCGCTGTTCGTCTATGCGCCGGTGGCCCACTGGGTCTGGGAGCCGGGCGGCTGGCTGGCGCAGATGGGCGCGCTCGACTTCGCGGGCGGCTCGGTCGTGCACATCAACGCCGGCATCGCCGGGCTGGTCTGCGCCTACGTGCTCGGCCCGCGCAAGGGCTACGGGCGCGAGCCGTTCGAGCCGTTCAACCTCGGCTTCACCATGACCGGCGCCTCGCTGCTGTGGGTAGGCTGGTTCGGCTTCAACGCCGGCTCCGCCGTTGCCGCCGATGGCCGCGCCGGGCTGGCGATGGCCGTCACGCACATCGCGGCGGCGGCGGCATCCCTCTCGTGGATGTTCGGCGAATGGGTCATGCGCCGTCGCCCGTCGCTGCTCGGCATGAGTTCGGGCGTGGTGGCCGGGCTCGTCGCCATCACGCCGGCCTCGGGCTTCGTGTCGCCGCGCGCCGCGCTGGTCATCGGCATCGTCGCCGGGCTGGCCTGCTACTGGGGTGCCACCGGGCTCAAGCGCCTGCTGCGCGCCGACGATTCGCTCGACGTGTTTGGCGTGCACGGCATCGGCGGCATCGTCGGCTGCATACTCACCGGCGTGTTCGCGAGCAAGGACATTTCGGGCGCCGAGGGGCATGTCCTCGTCCAGATCGTCGATGCCGGCGCGGTGCTCATCTACAGCGGCGTCGGCACCGCCGTGCTGCTTTGGGTAACGAAGCTGCTCGTGGGCCTGCGCGTGGACGAGGATTCCGAGCTCAATGGCCTGGACATCTCCCAGCACCGCGAGCGCCTGGGCGGCTGAGAGTTGAATGCCGGGGCGTCGCCTGCCGTACAACGACTACCTGCATGGAAACGGCACGCGCCCTGGGTTCGGTTTTTGCATCTCGCGCACAAGGGGCTAGACAACCATGACCGACAGTGACCGCCTCGCCATTGCGGCGCACCTGCACGTGCTGCTGCGCCGCAAGACCGGACGGGTGACCGACACCGAGTGGATGGCCGCCAATGGCGAATACGCCGCCGAGGTCGTGCGCTTCTCACGCGCCAAGGCGGCGGAAGACAACCTTCCCGAGCTGGCCGAATGGGCAGCCAAGCTGGAGCAGGTCATGGCCGAGCCGCGCGCCGCGCGCCGTGCCCCGCTGCTGCAGGAAGCCGCAGCCGTCTTGCACAACGCGCGTCCGGCGGGGGGCGCATCGCCATCGGCAGGCGAGCCAGGCCACAGCAGCTTCGGCCATTCGGTGTCGGGCGGCGACTCCACCTTCGGCAGCCAGGCCGACGCGGCCAAGCGCGATCCCAATTCGCCGCGCTACGTCGGCGGCCTGCGCTGAGCCCCGGCGCCGGCAGCGTGAGCAAGGCCGGGCCGCCGCCCGGGATGCGGCGCAGCGCGAGGTCGTCCGGCCCCTGTCCCCGCACGGCGGCCAACTGGGCCTGGCCTGCGCGGCGGGGCGGCAATGGAGGGGGCTGTATCCTGCGAGCTTCATGAACCAGCTCCAACTCTTCCTGCCCTGCGCCGCCGGCGTCGAGGACTATCTGGCCGACGAGGCCCACGCGATCACCGGCCTGGCCGGCGGCGACCTGCTCGTGGGCCGCGGCGGCGTACTGCTCAGCGCATCGTGGCGCGACGCGCTGCTGCTCAACCTGCACAGCCGGCTGGCGCAGCGCGTGCTGGTGCAGCTCTCGCACACGCCCTACCGCGCCGAGTCCGACCTGTACGAGGCCGCCAGCGCCGTGGCGTGGGAAATCTGGTTCACCCCGCGCCAGACCTTCAAGATCGAGATCACCGCCCAGCACAGCCCCCTCAAGAGCCTGAACTTCGCCGCGCTGAAGGTGAAGGATGCCGTGGCCGACCGCTTCCGCCACAAGGCCGGCGAGCGCCCCAGCGTGGAGACGCGCTGGCCCGACGTGCGCATTCACGCGCACCTCACGCACGACCACGCCACGCTCTACATCGACACCTCGGGCGAGCCGCTGTTCAAGCGCGGCTGGCGCGAGGACAAGGGCGACGCCCCGCTCAAGGAAACCCTGGCCGCCGCGATGATCGCCGCCAGCGGGTGGGACCCTCATGGCGACGAGCCCGTGCCGCTCTACGACCCCTGCTGCGGCAGCGGCACCATCGCCATCGAGGCCGCGCAGATCGCCTGCCGCATCGCCCCCGGCGCGCTGCGGCGTTTCGGCTTCGAGAAGCTGCTGCCGTTCCAGCCGCATGTCTGGTCCGCTATCAAAAGCGAAGCTGCTGCCGCAGTATCCAAAAGCGCCGCAGCCATTTTTGGCAGTGACGTGGCGCACCGCATGGTCGATTTCGCGCAGCGCAATGCCGAGCGCGCGGGCGTGGCCCAGGCCGTCGAATTCCGCGGCGGCGACGCGCTGCAGCGCATGCCGCCCGCGCCGCGCGGGGTGATGCTGCTCAACCCGCCGTATGGCGAGCGCATCGACGCCTCCGGTATCGCCGGGGCGCGGCGCATGGGCGAGCGCGCTCAGGCCGGCGGCGCGGCTGGCGCGGGCCGCGAAACCGCGCAGACCGGCGAGGAGGGCGGCGAATTCTTCAGCCGCCTGGCCGCGCACTGGAAGAACCACTACGCCGGCTGGACCGCCTGGGTGCTCACGCCCGACATGAAGCTGCCCACCCGCATGCGGCTGAAGGAGTCGCGCCGCGTGCCGATGTGGAACGGGCCCATCGAATGCCGGCTGTTTCGCTTCGACATGCTCGCGGGGTCGGCGCGTGAGCACTGAGCCGGCGGACCGGGCGCTGGCCGTCATCGACACCAACATCGTCCTCGACCTGTTCGTCTTTGCCGATGCCGCCGCGCAGCCGCTGCGCACGGGGCTGGCCGCGGGCGCGCTGGAGTGGATCGCCACCGCCGCCATGCGCGACGAGCTGGCGCGCGTGCTGGGCTATGCGCAGATCGCGCCGCGGCTGGCCTTCCACGGCCTGCAGGCCGCTGGCGTGCTGGCCGCGTTCGACGCCCAGGCGCGCATCGTGACGCCCGCGCCCAAGGCGCCCGTCACCTGCAGCGACCCGGACGACCAGCACTTCATCGACCTGGCCGTGGCCCACGGCGCGCGGCTGTTCAGCAAGGACCGCGCCGTGCTCTGCATGCGCCGCCGCCTGTTGGCGCTCGGCGTGCTGGCCATGCCGGCGCCGGGGGGCTGAACAGTTGGCGCTCGGCGGGCGCCCCTTTGGCGCGCCGGTCCGGCGGCCGGCGTCAGGGTGCCAGGAACCGCGCCGCCGCGCGCAGACACTGCGTGTCGCGGCCCCAGACCCGGCCCGCGGGCAGGTGGCGCATCCAGGCCAGGCGCCGGACCGTGTCGCGCAGCGCGGCGCGCACGGGCGCGCTGGCATGGGCCTGCAGCACGGCGTGCCACTGCGGCCGTGCCGACGCGGTGGCGCCGTGCGTCTGCAGCAGCAGCGCGGTGGAATGCACGTAGCACAGCCAGTCGCGCGCCTGGCACTCGGTCAGCGACAGCGTGGCGCCGGGGTCGTCCTCGAAGTCCAGATAGGCGATGGCGCCGTCGGCGCAGCGTACGAGGTTGCGCGCGAACGCCTGGCTCAGATAGGTGCCGCGCGCATGCACGAGGGCAATGCCCTCCAGCCCCTGGCGCCATAGCGCCACGGCCTCGGTGGATTGGACGGGCAGCAATGTCTCGATCTCGCGCGCCAGCATGCGCGTGGGCCGCGCGGGGTCGCTGCCCACGTCGGCCAGCAGCAGCGCGTCACCCTGCGCGGCCAGCACCGCCGGCACGCGCAGGCCCAGCGCGGCCAGTTCGCGCAGGCGGCGGGCCTCCTGGGCGATGGCCGCTGCACCGCCGGGGTTCGTCACGGGCTGCAGCACGTCTAGGCGCAGCAGGCGGGCGATCAGCCCCAGCAGCGCGTAGCGCCACGGCGGGGTGATGGGCGGCGCCTTTTTCAGCCACACGGTCTGGCCGTCGAGCGGGTAGCTCGCCACCGCCTTGGCCTGGGCGGGCAGCGCCGCGCGCAGAAAGCTGGCGCAGCGCTGCGCCCCCGGCATGGCCGTCATGCGGTGGCGGCAGCCGCTACCGAGGCGCGGAAGTCGTGCGCGTTTGCCAGCGGCCAGTACATGCGGAACACGTTGTGCTGGGCGTCCAGCGGGCCCAGCAGCGCTGCGGGCTCCACGCGCATGATCAGGTTGGAGAGCAGGCGCACCTCGGTGTCGCTGATGCGGCGCACGATGTGGTGGGCCGTGATGTCCTGCGGGTGGCGCAGCCCGGCGGCCTGCACCAGCTCCTGCAGGGCGTGCAGCGTACTGGCGTGGAACTGCGCCACGCGCTCGGCCTTGTCGGGCACCACCAGGGCTTTCTGGCGCAGCGGATCCTGCGTGGCCACGCCGGTAGGGCAGTGGCCCGTGTGGCAGTTTTGCGCCTGGATGCAGCCCAGCGCCATCATGTAGCCGCGCGCCGCGTTGCACCAGTCGGCGCCCAGCGCCATCATGTGCGCGATGTCGAAGGCCGAGGTCACCTTGCCCGCGCAGCCGATGCGGATGCGCTCGCGCAGGTTCACGCCGATCAGCGTGTTGTGGACCAGCAGCAGCCCTTCCTGCAGCGGCGAGCCCACGTGGTCGCTGAACTCCACCGGCGCCGCGCCCGTGCCGCCCTCGGCGCCGTCCACCACGATGAAGTCGGGCGTGATGCCCGTCTCCAGCATGGCCTTGACGATGGCGAACCACTCCCATGGGTGGCCGATGCAGAGCTTGATGCCCGTGGGCTTGCCGCCCGAGAGGCTGCGCAGCCTCTCGATGAAATGCATCATGCCCACTGGCGTGTCGAAGGCGCTGTGGGCCGCGGGCGAGATGCAGTCCACGCCCACGGGCACGCCGCGCGCGGCGGCGATCTCGGGCGTGACCTTGGCCCCCGGCAGCACGCCGCCGTGGCCGGGCTTGGCGCCCTGGCTGAGCTTGAGCTCGATCAGCTTGACCTGCGGGTCGCGTGCGTTGGCGACGAACTTTTCCTCGCTGAACGTGCCGTCGCCGTTGCGGCAGCCGAAGTAGCCCGAGGCCACCTGCCACACCAGGTCGCCGCCGAACACGCGGTGGTGGGTGGAGATCGAGCCCTCGCCCGTGTCGTGCATGAAGCCGCCGAGCTTGGCGCCGCGGTTGAGCGCCATGATGGCGTTGGCCGACAGCGCGCCGAAGCTCATGGCCGAGATGTTGAACACGCTGGCGCTGTAGGGCTGGGCGCGGTCGGGCCCGATGGTGACGCGGAAGTCGTGCGAGTCGAGCCTGGTGGGCGCCATCGAGTGGTTGATCCACTCGTAGCCGACCGCGCCCACGTCGAGCAGCGTGCCCAGCGGGCGGTTGTCGGGCTCGGACTTGGCGCGCTGGTACACCAGCGTGCGCTGCGCGCGCGAGAACGGCGCGGCCTCGCGGTCGCTCTCGATGAAGTACTGGCGGATCTCGGGGCGGATGAACTCCAGCGCGAAGCGCAGGTGGCCGATGATGGGGTAGTTGCGCAGGATCGCGTGGCGCTGCTGCAGCAGGTCGTACACGCCCAGCGCCACCAGCGCCGCGGCCACGACGAACAACGCCAGCCCCCGGCCGAACGCCACCAGGGAGAACAGCGACAGCAGCAGCGCGAACGCGCACAGGCCCAGGGCCGTGTAGCGCACCGGGTAGAGGGTATTGAGGCGGCCTATCATCAGGGGATACTCTTTTCTTGTCGTGGCGGTCGTGGACGGCGGCCATGATAAAGACTAAAGACAACCGCCGTTTCCCCCACGCCAGAGCCCCCGCACCATGCCATCCATCACCCCCGCCACCCCGCCCGCCGGCGGTCAGCTCGGCCCCGACGATTTCGACACGCTCGATGCGCTGCTGGACGCCATGCGCGCCGACGACGTGGAAACGCCCGAATGGGAGTTCTGCGAAGGCTTCCTTGCCGCGCTCGTCTGCAGCCGCCGCGCCATCGCGCCGGAGGAATACTGGCCGGTCCTGTTCAACAGTTTCAATCCGGCCGCGCAGATGGAGTTCGTCTGGTTCTGGAAGCGCCGCTGGAAAGAGGTGGAGCAGGCCCTGGACGCCGAGGTGCAGACGCTCGACGACGAGCGCTGCTACCAGCCCGAGGTGCTGGACGTGCGCGGCGCCGCCGCCATGCTGCCGCCCGAGGAGCGCGGTGAATTGGAAGGCGGCGTGTTGCCGTCTTTCGGCCAGATCTGGGCGCTGGGCTTCATGTACGCGGTGGAGAGCTGGCCCGAGGACTGGGCGCCCCCACGCGACAAGGAGGCCGCCGGCTGGCTCGACGACGCGCTGACCGCCATCGTCGCGCTGATCGAAGACGACACCGGCCCGCCCACGGTATCGCTGTACGCCGAGGATGGCCCGCCCACGGTCAGCAACGCCCGGCTGGACGCCTGGGGCGAGGCGATCTGGGCCGTGTACGACCTGCGCCAGCTATGGAAAAGCCTGGGCCCGCGCGCGGAGCCCGTGCGCAAGCAGGCCGACCCGGGCCGCAACGACCCGTGCCCGTGCGGCAGCGGGAAGAAGTTCAAGAAGTGCCACGGGGCCTGACTGCAGGGGAAAAACAGGATACTCCCCCCCTGCCACCCTGGCGCCGCAATTAAATTAAGCGGTAATGACTTATACTCCCGGGGAGTATAAGGGGTCTGTACCTTACGGGCCAGGGCTGGCCGCAGCCCCCGGCAGCACCACCCCCGGCGTGGCCTGCGGCGGCAGCGGCGGCAACTGGTAGCTCCAGGTTTCGCTGAGCGCGGCGCCATCGGGCCCCGCCAGCGCCGCGCGCAGCTCCGCCACCTGCGTGGCCTCCTTCACCTTCACCCGCAGCGTCAGGCGCCAGCCGCGGATCGCGGGGTGGTACTGCAGGCTGCTGCCCAGGATGTCGGCGTTGGCATTGCCGCTGTAGCGCGCGCTCACCGCCGCGTCGGGCGTCAGCCGGGCCAGCGAAGGGCCTTCGAAATCCACCATCAGCGCGATGCTGCCGTCGCTCTGGCGGACCAGGTTGGGCTGGTAGCGCTCGCCAGTGGCGCGCAGGGTCTGGCGCACCCAGGCGGTGTCGTCGCCGAACAGCGCGGGCTCGTCCATCGTCCAGTGCATGCGGTAGTCGAGCTGCAAGGGGTCGCCGGGGGCGGGCAGCGCGTCGGGCGACCAGAAGGCCACGATGTTGTCGTTGGTCTCGTCGGGCGTGGGGATTTCCACCAGCGTCACGCGGCCACGGCCCCAGTCGCCGCGCGGCTCGACCCAGGCGCTGGGGCGCAGGTCGTAGCGGTCCTTCAGATCCTCGAAGCGCGAGAACTCGCGCCCGCGCTGCAGCAGGCCGAAGCCCTTGGGGCTGTCGGCCTGGAAGCTGCTGATGGACAGCATCGGCGGGTTGTTGAGCGGGCGCCAGATCCATTCGCCGCCGCCGGTGTGGATGGCCAGGCCGTTGGAGTCGTGGATGGCGGGACGAAAGTTGTGCTGCGCCGCGGGCTGGCTGGGGCCGAACAGGAACATGCTGGTCAGCGGCGCCACGCCCAGGGTGCGGATGTCGCCGCGCAGGAAGATGCGGGCTTTCACGTCCAGCAGCGCGTCGCTGCCCGGCGTCAGGGTGAATTCATAGGCGCCGGTGGCGCGCGGCGAATCCAGCAGCGCATAGATCGTGAGCTGGCGATCCTGCGGCGCCGGGCGGCGGATCCAGAACTCGCGAAAGCGCGGGAACTCCTCGGGCCCCGGCTGCGCGGTGTCGATCGCCAGCCCGCGCGAGGACAGGCCGTATACCTGCCCCTTGCCGATCACCCGGAAATAGCTCGCGCCCAGCAGGCTCATGACCTCGTCGTCCTTGCCCGGCTGGTTGACCGGGTACAGCACGCGAAAGCCCGCGTAGCCCAGCGCACTGGTGGCCTGCTTGTCGAACGCGAGGTCGCCGAAGTCGAAGCGCGCCGGGTCGTAGCGGATTTCCTGCACCGCCTCGCTGCCCTGCGCACCCACGATCTCGTTGATCTGCACGGGGGCCGCGAACTGCATGCCCTGGTGGTAGAAGGCCAGCTTGAACGGCGTGTCCAGCCCGGCCCACTCGAAGCGTTCGCGCAGCGGCTGGATTTTCTGGTAGTCGGCGAACTGCATCTGGCTGAATGCGGGCGGCAGGTTGCTCTGCAGCGCCACGTAGGGCTGGGCCGCCAGCGCGAGCGCGCGGGTGGTGAGTTCGTCGAGCGAGAAGGCATGCGCGGCGCCGCAGGCCAGAACGGCCAGGGCTGCGAACCGGCGCAGGAACAGGGGATTCGGTAACACGGTCACGGCGGGGGTTCTGGGACAATGAATTCAGCGCCATGACCTTAGCATGGCCCATGCCCACGCCCATGCCCATATCCGAGACACGATGCAGACCTTTCGCAACGCCTTTCCCCGCCTTCTCGCTGCACTGGTTCTTGCGGGGTGCGCCATGTACTCCCCGGTCGTTTGGTCCGATGACCAGCAAGCTGAGCCGGCCATGCAGCGATACGTGCCTGCGCCTGGCCTGGAGAACAAGGCCGCCTTCATCGACGGCCTGATCGCCCGCATGACGCTCGACGAGAAAATCGGCCAGTTGCGCCTCATCAGCATCGGCCCGGAGATGACCAAGGCGCGCATCTACGACGAAATCGCCGCCGGGCGCATCGGCGCCACCTTCAACACCGTCACGTCCGCCGAGAACCGGCCCTTGCAGGAGGCTGCGGCGCTGCGCAGCCGGCTGCGCATCCCGGTCACGTTCGCCTACGACATCGTCCACGGCCACCGCACCATCTTCCCCATCGGCCTGGGCCTGGCGTCGAGCTGGGACATGGAGGTGGTGCGCCAGAGCGCCCGCGTGGCCGCCGCCGAGGCCGCCGCCGACGGCATCGACATGACCTTCGCGCCGATGGTCGACATCTCGCGCGACCCGCGCTGGGGCCGCATGTCCGAGGGCTTCGGCGAGGACCCGTTCCTCGTCTCCGAAATCGCCCGCGCCAGCGTGCGCGGCCTGCAGGGCGACTCGCTGGCCGCGCCCGACAGCATCATGGCCGTGGCCAAGCACTTCGCGCTCTACGGCGCGGTGGAGGGCGGGCGCGACTACAACACCGTCGACATGAGCCCGATGCGCATGTACAACGACTACCTGCCGCCCTACCGCGCCGCCATCGAGGCCGGCGCGGGCGGCGTGATGGTGGCGCTCAACTCCATCAACGGCGTACCGGCCACGTCCAACACCTGGCTGCTGCGCGACCTGCTGCGCGGGCAGTGGGGCTTCAAGGGGCTGACGGTGAGCGACCACGGCGCCATCACCGAACTCATGCAGCACGGCGTGGCCGGCGACCCGCGCGAGGCCGCGCGCCTGGCCGTCGAGGCCGGCGTGGACCTGAGCATGGCCGACTCCATCTACCTGGAGCAGTTGCCGCAACTGGTGCGGTCGGGCACGGTGCGCGAGCAGACCCTCGACGCCGCCGTGCGCGAGGTGCTCGGCACCAAGTACGACCTGGGCCTGTTCCACGACCCGTTTCGCCGCATCGGCGACGCCGCGCGCGACCCGGCGGACGCCGATGCCGAGGAGCGCCTGCACCGCGCCGAGGCCCGCGCCGTGGCGCGCGAATCCATGGTGCTGCTGGAAAACCGCAATGGCGCGCTGCCGCTGAGGAAGGGCGCGCGCATCGCCTTGGTCGGCCCGCTGGCCGACGCGCCCATCGACATCATGGGCAGTTGGTCCGCCTCCGGCAAGTTCAAGCACTCGGTCACGCTGCTGCAAGGCATGCGCGAGGCCGTGGCCGCGCAAGGCGGACAACTGCGCCATGCGCGCGGCGCCAACGCCACGGACGACGCGCGCATCGTCGAATACCTCAACTTCATGAACTGGGACATGCCCGAGGTGGTGCAGGACCAGCGCCCCGCCGAGGCCATGATCGCCGAGGCCGTGGAGGCCGCCAGGCAGTCCGACGCGGTGGTCGCCGCCGTGGGCGAGACGCGCGGGATGTCGCACGAATCGTCTAGCCGCACCAGTCTGGAAATCCCCGCGAGCCAGCGCGCGCTGCTCGCCGCGCTCAAGGCCACCGGCAAGCCGCTGGTGCTGGTGCTGATGAATGGTCGCCCGCTCGCGCTCGGCTGGGAGCGCGACAACGCCGACGCCATCCTCGAAACCTGGTACACCGGCACCGAGGGCGGCCACGCCATCAGCGACGTGCTGTTCGGCGACGTGAACCCCGCGGGCAAGCTGCCCATCACCTTCCCGCGCTCGGTAGGGCAGATCCCGCAGTACTACAACCACCTGCGCATCGGCCGGCCCTTCACCGAGGGCCAGCCCGGCAACTACACCTCGCAGTACTTCGAGGAGCCCAACGGCCCGCTCTACCCGTTCGGCTACGGCCGGAGCTACACCGATTTCAGCGTGTCGGACGTGGCGCTGTCCGCCGACACGCTGGAGCGCGGCGGCACCCTCAGCGCCAGCGTCGCGGTGAAGAACACGGGCCAGCGCGCGGGCGCCACCGTGGTGCAGCTCTACATCGAGGACCCCGCGGCCTCCGTCGCCCGGCCCGTGAAGGAGCTCAAGGGCTTCCGCAAGCTGATGCTCCAGCCCGGCGAGGAACAGGTGGTGCGCTTCGCCGTCGGCGAGGAACAACTGCGCTTCTTCAACGCCCGGCTGGAGCAGGTGGCCGAGCCGGGGCGCTTCAACGTGCAGATCGGGCTCGACTCGCGCGACGTGAAGCAACGGAGTTTCGAGCTGAGATAGTCGCCATGCAGATCTTCGTCAAAACGCTGGCGGACTACGACATCCAGAAAGATGTCCACGCCGCACCTGGCATTGCGTGCCGTGGCCGCAGAGGCGGTGCCGGTGGACATGCCGCTGCCATTGCGGCTGGCCGGCATGGTCGCGGGTGTGGCGGGCGTGCTGCTGCGCCGCCGGCTTCGCCAAGCCAGGGGGCGTGGCGCGCTGTCAGAATCGTAAACACGTTTTCAGGCGCTCCGAAGCAGTTCCGCCAGCCGCGCCAGCGCGTGCCGCACCGTGGCCTGCCGCACGGCGGCGCGGTCGCCCGCAAAGCCCTGCACCTGCGCATGCGTGGCCGCGCCCACGCGCCAGCCGAACCACACCGTGCCCACGGGCTTCTCCGGGCTGCCGCCCGTCGGACCGGCGATGCCGGTCACGGCCACCGCCGCTTGCGCGCGCGAGCGGGCCACGGCGCCCTCGGCCATCGCGCGGGCCACGGGCTCGCTGACGGCGCCGTGGGCCGCGATGAGCGCGGCGGGGACGCCGAGCAGATCGGTCTTGGCTTCGTTGGAATAGGCGACGAAGCCGCGCTCGAACCAGGCGCTCGACCCCGCCAGATCCGTGCAGGCCGCGGCGATCATGCCGCCGGTGCAGCTTTCGGCGGTGGCCAGCATCCAGCCTTTTTTTATAAGCAAATCGGCCACCAGCGCAGGTAATTCCTGCGGTGGCAGCTCATCTTTCGATAGCAAAGCTGGAGTCACCATGGAAAATGGAACCTCCACGCCGCCAGGGCCAGCAGCGTGCAGAACGCCGCCACCAGGTCGTCGAGCATGATGCCAAAGCCCCCCGCCGGCCCGAGCCGGCCATGGAACAACTGATCGGCCCAGCCCACGGGGCCGGGCTTGGCGGCGTCGAAGAAGCGAAACAGCCCGAAGGCCGCGAACTGGCCCCAGAAGCCCATGGGCATCGCCAGCCACAGCACGAGCCAGAAGGCGGCCACCTCGTCCCAGACGACGTTGCCGGGGTCGGTGGTTTGCAGATTGCGCGCGGCCACGGTGCAGGCCCACCAGCCCACGGGCAGCGACGCGGCGACGAGCCAGCCCTGCTGCGCCGGCGTCAGCCAGCGCGCCAGCAGCAGCCACGCCACCCAGGCCCACAGCGTGCCCGCCGTGCCCGGCGCCTTGCGCGCCAAGCCCGCACCGCAGCCCAGCGCGATGAAGTGGGCCGGATGCGCGAGCAGGAAGCCGACGGTGGGGCGCGGCGGCGCCAGACCGGGGGTGAAGGTCATGGCGGGCATTCTAGCCCGCAGCGTTCAACGCCAAGCAGCACATAAAACCGCGCCTTGCCCTGCGCCAAAACGCATCGCTTTTATTGGTGCCGCCAAGCATCGAACACTGCACTAGCAAGCGGCATCAGCCCGCCGCCAGCCCTGCAATGCATGCCGCGTTGCGCGCGACGATCCATTCCTCGTTGGTGGGCTCCACCGCCACGCGCACGCGGCTGCCGGGGGTGGAGATGACGGGCGCGTGCGCCGCGTTGGCGGCGGCGTCCAGCTCCACGCCCAGGAAGGCCAGGCCGGCGCAGACGCGGGCGCGGATGTCGGCGTTGTGCTCGCCGATGCCGGCGGTGAAGGCCAGCATGTCCAGCCCGCCGAGCGCGGCGGCGAGCGCGCCGCACTCGCGCACGATGCGCCGCACGTAGAGCGCGAGCGCGGCGCGCGCGCGTTCGTCGCCGCCCTCCACGGCCAGCAGGTCGCGCGGGTCGGACGAGGTGCCCGAGATGCCCAGCAGGCCCGACTCGTGGTAGAGCACGTGGCCCACCTGTTCGAGCGTGAGCTTCTCGATCTCCATCAGGTAGAGCACCGCGCCGGGGTCCAGCGCGCCGCAGCGCGTGCCCATCATCAGCCCGTCGAGCGCCGAGAAGCCCATGGTGGTGGAGACGCTTTCCAGGCCCCGCATGCCGCACAGGCTGGCGCCGCTGCCCAGGTGGGCGACGATGGCGCGCCCGCGCGCGGCGTCGCCGTGGCGCTCGGCCAGCGCGACGGCCATGTACGCGTACGACAGGCCGTGAAAGCCGTAGCGGCGCAGGCCGCGCTCCCAGGCGCTCCAGGGCAGGGGCAGCATCTTCTCCACGTCGGGCAGGGTGTGGTGGAAGGCGGTGTCGAAGCAGGCCACCTGCGGCAGGTCGGGGCGGCTCGCGAGCAGGGATTCGATGGCTTCGAGCGCGAACGGCTGGTGCAGCGGCGCGAGCGGGATGTAGGCCTTCAGGTCGGCCAGCACCGCCGCGTCGATGCGCACGGGCGCGGAATACTTGGCGCCGCCGTGCACCACGCGGTGCGCCACGGCGGCAATACGGTATTGCATGTCCGCGCGGCTGCCCAGGCGCGCGCGCACGCGCTCGCGGATGTGCGCGAGCGCCGCGTGGTAGGGCTGCGCGGCGTCCAGCGCCACGGGGCTGGGCGCGACGCCGGTCTCGCCGAAGGTCGGGCGCGGGCCGGTGATGCCGTCCACCTTGCCGTTCCACAGCGGCGTGCGCGGCAGCGGCTGCGCGGCGGCGTCGAACAGTGCGAACTTGATGCTCGACGAGCCGCAGTTGAGTACCAGGATGAGGTCGTTCATTGGGGGTTTTCTATCTACACCGCGCATGGAGCCGGCGCAGCCAAAGCCAGGGACGCCGTGGAGCCGGCTTTACCGGGCCACTGGCGTCGCCCTCGCGAGGGGGATGCACCGCAGGCGCGCCGGGGTGTTCCATTTCACGGCGGCGTGCTCCGGTAGCGGTGTGCCAGCAGCACGGCGATGGCGCAGGAGGCGATGCGCGATTCGCGCGAGTCGGCGCGGCTGGTCAGCACGATCGGGACCTTGGCGCCGAGCACGATGCCGGCGCTGGCGGCACCGCCCAGGTATTCGAGCTGCTTGGCCAGCATGTTGCCGCTCTCCAGGTCGGGTACGAGCAGGATGTCGGCCTGGCCCGCCACGTCGGAGACGATGCCCTTGATGCGCGCGGCGGCGACCGACACCGCGTTGTCGAACGCCAGCGGCCCGTCGAGCAGCGCGCCCGCGATCTGCCCGCGGTCGGCCATCTTGCACAGCGCTGCCGCGTCCACTGTGGCGGGCATGTGGGGGTTCACCGTTTCCACCGCCGCCAGGACGGCCAGGCGCGGCTGCGCCACGCCGATGGCGTGGGCCAGATCGATGGCGTTGCGCGCGATGTCGGCCTTGGCCTCCAGGTCGGGTGCGATGTTGATGGCCGCGTCGGTGATGATGAAGGGCCGCGGGTAGGCCGGCGTCTGCATCAGGAAGCAGTGGCTGATGCGCCGCTTGGTGCGCAGGCCCGAGGCGCCGGCCACCACGGCGGCCATGAGTTCGTCGGTGTGCAGGCTGCCCTTCATGAGGGCCTCCACCGCGCCCTGGCTGGCCAGCTCGACGGCGCGGGCGGCGGCGGCGTGGCTGTGCGCGACATCCTCGATGGCTATGCCCGCGATGTCCAGTCCCTCCTGCGCCGCCAGCGCGATCAGGCGCGCCGAGGGCGCCACCAGCACCGGCTCGATCAGGCCCGCGGCCCGCGCGTCGAGCGTGGCCGAAAGGCTCAGCACATCGCACGGGTGCACCACCGCCACGCGGACCGCGCCCAGGGGTCGCACGTGGTCGAGCAGGCGCGGCAGGCCACCCCCGCCCGTGGTGAGCCGCACCTCGGGCAGCGTGGTGCGGACCCGCTCGATGTGCTCGGTGGGGGCGATCACGTCGGCCTCGCCGGTGATGACGGTCGCGCCGTCCTGGTTCACGCAGGTGCAGGCGAGCTTCAGGCGCTTCTTGGCCTCGTCGCGCGAACTCACGGTCACGCGGATGGTGAGCCGGTCACCGATGCGCACGGGCGCCAGGAACTTCAGCGTCTGCCCCAGGTAGATCGTGCCCGGCCCCGGCAGCCGCGTGCCCAGCACGGCGGAGATCAGTGCGCCGCCGAGCATGCCGTGGGCGATCACGCCGTGAAAGCGCGTGGAGGCGGCGTAGTCGGCGTCGAGGTGCTGCGGGTTCACGTCGCCCGAGAGCACGGCAAAGAGCTGGATGTCCTGTGCGCTCAGCGTGCGCTCTATCGCCGCCGTGTCGCCCACGGCGATCTCGTCGAAGACCCGGTTGCGGATCGTTTGCAGGGTGCCGCCTTCGGAGGCGGCCTGTGCTGTGCTGGGTGGGGAAGCGTCGGTCATCGGGCACCAGGTTGCAGGTGGGAGGTGAAGGGCGCGGCGGGCGGATGCCTTTGCGGCATGCGCAGGCCCCCGTGGCGGCTGCGGGGCTGCTACTTGCCGCCGCGGCTGGCGGGCTTGGCTGCGGGTTGCGCGGGCGTCACCAGGCCAAAGGGCTTGAGCAGTTCGTTCCAGGCGTCGGTGGGCGGCAGGGCGGTATTCGCATGGCCCAGTGCGTCGGCGGATGCCTGCTGCCAGGCGCGCATCGCCTCGCTCAACCCCGCCACCAGCGCCTTCTGGTTGTCGGTGGCCTCCTGGGCCAGGGTCTGCATGTCGCCAAACTGGCGCTGCAGCAGCTCGGCAGGCCCGGTGGGCCGCGCCAGCGCGCCTTCTTTCAGGTGCTCCGTGCTGAATTCGACCCAGCGCTGGCCGCTTTCCTGCAGCAGCGCCCCGGTGCGCATGAAGAAATCCAATTGGGCCTTGTACAGGGCCATGGGCAGCTCGGTGGGTATGGTGCTCATGCTATCTCCTCGGTTGGTGGTTGGAAAAGGGAATTCAGGCCATTTGTCCTATGGTCTTACGGAAACGCGCCAATGACAAGCTGAACATGATGGCGCCGATGACCAGCAGTACCAGGAAGGGCTCCCACACCACCTCGATGCCCGCGCCGCGGTACAGGATGGCCTGGCCGAGTTCGACGAAGTGCGTGGTGGGTGCGGCCAGCATCAGGTACTGCACCATCTGCGGCATGCTCTCGCGCGGCGTGCTGCCGCCCGAGAGCAGTTGCAGCGGCAGCAGCGTGAGCATCATGAGCAGCCCGAACTGCGGCATGCTGCGCGCGACGGTCGCCATGAAGATGCCCATGGACGTGGTGGCGAACAGGTGCAGCGCGGCGCCCGCCAGGAACAGCGCCATAGAGCCGCCGATGGGCACGTGCAGCAGCCCACGGACCATGAAGGTGAGCGATACGCCTGCGGCCAGCAGCACCACGGCGCCCATCGACCAGACCTTGGCCAGCATGATCTCGGTGGGCGTGACGGGCATCACCAGCAGGTGCTCGATGGTGCCATGCTCGCGCTCGCGGATCAGGGCCGCGCCGGTGAGGATGATCGACAGCATGGTCACGTTGTTGATGATCTGCATCAGCGCGCCGAACCAGGTCTTATCCAACGCCGGGTTGAAGCGCACACGCAGCGCCAGCTCCACGGGCAGCGCGGCGGCGGCGCGGTAGCGCTGCACGAACTCGCTCACCTCGCCCATTACTATCTGCTGCACGTAGCCGTTGCCCGAGAAGGCCTGGCTCATGCGCGTGGCGTCGACGTTGAGCTGGATCTCCGGCGCGCGTCCGGCCAGCACATCGCGCTGGAAGTTGGGCGGGATGTCGAGCGCGAAGGTGAACCGACCCTCGTCCATGCCCGTGTCCATCTCCGGCAGCGTGATCATCCGCGGCGGCAGGAACTGCGGCGGATAGAAGGCCGAGACGATGCGCTGCGACAGTGGCGAGCCGTCTTCGTCGACGATCGCGATCGGCGCCTTGTGCAAGGTCTCCGGCATCGCGGTGGCGGCGGTGTAGACCGACACCGTGAAGGTGTAGGTGATCAGCAGCAGCATCATCGGATCGCGCCACAGGCTCCACAGCTCCTTGATGCCCAGGCGGTAGATGTTGGCGAGGTGATGCCGGTACATCACCGCTCCTGCTTCCTGAGCAGCGCGACCGCCGCGCCCATGATCACCGGCGCCGCCAGCAGCAGCGGCAGGAACGAGGCCTGCAGGTCCGCGAGCCCCAGCCCCTTGCTGAACACGCCGCGGCTGATGGTGAACATGTAGGTCGCCGGGTAGATCTCGCCGATGAGCCGGCCGGCGCCTTCCAGCGACGACACCGGGTCGATCAGCCCGGCGAACTGCGCCGCCGGGATCAGCGTGCCGATCATCGCGAAGAACATCGCCGCGATCTGGCTGCGGGTGATCGCCGAGGCGAGCAGTCCCATGCCGGTGGCGCTGAAGCTGAAGATCAGCGCGGCCAGCAGCAGGGCCGGGTAGCTGCCGGTCACCGGCACCCCGAACACGGTGACCGCCAGCAGACTCATCAGCCCGAAGTTGAGCATGGCCAGCGCCACGTAGGGCAGCTGCTTGCCGAGCAGGAACTCGCTGCTCGTGACCGGCGTGACGTAGAGATTGACGATCGAGCCCATTTCCTTCTCGCGCACCACGGCCAGCGCGGTCAGCATCGCCGGCAGCAGCAGCAGCAGCATCGGCACCACGGCGGGCACCATCGCCGGCAGGCTGCGCACGTCGGGGTTGTAGCGGAAGCGGCTCTGGATGGTCGCGCCGCCGACCAGGCTGATGCCTGTGCGTTCGAGGGCCTGATCGGCCAGCCACTGCTGGTGGATGCCTTGCACGTAGCCTTGCACGGTCTCGGCGCGCATCGGCATCGCGCCGTCGATCCAGGCGCCGATCTGCACCGGCTGGCCGCGCAGGGCGTCGCGTCCGAAGCCGGGCGGGATCTCGATCGCCAGCGACAGCTCGCCGCTGCGCATGCGCCGGTCCAGCTCGGCGTAGTCGGTGATCGGCGGGCGTTCGACGAAGTAGCGCGACCCCGCCAGGTTCAGCGTGTAGCTCTGGCTCAGCGTGCTCTGGTCGCGGTCGAGCACCGCGTAGTGCAGGTTCTCCACGTCCATGTTGATGCCGTAGCCGATCACGAACATGAGGATCAGCGAGCCGGCCAGGGCCAGCGTGGCGCGCACCGGATCGCGCTGCAGTTCCAGCGTCTCTCGCCACGTGTAGCTGAACATGCGTCGCAGGCTGAAGTACGGGTTGCGCGTCTGCACAACCGCCGCGGCGGACGCAGGTGTGTCTTCGGCGCTGGTGGGCGTGCCGCCGCCCGCGTCCACCAGGTAGCCGATGAAGGCTTGCTCCAGCGTCGCCGCGCCGCGCTTGTGCACCAGGGCCTGGGGCGTGTCGCTGTCGAGCACCTTGCCCGCGTGCATGAGCGAGATGCGGTCGCAGCGCTCGGCCTCGTTCATGAAGTGGGTGGAGATGAAGATGGTCACGCGGTCGCGGCGCGAAAGCTCGACCAGCAGGCGCCAGAAGTTGTCGCGCGCGATCGGGTCCACGCCCGAGGTCGGCTCGTCGAGGATCAGCATCTCGGGCTGGTGCACCATCGCCACGGCCAGCGACAGACGCTGGCGCATGCCCAGCGGCAGGCTCTCGGGCAGGCTGGCGCGCACGTCCTGCAGGCCGAAGCGTTGCAGCATCTCCTCTACGCGCGCGGGCATCTCCGCCTCGGGCACGTGGAACAGGCGCGCGTGCAGCACCAGGTTCTGCTCGCAGGTCAGCTCGCCATAGAGCGAGAACGCCTGCGACATGTAGCCCACGCGGCGCCGGGTGTTCATGTCGCGCGGGTCCACGGGCTTGCCGAACAGCGCCGCGTGCCCTTCGGTGGCGGGCAGCAGGCCAGTGAGCATCTTCATCGTGGTGGACTTGCCGCAGCCGTTGGAGCCGAGGAAGCCGAAGATCTCGCCACGCCGGATGCGAAAGCTCACGTTTTCCACGGCCACGAAGTCGCCGAAGCGCATCGTCAGACCCTGTGCCTCGATGGCAATCTCGTTCTGGCCCTCCTGCGGCAGTGGCGGGATCTCCACCGGCTGGTAGCCGCGCTTCTTCTCCTCGGGCAGCAGCTCGATGAAGGCGGCCTCCAGCGAGTCGCTGCCGGTGCGCGCAAGCAGTTCGGCCGGCGCGCCGGTCGCCAGCACCCGGCCGTCGTCCATGGCCACCAGCCAGTCGAAGCGCTGCGCCTCGTCCATGTAGGCCGTGGCCACGAGCACGCTCATGCCGGGGCGCTGGCGGCGGATGCGCTGGATCAGGTCCCAGAACTGGGCGCGCGCCAGCGGGTCCACGCCGGTGGTGGGCTCGTCGAGGATGAGCAGGTCGGGGTCGTGGATCAGCGCGCAGCACAGGCCGAGTTTCTGCTTCATCCCGCCCGAGAGCTTGCCCGCGGGGCGCGCGAGGAACTCGTACAGCCCCGTGCTCTGCGTGAGGTCGTCGATGCGGCGGCGGCGCTCGGCCGCGTCGTGGCCGAACAGGCGCGCGAAGAACTGCAGGTTCTCCTCCACCGACAGCGTGGGGTAGAGGTTCCTGCCCAGGCCCTGCGGCATGTAGGCGATGCGCGGGCATACGTGGTCGCGGTGCCGCTTGCTGGCCATGTCGCCGCCCAGAACCTCCACGCGGCCCTCCTGCACGGCGCGCGAACCCGCCAGCAGCGCCAGCATGCTGGATTTGCCCACGCCGTCGGGGCCGATGACGCCCGCCATGCACCCGGCGGGAATTTCGAGGTCGATGCCCGCCAGGGCCAACGCCTTGCCATAGCGCAGCCGCACGCCGGCCAGGCGGGCCACCGGGGCACGGTCCGGCGGCACAGGGGTGGGCGTAGGTGCTTGCACGCTGGTTTATTCCGGCAGCTTCACCTGCAGCTCCGAGGGCCATTCCTCGCCCGGGTCCGTCTTGACCCAGGCCATGCCGGGCAGGCCGGTCTTGACCTGCCTGAGGTGTTTCTGCAGCAGCTCGGGGTCGATCTTCGCCTTGATGCGGAACATGAGCTTCTGGCGCTCGCTTGCCGTCTCCACGGTCTTGGGCGTGAACTGCGCGGTGCTGGCCACGAAGGACACCTTGGCCGGCAGCACGTAGGCCGGCGCGGCGTCGAGGATGATGCGCACGTCGCTGCCCAGGGCCACCTTGCCCGCCACCGTCTCGGGCAGGAAGAAGGTCATGTACACGTCGGACAGATCGACCAGATTGAGCACCTTGCCGCCGCCGCCCAGCACTTCACCGGGCTGGGCCACGCGGAATTGCACGCGGCCGTCGCGCGGGGCCTTGAGCTGGCTGTCGCTGATGTCCGCCTCGATGCGCGCGATGGTCGCGTCCACCGCCGCGATGGCCGAGCGCGCGCCCACGCGCTGCGCCCGGGCCGCGTCGATGGCCGCCTGCGCCGCCGCCACCTGGGCGCTGGCCGCGCCCACGGCGGCCTGCGCGCTGCGCACGCGGGCGCGGTCGTCGTCGAGCTCCTGCGCCGACGACGCGCCCTCGCGCGTGAGCGTTTCAGAGCGCGCCAGGCGCCGCTGGGCGGCGTCGAGTTCGCTCTCGCGCTGCGCCACCACGGCCTGGGCGGCCATCTTGTCGCTTTCGCGCACGGTCACCTGGGCATCGGCGCTTGCGGCGGCGTTGAGCGCCTGCTGGCGCTGGGCGCGCGCCTCGTCGCGCTGCGCCTCCAGGGTCTGGATCTGCATCCGCGCGAGCGGCTGACCGGCTTTCACGAAGTCGCCTTCGTTGACCAGGATGTCGTCCACGCGGCCCGCGAACTTGGTCGCTACGTCGATCTCGGTGGCCTCGATGCGTCCGTTGCCGCTCGCGAAACCCGCGCCGGGGCCTGTGGGCCGGAGTTGCGCCCAAGCGTAATAGCCCGCCGCCGCAAGGACTGCCACGACCGCGACCGGTACCAGTTTGTGCTTGATGGAAGGGCTCATGGAGTCGGCGCTTTTCTTTCAGTGGGCAGGGGTGGTGGCTGTGGGCAGGGCCTGCGCGCCGCCGCCTAGCGCGGCATACAGGCCCACGCGGGCGGAGAGCAGGGCGCGGCGCGTCTGCACCAACTGCTGTTCGGTGGAGAGCAGGTCGCGCTGCGCATCCAGCACTTCGAGGAAGGCTGCGGCGCCGTTGTCGTAGCGCAGCCGGGCCAGGCGTGCGCGCTCCTGCTGCGCGTCCTGCGCCGCCTGCTGGATGCGCACCTGCTCGGCCAGCCGCTGCTGTGCCGTGAGCGCGTCCGACACCTCGCGAAACGCCGACTGCACGGTTTTTTCGTAGTTCGCCACGGCGATGTCGCGGCGCACCTGCGAGAGATCCAGGCCGGCCTGGTTGCGCCCGGCGTCGAAGATCGGCAGCGAAAGGCTGGGGGCGAAGCTCCAGGTGCCGCTGCCGGACTTGAACAGCCCGTCGAATTCGGCGCTGGCGGTGCCGAGGCTGCCCGTGAGCGTGATGCGCGGGAAGAACGCCGCCCGCGCCGCACCGATGTTGGCCTGGGCCGCGCGTAGCTGGTGCTCCGCGGCCAGGATGTCGGGCCGCGCGGCCAGCAGATCCGACGGCAGGCCCGGGCGCAGTTGCTGCACCACGGAGCCGTCTTCCAGGCCGCTGGGTGCGGTCGGCAGGTCCACCGGGGCGCCCACCAGCAACTCCAGCGCGTGGGCCTGGCTTGCGCGGGCCTGCTCCAGTTGCACGCCGAGCGCCTGGGCCTGCGTCAGCAGCGTCTGCACTTGCGTCAGGTCCAGCTTCGAGGTGGAGCCCACTTCGAAGCGCCGTGTGAAGATGCGCAGCGACTCCTGGCGGGTGGCGATGGTGCGGCGCGCGAGCGCCACGCGCTCGTCGAGCTCCCGCAGCGACAGGTAGCCGTTGGCCACTTCGGCCACCAGCCCGATGGCGACGGCCTGTCGGGCGGCGTCGCTGGCCAGGAAGTTCTCCAGCGCGGCGTCCCGCAGGCTGCGGACCCGGCCCCAGAAGTCGAGTTCCCACGCGCCCATGCCGACGCCGGCCTGGTAGGTGCCCGATACCAGCGGCTTGCCTGTGATGTTCAGGTCCGCCGGTACACGTGAGCGGCTGGCATCCGCGTTGGCGCCGATGGACGGGAACTGCTCCGCGCGCTGGATCGCGTAGGCCGCGCGGGCTTCTTCCACGCGCAGTGCGGCGATGCGCAGGTCGCGGTTGTTGTCCAGCGCCTGCGCGATCAACTGCTGCAGGCGCGGGTCGGTGGACAGGTCGCGCCAGCCCAGGCTGGCGGCGGTGGCACCGGCCGCGTCCGCGGGAGCGTCGGACGGGTACTGCGCGGCCACGGGCAGCGCGGGTGCTTCGTAGGGCGGGGCCATGGAGGCGCAGCCCGCCGCCAGCCATGCGGCGCCGGCCAGCGCGCAGGCAGCGGGAAAGCCTCGCAGGCGGCGATGGATGGTCGGGTTCATGGAGTCCGGTTCAGCCCAGGAACGTGGAAGCCGGCATCGACGTAGAGCGTGCTGCCGGTCATGGAGCGCGCCGCGTCGAGTGCAGCAGGAAGTCGAGCCGGCCCCAGCGCCGGGCGATGGCGGCGAGCACCGCTTCCAGCGGGCCCGGCTGCTTCACGTCGAGCGGCATCGGGATGGGCGCTCCCCAGACCTGCCGGACCAGGGGCTCCGCATGGGGCCGCGCCTTGTCGTCGAGCCAGGTGACGGCCAACTCCGCCCCCGCGCCGGCAAAGGCGCGCGCAGCCCCAGGCGATGCCCTGATCGTTGTCGCTGCCGATCACCAGCCCCTTGCGGCCCTGCAGCATGGGCGGCATGGTCATTTCTCCAGCACGTAGACGCCGGGCGCGTCGCCCAGCGGCGGATGGCCGGGCATGCCCATGCGCGGGGGCTTCGCCGGCGCCGACGAATGCTGCCGCAGCCACTTGGCCCATTCCGGCCACCACGAGCCCTGGAAATCGGGTGCCTGGGCCTGCCAGTCGTCGGCCGACAGATGGGTGCCGCCGGCCGGGCGCGTCTGCATGCGGAAATGGCGGTGCGGGTGGCCCGGCTCGCTCACGATGCCCGCGTTGTGGCCACCGCTGGTGAGCACGAAGGTGATCTCCGTCGGGCACATGTACTGCAGCTTGTAGACCGAGCGCCAGGGTGCCACGTGGTCGGTTTCGGTGCCCACCATGAACGTGGGCACGTCGATGTCGCCCAGCGCCACGGGCTTGCCGCGCACCGGGTAGCGGCCTTCGCTGAGGTCATCGTTCAGGAACAGGCGGCGCAGGTACTGCGAATGCATGCGCGCGGGCATGCGCGTGGCGTCGGCGTTCCAGGCCATGAGGTCGTTCATCTTGGCGCGCTCGCCCAGCAGGTGCTGGTTGACCAGGTGCGACCACAGCAGGTCGTAGGAGCGCAGTAGTTGGAACGCCCCCGCCATCTGCCCGGCGGTGAGGTAGCCGGCCTGCGCCATCTGCGCTTCCAGCAGGCTGACCTGGCTTTCGTCGACGAACAGGGCCAGTTCACCGGGCTCGGTGAAGTCGGTCTGGGCCGCGAACAGCGTCATCGAGGCGAGCCGCTCGTCGCCGTCGCGCGCCATGGCCGCCGCCGCGATGGCCAGCAGCGTGCCGCCCAGGCAGTAGCCCGTGGCATGCACCTTGCGCTTCGGCACGATGGCGTTCACCGCGTCCAGCGCGGCGTCGAAGCCCAGTTCCAGGTAGTCGTCCATGCCCAGGTCGCGGTCCTCGGCGCCCGGGTTCTTCCACGAGATGCAGAACACCGTATGGCCCTGGTCCACCAGGTACTTGATGAGCGAGTTGTGCGGCGAGAGGTCGAGGATGTAGTACTTCATGATCCACGCCGGCACGACCAGCACCGGTTCGGGGTGCACCGTGGGCGTGGTGGGCGTGTACTGGATCAGCTCCATCAGGCGGTTTTTCAGCACTACCTTGCCGGGGGTCACGCCCACGTTCACGCCGACCGTGAAATCCTCCGCGCCCGCGGGGGGCCGCTGGCTGATCTGGCGCTCCATGTCGTCCATCGCATAAAGCGCGCCGCGCAGCAGGTTGGCGCCACCCTCGTTCCATGTCCTGCGCAGCACCACCGGGTTGGTGAGGACAAGGTTGCCCGGCGAGAACATGTCCAGCAACTGGCGCGCCGCGAAGGCCACCATGTCCTGGTGGTGCTTCTCGACGCCCCATACGCCGTGCGTGGCGGCCACCCACCATTGCTCGGTCAGCAGGAAGGACTGGTGCAGCAGGTTGAACGGCCAGTGGTGCCATTCGTCCTGGGCGAACCGGCGGTCGCGCGCCGGCACCGGGACGCATGCCGGCGTGCAGGCCGGGTGCAAGGCGCATTCCAGCGCATAGTGCACGAGCTGTTCGGCGTAGCCGAGCGCCAGCGATGCCAGCTCCAGCCGCTTGCCGGGCGAAAGCGCAAGGTGCATACCCCAGTCGGCGGCGGCCAACAGGGCCGAGGACTGCGACAGCGATGCGGACCACCGGGCGATCGTCGCATGCACAGGCTGGTCTATCTGGTCGGCGAAACCGGACGATGGAGCAGGCGCATCAGAAGGCATGGGGCAGGCTTCCTCTCTTTGGGCAGATGTGCATGGAACCGCTGTCAGTGTATGCACCGGACGCGCGGCCTGGGTTGATGTGCGTCAAGACCCCACGGGTACCGACCAGCAGTCGGTCGGTATGGGCAGGATACGTCAGAATACCGGGCAAAAAAGACATGGGGTTTCCAGAGGTGAATGCCTTGCCCGCTTTTGCCCCGGTCGCGATCACCCGCTCGCGGCGGCCGGCGGATGTGCGCGTGCAGCACAGATCCTCGACGCCGCCCTGGCCACCTTGCGGCTGCTTCTGGCTGAGGGCGAGTTCCGCGCCTGATGGAGCTGTGGCGCGGCAACATGGTGAACATGCTGTCATCGCACCTGACGCGGTATTGGCGGATACCGCGCCGATTGCATCGACGCCCTGTGCGAACTGCTGGAGCCGCGATGACCCGGGCGATGTGCCGGGGGCGGGCGCATGGCGCTGGCATGAACCCGCGCGGCGCTCAGGCGAAATGGTCGAACCCATGCAGGCGCCGCAGGTCGAGCGCGTGGCCCGCGCCATCCACCAGCCGCAGGCCGGGCTGCGCCTCCACCACGCCGATGCGCGTGGCCCGCGTGCCGGCATCGCGCGCCGCGGCCTGCACCGCATCGCGTGCGGCGGGCGGGGCGGTGAAGGCCAGTTCGTAGTCGTCGCCGCCCGCGAACACGCAGGTCGCCAGGGTTTCAGGGTCAAATTGGCCTCTAGCGCTTGATACATAAGCGGAGGCAGCTATCAGTTCAGGAGCAACCGAGGCTTCCACGCGCGCCCCTACGCCGGATGCGCGCAGCACATGCATCAGGTCGCCCAGCAGCCCGTCGCTGACGTCGATCGCGCTGCTCGCTACGCCGCGCAGCGCCAGCCCCAGCGCCACGCGCGGCGTGGGGCGCTCCATGCGCTGGCGGGCGGCGGCGAACACCTCGGCCGGCAGGCTCAGCGTGCCACGGAAGGCCTCCAGCGCCAGCCGCGCATCGCCCACGGTGCCGCTCACATAGATGTCGTCGCCCGCCCGCGCGCCGCTGCGCAGCAGGGCCTGGCCTGCGGGCACTTCGCCGAACACGGTGATGCAGATGTTCAGCGGCCCCGCCGTGGTGTCGCCGCCCACCAGTTCGCAGCCGTGCGCGTCGGCCAGCGCCAGCAGCCCGCGCGAGAAGCCCGCGAGCCAGTCTTCGTCCACGCGCGGCAGCGCCAGCGCCAGCGTGAAGGCCAGCGGCTGCGCGCCGCAGGCCGCCAGGTCCGACAGGTTGACCGCCAGCGCCTTGTGCCCCAGCGCCTCGGGCTGGACTGTGGGCAGGAAGTGCCGCCCCTCCACCAGCATGTCGCTCGATACGGCGAGCTGCATGCCCGGCGCGGGCGCGAGCAGCGCGCAGTCGTCGCCCACGCCAAGGACGGCGCGGCGCACGGGGCGCTGGAAGTAGCGGGCTATGAGGTCGAATTCACCCATGGGGGCCTGCGATGCGGTGGTTTGCAAGGTTGGTACGCTGACTCACGATTTTGTGGTCGCTGGAGAATTGGCTCTGTGGATGACAAGGCTTTCATGCCTGCGGCGCTTATGGAATAAGAGCTGCAAGCTATCAATCAAGGAGCGTCTGCAGCCGCCCGCAGCACTGCTTCGCCCCGGAACCGCCCCGCCGCCTGCCGCACCACCTCGCCTAGCAACTGCTCCTGCCGCTGCCGCTCGCGCAGCCAGCGCGCGTCGTTGTGGTCGCGCTCCACGCTGTCGCGCAGCAGGGCCAGGGCACCGGTGGCGCCGTGGGTTTGGACGTGGCGCGCGATGCGGTCCATGGTGTGGAGGATGTGCTCGCGCAGCGGCATGTGCTCGCCGCTTTGCGGGTCCACGTACACCGCGTCGAGCCCGAAGCGGCAGGCCTGGAAGCGGTTGTAGGTGTAGACGAGGTAGTCGTCCTCATCGGGCACGAAGGGCTGCTCGGCCAGGAACCATGCGGCCAGGCTCTGCACGTAGCCCGCGAGCGCGGCGGCGCGCTCCACGGTCAGCGGGGTGTCGAACACGCGGATCTCAATGGTGCCGAACTCCGGCTTGGGCCGGATGTCCCAGTAGAAGTCCTTCATGCTCTTGACCACGCCGGTGCGCGCCATCTTGCCGAAGTAGGCATCGAACTCGCCCCAGGTCAGCGCGAACGGCGCGCGGCCCGAGAGCGGAAAGGCGAACACCGAGTTCAGCCGCGCCGAGTCGAACGCCGTGTCCTGCCCCTGCACGTAGGGGCTCGATGCCGACAGCGCGATGAAATGCGGGATGTAGCGCGACATGCGGTGCAGCATGAGCAGCGCCTCGTTGGCGCCGGGGCAGCCGATGTGCACGTGCTGGCCGAAGATGGTGAACTGCTTGCTCAGGTAGCCGTACAGCTCCGACAGCTCGCGGAAGCGCTGCTTGTCGTAGATGCGCCGCTCGTGCCACTGCTGGAACGGGTGCGTGCCGCCGCCCACGATGGCGATGTTGAGCTTGTCGGCGCTCTTCACCAGCGCGTCGCGGATCTGCCCGAGCTGCTCGCGCGCCTCCAGCCACGAGTGGCAGATGTCGGTCGATATTTCGATCATGCTCGACGTCATCTCGGGCACCACGCTGCCGGGCAGCGTCTGCTTGTGCATCAGGCGCAGCATGTCCTCGGCGTAGGGGGCGAGGTCGTAGTCGTTGGTGTTGACGAGCTGCAGCTCCAGCTCCACGCCGAGCGTCAGCGCCTCCGAGTGGCTGAAGGGCTCAAGACTCATGGCGGTTCTCCTCGACGGCGTTGTGCTCGCGGCCCGCTGGCCAGGGCTTGGCGCTTTCGCCGGCGCGGTAGATGGCCGCCGTCGCCAGCACCGCGCCCAGCACCTCCATGAGCAGGATGGCCGGCAGCGCGATGCGCGCGATCATCGCGCCCGTGGCGGGCGCCGCCACCATGAACTGCGACGCGATGAGCAGCGCGATGGACGACATGGGTGACATGGCGCAGCTCACCCAGAACGCCTGCCGCCAGCTCGCGCCGCTGCCCACGTTGCCGATGCCCACGCCCACGGCCTTGGCCGCCACGCGCACCGCGATCAGCGCCAGCACCATGCCAGCCACGGGCGCGTTCCAGTCGCCCTGCGCGGCCACGGTGGAGACCAGCACGAACATCAGCATGACCAGCAGCGACGACGCGGTGCCCAACTGGCGCGGCCAGGCCCAGGGCCGCGGGTGCAACTGCTTGAGCAGCATGCCGCCCAGCAGCGCCGCCAGCGGCGCGGAGCCGCCCATGGTGGCGGCCACCGTGGTGCAGGCGGTGATGAGCGCGAGCAGCAGGATGGAGGTGTTCTCGCTCGTCGGGCTCATGAAGCGCAGTGCCAGCCGCAGCGCCAGCGCCAGCACCGCGCCGACGACGATGGACACGCCCAGCACCACGACCACGGGGTAGATGGTGTCGATGAACGGCAGTTGTTCGCGTGGCAGCAGTTCGGCCTTGGCGCTGCCCAGCGTCAGCGCGTAGAGCGCGGAAAGGGTGGCCAGCACCATGGCCCGGTCGGTCACCGGCCCGGTGGCGTGCGTGTCGGCCACCACGCGCGACAGCACCGCGGGCGAAGCAGCCATGGCCATCAGCGCCAGCGGGCTGGCCACGGCGGCGGGTACATGCAGCCAGTAGTGCAGCACGCCGTACACGGCGAGCCAGGTGAGCGCCGATTCGGCCACGCTCTGCACCAGCACCATGGGGTTGTGGCGGAACCAGCGCAGCGGAATGCGGCTGCCGGCCTGGAACAGCACCAGCGACGTGCCCAGTTCCAGCAGGAACAGGCCAATGCCCTGCAGCGGCCATTGCGCGCCGCTGAAGCCCGCCAGGCCCGCGATCGCGCCCACGAGCGAGTAGCCGAGCACCTTGGGCAGGCCGCTGTAGCGCTGCAGCAGATGGCCGGCGATGGCGGCGGCGGCCAGCAGCAGCGACCACTGCACGGTCGGCAGTCCGGCGGAAGGGCGCAGCCATTCGGCCCAGAAAGAGAGGAGTTCGTTCATGGAGTGTCGTTGTGTGCCATGGGCGCCGCGGGCGACCACGGGTATCCGGCCATGGGCTTCGAATCTAACCGCGCATGCGCGCCGGCCCTGTAGGACAGGTGCTGCAATCGGCCTAGCGCGGCTCAGGGTAGCAGGAAGTGCAGCGGCGCGCGTTGCATGCGCGCCCGGATGGCCGCGCGGATGCGCGCCCGGTCCACGCCGCTCACGTTGTGGGCGCGCAGCGCCAAGCGGAATGCGCAGTAGAAGCTTACAACGACGTTGAGCGCGCCCACCAGCGGCAGGCTGGCGGCGCCCCACCAGAGCGCGGACGTGCGCAGCGATTCCCAGCCCAGCGCGGCGCCTGCGGCGGCGAGCTGCCCGGCAGAGAGGGTGACGTGGCGCACCTCGAACCCGATGCCGAAGAACGCCGCGAACGCCGGCACCAGCCCGAGCATGAAACCCAGCGAGACGTTGGCCGCGAAGCCCGAGATGTTCTCGCGCATGAAGCGTGCCCAGCGCGCGGCGCGGGGCGTGCCCAGCAGCGCGGTGATGCGCGGGTTGTAGCGCAGCGCCGAATCCAGCCGGTGCAGCACGAACCAGTTCTCCACCCAGCCGGCAATGATGCTGGAGGCGAACAGCAGCACGCCCGTGGCGCCCGCGAACAGCGCCGTGGGGCCCAGCAGGTGCAGTGAATGCAGCACGTGGCCGGCCTCGCGGGCATCGATCATCGGGTGGCCGAGCAGCCACTGGATCAGCACGCTCAAGGCCAGCACCGCCGGCACCACCAGCAGCACGTTGCCCAGCACTGCCGCGACCTGCGTGCGCACCAGGTGCGTCACTTCGTCCGCGAAATCGTCGACCGCGTGGCCCCCGCTCAGCTCCTTCAGCCGGGCGGCCATGGCCGGCGCCGTCATGGCGGGCTGCTTGGTGGCCAGCGTGAAGTGCAGCAACTGGATCAGCACGAAGCTGCCCGCGTACACCGCGCCGGCCCAGAACCCGCTCCAGAACGCCGGCAGGCCCAGTGCCATGACCACGAACTTCAGGAACGTGGTGCCCGCCGTGAGCACGCCGCCGCCGCAGGCCTTGCGCACCATGGCCAGGTACTCGGTCCGGTCGCGGGTGATGTAGTGCTCGCCTGTCTCGGCGCTGCGCTCGGTGACCTTGGCCGCCAGCAGGGAGGAGTTGGAGGCGATCAGCGCGCGCAGGCTGCGGCGCTCCTGCGCCACCGCCGCAAGGTGCGCGAGCAGGCGCACCGCGCTCGGGCCGGGCTGGGGCGACAGCACGCAGTCCAGCAGGGCGCGGATGCGCAACGCGCGCTCGCGCAGTTGGCGCAGGCGGAACACCAGGCCGACCGAGATGCCGTTTTCCTCCAGGTGCGTGTAGACGGTGGCGGCGGCGTGGCGGCAGGCGTCGAGCCGCTCGCGTAGCTGCTGCGCCGCCGCGTCGCGCCGGTCGTCGTGGCGCAGGCCGTGCAGCACCTCCACGCGCAGCGTTTCCACGTCGCGCATCAGGTCCAGGAAGGGGCGCGTGTCGCGCCCCGCCGCGCGCATGCGTAGGCGCAACTCGGGCGCGCAGCCGGCGGCGGCGATCTGGCTGGCGCAGTAGGCGATGGCGTCCATCAGCGCCTGCTGCCAGTGCGAGGCGCCGGTGGCTTCGGGCTTGGCAAGCAGCGCCTCCAGCCGGGCCAGGTCGGCCTCCTCCAGCGCGGACAGCCATTGCACGTCGAACGCCGTGGGCCGGGCCAGCACGAACAGCTCCGCCGCATCCACCGTCTCCGGCGTGCCTGGCAGCAGCTTGCGGCGCAGGCGCTCCGACGCTTCGCTGAACAGCGCCGTGCGCGGTGCGAAGCCCAGGTCGGCGAGCAGCGGCGTGACGTCCACCGTGTCTTCCAGCGTGCGCCACCATGCCGCCAGGCGGGTGCGCACGGCGGGCCGGGCCTCGGCGGCGGCGAGCAGCAGGCGCACGCGTGCGACCGCATCGCCGCTGCCGCGCCGGCTGCCCCGTATCCATTCCAGCAGGGAGAGCAGCCACAGGTGCCGCCCGGCCAGGTCCGCAGCGGGGTCGAGCGCCGCCAGCAGAGCGTCCAGGTCGCGGGGACGCGTCAATGCAGTACCCGGCCGTTCAAGGGCTCCATGGAGCCGCCGGCCGGGCCCATGGCTTCGAGGACGAACAGCGCAACCGGCGCGTCGAAGTGCTTGCCGTCCTCGGCCACGCAGAAGAAGCTGCCGTGCATGGTGCCGCTGGCGGTGCGCAGGCGGCAGCCGCTGGTGTACTGGAACGATTCGCCGGGCTGCAGCAGTGGCTGGTGGCCGACTACGCCCAGGCCCTTGACCTCCTCGGTGTGGCCGCGGGCGTCGCTGATGATCCAGTGGCGCGCGATCAACTGCGCGGCGACGTTCCCCGCGTTGGTGACCGTGATGGTGTAGGAGAAGCCGTAGACGCCGTCCTCGGGCGCCGACTGCTCGGGCAGGTACCGGGGCACCACTTCCACGCGGAATTCATAGGCTCGCATGGAGGCAATGGTACCTGCGGCGGGCCGCAATGCACCTGCGGCTGCGACAATCATGGACATGCCGTCCCGCACCTACCGCATTGCCCCCTCGATCCTCTCGGCCGACTTCGCCCGGCTCGGGGAGGAAGTCCGCAACGTCGTCGGCGCCGGCGCCGACTGGATCCACTTCGATGTGATGGACAACCACTACGTGCCCAACCTCACGTTCGGCCCCATGGTGTGCCAGGCGCTCAAGCCCCATGCGAAGCGGCCCGACGGCACGCCCGTGCCGATCGACGCGCACCTGATGGTGGCGCCGGTCGATGCGCTGGCCGCGGCATTCGCCGAGGCGGGCGCGGACCTCGTCAGCTTCCACCCCGACGCCTCGGGCCACGTGCACCGCAGCATCCAGGCCATCACCTCCAAGGGCGTGAAGGCGGGGCTGGTGTTCAACCCCGCCGCGCCGCTAGACGTGCTGGACTGGGTGATCGACGACATCGACCTCGTGCTCGTGATGAGCGTCAACCCGGGCTTCGGCGGCCAGGGCTTCATCGATTCGGCGCTGCGCAAGATCGAGGCCGTGCGCCGCCGCATCGACGCCAGCGGCAAGGACATCCGCCTGGAGGTCGACGGCGGCATCAAGGTGGACAACATCGCCCGCGTGGCTGCGGCGGGGGCCGACACCTTCGTGGCCGGCAGCGCCATCTTCGGCAAGCCCGACTATGCCGCCGTCATCGCGGCCATGCGCGGCGCCCTGGTGCGGTAACTTCGCGGCAACTCCGTTCTTGCCGCGGTTGTCGTCCGGCGCCTACAGCGTGGTGCCGGCTTGTCTCACGCGGCGGGCCGGCGGGCGGGCCTAGGCTTCTCCACTGCAGTACCGCAGTGGATGCGGCCTTTCTCCCAGGAAGCGAACAGGAGCCGCCCGTCATGGTCTGGATCGTTTGGTGTGTCGCCGCCGCCATGGCCTTCGGCGCCCTGGCTGCGCTCGTGAACGCCATCGAAAGCTGCTCCGACGCCCCTTGACTCCCGCCATCGCGGTGGGCCGCGCCGCGCGTCCGCCGTCCCTTTGAAGAGGATTCCCATGCCGCTGGCATCCCACCGCACCGCGCCCGCCGCGGCGCCTCCTGAAAGCTACCTCACCACCAGCCAGGGTCTGCGCATCTCCGACAACCACAATTCGCTGAAGTCGGGCGTGCGCGGGCCCACGCTGCTCGAAGACTTCATCTTGCGCGAGAAGATCACGCACTTCGACCACGAACGCATCCCCGAGCGCGTGGTGCATGCGCGCGGCAGCGCCGCGCACGGCTATTTCCAGCCCTACCGGTCGCTGGCCAGCGTCACGCAGGCGGCATTCCTGCAGGACCCGCAGCAGAAGACGCCGGTGTTCGTGCGCTTTTCCACCGTCGCGGGCGGCGCGGGCTCCGCCGACACGGTGCGCGACGTGCGCGGCTTCGCGGTGAAGTTCTACACGCAGCAGGGCAACTACGACCTCGTGGGCAACAACATCCCGGTGTTCTTCATCCAGGACGCGATGAAGTTCCCGGACCTCATCCACGCCCTCAAGCCCGAGCCGCGCCACGGCATGCCGCAGGCGGCCAGCGCGCACGACACGTTCTGGGATTTCGCCTCCCTCATGCCCGAGGCCACGCATATGCTGATGTGGCTCATGTCCGACCGCGCGCTGCCGCGCAGCCTGCGCATGATGCAAGGCTTCGGCGTGCACACTTTCCGCTTCATAAACGCTGCGGGCGACGTGCATTTCGTCAAGTTCCACTGGAAGCCCAAGCTAGGCATGCACGGCCTGGCGTGGGACGAGGCGCAGAAGATCGCGGGCAAGGACCCGGACTTCCACCGCCGCGACCTCTGGAGCGCCATCGCCCAGGGCCATTTCCCCGAGTGGGAACTGGGCGTGCAGATGGTGCCCGCAGGCCAGGAGCAGTCGCTGGGCATCGAGCTGCTCGACCCTACGAAGCTGATCCCCGAGGAACTGGTTCCCGTGGAGCCCATCGGCCGGATGGTGCTGGACCGCAACCCCGGCAACTTCTTCGCCGAGACCGAGCAGGTCGCCTTCCACCCCGGCCACCTGGTGCCGGGCATCGATTTCAGCAACGATCCGCTGCTGCAGGGGCGGCTGTTCTCGTACACCGACACGCAGCTCTCGCGCCTGGGTGGCCCCAACTTCCATCAACTGCCGATCAACCGCGCCGTCTGTCCCGTGCACAACTTCCAGCGCGACGGCATGCATTGCCAGGCCCCGCAGGCGGAGCGCGTGGCCTACGAGCCCCATACCCTGGGCCCCGCGGCCACGGAGATGCGCGTGGACGGCGACGCTCTGGGCTTCCAGACGCAGCCCGACACGGGCGACGACGCGCCGGGCGGCAAGCAGCGCGGGCGCAGTCCTTCGTTCCACGACCATTTCTCGCAGGCCACGCTGTTCTGGAACAGCCAGAGCCCGGCGGAGAAGGAGCACATCGTGGCCGCCTTCCGCTTCGAGCTGTCGAAAGTGCAGACGCCCGAGGTTCGCCAGCGCATGGTGGACAACCTCGCCTGCGTCGATGCCAGGCTGGCGCGCAAGGTGGCGTCGGACATCGGCGTCGGCGCGCCCGACGCGCAGGCCGCCGCGGGGCGCGCGGGTTTCCGGGTGCCCGATGCGGCGATGCCGGCCCTGGCGCTGACGGAATCCGCCGCCCTCAGCATGGCCGTGCGCGGGGCCGCGCCGGTCGCCACGCGCACGGTGGCGGTACTGGTGCACGACGGCATGGATGCGCTCGCGCTGCGCCCCGTGCTGCAGCAACTGGAAAAAGCCGGGCTGGCCTGCGGCACCGTCGGCCTGCGTCTGGGGTCGGTGGCGACCATGGGCAAGCGTAAATTCATGGTGGAGCACAGCTTCGCCACCATGCCGTCCGTGCTGTTCGACGCTGTGCTCGTGGCCGGCGGCGCGGATTGCGCCCAGGCGCTGTGCGCGCTGGGCGATGCGCGGCACTACGTGCAGGAAGCCTACAAGCACGGCAAGCCGATCTGCGCCGTGGATGAGGGCGTGGCACTGCTCGCGGGGCTGGGCATCGCGCCCGGCCAGGCAGCCGCCGACGTGGCGCTGGCCCACCCCGGCGTGGTGGTGGGCAGCGCGCGGGGCGAGGACGGCACCGCCCTGGCCCTGGCATTCATGCAGGCCATCGCGCAGCACCGGCACTGGGGCCGCGAGGATGCCGGCGGCGTCGCCGCCTGAGCGCGGGCCTACTGCGACAGTGGCGTGACCGCCTCCCGCAGCAGACCGCCGCCTTCCACGCTGCCGCTGGTGGTGCCGCCGCCGGACATGCGGGCCCTGCAGTCCGAGCGGTCTTCCGCACTCTTGAACACGGCACAGCGCTGCAGCGCATTGCGTTCATAGGTCGCGGCATCGCCGCCGGCCAATTGGCCGGCGCGCTCGGCCTGCAGTGCGGCCTCGGCTTCGTGCAGGCAGGCGGCCTGGCTTTCCTGCGACTGGCTGCGCAGGCAGTCCTGGCGGTACAGCCGGTAGCGCTGCTGGGCCGCATCGCCGGGCGCGGCATGGGCGGCAGCGCCCAGCAGGGCCGCCGCGCAGAACAGCAGCGGTGCATACACGGTGGAACGGGTGGGAGTAAGGAACATCATGGCAATACCTTTCGATGGCAAGCATCCCGCTGCGGGGACGACGGTTGCAGCGTAGGCCGCGCGTGCCCGCCCTACCTGTCGGACAGTTGGGCCGCCGCCCGGCCCCGGTATCGACGGCGCACGTAGGACGCCGCTGGCAGAAGCCCGCCGGTAAGATACCAAGCTTTGCCCGCCCGCGGCTGGACATCCGCCATGGCCCACACGCCCATTGCCGCCCGGCCCCTGGCGGCCATCCTCGATCTCGACGGCACCCTGGTGGACACCCTGGGCGACTTCGTCCACGCGCTGGGTGGCATGCTGGCCGACCTGTCGCTGCCGCCCGTGGGCAGGGCCGAGGTCGAGACGATGGTGGGCAAGGGCTCCGAGCACCTGATTCGCGCCGTGCTGGCCCACGTGCTGGGGCAGGCGCCCGGCGCGGCGGCGGTGCAGGCGCTGTACCCGCGCGCCCGGGACCGCTACCAGGACCACTACCGCGCCGTCAACGGCCGCCATGCCACGGTCTACCCCGGCGCGGTGCTGGGGCTGGAGCGCCTGTGCGGCCTGGGCCTGCCGCTGGCCTGCCTGACCAACAAGCCCACGGCCTTCGCGCTGCCGCTGTTGCGCGCCAAGGGGCTGGACGGCTTCTTCGCCCATGTCTTCGGCGGCGACAGCTTCGCGCGCAAGAAGCCCGACCCGCTGCCGCTCCTGAAGACCTGCGCGGCGCTGGGCACGCCGCCCGCGCGCACGCTGATGGTGGGGGATTCGAGCAACGACGCCCTGGCCGCGCGCGGCGCGGGCTGCCCCGTGGTGCTGGTGACCTACGGCTACAACCACGGCGTGCCGGTGCGCGCGGTGGATGCGGACGGCTTTGTCGATGCGCTGGCCGACCTGCAAATGCTCCCGAAAAAATAGCTGCCACCGCAGGTAATACGGGCGCTGGGGCCGGTTTTCATCAGAAAAATAGTGGGCCCCAACGCCCGCCGGACGCCGTTTGCTACACTTTGGACATGTTCATTCACCATGTTTTCACCACAGGTTGCGGCGACCGGGGAGCCTGGCCCTGGCGCAAGCCTGCGACATCGGCACGCATCTGAGCATCTGGCGCACGCGCGCCCCGCTGCTCCCGCAGCCCGCCCGGCAGCCTGGTCCCGGCGGCGCTTTCCCCGAATGAACTGTGGCGCCTTGAGCTTCCCGCGCGGCGCCACGAGCTTGGAGGCTCCCGTCCCGTGATCACCGAAATCGAATTCAAAAGTCTCGCCGGCCAGGGCTACAACCGCATCCCGCTGATGGCCGAGGCGTTCGCCGACCTCGAAACCCCGCTCTCGCTCTACCTCAAGCTGGCCCACGCCCCGGGCGGCGGGCGCAACAGCTTCCTGCTCGAATCCGTCGTCGGCGGCGAGCGCTTCGGGCGCTACAGCTTCATCGGCCTGCCCGCGCGCACCTTGCTGCGCGCCAGCGGCTTCGGCGCCGCCGCCAGGACCGAGGTGGTGACCGACGGCCAGGTGGTGGAAACTGCCGCGGGCAACCCGCTGGATTTCATCGCCGCCTACCAGAAGCGCTTCAAGGTGGCGCTCAGCCCCGGCCTGCCGCGCTTCTGCGGCGGGCTGGCAGGCTATTTCGGCTACGACGCGGTGCGCTACATCGAGAAGAAGCTCGAGGCCACCTGCCCGCCCGATACCCTGGGCTGCCCCGACATCCTGCTGCTGCAGTGCGAGGAGGTGGCCGTGATCGACAACCTCTCGGGCCGGCTCTACCTTATCGTCTACGCCGATCCGGCGCGGCCCGAGGCCTACGCCACGGCCAGGAAGCGCCTGCGCGAACTGAAGGGGCAGTTGCGCTACTCGGTCAGTGCGCCGCAGATCCTGCCCACCCAGGGCCACGCGCCCGAGCGCGAGTTCGCCAAGGCCGACTACCTGGCCACCGTGGAGCGCGCCCAGGAGCTGATCTTCGCGGGGGACTTCATGCAGGTACAGGTGGGCCAGCGCATCAGCAAGCGCTTCACCGAAAGCCCGCTGTCGCTGTACCGGACGCTGCGCTCGCTCAACCCCAGCCCCTACATGTACTACTACGACTTCGGCGACTTCCAGGTCGTGGGCGCCTCGCCCGAGATCCTGGTGCGGCAGGAGAAGGTGCGTGAAGGACAAAAGATCACGATCCGCCCGCTGGCCGGCACCCGCCCGCGCGGCGCCACGCCCGAGCAGGACAAGGCCGCCGAGGCCGAGCTGATCGCCGACCCGAAGGAGCGCGCCGAGCATGTCATGCTGATCGACCTGGCGCGCAACGACATCGGGCGCATCGCCAAGACCGGCACGGTCAAGGTGACCGAGCAGTTCGTGGTGGAGCGCTACAGCCACGTGATGCACATCGTGAGCAACGTCGAGGGCATCCTGAACGACGGCATGACCAACATGGACGTGCTGCGCGCCACCTTCCCCGCCGGCACGCTGACCGGCGCGCCCAAGGTGCACGCCATGGAACTGATCGACCGGCTGGAGCCCAGCAAGCGCGGCCTGTACGGCGGCGCCTGCGGCTACCTGAGCTACGCCGGTGACATGGACGTGGCCATCGCCATCCGCACCGGCGTCATCAAGAACGGCAGGCTCTACGTGCAGGCGGCCGCCGGCGTGGTGGCCGATTCCGTGCCTGAGTTGGAATGGAAGGAAACCGAGGCCAAGGCCCGCGCGCTGCTGCGCGCGGCCGAACTGGTGGAAGAAGGATTGGAGTAAAGCCGCATGTCACAGCACCTCAGCATCCCCATGGAGCATTGCGAAACCATGGCCGACGTGCGCCGCCACATCGACGCGCTAGACGACCGCATCGTCGCCCTGATATCCGAGCGCAGCGGCTACGTGGCCCAGGCCGCGCGCATCAAGGACAGCGCCGACCAGGTGTACGACGGCCCGCGCATCGAGTTCATCGTCAGCCGCGTGCGTGCCGGCGCGCGCAGCTTCGGCGCGCCCGAGGATGTGCTCGAAGCCACCTACCGGGCCATGGTGGACGCGTTCATCGCGTTCGAGGGCCGCACGTTCGAGCGCATCCGCGCCGCCCAGTCGCCCGAGACTCCGTCCGCGGGAGGTGCCGCATGAGGCTGCTGATGATCGGCAACTACGATTTAGATCCACTGAGGAGGGCCACAGAGTTTCGAGAGTAGTTACTAGGACTTACGCAAAAGCCATGGAGAGCGATGGACTTCTGAGTTCCTGACGCAAGTAGTCTGAGAG
>NZ_JARGEN010000059.1 GCF_029211125.1 Curvibacter soli
CGACCCCATCAATCAGCCATGCGACCCAAAACCAAGCATTTGTTTTAACTAAACAGTATTGGGCTCATACCCGAATTGGAAAAGACTGCTGCTTTATGCCAAGCTCACTTGACCAGGAAATGCTCGCGGTAGTAGGCCAACTCGTCGATGGACTCGTGCACGTCGGCCAGCGCCGTGTGCTTCTGCGCTTTCTTGAAGCCGTTGTAGACCGCGGGCTTCCAGCGCTTGGCCAGTTCCTTGAGCGTGCTCACATCGATGTTGCGGTAGTGGAAAAACGCTTCGAGCTTCGGCATGTACTTGACCAGGAAGCGCCGGTCCTGCCCGATGGTGTTGCCGCACAGGGGGCTGCCGTTCCTGGGCACGTAGCGGCTCAGGAAGTCGATGATCTGCAGTTCGGCCTCGGCCTCGGTCACGGTGGAGGCGCGCACCTTGTCGATCAGGCCGCTCCTGCCGTGCGTGCCCTTGTTCCAGGCGTCCATCTTGTCGAGCTGCTCGTCGCACTGGTGGATCACCCATACCGGGCCTTCCATGCGCGGCTCCAGGTCGGGGCCGGTGACGATGACGGCGATCTCCAACAGGCGGTCGGTTTCGGGCTCCAGGCCGGTCATCTCGCAGTCGAGCCAGACGAGGTTCTGGTCGGATTTCGCCAGCGCGGCGCTCGAAGGGGTTTGCGTGTCGGACATAGGCGAGCATTGTCGCCGATACACTCTCGCGCATATGTCCGCACCCATTTCCTCCTCGCTGGCGTTCACGCTGGCCTTCGCCGCGGCCCTGGTGCTGGGGCTTGCCGCCAAGTTCTGGCTCGCCACGCGCCAGATCCGCCATGTGGCGCTGCACCGCGCCGCGGTCCCCGCGCCGTTCGCGCAGCGCATCTGCCTGGCGGCGCACCAGAAGGCCGCCGACTACACCATCGCCAAGGGCCGCTTCGGGCTGCTGGAGCTGGCCTTCGGCGCGGCGGTGCTGCTGGGCTGGACGCTGCTGGGCGGGCTCGATGCACTCAATCAGGCGCTGCTCGGCTGGCTGGGCGGCGGCATGGTGCAGCAACTGGCGCTGCTGGCGGCTTTCGCGCTCATCGGCGGCGCGCTGGAGCTGCCCTTCTCGCTCTACCAGACCTTCGTCATCGAGGAGCGCTTCGGCTTCAACAAGACCAACTGGCGGCTCTGGCTGGCCGATCTGGCGAAGGCCGCCTTCGTGGGCGCGCTCATCGGCCTGCCGCTGGCCGCCGTGGTGCTCTGGCTCATGGGCGCGGCGGGCGCCTGGTGGTGGCTCTGGGCCTGGGGCGTGTGGACGGGCTTCAACCTGCTGCTGATGCTGGTCTACCCCAGCTTCATCGCGCCGCTGTTCAACAAGTTCCAGCCGCTCGCCGACGAGACGCTCAAGACCCGCGTCACCGCGCTCATGCAGCGCTGCGGCTTCGCGGCCAAGGGCCTGTTCGTGATGGACGGCAGCCGGCGCAGCGCGCATGGCAATGCGTATTTCACGGGCTTCGGCGCGTCCAAGCGCGTGGTGTTCTACGACACGCTGCTGGAGCGCCTCTCGCCGCCCGAGGTGGACGCAGTGCTGGCGCACGAGCTGGGCCACTTCAAGCACCGGCACATCGTCAAGCGCATGGCCGGCATGTTCGTGGCGACGCTCGCTGGTTTTGCGCTATTGGGCTGGCTGTCAGCGCAAACCTGGTTCTACACGTGCCTGGGCGTGCGCCCATCCCTGGCCGCCCCGAACGACGCGCTGGCGCTGCTGCTGTTCCTGCTGGCCGCGCCGGTGTTCCTGTTCTTCGTCGCGCCGCTGTTCGCCCAGCTCTCGCGCCGCGACGAGTTCCAGGCCGACGCCTACGCAGTGGCGCAGACCAGCGGCGCCGATCTGTCGTCTGCCCTGCTCAAGCTCTACGAGGACAATGCCTCCACGCTCACGCCCGACCCGGTGTTCGCGCGCTTCTACTATTCCCACCCACCCGCCACGGAGCGGCTGGCCCGCCTGGCGGGCTGACCACCGGAGAACAACGCCATGGCATCCGATTTCAAGCCAAAAGACTGGTCCGCGCAGGTGCGGCGGGCGCTAACCGCTACTGAAATAGTAGCAATGCTGGCACAGCTACAAGGCTGGGCGCTGCACGGCGACGGCACCGACGTGGCGATCGAGAAGACCTTCCACTTCGCCAACTACTTCGAGACCCTGGCCTTCGTGAACGCCGTGGCCATGGTGGCCCACGTGCAGGACCACCATCCCGACCTGTCGGTGCACTACAACCGCTGCGTGGTTCGCTTCAACACGCACGACGTGGGCGGCTTGTCGGCCACGGACTTCGACTGCGCGGGGCGCGTGGACGCGCTGCTGCAATGACGGATGCGCCGCCGCAGTCGGCAGATGCGCTGCGCGGCGGCCTCGTGGTGAGCAGCCATGGCCGCCACTGCATGGTGGAGACCGCCGACGGCACGCGCGTGATCTGCCACCCGCGCGGCAAGAAAAGCGCCGCCGTGGTGGGCGACCGCGTGCTGTGGCAGCCCTCGCGCGACGAGGGCACCATCGAGCGCGTGGAGGAGCGCCGCAACCTGTTCTACCGCCAGGACGAGGTGCGCAGCAAATCCTTCGCGGCCAACCTGGACCTGGTGCTGATCCTGGTTGCCGCCGACCCGGTGTTCTCCGAAAGCCAGCTCGCCCGCGCACTGATCGCCGCCGAGGACGCGCGCATCGCGCCGCTGGTGGTGCTCAACAAGAGCGACCTGGCGGCGCCCTACACCCGCGCCTGGGAGCGCCTGCAGCCCTACCGCGACATGGGCTACGAAGTGCTGGGCCTGTCGCTGGCCCAGGCCGGCGCGGCGCGGCGCGCCGAGCTGCTGCGGCGGCTGGCGGGCAAGACCACCCTGGTGCTCGGCCCCTCGGGCGCGGGCAAGAGCACACTCATCAACCTGCTGGTGCCCGGCGCGCTGGCGGCCACGGGGGAGGTGTCGCAGGCGCTCAACTCGGGCAAGCACACCACCACCACCACGAGCTGGTACTGGGTGGACCGCGCCGCCGGCACCGCGCTGCTCGACTCGCCGGGGTTCCAGGAATTCGGCCTGCGCCACATCGCGCCCATGCACCTGGCAGCCTGCATGCCCGACCTGCGCGCGCATGCGCAGGAATGCAGGTTCTATAACTGCACCCACCTGCACGAGCCCGGCTGCGGCGTGATTTCCACAGTCAAAACGGCCTACAGCGCAGGCGGAATAAGCGCCAGCCGCTACAAAATATATAGTGACCTGTTCGCCGAGCTGAGCGCGCCGCAGCGCTACTGAACGCGGCTACGCCAGGATCTCCGCCAGCGCCCGCAGCAGCGTGTCGCACTGCGCGGGCGTGCCCACGCTGATGCGCAGGTACTGCGCGATGCGTTCGGGCCGCGCGAAATGCCGCACCAGCACGGCCCGCTCGCGCAGCGCCGCCGCCAGTTGCGCCGCATCGCGCGCCGGGTGGCGCGCGAACACGAAGTTGGCCTGCGAAGGCAGCACCTCGAAGCCCAGGTCTTCCAGTCCCAGCGTCAGGCCCTCGCGGCTGTCCATCACCGCGCGGCGCGTCTGCGCGAAATACGCCTCGTCCTGGTACGCCGCCTGCGCGCCGGCTTGCGCCAGCCGGTCGAGCGGGTAGGAGTTGAAGCTGTCCTTCACCCGCTCCAGCGCCTCCACCAGATGCCGCTGGCCAAAGGCCACGCCCACGCGCAAGCCGGCCAGCGAGCGCGACTTCGACAGCGTGTGGACCACCAGCAGGTTTGGATACTTGGCCACCAGGCCGACGGCACTCTCGCCGCCGAAATCGACATACGCCTCATCGACCAGCACCACGCGGTGCGGGCAGGCCGCGAGCAGCCGCTCGATGGCCGCCAGCGGCAGGCCGATGCCCGTGGGCGCGTTCGGGTTGGCCAGCACGATGCCGGCGCAGGGCGCGGCGGCAGCGCGCGCCGCGAGCGCCTCCACGTCGATGCGCAGGCGCGCGTCGAGCGGCTGCGGCTGCGCCGCGATGCCGTAGAGCCCGCAGTACACGCGGTAGAAGCTGTAGGTCACGTCGGGCATCAGCAGCGGCTCGCCCGCGGCGGGCGGGCTCGCCTGCGGACTCGCGTGCTGGAAGAAGGCAAAGAACGCATGCGCCAGCACCTCGTCGGAGCCGTTGCCCACGAACACCTGCGGCGCCGACAGCGCGTGCCGCGCCGCGATGGCCTCGCGCAGCGCCTGCGCCTGCGGGTCCGGGTAGAGCTGCAGTCCCCCGTGCGCGCCGCGCGCCGCGGCCTCGATGGCGGCGATGGCGCGCGGCGACGGCGGGTACGGGTTCTCGTTGGTGTTGAGCTTCACCAGCCCCGCCATGCGCGGCTGTTCACCCGGCACGTAGGGCTGCAGGCCGGCCACCACGGGGCTCCAGAACGGTGGCGCGGCAGTATCGGCGGCTGGCATGCAATGCTCCTGAATTAATAGCTTCCACCGCTTATTGCACCTGCGCTGGCGGCACTTTTTGTCGATAAAACCAGCTATCCAACACACTGATTGCGTGATCCGCGCCGCGTGAAACCGCTGCACCCCAGCGCAGCGGCTCGGGGCGTTGTCTCACTTCAGTTGCTCCACCGCGCTTCGCACCACCCGCAGCGCATGAAACTAGTGCAGTGTTCAACGCCAAGCAGCACATAAAAACCGCGCCTTTTGACGCATCGCTTTTATTGGTGCCGCCAAGCATCGAACACTGCACTAGCGCAGCCCAATGCCAGGGATACCGCGCAACCGGCTTTGCCGGGCCGCCGGTATCGCCCCCGGCGAGGGGGTTGGCGGCCACACGCAGTGGGCAAAAGCCTGGGGGAGTGTTTCACTTCAGCCCAGCAAGCGCGCCAGCGTGAGCAGCGCCAGCAGCAGCATCCACACCACGACCGAGCGCCAGACCAGCCCCACCACGCTGCGCAGATGGCCGACTTCGGGCTCGCGGCCCGGCGTGCTGTCGCTGTCGCCGATCTCGGTGCCGACCTGCAGGCCCTGCGTGGTGCCGGGCGCGTACACGGTCTTCAGCGCCTCGCCACCCAGGCGTACGTTGATGGCGCCCGCCGTGGCGGCCAGGATCACGCCGTCGTTGTCGTTGGGGAACTGCTGGGCGTGGAAGCGCCAGCCCTCGATGGCCTCCTCGAAGCTGCCGACCATGGCGAAGCACAGCGCCGTGAGCCGCGCGGGCAGCCAGTCGACCAGCGTCCAGGCCTGCGCCGCCGCGCGCTGCAGCGCCGGGCTCACGGCCTGCGGCTGCGCACGCTGCTTGTAGGCCCAGTAGCGCGAGACAAACTCGCTCGCGCGGTACAGCACCGCCCCCAGGGGCCCGAGCCCGAAGGCCGCACCGATGGAGAACCACGCCAGCACGCCGAACACGTGGCGGTGCGCCGAGAGCACGGAATATTCGAGCACGTGGCGCACGATCTCGCTGCGCGGCAGGTCGCCCACGTCCACTTTCTGCCACTCGGCCAGCCGGGCGCGCGCCGCATCCTCGTCGCCCGTCTCCAGCGCGTCGCGGATGTTGGTGAAATGGTGGCTGAACTGCCGAAAGCCCAGCGTGAGGTAGAGCACGGCGACGCTCCAGAGCATGGCGAACGGCCAGCCCAGCCCCCAGAGCAGCAGCCAGTACAGGCCCAGCGTGAGCAGCGTGGGCAGCAGCACCGCCAGGCCCCAGGCGATCCAGGCATGGTGCGGCCGCCCGGCGTCGCAATTGCGGCTGACCGACAGGGCCCAGGCGCGCAGGCCGCCGTGGATGGGGTTGGCGGGGGAAAGGGGCCGGGCTTGTTCGAGCAGCAGGGCGAGCAAGATGGCAAAGAAACTCATGGGCGGCAATGATAGCGGCCAGGCAGCCGTCGCCCGCGTTTTACCGGCCCCTCAGGCGCTCAGGAAGCGGTAGAGGTTGCGCAGCATCCCCGCCGTCGCCCCCCAGATGAAACGCTCGCGCCCGCCATCCTGGTAGGGCATGGAGAACCACTCGCGCCGCATGCCCTGCGTGTCCAGCACGTGGCGGCGGTGGTGCGCCGGGTTCATGAGGAATTCCAGCGGCACCTCGAACATGTCGGCCACTTCGTAGGCGTTGGGCCGTGGTTCGTAGTCCGCACGCACCAGGCCGACCACGGGGGTGACGACGAACGCGGTGCCAGTCACGTAGGTCGAGAGGTGGCCCAGCACGTCGATGAAGGCGGCGGCGATGCCCACCTCTTCCATCGTCTCGCGCAGCGCCGTGGCGGCAGCGTCGCGGTCGCCCGGGTCGGCGCGGCCGCCGGGAAAGGCGACCTGCCCCGAATGGTTGGACAGGTGCGCCGTGCGTTCGGTGAGCAGCACGGTCGGCCCGGCGTCGCGCAGGACGATGGGCACGAGCACGGCGGCCCGCGTGGGCTCGCGCGCGCTGCTGGGCAGCCGCGGGTCGACCCGCACCTCGGGCGTCCAGGCGGGCGGCTGCGCGAAGCGCGCGCGCAGCGCGGCGGGCGCGAGGGCAGCGGCGGGCACGGGCGGCAGTGCGTCGTCCACGCCGGCCACGGGCACGGCGCGCGGGTCGAAGTTGGGCAGCGCCGACAGCGATGCGATGACGGACGAGACCGCGGGGGCGGAAGAAGCGGGGTTCACGGCGTAGGCGCTGGCGCGCGCCAAAAGACAAAAGCCGCTACAGGCGGGCGCTGTAGCGGCTTGGGCTGCGGCGGCGAGGGGTTGTTCCTCAGGCGGCTGTCGCGGCGGTTGCGGCGGTCTTGGCGCGCGAGGGCAGCTTTTCCTTGATGCGGGCCGACTTGCCGCTGCGCTCGCGCAGGTAGTACAGCTTGGCGCGGCGCACGTCGCCGCGGCGCTTGACCTCGATGCCGGCGATCAGCGGGCTGTAGGTCTGGAACGTGCGCTCCACGCCTTCGCCGCTGGAGATCTTGCGCACCGTGAAGCCGCTGTTGAGGCCGCGGTTACGCTTGGCGATCACCACGCCTTCGAAGGCCTGCACGCGCTTGCGGGTGCCTTCGACCACGTTGACGCTGACGATCACCGTGTCGCCGGGGGCGAATTCGGGCACGGTCTTGCCCAGGCGGGCGATTTCCTCTTGTTCGAGGGTCTGGATCAGGTTCATGTCGGTTCCTTGAGCGATCATGGCCGCGCCGTGGTTGGCAAGGGTCTGAATGACGGTTGATGCCGGGCCGCGTGCTGCACTACCTGCTTAAGGCAGATAAGGTGCCCGGCCCGGCGTGGCCGGCCAGAGGATCTGGAGAGCCTGCAATTATAGCAGGCGCGCCAATGCCGCCTCGTCCTCGCCCGCCAGCCGGCCCGCGGCGCGCGCGGCGGCGATCAGGTCGGGCCGATGGCGCGCGGTGAGCGCCAGCCGCTGGTCGCGCCGCCAGCGCTCGATGCGGGCGTGGTGGCCCGAGAGCAGCTCCTCGGGCACGCCCTGCCCTTCCCAGACTTCGGGCCGGGTGTAGTGCGGGCAGTCGAGCAGGCCGTCGAGCGCGGGGTTGAAGCTGTCGAGCTGGTGGCTGCCCTCGTCGTGCAGCACGCCAGGCTGCAGGCGCGCCACGGCGTCGAGCAGCGCCATGGCCGCGATCTCGCCGCCCGAAAGCACGAAGTCGCCCAGGCTGATCTGCGCGTCCACGTGGCGGTCGATGAAGCGCTGGTCCAGCCCCTCGTAGCGGCCGCAGAGCAGGATGGCGCCCGGGCTGGTGGACCAGGCTTCGACCGCCCCATGGTCGAGCGGCCGACCGATGGGCGAGAACAGCACCACGGGCGCGCCATCGTCCGCGCGGTCGGCGCGGATGGCCGCCAGACAGCGCGCCAGTGGCTCGGCCATCATCACCATGCCGGGGCCGCCGCCGAACGGGCGGTCGTCCACGCGGCGGTAGTTGCCCTCGGCGTGGTCGCGCAGGTTCCAGAGCCGCACCTCGACCTGGCCCGAGGCATAGGCGCGGCGCGTCACGCCGCTCTCCAGGAAAGGCGCGAACAGTTCGGGGAACAGCGTGACGATGTCGAAGCGCATGTGGCGCAGCCGGGCCGCAAGTGTCGCCGGCGGTCAGTAATCAGGCTGCCAGTCGACCGTGATGCGGCGCTCGGGCAGTTCCACCTTGTCCACGAAGGCCGACACGAAGGGAATCATGCGCTCCAGCGTCTTGTCCTCATCGGCGTATTCGATCACCAGCACGGTCTGCGGGCCGGTGGAAAGCAGGTCGCGCACCTGGCCCAGCGCCACGCCTTCGCGGTTGACGACATCGAGGCCAATCAGGTCGACCCAGTAGTACTCGTCGCTGTCGGCGCTCGGGAAGCTGGAGCGCGGCACGAAGACGCGTGCGCCGCGCAATGCCTCGGCGGCGCTGCGGTCGGGAATGTCGTGGGCGCTGGCGACGACGGAGTCGGCATGCTCGCGCGCCTCCTTGATGGCCAGCCGGCAGGTGCCCTCGAACGTGCGGGCGCCCTTTTCGGCGGGCTGAAGGAACCAACGCTTGGAAGAAAAAAGCGCCTGGGGATCGGCGCTGTAGGGCAATACCTTGAACCAGCCCTTGATGCCCCAGGCATCGGCGATGCGCCCGACCTCGATCGCGTCGGCGGGAAGCTCTGCGGGTTCGAGGGGCGCCATGGCGGATGCGGGGGCTGGCAGGCACCAGCGGATGCGGGCGCCCGATGGTGCCGGCGGGCCTTAGGCCGCGGCCTTGGCGATGGCCTGCTGGGCCAGGCGCTCGACGGTCGGCGACGGCTGCGCACCCACGCCCTTCCAGTAGGTCAGGCGGTCCTGCGCGATGCGCAGGCCCTCCTCGCCTTCCTTGGCGGTGGGGTTGTAGAAGCCCAGGCGCTCGATGAAGCGGCCATCGCGGCGCACGCGCTTGTCCGCGACGACGATGTTGTAGAACGGACGGGACTTGGAGCCGCCGCGGGAGAGTCGAATGACGACCATGATTTATCCTTCGGGTGGTGCACCGGTCGGTCGGCTGCTTTTTTAGCAGGCGGCATTCCGGAACGGATTTTCCAGCGTTGAGACACGCGACTGGCCACCCGGCCAGCGACACGCTGCAAAACCTGCGATTATATCTTTTTCATCTTATGCCCACCATCCGCCCCAGCCGCGACGGCGATATGCCCGCCGTCACGGCCATCTATGCCCACCACGTGCTGACCGGCACCGCGAGCTTCGAGCTGGAAGCGCCCACGCTCGCCGCCATGCGCGAGCGCCGCGCCGACGTGCTGGCCAAGCCCCTGCCCTACCTCGTGGCCGAGGACGCGGACGGCGCCATCCTGGGCTATGCCTACGCCAACCATTTCAGGCCGCGCCCGGCCTACCGCTTCTGCGTGGAGAACTCCATCTACCTCGCGCCGTCCGCCCAGCGCCGCGGCGTGGGCCGGGCGCTGCTGGCCGCGCTGATCGCCGGCTGCGAGGCCGCGGGCGCACGCCAGATGGTGGCGGTAATCGGCGGCTCGGACAACGCGGGCTCCATCGGCCTGCATGCGGCGCTGGGCTTCGCGCCCGCGGGCGTGCTGCGCGCCAGTGGCTGGAAGTTCGGCCGTTGGCACGACACGGTGCTGATGCAGAAGGCGCTGGGCGCGGGCGACACGACAACACCCGCGTGACACCACCATGAAGAACAAGACGCTGGCCGTGTGGCTGACCTTCCTGGGCGGGCCGCTGGGGCTGCACCGCTTCTACCTGCGCGGCTTCGGCGACCTGCTGGGCTGGCTGCTGCCGATACCCACGGCGCTGGGCCTGTACGGCATCGAACGGGTGCGCCTGTACGGGCTAGACGACCAGGGAAGCTGGCTGCTGATCCCGCTGCTGGGCTTCACCATCGCGGGCTGCGCGCTCACGGCCATCGTCTACGGCCTGATGTCGCCCGAGCAGTGGAACCGGCGCTTCAACCGCGCCGCCAGCCCCGAGGCCGCCGCCGGCGGCACCGGCTGGCCCACGGTGGCGGGCATCGCGCTGGCGCTGCTGGTCGGCACGGGCGTGCTGATGGCCAGCCTGGCCTTCAGCTTCCAGCGCTACTTCGAATACCAGATCGACGAGGCCCGCAAGATTTCACAATGAAATCGGCCTCCAGCGCTTATTTTACGGGCGGCAGCAGCTATCAAAACAAGAGTAATCGTCGGCTCACTGGATACGGCATGCACCCACACCGTATCCGGCATAGCCATCAGAACCGGATACCGATTGGGATTGGCATGGCCTCATCGCGCGGCGCCTCGACCCACAACCGAGCCGAAACGACACCGCGCCATAGGTTGCAACGCAGCACCCAGGGTGCAAACGCCGCAGCATGCGACGTTTGCATATGCGATGGCTGCGCGAGCTTATGCACCAGCACGGCAGCCCGGCGTCAAGCCCCACGGAACATGAAGAAGACCGCAGCGGCCATGCACAGGCCCGCCCATACATAGTCCCAGCGGAAGGGCTCGCCCAGGTAGAACATCGAGAAGGGCACGAACACCGAGAGCGTGATCACCTCCTGCATGATCTTGAGCTGCCCGACGTTGAACACCGTATGGCCGATGCGGTTGGCAGGCACCTGCAACAGGTATTCGAACAGCGCGATGCCCCAGCTCGCCAGCGCCGCGACGTGCCACGGCGACGATGCCAGACTCTTGAGGTGGCCATACCACGCGAACGTCATGAAGACATTGCTGAGCACCAGCAGCAGCACCGTCTGCGCGGGCACCGGGAAAGCGTGGAAAAAGTTCATCCTAGAAACGGCAGTTGGATGCGCCTGCCGGTGCCGTGATCGGGGTGCCAGGCAAGACGCGACGACGCGGCGGGCTTGCTGCCCGCAAGGAGGAGCAACGCCGCATGGCGCGCCGAGCGCGGTGCTGGCGGGTGCATAGCGCTCTCACCCACGAGGTGAACGCCATCGGAGTCATCAACGATAGATTTCATGCGGCTTGTCAAGGGATACAAAGCGGTCAACTGCCGTTTCCAGGTTCATAGGGCCGGGATTATCCAGGCGCGCGCTGGTGGTTCACGCCGCAGTGGGCCGCCGTGCTGGAGTGGGAGCGGCGGCACGACCTCCATTTCGTCGGCACGGGCCACGAAGGCGCGAGCGCCCCCTCGCTGGGCATCCAGTACCGCTACTGTGCAAGGAAGAAAGGCACGCCTGGCCGTCTCTTTCGCTGCCGGGCGACCCAGGCGCGCTATTCACCCAGATAGGCCGCACGCACCTTCGGGTCGCTGAGCATCTCGCGCCCTGCGCCGGTCATGGTGATGATGCCGGACTCCATCACGTAGCCGCGATCGGCGATCTGCAGCGCGCGGCTCGCGTTCTGCTCCACCAGCAGGATGGTCACGCCCTGGGCATACACGTCGCGCACTACCTCGAAGATCTTGTCGACCATGATGGGCGACAGGCCCATGGACGGCTCGTCGAGCAGCAGCACCTTGGGCTGGCTCATGAGCGCGCGGCCCATGGCCAGCATCTGCTGCTCGCCGCCCGACATGGTGCCCGCGAGCTGGTCGCGGCGCTCCTTCAGCCGCGGGAACAGGGCGAACATGCGGTCGATGTCGGCGGCGATGCCGGCCTTGTCGGTGCGGATGTACGCGCCCATCTGCAGGTTCTCGGTGATGGTCATGCGCGCGAAAACGCCACGACCCTCGGGCACCATGACCAGGCCGTCCCTGACGAGATCCCAGGCGCCCCTGCCGCGGATGCTCTTGCCCAGGTACTCGATGGTGCCGTCGTTGAACGGCAGTGTGCCGGTGACGGCCTTCATGGTGGTGGTCTTGCCCGCGCCGTTGGAGCCGATCAGCGATACCAGCTCGCCCTCGTGCACCTCGAAAGCGACGCCCTTGACGGCCTGGATGCCGCCGTAGGCCACTTTCAGGCCCTTGACCTGCAATAGAACTTTGTTGGATTTCTCGGCCATTCTCAGTGTCCTCCGGTGCCCAGATAGGCCTCGATCACTTTTTCGTTCTTCTGCACGTCGGCAGGCGTGCCCTCGGCGATCTGCTTGCCGTAGTCGAGCACGGTCACGCGGTCGCACAGGCCCATCACCAGCTTCACGTCGTGCTCGATCAGCAGGATGGTGCGGTTGTCGCGGCGGATGCGGTCGATCAGCTCGCGCAGTTGCACCTTCTCGGTGGCGTTCATGCCGGCGGCGGGCTCGTCGAGTGCGATGAGCTGCGGGTCAGTGGCGAGCGCGCGGGCGATCTCCAGGCGGCGCTGGTCGCCATAGGACAGCGTGCGGGCCTTGTAGTCGGCGTACTTGCCGATGCCCACATAGTCGAGCAGCTCCTGCGCACGCTTGGCGATTGCGGCCTCCTCTGCCTTGAAGCCCTTGGTGCGGAAGATCGCGCCGAACAGGCCCGAACGGGTGCGGATGTGGCGGCCCACCATCACGTTCTCGAGCGCCGTCATCTCGGCGAACAGGCGGATGTTCTGGAACGTGCGCGCGATGCCCGCCTTGGCCACCTCGTGCACCGCCGTGGGCTCGTAGGGATGGCCGGCCAGCATGAAGCTGCCGCTGTCGGGCGTGTAGAGGCCGGTGATGACGTTGAAGAACGTCGTCTTGCCCGCGCCGTTGGGGCCGATCAGGCCATAGACCTGGCCGCGTTCGATGGTGATGCCGACATCGCTCAGGGCCTGCAGGCCGCCGAAGCGCTTGGAGATGCCCGCGACTTTCAATACGGTATTCGTCATTTGCGAAAAACTCCTGGGGCGCTCACGGATTGATGGACATCGGGCGGGCCGGCTCGTGGGGCACTTCGTCGGCGGGCGTTTCGATGCCGGGCGCTTCGGACGGGGCGGGCTTGCCGCGCAGCGACTTGCCGTGCTCGGGCGCCGGCCACAGGCCGCGCGGGCGCAGCAGCATGACGACGATCATGGCCAGGGCGATGAGCAACTGGCGCAGGATGGAGGCGTCGAGCCGCCCGTCGGTCAGGCCCTGCAGGGGCGCCGCCACGTAGCGCAACACCTCGGGCAGCGCCGACAGCAGCACCGCGCCGAGGATCACGCCCGGCAGGTGGCCGATGCCGCCCAGCACCACCATGGCGATGATCATCACCGACTCCATGAGGCTGAATGATTCGGGCGACACGAAGCCCTGGAAGGCGCCGAACATCGCGCCCGACACGCCGCCGAAGCTGGCGCCCATGCCGAAGGCCAGCAGCTTCAGGTTGCGGGTGTTGATGCCCATGGCCTTGGCGGCGATCTCGTCCTCGCGGATGGCCATCCAGGCGCGGCCGATGCGCGAATCCTGCAGGCGGTAGCAGATCAGCACGCTCACCAGCACCAGGAACAGGAACAGGAAGTAGTAGAGCGTGACGGAGGAGATGTCGAAGCCCAACAGGTCCAGGCGCCGGCCCAGGTCCAGGCCGAACACCTTGACCGAGTCGATCTGCCCTATGCCCTTGGGGCCGTTGGTGATGTTGATCGGGTGGTCGAGGTTGTTCAGGAAGATGCGGATGATCTCGCCAAAGCCCAGCGTGACGATGGCCAGGTAGTCGCCGCGCAGCTTGAGCGTGGGCGCGCCCAGCAGCGCGCCGAAGAACGCCGCCAGCAGCGCCGCGAGGGGGATCACCAGCCACAGCGAGATGTGCAGGCCGTTCGGGAACAGGGCCGCGAAGGCGGGGAAGTTTTCGGTCAACTGGGGCGAGGCCAGCAGGCCGAACAGGTAGGCACCCACGGCGTAGAACGCCACGTAGCCCATGTCGAGCAGGCCGGCGTAGCCCACCACGATGTTGAGGCCCAGCGCCAGCATGATGTAGAGCAGGGCCAGATCGGCGATGCGCACCCAGGCGTTGCCGAAGTACTGCAGCAGGAACGGCAGCACCAGCAGCGCGATGGCACCCGCGATCCAGCGGGAAAGATTCTGAGGTTTCATGGTTCGGTCCTTCTTCTTCTCTGGCCGTCAGGCGCGGTCGGCCACGCGCTCGCCCAGCAGGCCCGAGGGGCGCAGCGTGAGCACGATGATGAGCACGATGAAGGCGAAGATGTCGGTGTAGTTGCTGCCCAGCAGGCCGCCCGTGAGCTGGCCGATATAGCCCGAGCCGATGGATTCGATCAGCCCCAGCAGGATGCCGCCCACCACGGCGCCGGCCAGGTTGCCGATACCGCCGAACACCGCGGCGGTGAAGGCCTTGAGGCCCGGCAGGAAGCCCATGGTGTGCTGGGCCGTGCCATAGTTGGATGCATACATGATGCCCGCGATGGCCGCCAGGATGGCGCCGATGATGAAGGTGGCGGAGATCACCATGTCGGGCTTCACGCCCATGAGCGCCGCCACGCGCGGGTTTTCGGCGGTGGCGCGCATGGCGCGGCCCAGGCGGGTGTAGTTGACCACCCACATCAGCAGCGCGAGCGAGGCGGCGGTGAGGCCCAGGATCATGATCTGCGTGGGCGTGATGACCGCGCCGCCGATGAAGAAGGGCTCGCTGGACAGCAGCGTGGGATAGGGCTTGTAGTTGGGCTTCCAGATGATCATCGCCAGCGTCTGCAGCAGGATGGACATGCCGATGGCGGTGATCAGCGGCGCCAGCTTGGGGCTGTTGCGCAGAGGCCGGTAGGCCACCTTCTCGATCACGAAGTTGAGCGTGGCGGCCACCACGCACGAGATGAGCAGCGCAATGATGAGCACGATCCAGCCGGGGGTGCCGGGCATGGCGCTCTTCATGAGGCCGATGATGGTCCAACTGGTCAGCGCGCCGACCATGAGTACCTCTCCGTGCGCGAAGTTGATGAGGTTGATGATGCCGTACACCATGGTGTAGCCCAAGGCCACCAGGGCATACATGCTGCCCAGGACCAGACCGTTGATGATCTGCTGCAGCAGAGTGTCCATAAGAAATTTCCCTTCGACTTGTGTGACGGGCCCCTCGGGCAGGCTTCGGTGGCCTGGCCCTTGTAAGGACTGCATGCCATCTAGTGCAGTGTTCAACGCCAAGCAGCACATAAAACCGCGCCTTTTGCCGCATGGCGGCGTTGCAAATCCTCGCGATAGCTACGGCTATCGCTGTGGTTTGCGCCTTGCCCTGCGCCAAAACGCATCGCTTTTATTGGTGCCGCCAAGCATCGAACACTGCACTAGCAAAAAACCCGCCAGGGACGGGCCGCGCGGGTTGGAGGTGGCGCATTGTAGCCAGGGCCCCGCAAGGCCGGAAATCACGGCCAGAAAGGGTTTTCCCGGGCATTCGGGCTGAATCAGCGCGAATTTCACTGCATTAGAAATACTGATTGAACCGATTTGCCAGTCCTCCTGCTTATCGCAGGCCCGGCCATCGGCCACAGTCTTCAGCCTTTTCTGCCGGCCTCCTCGTCGAGTTGCCTCAGGTGGGCGAGTTTGTCGGCGATCTTGGCCTCCAGCCCGCGCGGCACCGGCTGGTACCAGCCCGGCTCGGGCATGCCGTCGGGCAGGTAGGTTTCACCCGCCGCGTAGGCCTCGGGCTCGTCGTGGGCGTAGCGGTACGCCTTGCCGTGCCCCAGTTCCTTCATGAGCTTGGTGGGCGCGTTGCGCAGGTGGATGGGCACCTCGCGCGACTTGTCCTTGCGCACGAACGCGCGAGCCTGGTTGTAGGCCGTGTAGCCCGCGTTGCTCTTGGGCGCGATGGCCAGGTAGATCACGGCCTGGCCCAGCGCCAGTTCGCCTTCGGGCGAGCCCAGGCGCTCGTAGGTGGCGGCGGCGTCACCCGCGATCTGCATGGCGCGCGGATCGGCCAGGCCGATGTCCTCCCACGCCATGCGCACGATGCGCCGCGCCAGGTAGCGCGCGTCGGCGCCGCCGTCGAGCATGCGGGTGAGCCAGTAGAGCGCGGCGTCGGGGTGCGAGCCGCGCACGGACTTGTGCAGCGCCGATATCTGGTCGTAGAAGTTGTCGCCGCCCTTGTCGAAGCGGCGGGCGTTGAGCGTCAGCGCGTTCTGCAGGAAAGCGGCGTCCACCGCCTGCACGCCCGCGGCGCGCGCCGCCGTGTCGGCCTGCTCCAGCAGGTTGAGCAGCCGGCGCGCGTCGCCATCGGCATAGCCCACCAGCGTGTCCACGGCGGCATCGTCGAGCCGCAGGCGCGTCAGCACCTTGGCCTGCGCCCGCCCCGCCAGCAGCCGGAGTTCGTCGTCCGTCAGGGACTGCAGCACGTAGACCTGGGCACGCGACAGCAGGGCCGAGTTGACCTCGAACGAGGGATTCTCGGTCGTCGCGCCCACGAAGGTCACCAGGCCGGACTCCACGAACGGCAGCAATCCGTCTTGCTGGCTCTTGTTGAAACGGTCACTAAAGCACTGTACTTTGTTATAAAATAACGACTTACAACGATTTTTAACAGGCTTTTCGGCACAAATTTCTTGAACGCGGCACAAATTTGGCACAAACTTTTTTCTTTGTGCCGATCTGGCTTTTAGCATTCTGCGGCCGCACATTTTTGCAGCCACACCACATGAAGGATTTAGCATGTCCGTCTATACCGTTGAGTATTCCCGCAAGAATCCAGAGACCAAGCGGAACATCACAGTAGTCAAATACCGTGCCCAGGTAAAGCACAACGGCAAGGTTCATACCAAGCTGTGTGACACCGAGCTAGAAGCCAAGAATTGGGAAGCCCAGAAGGAAAAAGAGCTATCGGGCATGGCCACGGTAGAGAACCTGATCACCGAAGCGAACAAGATCACCATGAGAATGCTCTTGGCGGAGCACTTCAAGCAACACCTGTCCAAACAGAGCCCCAACTCCTACAAGACCAATCACAATCGCAGTCTAAGGGCCATTCCTGAGTTCAAGATTCCATACGAGCTGATTCACAAGCGGATCAACAAGTACAAGTACAGCAAGACGATTGTGCAGGCAATCATTGAGCAGACCCGAAATGATTCCTTTGACTACATGAAGGACGGAATTCCATTTGGCGATTTTTTCGTTGAGACTGTTGATATGCAGCTTATCATTGCCTACATCAAGGCAAGAAAGGTGAAGGCCAACACCCTACTTCGTGAGCTTTCTACAATTTCGGGCGCCTTCACCCACGCCTATAAATACTTCACTGAATTTGAAGATGGTCTTGAAAACCCCGTGAAGAAACTCCCCAGAAACGAGAAGCCCAAGCCTGACAACAGTAGAAGAACCATAATCAATGAAGAACAAACATTGAAGATTGCAGAATATCTACAAATGAAGGCCAACCAAGAGCCCTACTATTGCTTCATCCAGTGCATCTACTCAGGCTGCCGCCGTGTTGAGTGTCTTTCAATGGAATGGGAAAACATTGATTGGAAAAACAAGACCGTCTTGATCCCAAAAACAAAAAACGGAAAGCCCCGTGACATCCCCATTGAGCCTTCTTTCCTTGAATACCTGAACGAACAAAGGAAGGAAAAAGGCAAAGTGTTCAAGCTGACCTACTTCAACATGCGCGCTTATTGGGTTGAAGCAACGAAGCAACTTGGCTACTACGATAACGAAAGAGAACGGCTTTACTTCCATGACACAAGAAGGACCGCCATCACGAACAACCTACGTCAAGCCGAAGGCAACAACTTCAAGCTTGCCAAGGTCTTCGGATTGAAGACGACCGAGATTGAAAAGCAGAAAGTTGCCATTGACCAAGACCTGTCAGGCATCATTCGCAAGCTGCAAAATGGCGAGAAACTGACACCCAAGGAAATCAGCTTGCTGGCTGGTCACAGCAGCACCAATGTGACCAATGACACCTACAATGCCGACCGCTAAAAATGGCAGCAGCCAAGAGACCACGGTTTGGAACCGTGGTCTCCAAAATCACAGCACCCCAGTCCGTTCAAACATTTTCTTCAGGTAAGCCGGCCCACCTTCGTCCATGAAGAGAACATTCCGCTCTTCCAGTTCCTGTTGCTTGCAAGTCACATTCAGCAAGTCGCCAAATGCCGTCCCAGACAGAATGAATGCATTCAAGGTCAGCTTGGGGTCCCCCAGTTTTTCCTGAAGCACCTTCACTTCCTTGTATAGACCCAACTTGGGATCGGTCAGGTTCATCTGCCGAATGCCCTTCGGATCAATGAAGTTCAGGCACTGCTGACCCGTTTCTTCATCTACCAGCCATAGCAGGTAGTCGGGGTAAAAATTGCCCGCCAAGGCAAAGCCCAGCCCCTTGGCTTTGGTATCGGCATTGCGCAGCAGATAGAGACTTCGCTTACCGATGATCTGTTGCCCCAATGGCGACTGATAGAAAGCTTCCAGGTCCCGAACAAACTGGATTTCGCTGGGTGCATCAAAAGCAAGGGGACGCATTTTTAGCGGAACCGCGCCTTCAATGGCGAACAGGGGGTAATACAGATGACTGTCAAAACAGATCGCTACCATCTGACCCGCATTCCACTGACTCGCTTCGCCCAGCTTGCCATCCCGCACCAACGCTTGGAGCTGCTTCAGTTTCTTCTCGTAGGCTTCACCGTCTTCGGTGTCTTCAATCTCAAACTGATAAACCTTGAGCAGCGTGTCGTCGTCTTCCTTGACGGTCACGATGTCGTAAAACTGCCCTTCATACGCGGACTTCAACGACTTGTAGAACCTGTCGGTGTAGTCCTGAAGCAGACGGATCAGAATTTCTTCCTGTTTGAGAATGTCGGCAAAGCCACGAATGCTCAGTTCAGACTTCGGGATGAACAACGTGTACCAGTCATGATGGTCCAGGCAAAAATCCATCAGGCGAGCCCGGTCTAGTCGCAGATTGCTCCAGCTTCGCAGTTGCTTGAACTCTTGCACCGCCAGGTAGATGCGATCAAAGTCAAACAGTGCCATGGTTTCACTGGCAATCTTGCCCATGTGCCGAATATTGCCTTCAGGACCAGCCCCGCCCTTGTCCTGACTGGCCAGTGCTTCCAGCTTGGGATACAAGTCCAAGGTGATGTGGGCTTCCTTGATCTTGCCCGCAAACTCAGCAGGCACTTCATAGAGCCACGGATAAACGGTGCGCTTGAATCCCTTGATCTGGTTGTCCTTGTAGCCATCCTTCAACGACAGGGTTTTGAGCTTGCTCTTCGGAAGATTGGGCCGAGTCTCAAAATCCAGTTCAATGATTTCGTCGGTCGGGGTGATCCCTTCTTCTTTCAGGTATTCCTTGAAGGCGGCCATGTAGCCCGCATTCACGCCAAAAATATTCAGGGTTTCCAAGCGTTCAAGGTGTGCCCCTTTTGGCCGTTGGGCCGGTGTGCTGCGCTTGAGAGAGTAATCCCGCCCTTTCAGACGAACACCACGCCCGAACAACTGGATGATCTGAGAGCCTTCGCCCTTCCCCATGTTCAGCAGACCCATGGTGGAAACCCGCCAACTACTCCAGCCTTCAGTGAATTTTCGGGAGCCAATCAGAACATGCAACTCGCTGTCCTTGTTGTTCAGTGTGCCAAACACCGACCCGCCGAAGTCATCCGCTTCCGTGTCAAAAAGTGCCAAGTTTTCTGGCTTTTCGGCTTCCTTGAAAAAGCCTGCATCGTCACCGATGTTGATCAAGCCGAACGGCTCCGACTCACCCACCCGAAGCACCAGTTCGCCCTTGCTGTTTTTGAGATTGACCACCTTCAGCCGTTGCTTGGCATCAGCATTGAACAAGAGCTTCAGGATGCCGCTGTACACATCATCTGCACTAAACGCCATCAACGGGGTGAAACGGTCATGGAAAATATTGCGACCCTTGCCGTCCAGCAAGCGCGCCGTATTAGCCAGCAAATCCTTCAGCCACAGCTTGGTTTTGGCTTCATCGTTCAGGAACCCCGCAAAGAAACGCAACACATTCAGGATGTCCGAATCTTCACCCGACACCGTATTGCCGACGAACACCCACAAGGGCTTTTCAATGTTGAAATCGGTCAGCTTGTCGCGGTTCGCTCCCCACAGGTATTGCTGCTGGTAGAAGCTCAACAGGCAGGCTGTGAAGTATTGACGGGCAATGTCTTCTTGGCTGAAGTCTTCATCCTTCAGGTTCAGGATGAGCGATTCCTTGCCGTAGCCGTCTTCGTAGAAAAACTTGTAGGAGTAGTCAAACAGAATGCTTTTGGCGTACACCTCACGGGTTGCCAAGGTGCGAGCCCGCCGTTTTTCTTCCGTGGTCAGGGTCAAAGACTGCTTCTGCGACTCATCCAGCTTCTTCAGGTTCGTGGTTTCAAAAAGGACTTTCGCCTTCTTCTTCATCAACTCGGCTTCGGCCTTCTGAACCGTAAAACCCTTGGCAACAGCCTGACCGAAGGTGGCGGAATACTCAAAGGCAAAACCACCACGAACCAGCGTTTCACGGCGAGACATCCAGGCCCCTGCTGCGGTGCCCGTGCCACGGTGGCCTTCATCCACCAGCACCAGGTTTTTGCCTTCAAAGGCTTCAACAGCAACGGTCTTGTCGCCCATTTCGTCGCCCAGCTTGTTGATGTCAATAATCTCAATCGTGCCCTTGAAGACACCACTGCGATTCTTTTCAAACATGCGACTGAAGCCAAAACCCGACAAGTTCAGTTCAGCCAGGTGCTGGCGAGACAAGCCTTCATTCGGCGTGAGCAGAATGATTTTGTCTGGGTAGGTATCCTTGCCGTTTTGGAAATAGTGCAGGTACTGGCGAATATTCACATGCAGCAGCAGGGTCTTGCCGCTACCCGTAGCATTCCAGAAGGCGAGCTTGTTCAGCTCGTCAGCATTGAACGGCTGAAAGCGGTTATCCGCATCGGCCTGCTTGTTGTAGGTTTTCAGTTGCTCGTTCAGGCCATCCAGCAAGGCTTGGGGCTTGTTGAAATACCAGTCCAGATAAATCTCTGTGAAGAGCAGAGACAGATACTGGAAATACTTCATATTGAGAACGGTGCCCTCAAGCTTGTTACGCCGTTCGGTAATGGCGTTCCAGTGCTGGACGATGTTCAGGTCATAGCGGCGAAGCTCTTGCTCACTGAACCGATCCACTTCAAACAGGTTCTGAGTCAGCTCATGAAAGAAGCCGGTTTGCCCATCATCATCTATGCCTTCGTGCCGATCTTCACCCAGACGAACTTTCAGACCGGCAAGACTGCCCCCCTTGAAGAAGCCCAACAACCACTGGTTAAGAACAAGCTGTTTGTGAAAGCTGGCCATGGTCAAGCTTCCGTGTTGAACATGCGGGACATGAATTCAGGTTCGATCTGGCGAATCTTCAGTGTCTTGGTGATACCCCCTTCGGCTTCCGTACTGGTGAAGACCGCCGGAATGTTGTGATCACCATTGATGTACACCACATCAAATTCACTGTCGGCAGGATTGATCGCCAGCTTGTCGCACAAGCGGTTGAGTTCGTCATAGGACAGTTTTTCAACATCACGCCACAGCACCAGAGCTTTTTCGCCAGACGGAAGCACACCCGTAACGGCGACAAACCCCCGGTCAATTTGCATATCTACATGCTTGACCCGCAGGCCAATCAAGTAGTTGAAGGTTTCCACCAGGTCAATGGTTCGCTCTTCATAGGCCCCCGCAGAATCTACCGTTACCTTCAATTTGAAGTCAAAAGGGTTCTTGAACTGATCAACTGACAGCAAGGAGCCACGGCTTTCTACATCCAGCATGTATCGCAGTAGATAGTCTTCCTTCGCTTCTGACGGCATAGACTCAAGAAGACTTTGCTGTGCTTTGGAACGGATCAGATGAAGATTGTTCAGCGTATCCTCATAGCTCTCAAGTTTAAGAACTTTGAAAGCATGGGAGATTCCTGTTTGAGGTGCTGTCGCCTTGCCATCCTTCCAGTCTGCGGAAAAAACCACTTTTTGGATGCGAGGCTTTGTTACGGTATCAAAGTATTCGCCTTGCTCAACAATAATGTACTTTCGCTGCCCTTTGTCTTCGCGGTTCAGATTGATTACAGCGTGTCCTGTTGTGGCAGAACCGCCGAAGTAGTCAAGAATAATTGGGTTTGAGTCATCCGCAGTTGAGATATGAATACACCGCTTTACGAGATTTATCGATTTAGGAAAATCAAATCGCTTCTCACCAAACATGTCAATCAGTAGGGTGTTTCCATAGTTCCCAGCATCAAACTCTCCGCCAGTCCAAACAGTTTTTGGGACAGTAAGTTCGTGTGTGACAAATAAATCAAGTGCGCCATCTACCTCAATGACGGTTATGCGATTTAGGTTGCGATGTATGGACTCCAAACCGAAGTTCCATCGCCGTTCTTCACCATCTTGGTCAATTGGCCAAATTTCAATTTCTCCATTTGGCATATATACATTTTTACCCGCAGGATGGAATTCGTCTTCAGGCACTGAACCAACTCGAACGATCTTTCCATCTTTCACATAAATTGGGTAGAAAGAAGGGCGCCGGAGGACACGTAGCGAATTTTCACCCCACCTACGCATTTTTCTTGGCTTGTCATTTTCTTCAGATGTTCTAGCGATATACGTCTTGCTATCAGCTTTTGTGAGGAACAATGCGTACTCATGCACTCTATTAAAGTCTTTGGTAATTGACCCCTTCGGGTTATGAACGACGGAGACCGTTGAAAGCTTGTAGGACGGGGCGGCATCTTCCAGAATAATGGAAAGATTTACCATTTCAGAATCGTCAATAGCAACGACCTTAACTCCGTTGTCGTTGAGGAGCCTCATTGAGAGCGCAAGCCTGTCTTGCATCAGACTTGCCCAAGATGAATGCTTGTATTCGTTCTTGTAAAGAATCGGAGTTGAATTTGTATTGTATGGCGGATCGATATAAACACACTTGACCTGACCACGATACCGCTCCTGCAACAGATTTAATGCCTGAAAGTTGTCGCTATGTATCAGCAGTCCGTTCAAGTTCTCATCCAGAGAGTCAATTATTGAAATCAGGGAATGTTTGAATTTGACGTCAAAAAGAGCCGTATCAACCATTAGGAATTGATGACGTTTCAGATAGCCAATACCATCTTTACCACCTTGATTAAATAGGTCTTCTTTGCCCTCCAACATCCCAAGTTCGCCCCACTGCTCCCACTGCTTTTTGTTAGCCACCACCTCTGAGTAAAGACTCTCTGGAACACGATCAAGAGTGATGCAGTAGTTGGTGCTAACGACAAACTTCTTCTTCAGCCAAAGCTTCTTCTGGAAGTTTTCAAGTTGTGCAAGAAAGGTGATCAAATCCAGTGCAATAGCACGAAGTGTCTGGATTAGGCGAAGTGATTTCTCAATGACAGAAAACGTCTCTGCCGATTGCACATCGTCAAGATGCATCACTTCATTCTTGATATAGAAGTCCAGTTCGCGACAAAGAAAACCACCCAAGTCTTTATGAATGAAGTAGTCGGCTGAATTCTTCGTGGTATAGCTGGTCAGGCTCTTTTCCAACAAAGTTCGTTGCGGATTTTTCTCTGTCGGTTCTCTTCGGCTCAGGTCCAGCCAACGCGCTTGAACAGCAGGATCGGCAAGAATGGCATCAACGGCCTGGGATACCAAAACATCCTGCTTGCTGCCTTTTGGCATGGCCTTGTAATCAAAGCGAATCACCAGCTCGTTGCCGACTTCTTCAATCGGCAAATACTCTTGCTCATACTCATCGCCGTTCTCATCCAGAAGGGTTCTGGTGTGCTGGTTAATGAGAACAAAGCGCCGTTCCTTGTCATTGTCCTTGCGGTTGTCTTTGGCAGTATCCGCAGCCACCAGACGAAACTTGACGGTGCGACCATCATCCAGCTTGAAGCCATAGTTGGAGAAGTTCTCGCCGCTCTTGGTGTAATACTGATCTTTGTTCGCCCAGTGCAACACCACTTCTTCCCCGGCATAGGGAATGGCATAAGTATCACCCTTGTAGCGCCGCTGGCTGATGAAGTCGCCCTTCTCGTAGTAGCGGGAAAAGAAGGTCAGCAAATGGGTGAAAACAGCGTTTTCGTGTTCAGCCCCGCCAGACCCCAGATCAGCAATTTTCTGCCGCAGTTCCTTGACCTTGGGCACGGTGTCGGGGTCCATGCCGTCAGCCCGATACTGGGTTTCCTTGTCCTTCAGCTCTTTTTGCAAGGCTTTCAAGTTGCCCGCGCCAGAGGCAGAAAGACTTTCAGCAACTTTTGCTTTTAGTCCGTTCTCAAGGTAGTCATTGATCTCCCCCACACGGGTATTGAGTATCCGATAGACCCCAAAGTCCAGTTCAGGACGATCAATTTGAAAAATCTCTTTTAGCTTGCGAACCAGGTCGTCGTATTTGCTCATGTTCTCACTCGTTTAATCATTTTTAGACCACTGCCCACTCTAGGGAAAACAGGGTTTTGGATTCGGTTTTTTGGGTCAGACGTTTTTCCAGCGACTCAATCAGGGCATCCCGTTTTTCAATGATGTCGTCTTCCACTTGAAAAATTTCCTGTCGCTGTCGGCGCTGCTGCTTTTCCAGCTTTTGGATACGTTGCTGTATCTCGTGCTGTTCGTCCAGGTTCGTAGCCAGCCTGGCCTGCCGCTGTGCAATCTTGATCTGCTCTTTGGTGTCCCGCAGGGCCTTTTCAGCCGCCAGAACCAAGTCATCAGCCCATTTTTCCAGTTTCTCACGGGCTTCATTGAAGTGCTTGTTGTTCGCTTCCAAGGACTGGCTGATGGTGGCTTTGGCATGGCGCTGGGACTCTGCCGCGAGTCTCGTCACCACCGAGTCAGGAATTGTCGTCGGAACGGCGCTGTCGGCCATGCAGTTGAACAACTTTTCGCAGGTTTCTTGCTCAAGGGGTGAGCCACCGGCATCCACGGCAGAGAACAGCAAATACTCTTCCCGCTCGTAGCTGTCTATCGCCAAGGCTGTCAGGGTCAGGTAGCCCCGCTTACCCCGCAGCGACTCCACCAGGTGCAGGCGGGTTGGGTGCTGGCTGACATTGAAAATCACCTTGGCAACGGGGGTATCCAATGCCTTGGCCTGATCAATCACATACTCGCCCAGCGGGTGCGACAGTCGGTAAAGGTAAGTACCGTAGTCGGGATCATCCTTCGCTATGGACTTGGGCCCTGACTTGGAAATCAGGTGATAGCGACCCGCAGGGATGCTTTGCGAAGGTGGCTTTGCAATATCAAAAGCAAGGTTTTCGTTATCAAACCGGGCTTGGTCACGGAGCATGAACTGAGTGACTGACCAGAACCGTTTGCTGAATTTGTCTAGCTGGGCCTTGGTGTCGGACAACTGAACCCGCAAACGCTCATGGACATCTTCGTCAAAATTCTCAAGCAACATCTTTCGGGTGTCGCTCATCCTTGCTTGGATGCGCTCGTCCATTTCAGCTTGCAGGGCTTTGAAGGCAGTTTCGATTTCTTCTGGGGTTCTGCATTCCTGATAGATGGTCAGGATGCGCTTCTCAAAATCCACCCCTGATTCAATGCTGCCCAGCACTTCATCGGAAGCCCCGAACACCCCGTTGAACAGGTTGAATTTTTCGGTCAGTAGCTCCAGCACACGGCGATCTGCCTGGTTACGCTCGTTCAGAAAGTTGATGACGACCACATCATGCTTCTGACCATAACGGTGGCAACGGCCAATCCGCTGTTCAACCCGCTGGGGATTCCAAGGCAAGTCGTAGTTGATGACCAAGGAACAGAACTGGATATTCACCCCTTCCGCCGCCGCTTCGGTGGCGATCAGGATGGTGCCCGTGTCCCTGAAATACTCAATCAGGGCCGTCCGAATATCAATGTCACGAGAGCCAGCAATCCGACCCGTGCCTTGGTTGGCCATCAACCACTTCTCATAGATGGCGGTGGCTTCAGGGCTGTTGTTGGTGCCACTGAACAGAACAACTTGCCCGGCATAGCCGTTCGCTTCAAGGTATTCCTTCAGGTAAAACTGTGTCCTTCGGGATTCGGTAAAGATCAGTGCTTTCTTCTGTGCCCCAGTGACGGCCATCTGCTCAAAACCAATATCCAAGGCCGACAACAGGCTTCTGGTTTTGGTGTCGGTGCCGATGCTTCGTGCCAGTTCAGCCAATTCAGCCAGCAGGCGGATTTCTTCATTGAGTTGCTTGCGGTCTATGTCTTGTGGCTGGGTGTCGCCGTCTTCTTCAAGCTCATCCAGTTCCAGGATCTCGTCCAGCAAATCGCCTTCAATGTCTTCGTCGGTAATCAGTGACTCGGCAAAATCGGGGTCATCCTGCACTTTTTCATCCCGCAACGCTTCCAGCCGGAGCTTCATGGTTTCCAAAGTGCCTGCCACTGCCAAGGACGAAGAAGCCAACAATTTGCGAAGAATCAGCTCTGTCAGGTGTCGTTGCCGATGCGGGATGGCGTAGCTGTTGGGACGGGTCAGAAATTCGCTGACCGCTTCATAGAGCCGGTGCTCATCATCCGTGGGACTGAAGGGCCGAGTGATTGCTTTTCGCTCTGTGTAACGGATGTATTCAGTAACCTGATTGCGAAGGGTGCGACGGCAAAACCCCGACAGCCGCTCCCGCAAACCTTCCAAGTCTCCCCCTGCCGACACATACTGACTACGGAAGGCATTCACATCACCAAAGATGTGGTCATCTATGAGCGTGGCCAGTCCATACAGCTCAAGCAGGGAGTTTTGCAAGGGGGTTGCCGTTAGCAACAGCTTGCGGCAATCTTCCATGGCCCACCGAAGACCTTGACCAATCTTGTTGCTCTCACGGTAGGAGTTGCGTAGTTTGTGGGCTTCGTCAATGACTGCCAGGTCCCACTGAATCGCCTTGAGCTCATCCCGAATCTTGTGAGCATAGTTGTAGGACAGGACAACAATCGCCTTCTGGTTCAGCGGTGACTTGCCCTGTTTCAGGAAATCACGGGAAGTCTTGGCATCCAGCACCACGGCGGGCAAGTTGAATTTTTCTTCCAGTTCAAGCGCCCATTGCTTGCGCAACGAGGCAGGGCAAATGACCAGCAGACGGCGACGGCGCTCAGACCAATACTGGCAAAGAACGATCCCCGCTTCAATGGTCTTGCCCAAACCGACTTCATCAGCCAGGAGCACGCCCTTGGAGAGTGGCGACTTCAAGGCAAACAGGGCGGCTTCAATCTGGTGGGGGTTCAGGTCGACACTGGCGTCAAACAGGGACTGAGACAGACGACCGACGTCATTGGGAGCATGCCGTCTGGTCAGCTCGTGAGCAAAATACTTGGCATGGAAGGAAGTGATCATGGCCCTGAACTGTCTAGTTATGTGTTCAACAAGGGGACACCGCCCCCCCAAGGAACCGGGCTCGTCAGCATCCGATGCAACGGCACCCCATCATTCTAAGCCACTACCCCTTGTCATAGACAGTCTTGACAAGCTTGTCATCATGCACAAGTACAAGTTTTCAACAAAGACGACAATGCCAAGGATCAAGATCAATTTCAGCTTAAGATGCCCGCAAAATAGCATTCAATGAAAACATCAACTTCATATTGCGACAGGGCATTGACGTCCAAAAAGTTGGTGCTATGATCCACCAAGAACAACAAACCAACTTGAAGCTTTGTTGAACCAGACAGTCTCACAACCTTGAAAGGACTCCAGATGATTTTCCCACAACAAGCTGAACTTGAAGAAATTGCCAAAAAAGTTCCTGATGGTTTGACTCAAGATGAATTAGAAAAGCTTGGAAAATTAACTGCAAAGAAAATTGAATGGCAACAAAAACGTGATGCTGAAATCACAGGAATTATTGATTCCATCAAGACAAATAAGATTGAACTAACTCGTCTAATTGGCAAGGCATACACCACTGATGATCTGAAAGCCGCAGCCGTTCATTTTAACTTGATTGCAAGTGACAAAGAGCAGAAACAAGGTACAGGTAATAAGAAGGACAAACTGATTGTCGGGACCTTCAAGCTTGCCGACTACGGATTTACTGCCGAACCACAAGCCGATGGCACTCTTCCTACCGAATTTGAATGGGACTTCAATAACGGCCCCCGTGGCTCTTCTTGGAAGCAGAAATTTGTGCAGGCCATCATTGCCAAAGGGGTTGATGACTGCATGGCCAAAATCACCCCCGACTTCAAGGCATGGCTGGAGATTTCCCGTCCTGATGGTCGGAACCCAAATAAGCGGGTTTATGAAAACAAAGCGGCTTTCTATAAAGCCTTTGGCCTTAAGGGTGACGGTACCCCTTCAAAGTCAAAGAAGACTGCCTAACCAACACAGCAGATTCACCACCAGCCCACTTCGGTGGGCTTTTTTACGCGAGTAACCCATATGCACGGACGACCGAGCAAACTGGATCAATCAGGCATTTATGCCAGCCCGAACACAGCCCTTGGACAAGAGATCGCCCGTGCTTTGGTTGAGCAAGGCGAATTCTATTTTTCCAGCAGCCAGCAAATTCTGGATGCCTTTGGGCAAGCCTTTGAACGAGCAGACACGCAGCAAGCCATAGACAACATCCTGACCTTCACCAAACAACTCAAGGAACTGGGTTGCCACATGCGGGAGTTTGGCTATCGGGTGATTGACGACAGCCAAGGTAAATACGCCCTGACCTACACGGTTGAGAGCTACCAATACGAGAACGATCCGCTATGGGTCAATGAAGTCTTCACCTTGGACGTGCCGCTGATCATGCTCATCAACATCTTCGCCAGCCACTGGAATGCTTGCCATGAGAAGGCTCCCATGCAGGACATCATCAATGTAGCGAACGGCAATTAGCAGAACTTCGCCTATGACCAGAATCAAAGTGAAGTCATAAAATACTCAGCCACTTCAACTCCATAGTTATCCTTCACTGCTTCAACGATACCTTGCTTCAAATAAGCAGGTGCGTTTCTTAAACGCCGATCTTTGCTTTCGTTGCAAAGGCAAACCAAGGCAGCAACTCCACAAACGTAGTCTTTGTTTAGCAAGTCTGCACGATTATTTGAATTACTAGGTTTTGGTTCGTATTTCTCGCCTTTAAGGCGAGCCCACATCTCACGAACTTCAGCAACTGACTCGCCAATGATTTTAGAAGTCGCTTTAGCTTCCCGATAGGATTGAGCAATGATATTTGCTTGGTGATCACAAATCTCCGAGAACTGACGATAGTGAAATGGTCGGTTTTCAAAGTCAGGGTCAAGTTCCCGAAGCAAGTCTTCATCAAGGTCGGGAAATTTTAAGTAGTGCCTAGGGATAACGATCTCTAGCAGTGCCTGGCACTTGTCATGCAGTTTCATCGTTGAAATTGCTTTGTGATGAAGCAACATCCAAGGTTCAGACTTCGTGAATCGCTCAAGAAGCCTATCTACATGGCTTCCGCATGCCGCAGCATCGTCATTCAGCACATCCCATATTGGGGATAGCCAAACTTCTGCTGTGCCAGGCAACTTTTGGCCAACAACAGTAACCGTCCCCGGCATGGGACGCCGCTTACCGCTCTGATACATCCCCCACAAGCTGGGCGAATTCACAACATTCAACCGAGTATCCAAGACGGACAGCTTGTCTGTGCCGAGTGCGGCTAGACACGCCTGCACCCATGCCTTCCCACGCAGACGCCGTGGCTGATCAGGCTCATCAATTTCATCACCAATGTCGAGATTTTCGCTCATACCACAATTTCGCCTGCCTGTCAAATACCCAATTCTGATTTTGGGTTCAACGAATAAAAAACAAGAAGTTCAAAATACACACACTTTAACAACAAACGAAAGGAAACAAAATGAAAACAATAATAGATGCTATCAAGAACAAGCAAATGCTTGTTGTTGTGTACAAAGGATTACCACGAATCATTGAACCACACATTGTCGGCACCGCAGCAAATGGTAATGAGTATGTTCGTGGATTCCAAACAGGTGGAACAAGCTGCACTGATGGTTATGGCTGGAAGATCATGAACACTGAAAAGATTCAGATGGTTTCATTGCTTCCCAACCAATTCTTCCCCAATGCGAGAAAAGACTTTACCAGAAATGATCCGCTCATTACCACTGCGTATGCAACCGTTTAAACAAATAACAACTAACCAACCAAAAAAGGAGATGCTATGAAAAACAAAAAACAACTTGGCAAATTACTCAACAAAGGCATGAGCAAGTTGAGTCACAACCAAATCAAAGGGTCAATTCTTACCAGCTTCATGGTCTATCAGGAATGCATTTTACATGACCGTGAAACCCCAAAAAGCCCTTGGTTTCACTTCCTTGACCTAGTAGCGCTTATGTGGGGCTACTACGGTGATCTTGACTTACACATTGACAAGATGGAAGAGCGATTGACAGCAGTTGTAGAAAGCTTCAAGTCCCGCTCAGATATTGAAATCTTTGTGCAGTCTGTGGGTGACTTCAAAGAAGAGCACGACAGGTATTTGGAAAATCTCAGCCAGATGTATGACCAAGTTATCAAAATTTAACAACAAAGAAAGGAATCACCATGCAAGACGCAATCGACTTTTATCGCAACAAATCAAACGAATTTTTAGCAAAGGCTTATGCATCACAGATCTACTCCGACATATGGAAAAAAATCTCAGAAGGATTTGAATGCAAAACCATTAAAGAATTCTACAAGGAATGCTCTACGGAAGAGCTTTTAGAAGTCACAACCTGGACCAACACTGTCTTTGGCAAAGAGCTTTGTGATGCGGTTGATTATGCGATTGACTATACATTAGCTGAAGAGGATACAGAAATCAGCAATGTAGCTGAAATAGAAATTGAAGCATTTCATTTTGGTGATCTGAAGTTTTTGGTAAAACTCAGATTGATTGATCCAGAACACAAGAAGGAAAAGTTTATTGAATCAATGAAACGAAATAGCTTTTACACCTAAGCAGAAATAGCTACTCCAGACACTTGGGGAAAGACCAGGGTGCCTGGGGATGCCGGTGAAAATCCGACTATTTCATTGACAACATTTTCAATCTTGACAATCAGAAATATTTTGCTATGTACAGATAAACCACAGGAGACATCAAATGATCAAAGAATCAAAAAAGAACAACTTCTTCAATGTCGTCATTGACGACAAGCTAATGAAGGATATTCGTGAGTTAAGACAAGCTGGCGTGAACTGGCAAGCACTGACTCGCAACTTTCTTCAAGGAAAAGCAGAAGAGTTCAAAAACAACGAAACATTCACTATGAAGTAAAAAAACAAAATGCGACTCGCCAAAGTCGCATCGATGAAAAAACAAACAACAAGAAAGGTTCCTTATGACTCTAATCAAAAGAAAGGTAAATGTCAATTACCAAAGTATTCTAAACAACGATGAAACTTACAATGCTTGTTCATCTATCAAAGACAAGCAACTTATGCTTCAGTACTGTCACGAATTTTCTAATTACTTCTTCATTGAAGATATGGGTGGAAAGTCTGTGATCATCTCGCCCATTCTTCAAAGGCGTTCAATTACCAACAACGACCGTAGTGAAACCTTTGTCAATGACTTTACTTACTCCTATTTTTCACAAAATGAGTTCAGCAAGTCAAAGATCAAGTCACACTTCAAGATTGACAAGCAGTATCAAAAAACCACTTACTCAGAGAAGGTCTGGTTTGCGGACTACTGGCTTGAAACCCGTAGTGAGATCTGCACCAGCTACAAGCGCACGGTGTTTGACCCTAACCCAAAGTTTGACGATCCGAACGTGTTCAATTTTTGGACAGGGTTTGTGGCGCCCATTCAAGGGGATGTGACTCCCTTTCTGAACCACATTGACAATCTGATTGAAGGCACACCAGAGCAGAAAGCCCATATCATCAAGTTGATCGGCTTCACTGTGAAGTATCCCCATATCCGAACCGATACAACGATCATCCTTCAGGGCAAGCAGGGGTCAGGCAAGACCACCCTTTCCGAGACCTTACGTGCGATGTGTCCCAGCCATACGGCGGTTGTGGATAATCTGGACGAGCTTTTGACTGGGTTCAACCACGAGTATCACCACACCAAGTATTTTCTGCACGAAGAATCCATTTTCTCCGGCGACAAGAAGACAAACGAGCTGATCAAGCCCTTGATCACCGGCATCACACGCAAGAGCCGAATCAAGAACGTTACATCTGTGGAAATCCAGAATTATTCATTCCACATTTTCACCAGCAACAACGACAACCCAGTCCGCATCGAAGACAGCGACCGTCGCCACAACGCCTTCACCTGCAGCAACAAGTTGATCGGCTACAAGTCATATTTCAAAACCTACTATGACTGGCTCAACAACGGCGGCGCCAACGCTTTGGTTCATTTCTTCCAGAACGAAGTGGATTACACCCATTTCGAGCCCACGATTTCCATTGAAACGGACGCCAAGAACTTGATCAAGGCGCAGAACCTAGACCCTGTGGAAAGCTTCATCTTCAACATTCTGGCTGGGGCGATTGATCCGATCCCCGAAGACAAACGCTATCAAGCCGAGAAGATGGAAGACCAGGAGCTCAACATTCCCCGCCGAGAACTCTTTGAACACTTCCAGTCTTTCCACAACACAGCAGGTCGAAATATCAAGGGCTTCAACCAGCAGAGTTTCAACGCCAAGGTGCAGCAGATTTTTCAGTTCCCAGACAACTATTCCGAATGGAAGAACAAGGCGATTGGCCGCTACTTCAAGTTTCCGAAGCTTGCCGAAGCCCGTAAGCGCTTTGCACAGCATATCAAGGTCAGTGATTTCTTCAGTCTGACCAGACCTGGTGCAAGCGAAGCAGATCAGACCACTCCCCTAGAATCCGATTTGCTTACCTTGGTGACACAGCCATCCAAGCCATTACCAGAAAAGGACAAAAAGGTATTGGAAGCGCTCGATATCAAACCGATTTCATTCACCATGCCCGTGAAGGTGGAAGAGCCTGTCGTTCAGTCTCCTGCCGCTAAACCAGAGCCATTGATTCCGAGTATCAAGAAGGCATACAACGAGTGCGATCCCTTCGCCGACGACTTCTACGACGATCCATTAGCCTGGAAGGCCCCTGTCCAAGAGTCCGAACACTGCTGGACAGACGACATTTTGGACAAGGACTATGCCGCACCACCTTTGAAGAAGAAGTTGGCCTTCTGGAAAGAAAGCACAACCCACTAAGCTCAAGAGACTCTTCGGAGTCTCTTTTGCATGGTGTTCATCTGCGATCCACCAATTCCCGTAGCTCCTTACCTGCCTTGAAGTGCGGAACGAACTTCCCAGCTACGGCAACCTTTTCGCCCGTCTTGGGGTTTCTCGCCGTGCGAGCAGGCCGATAGTTCAAGGAAAACGAGCCGAAGCCACGGATTTCAACACGGTTCCCAGCCTTCAGACAGTCGGCAATCGCCGTGAGAATTTCACTTACACAGCTTTCAGCATCTTTCAGGACAAGTTGTGGAAAACGCTCTGACAAGCGAGCAATGAGTTCGGATCGTGTCATGGATTAATTTTACCGAACAACAAGACTCTAAAAAAGCATCTTCCAAGGCTTGGCTGTTTGACTTAAGTTTTTATGAATTTTGAAAAAAGAATTTCAATCGCAATGTCAAAATATCTGTGAATAGCTATTGCTTTTCTTCTTTGTTTTTTGTAAGTCATATAAACAAACAAGAAAGAAAAGATATGAAGAAAAAAGTTGTGATTGTGGCATCCGATGCAGGTAACATTGGCAAGACACTCGTAGCATCCGTGATTCTTGAGACATTGAGAATGACCGAGAAGGTCGATGGTTATGTCTGTGACCGTAACTTTCAAGGCTTGTATGAACGATATGGGCAGAAGAACAGTAATGGGGCATTGAAGCCATTGCACTTACAAGACCCAGCCCAAGGAGTTGCCTTTCTGGACATTGCTAACCCTGACGAAAAATCCAAGGTAGCCAGCAGTCTTGGCACTGACTCCAATTACCTTGTTTTCGATTTGCCAGCAAATGCCACGCACCAACTGGCAACTTGCATGGGTAGCCCACAGGACTTCATTGATTTTCTGGACTTTGCCGATGCCGAAGTGATCTTCGTTTGCCCTATCAAGGATCAGAAAAGCATTACTTCCTACAAGAGCTTGAGAGAGACCTTTCCCAATGGGGCAAAGTTCATCCTTGCCATCAATGCGGGGTTCATCAAAGCGACCGAGAACAATGCCCAATCACTCATCGATGGTTTGCTCAAACAGTTCGGACACGAACCACACTTCATACTTGAGCAGACCTTGAGCCCCAGAATCTTTGACTTGCTCAAAAACAATACCCTACGAGAAGTATTTACCCCTAGAGCGGAACGCAAACAGGCAGACGGCTCTTACTTCCCTGGCGATGGTGACTATCTGGCGCAAGACAGAGGCGACCAGTTCATCATGAACAGGTTCATTCCCAGTGTCAGTCAAGCTGTGGAAGGACTTTTCTTGGACTGATAACTACCGCACCGCACGAAGGCGAAACAGTACGGCCTTGACTGCACTTCGCAAAATTTGCTCCGGCTCAAACTCGTTTGCATCCTTCATTGCTCTGAAAACTTCGATGGCGATTTCGGAACTGACTGCCTGATCCAGCATATTTGGATCAACAGTAAATGAACCACAATCCCGCAAAGACTCCCCCTGTGACTCACATGATCGCCAAAAAGGCTGCTGCTGCCACGTTGGTTCTGTTCCCGGCTTTATGTATCCCGGCTGTGGCTCAAGCCACGAACTGTTACTACCGTGGATACTGATTAGCTTCCAGTCAGAATAGTCACCGTAATCTTCAAATGCTTGGGGAATCAGTTTTTGACTCAAAGAGCGTTCAAGATCTTCAAGCCATCGCTCTGTCTGAACACTGACATCACCCGTGCAACGGTCCTTCAAATCTTGAGGGACTGAAACCATGATGGCTTTAGCTAACCCTTTGGGGCTGATCGTTCGGCGCACGCTACCACCACAATGATCTTGCAAAAACCGACCAGCCGATCCCGTGGTGTAGCGAAAAAATGCATGTTTGGGTTGTCCAATCGGGTGGAATTCACACCGCCAGTAGCAGCCTGAAGGTGCGGCATACGGCAAGATTGCCATCCGACCATAGCCGTTTCTGATGAGCCAAATGCCTGCCTTGATAATTTTTTCACAGTCCCAGAACATCACATCTTGCGAACTTTGTGGCTCACCGTCGTACATAACTTCGTCTTCGTCATCAAACTCGTTCATCCAATCCCCCACGATGTTGTAGTTGAGTGTCCGGTCATCGTATCGCCTAACTGATGAAAACAGGACAATCTGAAGGTTGCTATGCCCTTTCTTTTCCAATGCCCTTGGGGTCAAGTGGCACTCCTGCCGAGTTCATCAACCTACGTACCTTGCTCAAGTCCAGCCAGAGATCGCCGATGCTGGCACTGATTTTCTTGAAACCGGCATACACCGTGCGATCAAACGAGTTCAGCCCGTGAGCGTCAGCCAGACTGTAGAGCCAACGCCACACATTTTCCCAGTAACTGTCCCAGTCTTCCACGATTTTAGGACGACGGGCACCAGGCTTCACCAGTTCAGTCCAGTTGGGTTCATCCCCTAACCAGGAAGGATCAAGGCAATCGCGATCTTCGCTTCCAGTTGCGCCGACCGTTACCAATTCGGGTGCAGATACTGAGTGATTTTTCACTGTTGTCTTCGCTGACTGAGTGACCGTCACAGAACTTCTGTTTTTCTTTCGCTCATCCCTGACCAGTTTCATGTAGCGGCTGACCATCGCTGGATTGACCGTGCTGAATCCGACTTGGTTGAGTAGCAAGGCAAGTTCTTGATGGCAAACCTTGCCGACCTTCTTCCATGCCGGAAATAGACGACCGTTCCAGTCATCGTAGTTTTCCCTGAACACATCAATCAAACGTGTCTTGTTGGTTGTTGCAACAGCTTCCTGCTCTGCCTGCACGACTGCATTGTTCAAAATAGATTGAATCTCCATGACTTCATCCTTTGCTCTTATATAGTCATGAAGTAATAAATTTTTGTCACAAAATCAAGCGATCTTGTCTTTATTTTGTTGAAGCACTGTTTTTTATTTATGTTTTCATTGTTAAGCTTTGTTCTAGTCTTGTCTCTTCGTTGGCGTTTTGTTGTTACGCTTTGTCTTGGTTTTTTCTGCCTTTGTCTTTTCTATGTCGCCTTCTCTGTTTTTTACCGTTTTGCAGTTCATAAGCACCTATCACATTAAAATGTATCTTGATGCGTTAAGTGCCTTCAAGCCAGTCAAAACGAGCTTTGAGAATAATTTCGCTCCACTTGTCTGATTAAACCTTGACATTGCAACTTCGTTTGTTACCTTTAATCAAAAAAGGAAGAACAAATGAAAGACAGCTTACGAATGGATGGCATCAAGGTTTTTGAAGAAGATGCGAAGCTTCTTGACCTTGTGATGAAAGATCACCAGACAAAAAATAAAAGCGAAGCTTGGAGAATCGCCCTTCGTGAATACGAGAAGAACAGGCATCAGGCAGAAGCCTTCGATGACTTGAAGGATGAGTTGATTGCGGTAAAAAACGAAATTTCCAAGCTCAGTTCAGGGATTGAAGACTTGTACTTTATCGTTCAGAGCATGAGCACGGAGTAACCGTCATGATGTTGCGCAACTATGCTTCCATGACCAATCTGGAGTATCACGAGAAGCAACTGAACTACAACAGCACGTCGTTATTGGCTTCGATTGCCGAGCAGTTTCCCGACGAGCAATGTCATGACTTGAATGATCCCCGATTTGCCGAGTTTCTGGCCGACAATCCCTACAACCCAAAGCTATTGGGTGATCTGGCGCAGAGCTTGGGACTGGACGGTAAATTTCTCAGCCCTGAGCTATGGAAGGACTTGTCCAACGGCTGGTGTCCCGTGTCCGAATCATCGGCGTTGTTCAGCCAGGCACAGGACACCCCAAGGGGAAAAATGGTGCAGTTCAGGAAGACGGCCACCCCGATCAATCCTGACAGCAGCTATCGTTACCCTGCCAAGGGCGAGCAAAAGAACCGACTGGGAACAGAGTTCATCTTTTGCTTTGGCGAACGACTTTCAACGGCGATGGCGTTACTGGCCACCGAAGACCCCAGCATTGAAAAACGCTTCAGCCAGCTTTGCAACGATGTTTTCAGGCAGGCTGTTGTCCCTGAAATGCTCAATCTGGCCCGTATCCGAAAAGGTCAGGATGGCACCGACTACCAGTGTGCTGCCGAAATCTTGGGTATCCCCTTCTTCCATATTGACTCGCGCTCAGAGAGTCCCTTTCTGCACTTCCACTTTGATCTGCTGAATGTTGCCCGTGGCTACGACGGCAAGCTCTACAGCCTTTGCACGGATGAGATCGGTGCCAATGCTTCAGCGCTGGACGCCATTTTCATGCGCCACATGAAGGAAGGTCTGGAACGAGAATTCGGCTTTGTCTTCGATTCGGTCAAGCACGATGAGGACGTAGCCAACGAGTTTCTTCAGGAGCAGGAACGAAAAACGGTTTCCTTTGACTTGCCCGAATCCTTGATCCCTGCCCAGGTCCGTGACTGGCGATCCACCCGCGAAAGAGAGATACAAAAGGCGTTGAAAGCTTCGGGGAAATCCGGCTACCAGGCTGAAGAGCTTGCCCGCCTGACTTCCCGTGACGAAAAAACTGACAAGTCACCGGCTCAACTGAAGGCCATGTGGCATCAGGAATTTCAGCGCATGGGCTGGACACCGACCCAGTTCAAGCAGGAATTATCCCGTGTCAAAGCAACCCACAAACCCCAGCCGCCGCTGACGGCAGAAGTCATGGAAGAGACCTTTCTTCGTCATCACAAGGATGTGGCGATGACCGAGAGCCAATATCTGGCCCACATCCAGAAACAACTGTTGCCCAGCATGAGCGGCGAGCAAGCCGAACGAGAAGCCACCCGAATTTTTGAACAGGATTCCGTGCTGTCCATGAGCAAAGAGCAGATGGACTACTTCAAGCCCTTATTGGACGACACGATCACCGATCCCAACCACCGTCAGTCCATGCAACTGCGATTCATGCGTGAAGCCCGTTTTCTGCACCGATCCACGATTGCCAAGGATACCTATATCTCATCCAGCCTGAAGGCACGTGAGCAGGAACAGGGGTTCAGGTTTGACCGTGATCAGGTGGCCCGTTTCATTCTGGACTACGAGCGTCAGCAGTCCAGTCCCGACCGAAAATTCAAATTTGCACTAGGTCAGCGTGAAGCCGTGCAGATGATCCTGACCGAACCAGGGGCTGTTTGTAATGTGGCAGGTAGAGCCGGCGCCGGTAAATCCACCTTGTTGAAGGCGGCCCGTGAGTTCTATGTGGCTCATGGCTTCAAGGTCTTCGGGACTTCCACCAGTTCAACGGCAAGCAAGGGTCTGGCTGAATCCACAGGCATGGGCTCAAGAGAATTCCACAACACCACCAAACTGATACGTCTGCTGGACGAAGGGAAGTTGAAACTGGATCGTCAGTCCGTTCTTTTCTGGGATGAAGCTGGGATGGCCGACACCAACACCTTCTACCGTGTGATCCAGCATATAAATAATGCAGGGGCGAAGCTGGTTCTAGTTGGTGAACGTGAGCAGATCCAAAGCGTGGGATTTGGCTCAAATTTTTCTCAGCTCAATAAGGATTTCGTCACGACCCCGGTTCGTGAGATCAACCGACAGGTGGATCAGTGGCAACGCGAGATGGTGGAAGACTTTGCCAGTGGCCGAGCCCATCAGGCGATTCGTACCCTTTACGAAAACGGCAAGGTCATCATCACCCCTTCTGACGAGCAGCGTCTTGCCCAGATCGTCAATGACTACCTTTCGGCGAACAGCCCAGCCAAAGACAAAATCATCTTGGCCACCACCAACGACGACATTGAGCGCATCAATCTGGCAGTACGAACCCAGCTCAAGCAGTCAGGACAATTGCCAGAGCTAGAAGTCGTGGTTCAGTGCAAGGATAAGCAGGAACGAGCGTTTGCCAAGGGGGATCGTGTGGTTTTCACCAAAAACCAGAAATCCGACGATGCCGACACCCAGCAACTCAACAACAGCGATACAGGGGAAGTCAGTGAGATTTTCTTGAGCAAACTCACCGGCCAGCCGAAAGCGATCAAGCTCAAGATGGATGACGGCAGGGAAACCGTGCTGGATCTCGGAAAATCCCATGCCCTACGCCATGCCTACGCAGTTACGGTGCATAAAAGTCAGGGGGAGACCAAGAACCAGTCGTTCTACTTCGTATCCAGCAACACGAACAGTCTGCACCATGCCTATGTCGCTTGTTCTCGTCACCGTCATGAATTGAAGCTGTATCTCAGCGATGACATGGTCAGCCATATGGAAAGCAAGCTGGACGGCAAAGCCCCCACGGCATCCATGAAACAAGTTGCCCAGTGGATTGCCCGTGAAAAAAATCTGGACCTACCCAGTGAAACCTTGGAGTCCTTCACCGAGACCCGAAGCTTTCTGGACCAGCATTGGAAAGCGACGACCGGACACGCCCCCCATCCCTTGGATCGCCTGACCAGTATTGTGGAAGCGATGGCGAAGACCAATTTCAAGAAGACCAGCCACGACTACGAAATCTTGGATGGCAAAGCCCGCAACACCTACGAAGCCTTGAAGATGGCACGGGTTGAGCAGATTCGCCGTACCCATACCCTGCCCCCCACGATTCCCGATGGTGTCAAAGCCCAATTGGTGCAGCACAACCTTCAGTCTCAACAATCAGCCCGGTTGAAGCAGCTTGCCATGCAGCAGGCACAACAACAGACACGATCCACCATGCACAGATAATAAAAAGGAGAACCGCATGATCATCAGCCCCACACTCAAAGCACTCGCCAAATCCGAAGAAGCCCACGAACTCAGTAGCGACATCATCTGCCGAACTTGCGCCAACGCCATCTGGCGAGAAGGACGTATCCGTCGTGTCGGGCAACCAAGCAGTGACATTCTGCAATGCTATTGCCCCATCTTCTTCAGCGTGACCTGGGCGACACAGGAACCCCTTGAATTCACCCAGTGCGATGGATTCAAGGGAATGAACGACTTGACCTAGGACTCACAATTTCCACCCCCCTACTGGGGAAGCTCTGGGGAAAATTCAGTTTTAGCTGGGGAAGTTTCCCCATGGCCAGGGGTGATTTTTGATCAGCATGGGGAAGATCATGTGTCCCCAGCGGAAAAACTGAAGCATTTCCCAAGATTTACCCCAGCTTCCCCAGAGCTTCCCCAAGCGCCTGGGGAGGCTCAAAGCCCCTATTCATGCGGGTTGCGAATGATTTCCCCAGATACCCCATTCTTTTTTTAATTAAGAAGAAAAAGGGTATATAGATAGATTCTATACACCGTTGTGTCGACTTTTAAAAAGCCTGGGGTATCTGGGGAAGTCGGGAAAGTTGAAGCAAAAGTTTTTCTTCAAACTTTTGGTTGTCAGCTTGCTTTCTCTGATTATTTTTGTAGCTTGTACAAAAAGAAGAAGAGAAAATCATGGAGAACAAACAAGAAGATTTGATTGAAGAAGATTCAATCTTCATCCCCATCGAGATCATGGGGGATTACGAGTACAGCAATCAATCGTACATCAAGCCCCCCAATCCATGGTGGGCAGAAAATAGTTACAAGCTGAAATTCATCATTCCAGTCTTGTTGTATGTCTTGTTTTATGCAGCGTTTCTCTTTCTTGAATTCATGGCTTGAGAGTTCAGCATGACTATCAGAAGAGAGAACAAAGCAAAGTGGATGTTACCCGGCGATCAGCAGCCCTTGGACACCACCATTCAGACGGTTCATGTCGGTTCAGCCATGTTCATGGGGCTTTTCGTCACCGTGATTGTTACCAGCCTTGTTTTGTTGTTGTCGTGGGCCAACTACCCCTTCTTTCCTGCACCACCCAGCGAGCGACCACCGATTTTTCATGTGCAGGCGTTCTGGCAAGTCCTTGCTGGACTCGTCTCCAAGCTCTTTCAGGGGGAAGTGTTTCACTACTACCATGCTTATCTACACCGTCTAAACCAGATCGGCATGGGCGATTACCTTGTCTATCGTTGGTTGATGGCCATGGTTGGCGGTGTGGCTTGTGGTGGCTGGGTCTTCTGGAAATCGCTCAAACCCGTGGGGGGGGTTCGCCATATCAGGGGCAAGGAACTGCTGGAAGGAAAAATCGCCTACGGTATCTTGAAACGCGAATTTGGTTTTCTTTGCCGCAACGGGAAGGGTTCAGGCTTGGTGATCGGCGCCGACCAGGAATTTAATCCCACCAACCCGAAGCATTACAGCCCCCAGCATCTAAAGCCAGGCCGATTCATTGAGAAGCCAGAAACCCTTCGTCGTTCGCACGCTCTCTATATTGGTGGAACGGGGCGCGGCAAGACTCAGCTCATCTACTTTCTGGAAGTAGCTCAGGTCTATCAACGTATTCGCAACGGCGAAGCTCTCAAATTATTGATCGCCGACACCCCGAAATCGGACTACTGCAAGTATTTCCACAGTAGCCACATCATCAAGATTGCACCCCATGAAGAAGGTGGGGTTTGCTGGAACATCGCGGAAGACTTACGCAACCCGTTGGTGGCCAATGCTTTCTGGAAGGGAAAAATCCCCGTTGAAGAGAGCAACGAGATTTGGTCACTGGCTGCCGTAGCCGTCTGTACAGGGGCAACCAAGGTGTTACAGATTTTGGCACCGAAGGCATGGAACTACGGCATGTTGGCCCATCTGCTCACCAGGAACGGCGAAGCGTTGTCCCTGATCATTGGAGAGCACTACCCTGAAGCCCGACAGGTCTTGAATTCAGCCAAGGACACCTTGGCCAGTGTCATGTTCAATCTGGGCACCTACACGGCTGACATCATTCAGTTGGGACGAATTCACGATTGTTACGACAGCAAGACCCCGGTCTATCAAGCGACAGCCAGAGCCTTACGTTCTTCGGCTTATCTGAGCTTTGTCACCCAGGATATGGTCAATGATCAATTGAGCGATGAGAATGAAACCATCCGTTTGAAGAAGACCTGCTACTTCAAGGGGGTTTGCCTACATCTCAAGCGAAAACAGCCAAACTGGCAGTGGAAGGACTTTGCCGAGTTCGTCAAACAACCGATTGACGAGCAGAACCAGCGCATTTTTCCCTATCTGAGCGGCAATGAGAAAGCTGCACTCATGAAGCCAGCGTTCATGGATGGCTGGAAAAACTTGTGTGCCACCATCGTTCAGTATGCTGACGAATGGGACAAGGCAGAAGGCATCAATAAACTGTCCATTCGTGCTTGGATCATGAACGAGAAGCCCAAGCGAAAAGTGCTCATTTTGAAGCCTTCCGAGAGTTTTCCCACACTGACCGAAGGACTGATCAAGGGCATTCTCTACTTCGCAAACACGGTCATTCTGGGAGATTTGACCGACAGCCGTAGCCGTCGCTTCCACATACTGATCGATGAATTCCAGTCTTACGGCAACATTGAAGCCTTCACCGCACCTGCTTTATCGCTGTATCGCTCAAGGGGGGTCAGTCTCAGTCTGGCCATGCAGGATCTCGCGCAACTGGTGAAAATTTACGGGCAGGAATTCGTCGACTTCATCACTGCGAACACCGGCAGCATGTATATCTTGGGGGTCAATGACGGCTTCACAGCCAACAAGTTTTCCGAGTTGTTGGGTGAAAAAACCATCGCCAAGCTGCACCGTAGCGTGAGCCATAGCGACGGGGGCAAATCTACATCCGTGGATGAACAGCACCACCAGGAAAAAGTCATGGGGGCCAACGAGTTCAACTTGTTGGGGGCCAATGAAGCGACGCTAACCATCACCTATCTGGCTTTGTTCGCCCGACAGAATCCGGCCTACATACTGACAGCACCGATCTTGTCCTACAAAACCAGAGCAGAGAGCAAACCGGCCGCATGGATCGATGCCCAGCCGAACAGTCCTGTACTCCCAGACATGGATAGATTTTGGGATGTTTCCCACGACAGCTATCAAGCACCACAACCGGCAATCTCAGCCACCCAGACCATGATAGATGAACAGCTAGACCATCTCTACGACGGCTACTGTGACGACCTTGAAAAAGAATTTGCCACACAGACGGATGCGGATCGCCTTGGCTTCATCGCCGAACCAGGCCCGTTCGCAATGTATCAGGAAGGAAATGATCCAGAAGAAGGTGCCCGATAGGGGGAATCAAGCATGCAACGACAAAATTCTCAACTCAAGGATGTACTACCATCATTCGGGCAACGGATAATCTTGCAACTGACTAAAACGATGTTGTTCAACTGAACGCGTATCCACTATACACGACTTGAAAAATGCCAATTAACGCCACGATCAGAAAAATAATCAATGAAAAATGTCTCGATCCGAATACACCAGAGCTTGCCCTTGATGACATCAATGTTGCTTTGACCGTAGCCCAACACTGCCCTCAAGACTTCATCCATCTTTCTGAACGATTGCGAGCAGACAAAGCATTACTATCTCTGGTTTTGCAGAACATTCCTTACAGCATTCACCCGGAAGGTCCTCAACCAATTGAGTTAGCTTCAGATGCACTAAAAGATGACGAAGAAGTTGCAGCTCTTTCCATCAAGAAAAATCCATGCTCGATTCAGTGGTTATCAAATCGACTGAAAAACAATGACGATCTGGCGAAAATTGCCATGAATTCTTCACCACTAGCTTATCCAGGATTAAGCCTACGCTTGCGAGAGAAAGATGATTACATCGAATCCTATGTTCTAGCAGTTGAAAACTGTGGGCTGTACTGCCAGTGTGCCGAGGATTATCTTCCCAAAGAGTTAAAAAAGCATGTTGATGAATTTGGTTTTTCAACTCGTATTGTTCAGGCATGGCTCCTGAATAGGAAGTTAAGTCGAGACTTAGAAGTAAAGTCTAACTATCCTTACAAAAAGCGAAAATTGCCGGTTTGAAGTGAATTACTATTTCAATATGATAGACGTTTGATCAGCTCATAGCCGATCAACACAACCGCCATGCTGGACGACCAGACTAGAAAATCGCGAGCGATTCGTTTGATGGTGTAGGGAGCATCCACCATCTGCTGAAGGTAGGGTTCAATCAGATCGGGAAGCTTGGATCGCATGGCACTGATGAACAAGTGGCGGCTCTTCTCACGTAGCTTCTCGTTTTCTGCATCAAGCAAACTGGCGTAGCTTTGAATTTTTTCATCGTGAGCCTGTAGCAGTTGGGCGAAGCGCTGACTCATGTTCTGAAGATTACCCGCAGCACGGCTACTGTGGGCCTGTATATCCATCTTCATGCTATCAAGATTCCTGTTCAAAATCGCCTGCATCGCACTTTCAAGCGAATCAGACATTTGCCAGATCACATGATTCATTTGCTCTACGGCATCAGGCATATCTTCATAAAGTGTCTTGATGTATCCCATAACATAGAGAAGAGCGAAGGCTTCATCATCCGATCTTAAACCTGCATCATTGATGACCTTCATCAAGTCAAGCTTTCTTTCTTCAGGAAGCATGGCAAGTATCTTATCCCTGAACCCATCCTTTATTCCTGTTTCTTTCATTTGATTTCCTTTTTAATCAAACATACAAAAACAAAAACGGATTGCAAGAGAAACGCCACTTATCTTACTAGATTTGACTTTATCTTTTGTTTTGCTATTTCTTGATCATGACACAAAGGAAAGCCATGACAACAAGAGCAAATAAGATACAAACAGGGGAACTGGATGGTGTGACTGTGATTGCCGACCCCGGCAACCAGCGATACCTTGTAGATCTTCCGAACAGCTATGACGTGTATTGGCTATTCAACAGCAAGGATGAAAAACATTCTTTTGCCAAGCGTGTTGAGCAACCGGACATCAAACGAGCTATCTATGAAATTCCAATTGAAAATCTGGCTACAGATGAGCAGATCAAGAGCTTCACTTACAAGGTAAAGGAAGCCAGGAGCACCGCCAAGGCGATTGCCAGCGAACGAGAAGCTATGGAATCCGTGTTGTCCTTCGACCAAGCACATGACAACAAGACAGTTGCCTTCATCTACAAAGCCCCAACCAAAGGCTTTGCTGTTGGTGAAATTCTGCACAGCGGGAAGTTTTTTGTGGCTCAATCTGCTGGCGAGAACAACGAAAAGGTATTCGTCCGAGTCATCCACAGCACCAAGCTACTGCAAGGCAAAGAAGAGTTTGCCAACCGTGAAGAGACCTTGAAGGAAAAATTCCCAGTAGGCAGTAACAAATATCTACGATACGACGAATTGGGAAGAATCAGCGCCAAAGACTACCAGCCCAAGCAGGTTGTCACTGCTGAAACTCAAACCTTAACGGAAGATCAGCGTGCAGTTCTCAGGGCTTACAGTGAGAAGAACGGTCAGGCTTGGAAGGAAAAACTCAATGCAGCCTGGACCACTGGTAGCTACAAGGGACTGGACAACAATCAGTCTGCTCTTCTTCAACAAGTCCGCAACCAATTGGGCCCTGAGTGGCTGGCACAGTTGAAAACCGACGATCTCTACCCTGAAACGGCTAAAAAGGCGAGTGTTGCCAAGCCAAAGGCCACGGCAAAATCTCGATAAGCCACGCCTCGAAAGTGGTTTTCTAACTACATACTGATCGCACAACCCTTTTTTGCGGTGGCAATCGCCTGATCTGCCATGACTTGAGCTTGCTCGTTTTTTTGCTGAAGGGTCATTTTGTAGGCTTCCAAATGCTCAATCTGATATTCGGTAGCCTTGGATGCCTGATTAGCTGCCTTGGTGATCAAGGTTTTGTCGTCCTGCAAGGCGGAAAGCCATGACTTCAAGTATGCCGCATGGTTTTCATGGCTGGAAGGATTGTGGGGGATACCCAACTCAACAGCCATGAACGATGAAGTCAGTTCGGCGATCAGCTCTTCTTTTGCATACTCGGTTGTGCCGAATCCGTTTCCCATTTTTCTGCCCAATGCTGGCCCCGTGCTATGCCCAAACTCATGTAGTAAGGTGTCGGCATAGGCTTCACTACTCTTGAATAGACCGGGTTCAGGCATATGAACCAGATGCTTGGAAGATGAATAGTAGGCACGAGAGATCCCAGAGTGTTCCACTTTGAGATCAGTTCTTTCCTGCAAAGCCTTTGAGAGTAGTTCAATCTCTTCAGCCGGTTTCACTTCCTTACTGGCTTGTATGTAAGGTGGCATTCCTTCAATCTGACAGGCATTGAAAACGGGATACCACTTGAAGCCAATCTTCGGATTGCCATTTTCATCAAGAATAGGGGTAGCTTTCCCATCACTGTTCTTCAGAACATTACCGTCACTATCTTTCTGGTAGGCGGGAACGACCTTCATGATGTAGCTGGCCTTGGAACCCTTCTTGATGTGAAGTGGTGTTTCCATTTTTTTGGACAGTTCTTGCATTTGAACGAAGGTCATCCAGCGTGGATCGCTGAACTCTTCAGTCATCAGCGTTGCAACATTCGAACCGTGATATTTTTCACCAGTCAGGGCATTTCTTGGCCATTCATTGCAACTAAAGAATGGCTTATCCCACTTCAAACCTTGCTCTTCACAAGCAATCGCTTCTTCAATACGTGTAATGAACTTGTTGGTTAGTTCCTGCTGATAGTCTCGCTCTTCAGTCTTGGCGTATTCTTTCTTTTGATATTGTTTCTTGTATGCCATCTATGTCTCTATGATTATTATAACTAACCATAACGACAAAATTAACAATGTCAATAAACAAACCGCTCATCCAAAAAAACAACCTTCATTGGTCAGGCTGGTGAAGCCTATCTCCGAGATAGAACAACCCCCAAAAGCTCGTTATAAGCATCTGCCAGAATACAAACAATAAAATCAACATGTAAGATGCAGACACCAACGTATGGAAATTCTCTGGAATAATTGCTTTTATTGGAAGATAGATAGCTTGCCCAAAAATAGCAATAACAATAATAATCAGGCTCTCAGCAGTCAAAAAAGCAAACATTGAACATAAGAATCGTCTTCTTGTAAGCTCAATTGGCACTATTTGACCTTGGACCATAATGTCCAGTTTCGGCGCCGGCTTAGGCATTGTCTTATCAATGTCTAGCTTGTTGAAGGTAGCAATAGCAGCTAGTGCCGCGATGTAAAAGCCAGGTAGCCCTTGAACAAATCCAAGAATTTTTGAAATGACCGCACCATCAGCATAAAGTGGGATGTTCCCGTACTTTTTTAATCCAAACAACAGAGCAGTTGATAGCACTGCAAAAATAAGAGGATAGACCCAATCTACCACCCATTTCTGCTTGTGCTCAATGGATAGATAGGAAAGAGGTCTAAGTAAATGTCTGAACATTACGCCTCCGGCATCAAAAGCTCTTTCATTTTACCAAGTATGGGATCACAAAACTTGTCATATGAAGACTTCAAGTCGAATTCAAAACCGTCTAATTTTTCTTTTTTGACATAACCTTGTGCTGATGCAGCATCTGTATCCATCTCTACAGTTCTATCAACACCAGTAGGCGTCTTGAACTTGATACGCGCACGACTATAGTCTTCTTTCTTACTGGAAAATACTTTTTTCATCCGATTAAATTTGTCTTTAATCGGCTTATCTTCATCTTTCAATGTCAAAACAAGCGTTTTGCACTTCTCTTGTATATAACCATCCTCATCAATATTTGTGTATTTTTCTTTTTCCGTAATTAGTTCGATAGACTGAATTTTTCCATTATCCAAGTCATACTTCAAATCATCAGAAATATGCCCCTCAAATTCACACTTGAAGATTACATTGTACTTTTTCGGCTTACCGGCATCATCAACAGAACCATCTGGATGATTTTGTTCAAAGTCTAGTGGTGCGATAGACTTTGCGTCATGAAGAATCTGGTTGAGCAATCGCTGGACAACAAACATTCCAAGACCCGCACAATACTCAATCAATACCAAAGCAGGATCTAAGTCGTTTTGTGGAAGTTGTACAACAACATGAACAGAAAAATCTTGTCCTTCTTTCTCCTGTTTTTCTGCTGTGCGCCTCTTCTTTTCTTTAGGAATGGTGAATACTGGATCAGACATTCCTTTGTCTGACTTGTTGACCAGGATGCTGATGATGTCACCATCCCACTTCCATTCTGACACATAGAGTTGTTCTCGCCCCTTTGACATCTCTTTGATGCGCTGCTCAACAGGAACAAGCTCCATCAATTGGAAAGCTTTTCTGACCGAAATTGGTTTCGGTGCTTTGAAGGTCCGAGACTCTGCACCAATGGCGAGATCGTAGAAGAACACCAAACGTTCGGATTTTTTCACTTACTCTATCCCTTTGGAATTTTTACTACAGCTTACTACTTCTTGCCAGCTTCTTCATCCCACTTTTTCAGCAGGTTCAACTTCTCACCAATCTTACTTTCCAAGCCTCTAGGAACTGGTTGATACCAGCTTGGTTCAGCCATCCCATCTGGAAAATAGGTTTCACCCGCAGCATAAGCATTGGGTTCGTCATGGGCATATCTGTATGCGTGCCCATAACCCAGTTCCTTCATCAGTTTGGTAGGAGCATTCCTGAGATGAACGGGAACTTCTCGGCTCTTGTCCTGCTTCACGAAGGCACGTGCCTTGTTATAGGCCATGTAGCCTGCATTACTCTTGGCAGCAATCGCCAGATAGATCACTGCCTGTCCAAGTGCCAATTCACCTTCTGGACTACCTAGGCGCTCATAAGTCAGAGCTGCATCGTTGGCGATCTGCATAGCTCTTGGATCTGCTAACCCAATGTCTTCCCAAGCCATACGAACAATGCGACGAGCCAAGTATCTTGCGTCTGCCCCGCCATCCAGCATTCTGGACAGCCAATAAAGGGCAGCATCAGGATTGGAACCCCTGACTGATTTGTGCAGGGCGGAAATCTGGTCGTAGAAGTTGTCTCCCCCCTTATCAAACCTCCGCGAGTTCAATGACAGAGCATTCTTGATGAAGTCCGCATCAATGTTCGTAACCCCAGCAGCCCCGGCTGCTGTACTGCACTGTTCCAGCAGGTTCAGGAATCTACGGGCATCACCATCCGCATAACCGACAAGTGTTTCAATAGACAGCTCTTCAAAGGTCAGATGACCCAGTACCGTTTCTTTTGCCCTGACGAACAGTTCCTTCAACTCATCGTCCGTCAAAGACTTCAGAACATAGACTTGAGATCGGGACAACAAAGCAGAATTGACTTCAAACGAAGGGTTTTCGGTTGTCGCACCGATGAAGGTTACAAGCCCAGACTCTGCATAAGGCAGTAGCGCATCTTGTTGTGACTTATTAAATCGGTGAATCTCATCAACGAACAAGATGGTGTGCTTACCTTGGGCAAGGTTTTGCTCGGCCTGTTCCATCGCTGCACGGATGTCTTTGACCCCAGAGAACACCGCCGACAATGCAATGAACTCACAGGCAAACGCTTTGGCGGTCAGTCTTGCCAACGTGGTTTTTCCGACCCCAGGTGGTCCCCAGAAAATCATTGAGTGCGCTTTGCCGGACTGGAAGGCAAGCTTCAGGGGCTTACCTTCCCCAAGCAGGTGCGACTGCCCAATCACTTCGTCCAACACCCTAGGTCTCAGAGCTTCAGCCAAGGGGGCAACAGGCGATTTTTCGAACAGGTCAGCCATGTTGAATCCGCCCTAAAATCATGCTGCTACGAGTCTGAAAGTTGTGCCAAGGCACAAAAAAGGCACAAAACATATTTTTAAGTCGTTGATTTACAATGACTTTTATATATTTGTTGAACCTGTGAATCTCATCGACGAACAGGATGGTCTTCCTGCCCTGCGCGAGGTTGTGCTCGGCCTGCTCCATCGAGGCGCGGATCTCCTTCACGCCCGCGAACACCGCCGACAGCGCGATGAACTCGTAGCCGAACGCCTGCGCCGTGAGCCGCGCCAGCGTGGTCTTGCCGACGCCGGGCGGGCCCCAGAGGATCATCGAGTGCGGCTTGCCCGACTCGAACGCCAGCCGCAGCGGCCGGCCCGGGCCGATGAGGTGCGACTGGCCCACCACCTCGTCTAGGCTGGCCGGGCGCAGGGCTTCGGCCAAAGGGGCCGTGGGCGTGGCATGGAACAGGTCAGCCATGGCGGGGCGCCCTCCCCTGTGGCGGGCGCGGCGCGGGCGGTAACGGTGGTCGCATGGGGCCTATTTTCGGCCCAATCGCCCCGGCCCGGATGCGGATGGCCGCCGGGCCGCCCCCGCAGGAGCGGCGCGCGACGGGGATCAGTGGTAGGTGTACGTCACCGTGTAGGGCACCGTCATCGAGATCGGCGACGCGATCTGCAGCGTGGCCGACACATGGCCCACCGTGCCATTGAACGAGCAGTTGTTGATGACGAGCGTGCCCGTGCCGCTGGGGATGGCCTGCGTGAGCGAGCCGCTGGAACTGGCGTTCGTGAGGTCGTCGCAGAACTCCGCCTGCGTGGCCGGCTTGGGCACGTTGTTGATCGTGACCGGCGCCACGCTGATGCCAGACGCCACGATGTCCAGCGTCAAGGTATAGCTGCCCCCGGCGGATGGCGGCGCGGTCACCGTCACATGCGCGCTGGCCAGTGCGGCCTGGAAGCCCGCAGGCGGCGTGAACACGGGCGTGGCGGCGGCGTTCAGCAGCGTCGCGTAGCTCATGCCCAGGTTGGCCAGGGCCAGCTTCAGCGCCTCCAGGATGTCATCGATCGGGTCCTTGGCAGCCGCAGTGAACGGCTGGGTGACCGGGTTGATCGTGTTCAGCACCGCCAGGCCCAGCGCGGCGCGCAGCTTGGCCAGCGCCTGGTCGATGTTGGCGATGGTCACGTTGGACAGGTTCGCCGGCCCGCTGGCGCCCCACCACTGCGCAGGCGCCTGGCCCGTGAGGTTGGCCACCAGAAGGTCGGTGAGCGGCGTGATGTTGACCGTGTCGAACGAAATGGCCACCGAGTAAAGCGCCTGTCCCGCAGCCAGATTGCCGCCGGAAATCTTGACGGCGCACGGCAGCGACTGCCCGGTGGCGCTGATGGTCCAGGTGCCGCCGGGGCCCGTGATGGCGGTCGGCAGCGTGCCGCCGCCGGAGCAGACGGCCTGCACGGTGCCGCCCACGATGGGCGCGCCCACCGCCGCCGTGCCGCTGAGGGCCGTCGGCGCAGGGGCGGGCGACGGCGCCGGAGTGGGCGCAGGGGCCGGTGCCGGAGCAGGCGTGGGCGCCGGCGCAGGGGCGGGCGACGGGGATGGCGCGGGGGCCGGCGCCGATGGCGTGGGCGCGGGCGCCGGAGCGGGGCTGTCGTCGCTGCCGCCGCCACATGCCACCAGCCCCGCCGTCGCGGACAGGGCCAGAAGATACCGAACCCGCTGCGCCCATGCCATTGCAAAAACCTCAGACTTCATTGACGACCTCCGTGTTGATAAATGTTTCCCTCGCCCATTGTTGAATGCCGGGTTCGCACTGACAATCCCGCATTCAGGGGGGCGCGCCAACGCCCCTGGTCCAGGCAAGAATTGGCCTCCAGCGCAATATCCACTTGCGCTGGTAGCTATCAAATAAATAGCAATCCATACACCATGGACACCACCACCGAACAAACGCCGGCACCCGCGCAGCGAGACCCCGTGTGCGGCATGCCCGTGCAGCCCGCTGCGCCGCACCACGCCAGCTACGCGGGGCGCACCTATCGCTTCTGCAGTGCGCACTGCCAGGCGAAGTTCGAGGCCGACCCGGCGCAGTACGTGGCACAGCCCGCGGCGGCGCCCGGGCACCATCACCCCCTCCAGGCGGCGGCGCCCGCGGCCGCGGAGGCCCCGCCCGCCCCCGCCGGTACGGTCTACACCTGCCCCATGCACCCGGAAATCCGGCAGGACCATCCGGGCCACTGCCCCAAGTGCGGCATGGCGCTCGAACCCGTGCTGCCCAGCCTGGACGCCGGCGACGACGACAACCCCGAGCTGCGCGACTTCACGCGCCGCTTCTGGTGGACGCTGCCGCTCTCCGCCACCGTGCTGGTGCTGGCGATGTTCGGACACGCACTGCACCTCATGGACATGGGCGCGCAAAGCTGGCTGGAGCTGCTGCTGGCGCTGCCCGTGGTGCTGTGGGCCGGCTGGCCGTTTTTCGTGCGCGGCTGGCAGTCGCTGGTGAACCGCAGCCCCAACATGTGGACGCTCATCAGCCTGGGCACGGGCGCGGCCTTCGGCTACAGCGTGGCGGCCACAGTGGCGCCGGGCCTGTTCCCCGACTCCTTCCGGTCCATGGACCGCGTGGGCGTGTACTTCGAGGCGGCGGCGGTCATCATCTCGCTCACGCTGCTGGGCCAGATGCTGGAGCTGAAGGCGCGCTCGCAGACTTCCGCCGCCATCCAGTCGCTGCTGGGCCTGGCGCCCAGGACCGCGCGCCGCATCCGCGACGGCGGCGATGAGGAGGACGTGCCGCTCGCCGACGTGCACGTCGGCGACCGCCTGCGCGTGCGCCCCGGCGAGAAGGTGCCGGTGGACGGCGTGGTGGCCGAGGGCAGCAGCGCCGTGGACGAATCCATGCTGACCGGCGAGCCCGTGCCCGTGACCAAGCGCACGGGCGACAAGCTCATCGGCGCCACACTCAACACCAGCGGCGCGCTGGTCATGCGCGCCGAGCGCGTGGGCGCGGCCACCATGCTCGCGCAGATCGTGCAGATGGTGGCGCAGGCCCAGCGCTCGCGCGCGCCGATGCAGCGCATGGCCGACGCGGTGGCGGGCTGGTTCGTGCTGGCGGTGGCGGCCGTGGCGCTGCTGGCTTTCTTCGGCTGGGGCCTGTTCGGGCCGGCACAGGGCTGGCTGTTCGGGCTCATCAACGCGGTGTCGGTGCTCATCATCGCCTGCCCATGCGCGCTGGGGCTGGCCACGCCCATGTCGATCATGGTGGCCACAGGGCGTGGGGCGACGCAGGGCGTGCTGTTCCGCGACGCCGCGGCCATCGAGAACCTGCGCCGCGTGGACACGCTGGTCGTGGACAAGACCGGCACCCTCACCGAAGGACGCCCGGCCTTCGAGCGCGTCGTGCCCGCCGAGGGCTTCCGCGCCGACGAAGTGCTGCGCCTGGCCGCCAGCCTGGACCAGGGCAGCGAGCATCCGCTGGCCGACGCCATCATGCGCGCGGCGCGCGCCCAGGGGCTGGCGCTCGACACGCCAGGGACGTTCGAATCCAGCTCCGGCATCGGCGTGCGGGGCCAGGTGGCGGGCCATGCGCTGGCGCTGGGCAACACCGTGCTGATGGAGCAGGCCGGCGTATCCACCGCGCCGCTGCAGCCGCAGGCCGAGGCGCTGCGTGCCGAGGGCGCGAGCGTGATGCACCTGGCGGTGGACGGTCGGCTCGCGGGCCTGCTGGCCGTGTCGGACCCGGTGAAGGCCAGCACGTTCGAGGCGCTGGCCGCCCTGCACGCCGCCGGCCTGCGCATCGTGATGGCGACCGGCGACGGGCTGACCACCGCGCGCGCGGTGGGCGCCAAGCTCGGCATCGACGAGGTGCATGGCGAGGTGCTGCCCGCCGACAAGCTGGCGCTGGTGGAGCGCCTGCAGCGCGAGGGCCACGTGGTGGCGATGGCGGGCGACGGTATCAACGACGCGCCGGCCCTGGCCCGCGCCGACGTGGGCATCGCCATGGGCACGGGCACCGACGTGGCGATGAACAGCGCCCAGGTCACGCTGGTCAAGGGCGACCTGCGCGGCATCGCCACGGCGCGGGCGCTGTCGCAGGCGACGGTGGGCAACATGCGGCAGAACCTGCTGTTCGCGCTGGTCTACAACGCGCTGGGCGTGCCGCTGGCGGCGGGCGCGCTGTACCCGTTCACGGGCTGGCTGCTCTCGCCCATGGTGGCGGCGCTGGCGATGAGCCTGAGTTCGGCCTCGGTGGTGGGCAACGCGCTGCGCCTGCGCCGCCGCCCGCTGTAAGGACGTCAGGACTTACGCAAACATGCTCCATCGACCTGCCGGCTAGTGCAGTGTTCAACGCTGCACTAGCGCCACAGACGCATCCTTTTTGCGCAAGTCGTGGGGCTATTGTTTGAGCACATCCGCCCCGGCGGGCGGCTTGAACCGGAAGGTATCCGCCTCCAGCGGCGCATTGGTCTGGAAGTTGGCGAAGCGGATGGCCGAGCGCTGGCCGAAGCTGTCCAGGATGTCCAGCGCCGCGAGCTGCGCGCCGCGAAAGCCCACGCGCACGCTCTGTAACTGGCCCTCGCGCGCCCTGGGCGTCGCCAGAACCCACTGCAGACCGTCGGCGTCGGGCGCGGCATCGAGCTGGTAGTCGCGCCGCAGCGCCGCGAGGTCGGGCGCGGAGGCCAGCAGCGCGGCGGGCGTGCTGCCGAGCGCCTGGGCCTGGGTGCGCTGCGTCACCTGGTTCAGGTCGGCGTCGTAGAGCCAGAGCGTCTGGCCATCGGCCACGATGGTCTGCGCAAACGGCTTTTGGTAGGTGAAGCGGAACTTGCCGGGCCGCTCGAAGGCGAAGATACCGCTGGAGGTCCTGGTGCGGCCCGCCTGCCCGTCCCTGGACGGCGCGGTGACGACCTGCGTGAAGTCGGCCCGCCCGCTGTGCGTGGCGCGCATGAAATCTTCCAGGTCTTTTAGGCCATCCGCGCAGGCTTTACCTGCGGTGAAAGCTATCAATAATATAGCAAATATTTTTTTCATGAGTGCCAGGATGGTGAACGGGCCGGCATCACTCGGCGCGCCCAGGCACCAGGATTTCGCGCTGGCCGGCACCGCTCATGGCACCGACCAGGCCAGCCTTCTCCATATCCTCGACCAGCCGCGCGGCGCGGTTGTAACCAATCTTCAGGTGGCGCTGCACCAGCGAGATGCTGGCCTTGCGGTTCTTCAGCACCACCTCGACGGCCTGGTCGTACATCGGGTCCTTCTCGCCGCCGCCATGCTCGCCATCGAGCGTGCCGCCCTCGTCGTCGGCCACGCCGCCTTCGAGCACGCCTTCGATGTAGTTGGGCTCGCCGCCCTGCGCCTTGAGGTAGCTGACCACGCGGTGCACCTCCTCGTCGCTCACGAAGGCGCCGTGCACCCGCACCGGCAGGCCGGTGCCGCTGGCCATGTAGAGCATGTCGCCCATGCCCAGCAGCGCCTCGGCGCCCATCTGGTCGAGGATGGTGCGGCTGTCGATCTTGCTGCTGACCTGGAACGCGATGCGCGTGGGGATGTTGGCCTTGATGAGGCCGGTGATCACGTCCACGCTGGGCCGCTGCGTGGCCAGGATCAGGTGGATGCCGGCGGCGCGCGCCTTTTGCGCCAGGCGGGCGATCAGCTCCTCGATCTTCTTGCCCACCACCATCATCAGGTCGGCCAACTCGTCGATCACCACCACGATGTGCGGCAGCCGCTCCAGCGGCTCGGGGTCGTCGGGCGTGAGGCTGAAGGGGTTGTAGATGAACTCCTCGCGCGCCTTGGCGTCGTCGATCTTCACGTTGTAGCCCGCGAGGTTGCGCACGCCGAGCTTGCTCATGAGCTTGTAGCGGCGCTCCATCTCGGCCACGCACCAGTTCAGGCCGTTGGCGGCCTGTTTCATGTCGGTCACCACGGGCGCGAGCAGGTGCGGAATGCCTTCGTAGACCGACATTTCGAGCATCTTGGGGTCGATCATCAACAGGCGCACGTCGCGCGCCTCGGCCTTGTAGAGCAGGCTCAGGATCATCGCGTTGATGCCCACCGACTTGCCCGATCCGGTGGTGCCGGCCACCAGCACGTGCGGCATCTTGGCCAGATCGGCCACCACCGGGTTGCCGATGATGTCCTTGCCCAGGCCCATGGTCAGCATCGAGCGGGCCTCGTGGTAGACCTGGGAGCCCAATATTTCGGAGAGGCGAATGGTTTGGCGCTTGGCGTTGGGCAGCTCCAGCGCCATGTAGTTCTTGCCGGGAATGGTCTCCACCACGCGGATGGATACCAACGACAGCGAGCGCGCCAGGTCCTTGGCCAGCCCGACGATCTGCGATCCCTTCACGCCGGTGGCGGGCTCGATCTCGTAGCGCGTGATCACCGGCCCCGGCGAGGCCGCCACCACATGCACCTGCACGCCGAAGTCCTTGAGCTTCTTCTCGATCAGGCGGCTCGTCATCTCCAGCGTCTCGGGCGCCACGGTTTCCTGGCGCTGCATCGCGCCGTCGAGCAGGTCCACCTGCGGCAGCCGGCTGTCGGGCAGGTCGGTGAACAGCGGCTTCTGGCGCTCCTTGGCCACCCGCGCGCTCTGCTGCGGGTCCGCCAGCACGGGCTCGATGATCTGCACGGGCTGCTGGTGCTGCACCTCGATCTCGGTGCGCTCTTCCTGCAGCACCTCCTCGCGCTCGCGCGCGGCCTTGCGGCCCACGGCCACGTCCTGGGCGATCTCGCGCTTCTCGCGCTGCGACTCGACCAGACCGTAGATGCGCGCGCCCAGCCCCTCGGCGACGCGTCCCCACGAAAAACGGAACGCCAGCGCAGCCCCTACCAGGGCCAGCACGATGCACAGCAGGCCCGAGCCGGTGAACCCCAGCCACTTGACGCTCGCGGGTCCCGCCAGGTAGCCGAGCACGCCGCCCGCGTGCCCGCCAGGCAGGCGCGGCTCGAAGCGGTACATGCGCGACCATTCGAGCGCCGTACTGGCCGCGAGCAGCAGCGCCAGCCCGGCCCAGAACAGCAGCCGCGCGCGCGCCGACGGCGCCTCGCCCCCGCGCAGCCAGCGCGCCAGCGATGCCAGCCAGGCGCGCAGCCCCGCAGCCACGCACCACCAGACCGAGAAGCCGAGCAGGAAATAGCTGCCGTCGGCCAGCCAGGCGCCCACGCGGCCCGCCCAGTTGCCCGCCTGCGCGGCGGTGCCCGAGGTGGACCACGCCGCGTCCTGCGGCGAATAGCTGAGCAGGGCCAGGAGCCAGAACACCAGCGCCACGAGGCCCAGCACCAGGCCGATTTCATGCGCAAAACGGCCCGCCATGCCGCGGACCGGCACGGGCTCGGAAGAGGACGGATTCAGGGTGTTGAGGGAATAGGACATAGGCGGTCGGGCATGAGCTTACCCCACCCTTTGCGCCCGCCCGCCGAACGGCTCAGGCAAGGCTGTGCAGCGGGCTCTTGAGCACGGTGCTGCCGTCGGGCAGCGCCTCGATGAAGCCGCGCTCGCCCAGGTCCTTCATCACCCGGCTGACCATCTCGCGCGAAGCGCCAACCATCTTCGCCAGATCCTGGCGCGAGATTTTTTCGCGGATGACCTGCCGCCCGCCCGCGTCCGCCTCGGCGAAGTCGAGCAGCGCCCGCGCCACGCGGCCATACACGTCGAGCAGCGCCAGCGACTCGATCTTGCGGTCGGCCTGGCGCAGCCGCTTGACCAGCCCGCGCATCGCCATGAAGGCCATCGACGAATTGTTGGCCAGGCAGTGGGCGAATTCGCCGCGCCCGAGCGTCAGCGCGTCGGTCTGCACCTCGGCGCGCACCGTGGCCGAATGGGCCTCGTTGTCGATGATGCTCATCTCGCCGATGTAGTCGCCCGGCTGCAACGCGGCGATGATGACCTCGCGGCCCCGGCTGTCGGTGGCGAACACGCGCGCGCGGCCCGTGAGCAGGATGTAGAGCGTGTCGGACTTGCAGCCCTGCTCCACGATGGCCTCGCCGCGCTTGTAGCGGCGCTTGACCACGGCGTGGGTAATGGCTTCGGCCTGCGCCGCCGTGAGCAGCGAGAACAGCGGAACCCGGCGCAGCAGGTCCATGTTGGTGATCGACATCGCAATGCTTCTCCAGAAATACGCCACGCGATGGGATCCTGATGGGTTCTTACAATCGCGGTGATTGAAAAACAGCCGGACGCCCAACGCCCCAGGCCATGGATACTCGTGGCATCGCCCCCATCTCTGTTCCTGCCGCGCCTGGCACCAGGGCGCTTCCAACCGAGCTTTTTACCATGACGACCACCCAACACGCCAAAGTTCTGATCCTGGGCTCCGGCCCCGCGGGCTACACCGCCGCCGTCTACGCGGCCCGCGCCAATCTTGCCCCGCTGCTCATCACCGGCATGGCGCAGGGCGGCCAGCTCATGACCACGACCGAGGTGGACAACTGGCCCGCCGACGTGCACGGCGTGCAGGGCCCGGAGCTGATGCAGCGCTTCCAGCAGCACGCCGAACGCTTCAAGACGCAGATCGTCTTCGACCACATCCACGAAGTGGACCTGGGCGCGCGCCCGTTCAGGCTGCGCGGCGACAACAGCCACTACACCTGCGACACGCTCATCATCGCCACCGGCGCCTCGGCCAAGTACCTGGGCATCGAGTCGGAAACCACATTCATGGGCCGCGGCATCTCGGCCTGCGCCACCTGCGACGGCTTTTTCTACCGCGATCAGGACGTGGCCGTGGTGGGCGGCGGCAACACGGCGGTGGAAGAGGCTCTGTACCTGTCGGGCATCGCGCGCAAGGTCTACATGGTCCACCGCCGCGACAAGTTCCGCGCCGAGCCGATCATGATCGACAAGGTGAACGAGAAGGTGGCCGCGGGCAAGATCGTGCTGCAGCTCGACAGCACGATCGACCAGGTGCTGGGCGACGAATCCGGCGTGACCGGCGTGCGCGTGAAGAACGCACGGACGGGCGACACGCAGGACCTGCCCGTGCACGGCTGCTTCATCGCCATCGGCCACCATCCCAACACCGGCATCTTCGAAGGCCAGCTCAAGATGAAGGACGGCTATATCGTCACCCGCTCGGGCAACGAGGGCTTCGCCACCATGACCAGCGTGCCCGGCGTGTTCGCCGCCGGCGACGTGCAGGACCATGTGTACCGCCAGGCCATCACCAGCGCCGGCACCGGCTGCATGGCCGCGCTCGACGCGCAGCGCTTCCTGGAGCAGGAAAGCATTATCTGAGCCGGCAAGGCTATAATCTGGGGCTTTGCTGAATTTGGCCGGCGCATCGATCGATACTTGTGCGCCGGGCACTTTCCGGTAAATCCCGGGTTACCGCCACCCATTCCTGGCGAGGTGAGGCCCAGCAGCAGCGGGGCGGCCTGAAGGCCCCCCGCGTGTCAGCGGTGGCCGCTTGAAACTATCGGAGTGTCCTCATGGCACGCGTATGTGACGTCACGGGCAAGAAGCCCATGGTGGGGAACAATGTGTCCCACGCCAACAACAAAACCAAGCGCCGGTTCCTGCCGAATCTGCAGTACCGCCGTTTCTGGGTCGAGAGCGAAAACCGCTGGGTGCGCCTGCGCATCAGCAACGCGGGCCTGCGCCTGATCGACAAGAACGGCATCGACTCCGTGCTCGCAGACCTGCGCGCACGCGGCCAAGCGTAAAGGAGAGCGACCATGGCAGCAAAAGGCGGACGCGAAAAGATCAAGCTGGAATCCACCGCAGGTACCGGCCATTTCTACACCACGACCAAGAACAAGAAGACCACGCCCGAGAAAATGTCGATCTCCAAGTTCGACCCCAAGGCTCGCAAGCATGTGGAATACAAGGAAATCAAGCTGAAGTAATCCAGCGAGGTTTGCCCCCCCGAAAGCCGCCCGGCCACACGCCCGGCGGCTTTTTTCTTTGTGCGCCCATGCTGGGCGCACAAAGAAAAAGGGCTTAGATCGCTCTAAACCCTTGATTCATAACGGCAAATCTTGGTGGGTGCTGACGGGCTCGAACCGCCGACCTACGCCTTGTAAGGGCGCCGCTCTACCGACTGAGCTAAGCACCCCACCTTGACCGGATTCAGTTCAAGGCATCCTTCAATGCCTTGCCAGGACGAAACTTTGGTACTTTAGCAGCCTTGATCTTGATGGCCGCGCCGGTACGGGGGTTGCGGCCGGTGCGCGCGGCGCGTTTGCCCACGGCGAAGGTGCCGAAGCCGACGAGGGAAACGGTACCGCCCTTCTTCAGGGTCTTCTTCACGGCTTCGATGGTGGACTCGAGCGCGCGCGTGGCAGCCGCCTTGGAGATGTCGGCGTTGTTGGCGATGTGCTCGATCAGTTCGGTTTTATTCACAAGGAGCCCCTCGTACAAAGATATGTGTTGATCTGGATGTGTCTACGAAAAATCTGGCCTTCACGCATTCGCTGCGCAGATGTGCGGGGGCGAGGGGGCGGAAGGCGGGAATCGCAGCGAACGCTGCGGCATCAGATTAGAGCCACGGACTTTCAAGGTGTCAATACGACAGGCTGTTTTGCAGCAGCGCGGAGGCGGATTCTAGTCGCATTTGCGCGCCTGGGCCGCGCCAGGGCTGCATTCCCGGCACCGGGGCAGCAGGGAATCAAAGCGATTCGGCGATCGCGCGCCCCAGGTCGGCGGTGCCGGCGGTCCCTCCGATGTCGGGCGTGCGCGGCGCGGCGCTGCCGGGCTGCAGCACGCGCTCGATGGCCGCGAGCACCGCGTCGTGCGCGGCCTTGTGGCCCAGGAACTCCAGCATCATCGCGCCACACCAGATCTGGCCGATGGGGTTGGCAATGCCCTGCCCCGCAATGTCGGGCGCCGAGCCGTGCACGGGCTCGAACAGCGAGGGCATGGTGCGTGTGGGGTTCAGGTTGGCGCTGGGCGCGATGCCGATGGTGCCGGTGCAGGCGGGCCCCAGGTCGCTGAGGATGTCGCCAAACAGATTGCTGGCCACCACCACGTCGAAAAAGTCGGGGCGCTGCACGAAATGCGCGGTGAGGATGTCGATGTGAAACTTGTCCACTCTCACATCCGGATACGACTTGGCCATCTCGGCCACGCGCTCGTCCCAGTAGGGCATGGTGATGGCGATGCCGTTGGATTTGGTGGCGCTGGTCAGGTGCTTCCTGGGGCGCGACTGGGCGAGGTCGAAAGCGAACTTCAATACGCGGTCCACGCCGTGGCGGGACATCACCGTCTCCTGCATCACGATCTCGCGGGGCGTGCCTTCGTACATGCGCCCGCCGATGCTGGAGTATTCGCCCTCGGTGTTCTCGCGCACGATGAGCATGTCGATCTCGCCGGGCAGGCGCGGGCTGCCGTCGCGCCGCACCACCGGGGCGATCACGCCGGGCATGAGGCGCGCGGGGCGCAGGTTGACGTACTGGTCGAACTCGCGGCGAAACAGCAGCAGCGAGCCCCACAGCGAGACATGGTCGGCAATCTTCGCGGGCCAGCCCACGGCGCCGAAGTAGATCGCATCGTGGCCGCCGATCTGCTCCTTCCAGTTGTCGGGCAGCATCTTGCCGTGGCGTTCGCAGTAGTCCCAGCTCGCGAAGTCGAAGTGGTTGAAATGCAGGTCGATGCCGAACTTGCGCGCCACCGCGTCCATGACGCGCACGCCCTCGGGCATGACCTCCTTGCCGATGCCGTCGCCCGCGATGACGGCGATGCGTTGCTTGCCCATGGTGTGCTTCTTGCCTGGTATGTCGAAAGTCAGTCAGATAGGAATGCCGCCGACTCGTCGAGCAGCAACGCAAGTGCATCTTCGGCGATGTAGTGGCCGCAGGGTACGGCGCGGCCGTCCACGTTTGCGGACCGCTCGCGCCAGAGCGCCAGTACGTCGATGCAGCGGCCCGCCGCCACATCGGCGCGGTCGTGTTCCAGGTCGATGGTAGCGCACGCCCGGTAGTCCTCGCAGATGCTTGGCGGCGGCTGGATCAGGCTGCGCATGATGAAGATCGCGTCATCGGCCATGGCGCGCTTGGAATGCGCGGCGTGCGCGGCATCGGGCGCGGGCCGGGCCAAATCGCCGTAGCCGCGCAGGTCCGGCATCACGCCCCGTGGAAGCGCGCCGCCAACGCGGGCGCCACGCGGTGCCACATGGCGTGCGACTGCGGGTGCCCGTGCAGCAGCAGCGGCGGGCCCGAGCCGCCATGGCGCACGCCCTCATGCCGCTGTTCGCCGGCGGGCAACTGCCGCGCGTGCTGCCGCGCCACGCCATGCCCGACGCCGACATCCACTGGCTGGCGCCGCGCCATCCGCGCGTGCCGCGCCGGCTGCGGCTGCTGGTGGATTTCCTCTCCGAGCGCTTCCAGGGCGAGCCATGGAAGCGCGAACCCGCTATTTGATCCGGGCGCGGATCTCGGGCAGCGCGCGGCGCAGGTAGTACACCATCGACCATACCGTGAGCACCGCGGCCAGCCACAGCAGCCACGTCCCCCACACACCCGTGTCGACCACGCCGAACAGGCGCCCGTCGTAGAGCAGGAACGGGATGGCGACCATCTGCACCGTGGTCTTGACCTTGCCCAACATGTGCACGGCCACGCTGCGCGAGGCGCCGATCTGCGCCATCCATTCGCGCAGCGCGGAGATGGCGATCTCGCGCCCCACGATGATCAGCGCGGCGAACACATCGGCGCGCTGCAGATGCACCAGCACCAGCAGCGATGCGCAGACGAGAAATTTGTCGGCCACCGGGTCGAGGAAGGCGCCGAAGGCCGATATCTGGTTGAGCCGGCGCGCCAGGAAGCCGTCGAGCCAGTCGGTGGCCGCGAACACGACGAACATGACGGTGGCCACCAGGTTGCGCGTGACAGGCTCCACCGGCATGTAGAACATTCCCACGATGAGCGGTATCGCGACGATGCGCGTCCAGGTCATGAGGGTGGGAATGGTGAAGAACATGGCGCTCGATTGTGTCATGGCGGCGTGACAGGCCGCTCAGCGCAGCGCCCGGTAGATTTCTTCAGCCAATTCCCGCGAAATGCCGTCCACCGTGACCAGGTCGTCCACACTCGCCGCCGCCACGCCGCGCACGCCGCCGAAGCGCTGCAGCAGCCGGGCGCGCTTCTTCGGCCCCACGCCGGGCACCTCTTCGAGCCGGCTGCCGCCCACGCGCACCTTGGCGCGGCGCGCGCGCATGCCGGTGATGGCGAAGCGGTGCGCCTCGTCGCGGATCTGCGCCACCAGCATCAGCGCGGCGGAATCGCGGCCCAGGTAGACCTTCTCGCGCCCGTCGGCGAACACCAGTTCCTCCAGCCCCACCTTGCGGCCCTCGCCCTTTTCCACGCCGACGATCAGCGACAGCGGCAGGCCCAGTTCGGTGAACACCTCGCGCGCCATGGCGACCTGGCCGCGCCCGCCGTCCACCAGCACCAGGTCGGGCATGCGCGCCGTGCCCGCAGGCGCGGCGCCGCCGGCCTGGCGCAGCGCCTCGGCGAGCTTGCTGTAGCGCCGCGTCAGCACCTGGCGCATGGCGGCGTAGTCGTCGCCACCCGTGACGCCCTCGATGTTGTAGCGCCGGTATTCGCCGCTCTGCATCCTGTGCTGCTGAAACACCACGCACGAGGCCTGCGTGGCCTCGCCCGCGGTGTGCGAGATGTCGAAGCACTCGATGCGCAGGCCGTCGAGGTCGTCGGGCTCCAGTTCCAGCGCCTCGGCCAGCGCGCGCGTGCGCGCCTGCTGCGAGCCTTCCTCGGCCAGCAGCCGCGCGAGCTGGATGGCGGCGTTCTGCTGCGCCATCTCCAGCCAGGTGCGGCGCTGCCCGCGCGGGCTGTGCACCGCGCCCACGCGCTGCCCGCTCTGCTCGGACAGCACGTCGACCAGTTCCTGGCCCACGGGCGCGCTCACGATCAGCGAGGGCGGCACCGGCACGTGCAGGTAATGCTGGGCGATGAAAGCCTCGAGCACCTGTACCTCCACCGTGCGGGCCGCGCCGTCGGGCTCGTCCAGCTCCACGGCCAGGGCGCTGGCATCCTCCACGTGCACGGGGAAGTAGGCGCGGTCGCCCAGATGCCGCCCGCCGCGCACCATGGCCAGGTTGACGCAGGCGCGCCCGCCCTGCACCTGCACGGCAAGGATGTCCACGTCCTTGTCCGAGCCGGTGTCCACGGCCTGCTGGTGCAGCACGCGCGAGAGCGCGGCCATCTGGTTGCGCAGCTCGGCCGCCTGCTCGAACTCCAGCTTTTCCGCGTGGGCCATCATGCGGGCCTCCAGCGTGCCGAGCAGCGTCTGCGTCTCGCCGCGCAGCATGGCCTCGGCATGGGCCACGTCCACCGCATAGGCCTCGGGCGACACCAGCCCGACGCAGGGGCCCGTGCAGCGCTTGATCTGGTAGAGCAGGCAGGGCCGGGTGCGGTTGGCGAACACCGTGTCCTCGCACACGCGCAGGCGAAACACCTTCTGCAGCAGTTGGATCGTCTCCTTCACGGCCCAGGCGCTCGGGTAGGGGCCGAAGTACCGCGCGCGCTTGTCCACCGCGCCGCGGTAGTAGGCCATGCGCGGGAAGCGCTGGCCCGCAGGCGCGCCGGCCTCGCCGTCGCGCGCGGCCACGCCGGTGATCAACAGGTACGGGTAGCTCTTGTCGTCGCGGAACAGGATGTTGTAGCGCGGGTTGAGCGTCTTGATGAGGTTGTTCTCCAGCAGCAGCGCCTCGGCCTCGGAGCGCACCACGGTGGTTTCCAGCCGCGCGATCTTGGCCACCATGAGCCCGGTGCGCGTGCCACCGTGGTTCTTGTGGAAGTAGCTGGACACGCGCTTCTTGAGGTTGCGCGCCTTGCCCACGTAGAGCAGCGCGCCCCCGGCATCGAAATAGCGGTACACGCCCGGCAGCGCGGGCAAGGCCGCCACCTGGGCCAGGAGTTCGTCGGTAAACGCTTCGGACATGGGTCCGTATTGTGGCCGCGCACGGCAGGCGTGCCCGCGTGGCACGGGAAGCCGCAAACATGTTTTAACCTGGAAACGGCAGTTGGATGCGCCTGCCGGTGCCGCGCTCGGGGTGCCAGGCAAGACGCGACGACGCGGCGGGCGGCTACATTCGGCGGCTGTCGCCACTCTCGCCCGCACACCCCGCCATGCCCCACCCTGCCCTTGCCTCCTACCTGCTGCGCGCCCGCTACGGTGCGCAGGCCCCCGCCATCACGCTGGCCGCCAGCCAGGTGCTGGACCAGTTGCTCGGCCACCGCTCGGTGCGCCACTTTCTGCCCGATGCCCTGCCCGCCGGCACCATCGAGACGCTGGTGGCCGCGGCCCAGTCGGCACCCAGTTCGTCGAACCTGCAGACCTGGAGCGTGATCGCCGTGCAGTCGCAGCCCAGCCGCGACCGCCTGGCGGAGCTGACCGGCAACCAGGCCCACATCGCCCGCGCACCGCTGTTCCTGGCCTGGCTGGCCGACCTCTCGCGCATCGCCCGCGTCGCCGGGCGCGCGCAGCGCAGCGCCGATGGCCTGCACTACCTCGACACCTTCCTGATGGCCGTCATCGACGCCGCGCTGGCGGCCCAGAACGCCGTGTCTGCCGCCGCGTCGCTGGGCCTGGGCACGGTGTATGCCGGCGCGCTGCGCAACCGGCCCGAAGAAGTGGCCGAACTGCTGGGTACGCCCGACGGCGTGTTCCCGGTGTTCGGGCTGGCCGTAGGCTGGCCCGACCCGGTGCGGCCCGCCGCCGTCAAGCCGCGCCTGCCACAGCAGGCCGTGCTGCACCACGAGCGCTACCAAACACCCGCCGCCGAGGCGCAGGACATCGCCGCCTACGACGCCGCGATGCGCGGCTTCCAGGCCGGCCAGCAGATGCCGCAGCAGGACTGGAGCGCGCAGGCGCTGGACCGGCTGCGCGACGCGCCCGCCCTCAAGGGCCGCGCCCGGCTGGTGGAAGCACTGCACGCCGCGGGCTTCTCGCTGCGCTGAGGCAGCACTCTTTTGCTATCGTTTATATAGCTGCTACCGCAGGCGGTACGGGCGCTACAGGCCAAAATCCTACCAAGGCTTCCGCCGGCGCCGGGCGCCCGAACAGGTAGCCCTGGCAGGCGGTGCAGCCGCAGGCCACGAAGAAGCTGCGCTGCGCCTCGTCCTCCACGCCCTCGGCCACCACGACCAGCCCCAGGTTGCGGCCCAACGCGACAATGGCGCGGGCGATGGCCGCGTCGTGCGGATTCGAGCCGCATGCGGGTCGCGCGTGCCCACTTCCTGCATGTGGATGCGCCGGCCCGCGCCGCTCCAAACCGTGTCGCTCATGCCACGACTCCCTTCTCGCGCAACAGCGCGATCTGTGCATCGGTGAGGCCGGCCTCTTTCAGCACCGCATCGGTGTCGTCGCCCAGGCGCGGCGCGCTGCGGCGCACGGTGCCCGGCGTGGCCGACAGCTTGGGTACGACGCCCGGCACCTCGACCGTGTAGCCGTCTCGGGTGCGCTGCTCCAGCAGCATGCCGCGCGCGCGGTAATGCGGGTCCTCGTGGATGTCACGGACCGTATAGACCTTGCCTGCCGGCACGCGCGCGGCGGCCAGCGCGTCGAGCACCTGCTGCACGCCGCGCTGCGCGGTCCAGGCGCCGATGGCTGCGTCCAGCTCGGCCACGCGGGCGACCCGCCCCGCGTTGTTCGCCAGGTCGGGCGCATTGCCCAGGTCGGGCCGGCCGATGGCATCCATCAGCCGATTGAAGATGCTGTCGCCGTTGCCGGCCACCAGCACCCATCCGTCCGTGCATTTGTAGGCATTGGAAGGCGCGATGCCCGGCAGCGCGCTGCCCGCGGGCTCGCGCACCGCGCCGAACGCGCTGTACTCGGGCACCAGGCTTTCCATCACGTTGAACACCGCCTCGTGCAAAGCCACGTCGATCACCTGGCCCTGGCCGCCGTTGACCTTGCGGTGGTAGAGCGCCGCCAGCACGCCGATGGCGCCGTGCAGCGCGGCCAGCGTGTCGCCGATGGACACGCCCACGCGCACCGGCACGCGGCCCGGCTCGCCCGTCAGGTGACGCAGGCCACCCATGGCCTCGCCGATCACGCCGAAGCCCGGCAGGTCGCGGTACGGGCCGGTCTGCCCGTAGCCCGAGATGCGCAGCATCACCAGGCCGGGGTTCAGGCGGTGCAGCGCCTCGGGCGACATGCCCCAGCCTTCGAGCGTGCCGGGGCGGAAGTTCTCGATCAGCACGTCGGCCTCGGCGATCAGCTTGCGCGCGATGTCCTGGCCTTCGCTCTGGCGCAGGTCGAGCGCGATGGAGCGTTTGTTGCGCGACTGGACTTGCCACCAAACCGAGGTGCCGTCCTTCAGCAGCCGCCAGTTGCGCAGCGGGTCGCCCGTGCCGGGTGCCTCGATCTTCACCACGTCGGCGCCGAATTCGCCCAGCGTCTTGCCGCAGAACGGGCCGGCGATGAGCTGGCCCATCTCGACCACCCGCACGCCATGCAGCGCACCGGGCGCGGTTGCGGGGAAATCCATGCGATATGTCTCCTTGGCTGGTTGTGCCGTCTGGGAGCGGATCGCCCATGTGCGAAGCTGCCATCGCAAACCGGCATGGCAGGCGCGGGGCGGCTACGATAGGCGCCCTATGCACCTCGACCCGGTATCGCTGCGCCTGTTCGTCGCCGTGATGGAGCGCGGCACCATCGCCGCCGCCGACGTGGGCATCCTCAACGACGGCCACTACGGCGAGCGCGTGACCCTGCTGCCCTACCGCGGTGACGAGCTGGTACTCGTGGTGCCCGCCGGCCACGCGCTGGCGCGGCGCAAATCGGCACGGCTGGCCGAAGCGCTGGCGTACGACTTCGTGGGCGCGCACCCGGGCAGCGCCATCAACAACCAGCTCATGCGCGCGGCCTCCGAGGCGGGCCTGCCGCTGCGGCTGCGCATCCAGGTCTCGGGCTTCGACGCGCTGTGCCTGATGGTTGCCTCGGGCCTGGGCGTGGGCGTGCTGCCGCGCGGCAGCGCGCGGCTCTACTGCGGGGCGCTGGCCATCCGCGCCATCACGCTCGCCGAACCCTGGGCCGCGCGGCGGCTGGCGCTGTGCGTGCGCTCCCATGAATCGCTCTCCAGCGTGTCGCGGCTGCTGGTGGACCATCTGCGCGCGGCGGCCCGGCAGGCGGAGTAACGCGCATGCGCTGGGACATCTTCTGCCGCGTGATCGACAACTACGGCGACATCGGCGTCTGCTGGCGCCTGGCTGCCAACCTGGCCGAGCGCGGGCACGCGGTGCGGCTGTGGAGCGACGACGCCCGCGCCCTGGCATGGATGGCACCGCAGGGCTGCCCCGGCGTGCAGGTGCTGCCCTGGCCCGCGCAGGCGCCCGCCGACGGCGTGGGCGACGTGGTGGTGGAAGCCTTCGGCTGCGAGATTGCTCCTGAATTCGTAGCTGCCATCGCAGGCAGTACAAGCGCTGGAGGCCAAAAACCCTTGTGGATCAACCTGGAATACCTGTCGGCCGAAGGCTACGTGGAGCGCAGCCACGGACTGCCCTCGCCCATGCTGGCCGGGCCCGGCGCGGGGCTGACCAAGCATTTCTTCTACCCCGGTTTCACCCCGGCCACGGGCGGGCTGCTGCGCGAACCCGGCCTGCCCGCGCGGCAGGCGGCTTTCGACCGCGCGGCGTGGCGCGCGGCGCATGGCGTGGCCAACGGCGCGCTGGCCGTATCGTTGTTCTGCTACGAGCCCGCTGCGCTGGGCGCGCTGCTGGCGCGCTGGGCCGATGGGCCGCAGCCCGTGCGCCTGCTCGCCACACCGGGGCGCGCAACGGCGGCGGTGCGCGCCGCGCTGCAGAATGAAAACAGCCTCCAGCGCAGGCAGGATGGGCGCAGTGCGCTATCGATTTCATACCTCGACACCCTGCCCCAGCCCGGCTACGACGAACTGCTGTGGGCATCCGACCTGAACTTCGTGCGCGGCGAGGATTCGCTGGTGCGCGCCCTGTGGGCCGGCCAGCCCTTCGTCTGGCACATCTACCCGCAGCCCGAGGACGATGCGCACCACGCCAAGCTCGACGCCTTCCTCGACTGGTTCCAGGCGCCCGGTTCGCTGCGCCATTTCCACCACCTATGGAACGGCCTGCGCGCGGGGCCGCTACCCGCGCTGGACGCCGCGACGCTGGCGGCCTGGCATGCCGCCGCGCAGGCCGCGCGCGCACGTCTTTTGACACAGGACGACCTTGTGGCACAACTGCTGCGTTTCGTCGCCGAAAAACAGTAAAATCAAAGGCTTTGCGCGCCCCGGGCTTTTCTCTGTGCCCGGGGCCGCTTTCGCCGCGGCGCCTCCATCCACTCCAGAAAAGGTGCGCCAAGCGGCCCCAACCAGGCAGACACGCTATGAAAATCGCCCAAGAAATCCGCGCCGGCAATGTGATCATGTACGGCAAGGACCCGATGGTGGTCCTGAAGACCGAATACAGCCGCGGCGGCCGCAACGCTGCCACCGTGCGCATGAAGCTCAAGAGCCTGATCGCCAACTTCGGCACCGAAGTGGTGTTCAAGGCCGACGACAAGATGGACCAGGTGATCCTGGACCACAAGGAGTGCACCTACTCCTACTTCGCCGACCCGATGTACGTGTTCATGGACGCCGAGTACAACCAGTACGAGGTGGAGGCCGAGAACATGGGCGACACCCTGAACTACCTGGAAGACGGCATGCCCGTGGAAGTGGTGTTCTACGACGGCAAGGCCATCTCGGTGGAGCTGCCCACCAGCGTGGTGCGCGAGATCACCTGGACCGAGCCCGCCGTGAAGGGCGACACGTCCGGCAAGGTGCTCAAGCCCGCCAAGATCGCCACTGGCTTCGAAGTGCCTGTGCCGCTGTTCGTGTCGCAAGGCGACAAGATCGAAATCGACACCCGCACGGGCGAATACCGCAAGCGGGTCTGAGGCTCGCCCGGCTCCGATAAAAGGCTCCCTCGGGAGCCTTTTTCTTTGGCGGGGCAAAAAAGGCTCAGGCGTCCGGTATCAGCCGCTTGCCCAGGCTGATGGTGTCGTCGCGCGCATAGCCGAGCTTTTCATAGAAGGCGAGCACGCCCTGGTTGCCGCTGCGCACCTGCAGGTTGATCTTGGGGCAGCCGCGCGCCAGCAGCAGGCGCTCGGCCTCGGCCATCAGCGCGCGCCCGATGGACAGGCGCTGGCGGCCCGGCGCCACGGCCAGGTAGTAGACCCAGCCGCGGTGGCCGTCGTAGCCGGCCATGGCGCTGCCCGCGACCTGCCCGCTACCGCCGCCATCGCAGGGCTGCGCGACCAGAAACAGTTCGGGCTGCTCGGCCTGCTTGCGGGCGATGTCGCGGTAAGGGTCGTTCCAGGGCCGCACGAGGCCGCAGGCGCGCCAGAGGGCGACGACCTGCTGCGTGTCCTGCGGCGCGAAGGGCCGCAGTCGGACAGCGGCAGTGGCCCCGGCAGGCATCATGCGCGCAGCAGGACCTTCAGCACGCCCTGCAGGCGCCGCGCGCTGCCGGGGTCGCTGGCGGCGGCCAGCACACGCGCGGCGTCCTGCCCCCAGGTCTGGGCGGGCGCGGGGTCGTTGCGGCGCGTGAGCAGGTGCAGTTGCAGTGCGCGGCGCGCGTCCAGATGCTCGGCGGGCGTGGGCAGCTCGGCGGCCATCTCCAGCCGCAGCAGGGCCTGCGCCGCATCGCCTGCCGGCGCGGCGCCCACGGCCTGCACCCAGGCGCCGCGCACGGCGGGGCTGACGCGCCCGCCCAGCTCCTGCACGCTGGGCACGAGGGCGGCATCGCGCTTCTCCCACGCGGCCAGCAGTTGCGTCAGGGCCTCGCCATGCGCCTGGGCGGCCAGCTTGCGCAGCGTGGCCTGGGCATGTTCCAGCGCGTCGCGCTGGGCGCGGAAGGCGGTGTCGCCCAGGCGCGGGCCGCGATCTTCGCGCGGCGCGCGGTCGCCGAAACGGTCGCCGCCAAAGCGGCCCTCCCCGCGCGGGCCGCGCATGTCACGGCCATCGCGGCTGTCGCGCCGCTCGCCGGGCCTGCCGCCGCGCCCGGGCGCGGCGGGCGCCTCGCGGCGCATGCCGGGGCGGTCGTCGCCGCGCACGGCAACCACGGGCCGGGGCGCGGGCTTGGGGGCCGCAGCTTCGGCGGGTGCCGGATCGGCGGCCCCATCATCGGCACTCTCGGAACTTGCGGCGGCCTGCGTGTCCGCATTGCCGGCAGCGCCCGTTTCTGCTCCTGAATCGATAGCTGTCACCGCAGTATCCACCTGCGCTGGAGCCTGTTTTTGCTCTTCATCGCGGCTGCGCACGGCGGCATCGAGCGCGGCCATGGCGGCGCGGATGCGCTGCATGTCGCCGCTGGCGTTGGCGGCTTCGAGCGCCTTGGCGGCCTCCAGCACGGCGCGGTCGCGCGCGCCCAGGGCCACGGCGGACTGCTCGCGCTCGGCGCTCTTGCGGTTGAAGGCGTCGTCGATGGGCTTGCGGAAAGCGTCCCATAGCTTCTGCTCCTGGCGGCGGTCCAGCGGCACGGCCTGGGCCTCGGCCTGCCAGCGCTGCTGCAGCGCCTTGACGGCGTCGATGCGCAGGCTGGGCGCGGCGCCAAGCTGAACGGCCTCGGCGATCATGGCGTGGCGTCGCTCCAGGCTGCTTTTCTGCGCGGTTTCCAGCGGTACGGCGGCGGCGTCGAGCGCGGCCTTCCACAGCGGCTGCAACTCGGCGAACACCTTTTCGCTCACGTGGCCGCCTTCGCGCCAGCGCGCGGCGAACTGCTGCAACGCGCGGTACTGGCTTTTCCAGTCGAGCGAGGCGGTATGGGCCAGGCCCCAGGCCTTGACTTCGTCGATCAGGGCCACGCGCTGGGCCTTGTGCTCGGCGGCCTCGGTCTTGATCTTGTCGAGCCACGCCTCGACGACCTTGTGCGCTTCGGTGCAGGCTTCATCGAAGCGCTTCCACAGCGCATGGTTGGGTGCGCCGCCGTGGTCGGCCTGCTTCCACATGTCGCGCAACTGGCGCAGGGTTTCCTGCATCTTGCGGCCGCCCAGGGCCTGGCCTTCGGGGCGCTTGAGCAGGGCTTCGGCCTTGGCGACGAGTTCCGCGCGCACCTGGTCGGCACCCCAGCGCTGCCAGCCTTCCAGCTCGCCCGCGGCGACGAGGGCGCCGTTCACCTTGTGCTCCAGCGCGGTGTCGATGTGGCGGCCATGCTCCTTGAGCACGGCGCGCAGCGCGGCGGCGGCGTCGGCACTGGCCTTGCCGTGGCCGGCGGCGGTTTCGGCCTCCAGCCGCTCCAGCGCTTCCTGCACGGCGGCGCGGGCCTGCTCGCGCACGGCGGGGTCCACGGCGGGCGCGGCCTTGGCGGCGGGGGCGGCTTTGTCGGCCTCGGCCTGGGCAGGTTCGCCACGCGCCAGGCGCAGCGCCTCGGCCCATACCGGCACGGGCGGCAGCGGCGCGGCGGGGTCGGTGGCGGCGGCTTGGGCCTGCGCCACGGCGGACTGGAAGGCGTCCCACACGGCCAACAACTGCGTGCGCGATGCGTCGAGCATGGGCGCGAAGCGCGCGTCCACGCTGCCCCAGTTGGCGTCGCCCGCAATCTCGCCGGCCTGATCCTGCCAGTGCTGCACGTCGGCGCGCAGGGTGTCCACGGCGTCGCGCGCATCGCTCCACGGCTTGGTGGACAGCACCTCGATGCGCTGGGCCAGCAGCACGGCGGCCTCGCGCTGCACCTGCACGCGATGCTGCAGGTCTTCGATCACCTTGACCCGCTCGGCCAGCCGGGTCTTGAAGTCGGCCAGCGGCTCGCGCGACAGCGGCGCGCCCGCGCGGGCGGCGTCGCGCTGCCAGGCCATGGCGTCGGCGATGTTGAGCTTGGGCGCGGCCAGCAGTGCCTCGGCCTTGGCGGCCCATTCGGCGGCGATGGCCTCCTGGCCGCGCGCGCGCTTGATCTCGTCGAGTCGCTCGCGCACCAGGCGCGCGGCACCCTTGTCGCGCTGGCTCAGGTCCTTGAAGACTTCCTGCAACTGTTCAGGCGCGGGCTGGCCGGCCAGCCAGTCGCGGATGCGCGCCGCGCGTTCGCCGGAGGTGGCCGCCGAGAAGGCGCCGCCGGTCAGTCCGTCGAGCGGATGGGGCTCGCTGCTGCGGAGCGCGGGCGCGGGGGTTTCGGGTACTTCGGGCATTTTGCTGGTGCGGGGAAAACTGAACATGAACTCTTCAAATGGCCGCCTGGGTGGCGGCGCGGGTCATAGGCGATGCAAGGCGGGCAGCAGGCATGACGCCGCCGCGGCGAACGCGCTATTTTCGCCCGGTTTGGGCCAAGCCACTTTTCACCCAGGTCAAGGGGCGGGTCAGCGCGTTCCCAGGCTCAGTTGCGCATGCGGTTTCCACTGGCCGGTGCCCTTGTCGCCATCGGGCACGACGCGCGCCGCACCCAGGAACAGCCGGTCGAGCGGCAACTGTTGCTGCGCCAGATAGTCGCGCACGGCCACGCCGCGCGCGACGGCCAGTGCCTGCATGGCATCGTCGGGCAGCGGGATGCTGGCGAGCAGCAGCGATTCCATCTCCGCGTCGGGGATGTCCTTGGCGATGCCGATGATGTTGCGCGGCTTGGCGATGTCGGCACGGCGGTATACCTCCTTGAGCAGCGCGGGGGCTTCGGCGGGCGTGACGGCCTGCAGCTGCGCCGTGTCCTGCCCGGCGCGGGTGGCGGCGCGGCGCTTCTCGGCCAACAACAGGCGCTTCAGGCGCTCGCGCTTCCAGGCATCGCGCTCGGCGGCGAGGTTGGCCTCGCCGACCACGGTCATCATGAGCTGTGGGCGGTCGGCGAGCGCATGCGCCACCTTGTCGAGCCCGCCGCGCGCGGCGTCGTCGAGCGCGGCGCTGCCGGGGGCGAAATCGACGCTGTTGAGTTCGCTGTCGCCGCCGCCGAAGGCGCCCACGATGAGCGAGAACGGCGAGGTGACGGCCTTGACGATGAGGTTGCCGATGACGCGCAGGATGACCGAGCCGAGCCGGAAATCCGGGTCGTTGAGCGAGCCGCTGATGGGCAGGTCCACATCGATCACGCCGTTGCGGTCGGCCAGCAGGGCCACGGCCAATTTCACGGGCAGGCTGGCGGGCGCGCCCTGCACCGGCTCGCCGAAGGTGAGCTGGTTGAGGATGAGCCGGTTGCTGGCGGTGAGCTGGCCGTCGGGCAGCACCTTGTAGGCCACGTCCATGCTCATCTTGCCGCGCTCGATGCCGTGGCCCGCGTACTTGATGGTGTAGGGCGACAGGGCCGGCAGTTCCAGGTCGCGCATGCGGCCCTGGATGTCGAGCGCGAGCGGCTTGGCCAGCGGGTTGAGCTTGCCGGTGACCTCCAGCGAGGCCGTGCCTTCGGCGCGCCCGCGCAGTTCCAGGTCGGCCATCAGCGGCTCGGCGCTGCCCGCGGGGGTTTGGGACGAAAAAGCGCTGAGCCGGCCCGTCAACTCGGTGATGTCCGCCGAATAGTTGGGTTTGACGAAGTGGTCGGCGAAGGCCACCGTGCCGTTGATCGCCGCGACCGGCCCGAAGCGAATGACGGGCTGCGGGCGCTCAGGCGGCGGCGCCGGCTGTGCGGCTGCCGGCGCCGTGGACGGCGCGGGCGCGGCGGCAGTGTCCTGCTTGACCAGGTCCTGCAGGTTGAGGCGCCCCGTTTCCTGCACCACGATGCGCGCGAAGAAGTCGCTGAGCACGGTTTCGCGCACATCCACCGCCAGCGGCTGCCGTGGCGCGAGGGCCACATCCACGCCGCGCAGGGCCAGCGACTTCCAGTTCAGCAGATCGTTGCCTGCGCCCAGTCCGCGCAGGCGGGCGGGCCTGGCGCCGACGCCACCGCCGGCCACGGCGTAGGCGCGCATGTCGTCGACCGCCGCGTCGCCGCGCACGCGCAGGCTGGGGCCGGCGGGCGCGTCGGCATACCACACCTCGCCCTTGAAGCTGCCGTCCGCACGGCGGATGTCCAGGTTGAGTGCGTCGGCCACGTAGGGCACGAAGGCGTGCAGCGGTATCTGCCCGGCCTGCACCCGGCCCGCGGCGCTGAGCGGCGCGAGGCCCAGCGTGCCTTCATAGGCCAGACGGCCCGGCTCGGTGCGCCCGGCCACGATGCGCGCGGCCACTTGCAGCGGCGACGGCTTGGCGCCCGGCGCGGCCAGCGGAGCGAAATCCTGCAACCGCAGTTGCAGCGCCGTGACGCTGAACGCCACGGGCGCGGCAGCCGCCGCGTCGCGCAAGCCCACGGCGCCGCCCTCGACGGCGATGTCGCCGAAGCGCAGGTCCCACGGTACAGACGCCGGCGCCACCGCCTGCGGGTCCGGCGCATCCGCGGGCGGCGCGGCGGCGCGCCAGTCGTCGAACATCCAGCGGCCATCGGCACCGCGCGCGGCCAGCACGCGCGGCTGCGCGAGGGTGATCTTGCCCACGTGGACGCGCTGGCGCAGCAGATCGACCTGAGCGTCTTCCACGCGCAGTTGCTTCCAGTCGGCCAAGGTGTTGCGCGGCAGGGCAATGGCGTTGTCGGCCGCCCCGCATGCGGCGTCCGTGGCGCAGGCAAGGCGCAGGTCGTGCAGCGAAAGCGCCGCCACCTGCACCACGACGGCGGGGCCGTTCCACGCCAGGCCCAGGTCGGCATCGAGCATGCCGCCGAGGCGCGGCTTGAGCTGCTGCGCGAGGTAGGGCGCGGCGCCTTCGAGCGCCAGCCCCTGCAACGACGCGGCCACGGTCGCCATGCGGTCGGTGGCCTGGCCGCTGAACGCCAGGCGCGCGGGCTCGGCGGCGCCCTTGGCGCCGGGCGTACCCGCCGCCAGGCGCGCGGCGCCCGCGAATTGCAGGGGCTGGGCGAAAGGCCAGGCGATCTGCGAGGCGTGCAGGCTCAGCGCGTCCACATCGGCATAGGCGCCGCCGGGCACCTGTTCGTCCGTCCAGGCGATGGCGGCGCGTTGCACGGCGACCTTCGCAACCGCCACTTTCCAGTCCGGGGCCGCAGGCGCCGTGCTGGCCGCGGTGGCCGGCTTGGCCGCGTCCTCCTCGCCCAGCGCCAGGTTCAGCCGGCCCGCGCGGTCGCGCTGCACGCGCAGCCGGGGGCCGTCCCACTGCACGCTGTCAAGGCGCACCGTGCGGGCCAGCGGGGCGAAGTCCGCAATGGCGACCCTCAACCCGTCGAATGACAGCAGGTCGCCGCCAGCGCGGTCGGCCAGGCGCACGCCATGCGCCTGCACCGTACCGCTCAACCGCACGACCAGCGCGGGCTGCTGCTCCAAAACCAGGCGCAGATCCGCATCCAGCACGCCCGCCTGCAGCCGCACCGGCACACTGGCGGGCAGGTAGGCGGCATAGGCGGCCAGGTCCAGCCCGGTAAGGCGCAGCGTGGCGTCGGCCTTGCGGTCGTCGGCGAACGGCGTGGTCTGGGCGGCGGAATCGAAGCTGCTGCCATCGAGCTTGAAGGCCAGGCGCGGCGCGACCTTCACCTCGCGCTGCGACGCCAGGTTGCTGACGAAGGGCACGGCGAACTCCAGGTCGCTCAGCGTGTGGGTGCGTGCCACGAGCGCGTCGCGGAACTCGACCGCCCCGCCCTGCACCTTGATGTTGTAGAGCACGAAGTGCAGCGGCTGCGACGGCGGTGCGCCGGGCGTCGGGGCGAGGCGGGCCAGCACGTCGTCGAAGTCGTAGTGGCCGTCCGCCGTGCGGGCGATGTGGATGACCGGCGCATCGACCTCGATGGCATCGGCCACCGGTGCCCAGCGCAGCAGCGACTGCAGTTCAGCATCTATATAGAAGCGCTGCACGCGCAACTGCTCGCCCTGGCCGCCCGCGCCGGCGACGGCCAGATCGTGGATGGTCAGCTCCAGGCTCCAGGGCTTGAAATCCACCGCGCCGATGGTGACCGTCCGCCCCAGTTTTTCCGAGGCGATCTTCTGCGCCTCGTACCGGAGCAGCGGTGGAACGCCCAGCCATGCCACCAGCCACAGCCCCAGCAGCCCTGCGGCGATCCATGCGGCCCGCCGCAGCCATGCATTGTTTTTCCAGAATTGCATCTTGCGTCCATGCCGCGCGGCACCGTCCCGAGCGGGCGCACGCGGCGTTTTTCCATACCATAACGCCATTGCATCAGAAATCGGGGCCAGCGCCGACGCGAAGGTCCATGCCATCGGTTTCACGGCTGCGCAGGAGCATACCGTCCTGCCGCCGCGTGGAAGCAAGAGATTGCTTTCGTTGCAGCCCAGGAAGCATCGCCACGGGCTCATTGCCTGTGTTTTCATACACTATTCAATAAAACAAATTAGAATAAAAAACTATTTTTATAGTATTGACTTGATATTTTGCACTCCATAGAATCCGCCAGTCCCGACATTCAGACTGCATCGGGACGAACCGATTCGCTGCCGATCCCGGCTTTAGTCAGTTCATTGGCCTGCGCTCCAACTTCCCCCTTGCGCACGCATGAACCTGATGGCGTACCAATCCAAACGAGGGCCTATGTGCCAGAGATCGCCTCCAGGCGACGCACGTTCGTTCCGCGCGTAGAAAGGAAGAGCTATATGACAGCGTTAGGACAAATTGCCCGAGGCTTGCGGACCTTCGTGTCCGATATCGCCGAAGGTTTTTTTGAGATCACGCACAACGGTTTCGCCCTGATCGGCCTGGCCGTTGCATTTGCGGTGATCACCCTGACAGCCCGCCCCGACCTTCGTCAGATGGGCGAGGAAAAATTGAGGGACTGGCTGCAGGCCCGCCAGGTCATGCTGGAGGGCTTGCCCATCGACCTCGTGGCCAGCGAGCGGGCGACCGCCACCAACCCGCAGGATCTGCCCAAGCAGCAGGCCGCCGTGGCCTACTGGCTGAGCCGCAAGTACCGCGTGGCGCCCGAGCCGATCTCCGCGCTGGTGGCCGAGGCCTATGACATCGGCCAGCGCACCAAGCTGGACCCGACGCTGATCCTGGCCATCGTCGCCATCGAGTCGGGCTTCAACCCGTTTGCCCAGAGCGCCGTGGGGGCGCAGGGGCTGATGCAGGTGATGACCCGCGTGCACAACGACAAGTACCAGAGCTTCGGCGGCAATCTGGCGGCGTTCGACCCGGTGACCAACCTGCGCGTGGGGGCCAAGGTGCTGCAGGAATGCATCAGCCGCGCGGGCTCGCTCGAGGTTGGCCTGCGGTTCTACGTGGGCGCAGCCAACATGGAAGACGACGGCGGCTATGCCGGCAAGGTCATGGCCGAGCACGCGCGGCTGCAGCAGGTGGCGAGCGGACGCAGCGTGCCGGTGCCGCCGCTGGAGCGCGCCCCCGCGCCGCAGCAGGCGGCGGTTCCGGTCGCGGCGCCCACGCCACCCACGGCCCCCCTGGGCGACAATGCCGAGAAGGTGGCCGTGCTGTCGCGCACCTCTTCCTGACAGCGCCGGGCGGCTCGGCTACACTACCGCCCGTACGCAACTGGCGATAGGCGCGGTGCCGGCTGATTCCCTCGACAAAAGGGTGGCGCTGCCGCTGACGTGGAGCATGCGGGGCCACCCCCTCGAAACCACTGGGAAGCGTACCGCCCGGGCCCAGGTGCCTGCGGTGTTCCGCCGTTCGCCTGGGCAGCCCTTGTCATCCAAGGGACTCCATTGTTGAGGACTGCCACCATGTACCAGCGCACCATTCTTGTCGAACAAACCGATCCCGAGCTGTTTGCGGCCATCCAGGCCGAAAACCGGCGCCAGGAAGAGCACATCGAACTGATCGCCAGCGAGAACTACGCCTCGCCCGCCGTCCTGTGGGCCCAGGGCACGCAGCTCACCAACAAGTACGCCGAGGGCTACCCGGGCAAGCGCTACTACGGCGGCTGCGAGTATGTCGATATCGCCGAACAGCTCGCCATCGACCGCGTCAAGCAGATCTTCGGCGCCGACGCCGCCAACGTGCAGCCCCACTGCGGCGCGTCGGCCAACGAGGCCGTGTTCCTGGCCTTCCTCAAGCCCGGCGACACCATCATGGGCATGAGCCTGGCCGAAGGCGGCCACCTCACGCACGGCATGCCGCTGAACATGTCCGGCAAGTGGTTCAACGTGGTGAGCTATGGCCTCAACGACAAGGAAGAGATCGACTACGACGCGATGGAGCGCAAGGCGCACGAGCACAAGCCCAAGCTCATCGTGGCCGGCGCCTCGGCCTACAGCCTGCGCATCGACTTCGCGCGCTTCGCCCAGGTGGCGAAGGACGTGGGCGCGATCTTCATGGTGGACATGGCGCACTACGCGGGCCTGATCGCAGCCGGCGTCTACCCCACCCCCGTGCCGCATGCCGACGTGGTGACATCCACCACCCACAAGAGCCTGCGCGGCCCGCGCGGCGGCTTCATCCTGATGAAGGCCGAGCACGAGAAGGCCATCAACAGCGCCATCTTCCCCGGCCTGCAGGGCGGCCCGCTGATGCACGTGATCGCCGCCAAGGCCGTGGCCTTCAAGGAGGCGCTCTCTCCCGAATTCAAGACCTACCAGCAGCAGGTGGCGAAGAACGCGCAGATCGTGGCCGAGACGCTGGCCGCGCGCGGCCTGCGCATCGTGTCGGGCCGCACCGAAAGCCACGTGATGCTGGTGGACCTGCGCGCCAAGAACATCACCGGCAAGGAGGCCGAGGCCGTGCTGGGCAGCGCCCACATGACGATCAACAAGAACGCCATTCCCAACGATCCCGAGAAGCCGATGGTGACCAGCGGCGTGCGCGTAGGCACGCCGGCCATGACCACGCGCGGCTTCAAGGACGAGGAGGCCCGCGCCACCGCCAACCTGATCGCCGACGTGCTGGACAACCCGCGCGACGCGGCCACCATCGACGCGGTGCGCGCCAAGGTCCATGCGCTGACGAGCCGCTTCCCGGTTTACCGCTGAACCCCCGCGTGCGATGAAGTGCCCCTTCTGCGGCCACGCCGAAACCCAGGTGGTGGAGACCCGCATCGGGGAGGACGGCGACTTCATCCGCCGCAGGCGCCAGTGCAGTGCCTGCGACAAGCGCTTCACCACCTACGAGCGGCCCGACCTGACCTTCCCCGCGCTGGTCAAGAAGGACGGACGGCGGGTGGAATACAAGCGCGAGAAGCTGCGCGCCTCCATGAACCTGGCGCTGCGCAAGCGCCCCGTGAGCACCGAGCAGGTGGACAGCGCCATCGAGCGCATCGAGGAAAAGCTGTTCGGCCTGGGCCTGCGCGAGATCGCGTCGAGCCGCCTCGGCGAACTCGTGATGCGCGAGCTGAAAAAACTCGACAAGGTGGCCTACGTGCGCTTTGCCAGCGTATACCGCAGCTTCGAGGACATCGACGACTTCAAGAACCTGGTCGACGAAGTACGCAAATAGTGCCCGTATCCATATACTCCCCCACCCCCCTCTTCGCTAGCGCAGTCAATCCGGGCGCTTCAATGGCATACTCCCCCACCCTATAGGCTCCCTGGGGTGCGGGGCACGGCGGGGATGGGCGGCACGTCCTGCCGCACGTCGCCGCACTGCGCCCGCTGGCGCAGCGCATGGTCCATGACGACCAGCGCCAGCAGGGCTTCGGCGATGGGCGTGGCGCGGATGCCCACGCAGGGGTCGTGCCGGCCCTTGGTCACCACCTCCGCCGGCTGCCCATGGATGTCGATGGACTGGCGCGGGCTGATGATGGAGCTGGTGGGCTTGATGGCGATGCTGGCCTCGATGTCCTGCCCCGTGCTGATGCCGCCCAGGATGCCACCCGCGTTGTTCGACAGGAACCCCTCGGGCGAGAGGCTGTCGCCATGTGTCGTGCCGCGCTGCGCCACGCTGGCGAAGCCGGCGCCGATCTCCACGCCCTTGACCGCATTGAGCCCCATGAGCGCATGGGCGATGTCGGCGTCCAGCTTGTCGAAGAGCGGCTCGCCCAGCCCCACGGGCACGCGCGTGGCCTGCACGCGGATGCGCGCGCCGCAGGAATCGCCGGCGCGGCGCAATGCGTCCATGTAGTCCTCCAGCGCCGACACGTCCGCCACCGGGGCGAAGAACGGGTTGTGCGGCACATGCTCCCAGCCCTCGAACGGAATGGCGATGTCGCCGATCTGCGTCATGCAGCCGCGCAAGACCGTGCCGTAGCGCTCGGCCAGCCATTTCCTGGCCACCGCGCCCGCCGCGACCGTGGGCGCCGTCAGGCGCGCGGAGGAGCGCCCGCCGCCGCGTGGATCGCGCACGCCGTACTTGTGCCAGTAGGTGTAGTCGGCGTGGCCGGGGCGAAAGCTCTGCGCGATGGCCGCGTAGTCCTTGCTGCGCTGGTCGGTGTTGCGGATCAGCAGCGCTATCGGGGTGCCTGTGGTGCGGCCTTCGTAGACGCCCGAGAGGATTTCCACCTGGTCGGGCTCCTGCCGCTGCGTCACGTGGCGGCTGGTGCCGGGGCGGCGGCGGTCCAGGTCGGCCTGGATGTCGGCCTCGCTCAAGGCCAGGCCCGGTGGACAGCCGTCGATGACGCAGCCGATGGCCGGCCCGTGGGATTCGCCGAAGTTGGTGACCGCGAACAGGGTGCCGATGGTGTTGCCGCTCATGGGGCTGGATTATCCTGGAAGCGGCAGTTGGATGCGCCTGCCGGTGCCGTGATCGGGGTGCCAGGCAAGACGCGACGACGCGGCGGGCTTACTGCCCGCAAGGAGGAGCAACGCCGCATGGCGCGCCGAGCGCCCGCCGCGGGAACGGTTCATGCATGTCGGCGCAGCATCCAGGCCATCAACCACAAGGAGCTGCCATGCTGGATCGTACGAGCACCCAGTTTTCCCACGTCAAGCCCGGCGACACCGCCTTCACGAGCGGCGGTTTGCGCGATTTCTTCCTCTACCGTGACCTCGGCATCGCCGATGCCACCCACGGCAAGGTCATCGCCCACATCGTGAAAGCCAACATGGCACCAGAAAAGGGCACCGGCTGGCACCGGCATGAGGCGGATTTCCAGATCGTGATCATGCTCAAGGGCTGGGCACGGTTCATGTACGAGGACAAGGAGACGCTCGTGGAAGCCGGCGACTGCGTGCACCAGCGCCCCGGCATCCGCCACTACCTGTTCGACTATTCGCCAGACATGGAGTACCTGGAGATCGTCTCGCCCGCCGACTTCAAGAGCGTGGACGTAGAGCCCGTCTGCGCCATACCCGAGCCGACGCCCTGGAAATAGCCGCGCGCCGCGCGCCCCGCCCCCCGAAATCGGCCCCCGCCATTCCAGTACACCCGCGGATCCGGCTTCGCCGGCTCGCCGGGTGTGCCCCCTTGAGGGGGAGGCGGCTACACGCGGCAGCGTGAGCCGCTTCGGGGGTGGTCAAAATTCCGCATCGAGCTCGTCGATTTCCTCGGGCTCGGTCTGTGCCGCTGCCACCCATTCCTGCATGGCGGGCAGCGCCATGATGCGCTTGCAGTAGGCCGCGCAGACCTCGTCGAGCGGCACGTCGTAGCTCAGCAAGCGCGTGACCACCGGCGCGTACATGGCGTCGGCCATGCCGGGCAGGCGGCCGAACAGAAACGGGCCGCCGTAAGTGGCCAGGCACTCTTTCCAGATGGCGACCACGCGGTCGATGTCGGTCTGCGCGCGCGACCAGACCTTGAAGCCCGGGAAGTGGCCCTTGATGTTCATGGGCAGCGCGCCGCGCATGGCGCTGAAGCCCGAGTGCATCTCCCCGCAGATGGCGCGGCAATGGGCGCGGGCGCGGACGTCGGCGGGCAGCAGGTTGGCCTGCGGCTTGATCTCGTGCAGGTATTCGCCGATGGCCAGGGTGTCCCAGACCTTCACGTTGTTGTGCTGCAGCGAAGGCACCAGCATCGAGGAGGACAGCAGCAGGATCTCGGCCTTCATGACCGGATCGTCGGGCGGGATCACCTTCTCGGTGAAGTCCAGCCCCGCGAGCTTGGCCATCAGCCAGCCGCGCAAGGCCCAGGCGCCGTAATTCTTGCTGCTGATGGTGAGTATGGCCCGGGCCATGTTGTGCTCCTCGTCGTCATCGTCATGTATGTGCGGGGCCTTTCAGCAAGGGCTGTGCCAATCCGCGGGCAACCCATGCGCGCCAGCGTACGCCATTCGGCGCATGCCGCATGACTGGCCCGTAACTTGCCTGCATGGCGTGCAGGAACCACGAGTTCACCCACGCCCACGCAGCCGTCAGGACATCCATGCTCTACCAGGCGTACCAAGCCCAGTCCAACCTCACGTCGCCGCTACGGCTGCTGGCCCAGTTCGCCAGCGCATCCGCCCTGCCTCTCACCGGCAAGAACTCAGTCCTGCGGCAGCTCGCCGCCGCAGGCGACGTACTGTCGCGCATGCGCCTCACGCACAGCCGCCCGGCTTTCGGCATCCACAGCGTGGTGATGAGCAGCGGCGTGGAGGTGCCGGTGGTGGAGGAACAGGCGCTGAAGACGCCATTTGCCACGCTGCTGCGCTTTCGCAAGGAGGTGCCCGTGCGCACGCCCGTGCAGCCGCCGGTACTGCTGGTGGCGCCGCTGTCGGGCCACTTCGCCACGCTGCTGCGCGAAACCGCGCGCACGCTGCTGCAGGACCACGACGTCTACATCACCGACTGGAACAACGCGCGCGACGTGCCGCTATCCCAGGGCGCCTTCGGGCTCGACGAATACGTGGACCACATGATCCGGTTCCTGGCCCACATCGGCCCCGGTGCACACATGGTGGCGGTCTGCCAGCCTTGCGTGGCGGCGCTGGCGGCCGCAGCGCTGATGGCCGAGGACAGCCACCCGGCCCAGCCGCGCAGCCTGACGCTGATGGCGGGCCCGGTGGACTGCCGCGTCAACCCCACCGAAGTCAACCGGCTGGCCGTCAGCCGCCCCATCGAGTGGTTCGAGAAGAACCTGGTGAGCCACGTGCCGCTGCCGCACGCGGGCTTCATGCGCCGCGTGTACCCGGGCTTCCTGCAACTGACCGCCTTCATGAGCATGAACCCCGACCGCCACCGCCAGTCGTTCGAGGACATGTACCGCAGCCTGGTCGACGACGACCACGACAAGGCCCAAACGATCCAGACCTTCTACGAGGAATACCTGGCGGTCAACGACCTGGCCGCGGAGTTCTACCTCGAAACGGTGAGCAAGGTCTTCCAGACCTTCGACCTGCCGCGCGGCGTACTGACCTGGCGCGGGCGCACGGTCAACCCGGCGGCGATCCGCAAGACCGCGCTGCTGACCGTGGAAGGCGAGCGCGACGACATCTGCGCGGTAGGGCAGACCGTGGCGGCGCAGGACATGTGCACTGGCATCCGCCCCTACATGCGCGCCCACCACGTGCAGACGGGCGTGGGGCACTACGGCGTGTTCAGCGGGCGGCGGTGGAGCCAGCAGATCTACCCGCGCGTGCGCGAGGTGATCCACCAGCACGCGGCTTGAGATGAACCTAGAAACGGCAGTTGGATGCGCCTGCCGGTGCCGTGATCGGGGTGCCAGGCAAGGCGCGACGACGCGGCGGGCTACTGCCCGCAAGGAGGAGCAACGCCGCATGGCGCCCCGAGCGCGGTGCTGGCAGGTGCATAGCGCTCTCACCCACGAGGTGAACCCCATCGAAGCCGGCAACGCTCGATTTCATGCGGCCTGGCAAGGGATACGAAGCGGTCAACTGCCGTTTCTAGGATGAAACACTCCCCCAGGCTTGCCCACTGCGTGTGGCCGCCAACCCCCTCGCCGGGGGCGATACCAACGGCCCGGCAAAGCCGGTTGCGCGGCATCCCTGGCATGGCCTGCTCCGCGGCCTCTCGAACCGCTGCCTGCGAGCCGGTTTCATGCGATGCGGGTGGCGCGCAGCGCCGTGGACAACTGAAGCACTGCTTTCTGCTATGTAAAACATAGCTTCCACCGCAGGCAGCACCTGCGCTGGCAGCACTTTTCATCGTATTTTTTCAGCGCCCGATCGCCGCGAAGCGCGCAGCGGGCGCCTGCGTCACGCGAAAGGCCTCCATCAGGCGGCCCATCTGCGCCGCCTGCTCGCGCAGGGAAATGGCCGCGGAGGCCGATTCCTCCACCAGCGCCGCGT
>NZ_JARGEN010000006.1 GCF_029211125.1 Curvibacter soli
TCGTTGCTCTCAGACTACTTGCGTCAGGAACTCAGAAGTCCATCGCTCTCCATGGCTTTTGCGTAAGTCCTATTAACATAAGGTCGCCAGACCTTACTCATGACGAGATGCTCAGCTACGCGGTCAAGGCGTGCCCTCGGCTCCGCCCCACCCTGTTTCCCCCCGCACGATTGGATGAAATGCAGCAAGCCATAATGAAAGACGAGAACGACCTCCAGATCATGGGCGTTGGTCTGCATTGGAATGACGTCGAGGTCGGCGACCGTTTCCGTACCCTGGGGCGAACCATCAGCGATGCCGACATCACGATGTTTATCGGTGCCGTTGGCATGGTGGAGGAGATGTCTGCCAACGTCGAATACATCAAGGAAGTCTCGGTCATCGGTTCGCGTCCAGCGCCCGGCTCGCTGATCTTCTGCATCGCCGAAGACCTACTGATGCAAAGCACGATGCAGCGCACCGGCATGGCTTTTCTAGAAGCTAGAAGCCGACGTCAAGGCCCACAAGCCGACCACGACCGGCGACACGATCCATGTCGAGTGCGAGGTCGTGGAGGCACGCGGTACGAGCAAGGGCGACAAGGTCGTCAACCAGCGCGGGGAGGTAGTTCTCACCACCCACTGCGGATGGTGAAGACCCGGCCCGCCGCATGAGCGAGCGTCACTTCAATCACGAGTTCCAATTGACAGAGCAATGAAAACCAACACACTCACGGCGATCACGCTTGCGTTCGCTACATTCGTTGGCATCACCGACGATGCCTCGGCGCAAGCCTACCCCGCCCGGTCGATCAAGATCGTGCTGCCCTTTGCGGCCGGCAGTCCCACCGATGCGATGCTGCGCGTCATCGTTGCGCCGCTGGCCAAACGCCTGGGGCAGAACGTGATCGTCGACAACAAGCCGGGCACCACCGACTTAATCGGAACCGAGTTCGCGTCCAAGGCAACCCCGGACGGCTACACGCTCCTGTTCGGAACAAACACCACGCAGGTAGCGAACCGGTACTTCTTCAAGAACCTGCCGTATGACGGCGAAAAGGATTTCGCACCGGTCGCGATCGTCGGCGGCGTTCCGCACGTGCTGGGGGTGAACCCCTCGCTGCAGGTAAACTCGGTGCCCGAACTTATCGTCTACGCACGCGCCAATCCGGCCAGGATCTCCTTCCCCTACGCCAACAGCACGACCCGCATCACCGGCAGCACGTTCCGGGTCATGACGCAAGCCAATCTCGTGGAAGTGCCCTACAAGGCATACGGTCAGGCAGTCACCGACCTCCTGGGCGGCCAGACCCAGATGATGTTTATCGACTTCACGACCGGTCTTTCTCACATCCGCGCCGGCAAACTGAAGGCGCTTGGGGTGACGCCGGATCGCTCGGCCAGGCTGCCCGGCGTTGTCGCTATAAAGGAAGTGCTGCCGGGCTTCGAGATCGTCAACTGGAACGGGCTGTTTGCCCCGATCGGAACGCCGAAGAAAATAATCGAGCGACTGAATCGCGAAATGGCGGCCGTGCTAGAGATGCCCGACGTCCAGAAGCAGATCGACGCCACCGGCTACGAACTGCTGCGCCAGATGACTCCGACGGAATTCGGCAAGTACATCGCCGCCGAGAGCGTCCACTGGGGCAAGCTCGCTAAGAGCGCCGGTATCGACCCCGAATGACAGAGCAAAAGGCACCTACCATGACCATTGAGGCCTCGGACGCACCGGTCCGCTACAGCATCGAAGATGGGATCGCGACGGTCTGCATTGACCGCCCGGCCCAACGCAACGCCCTCTCGCTCGCGGTGTGCGAGCGACTGCTCGAGATCTGGGACGACGTCGAATCGAATGAAGCAGTTCGCGTCGCGATCATCACCTCGTCCGACTGCGGCACCTTCTCGGCCGGCATGGACCTGAAGGAAGCCGCCAGGGTTCGTGAGGAAACCGGCAAGGACATGCTGGAGCTTCTGCGCGATCCTTTTCACCAGCGAATGCGCCGTGTGTCCAAGCCGATCATCGCGGCCATGACAGGCCACTTCACGGCGGGCGGCATGGTGCTTGCCACGAACAGCGACCTGCGCGTGGGTATGCAGGGCACGCGCGGCGGTATATCCGAGTCCAAGGTGGGTCGCGGCTCGCCCTGGGGAGTCCCGATGCTGTGGATGCTGCCGCAGCCCTTCCTGCTGGAACTGATGTTCACTGGGGAGATGCTGCCCATCGAGCGCTTCCACCAGTTCGGCTTCGTCAACTACGTTGAGCCGGACGCCGACGCGGTGCGCTCCCGCGCACTGGAGTTGGCCCGCACAATCGCCACCAACGCGCCGCTAACCATATGGGCGGCGAAGAAGAGCGTTGGGGCGGCCATGGATCTCGGTTGCGAGGAAGGCATGGAAGCAGCGAAGCGCTTCCACGAGCGGGTCTATTCTAGCGCCGATGCGATCGAGGGCCCACGGGCCTTCGCCGAGAAGCGGGCACCACGCTGGATCGGTGCATGACGGGCGCGGTTGGCGGCGGTTTCGTCCAGGCGAGCAGACAGGATGATGTCGTTACCCTCCTGCTCGATCATCCGGAAACCCTGAACCGCCTGACGACGGAAGCGCAGTTCCTCGAGCTCGCCGGGAAGATCCGCCAAGTAGCCGCAGACCGGACGTCTCGTGCCCTCGTGATCACGGGACGCGGGCACGCCTTCTGCGCCGGCGGCGACATCCGCAAGATGGCGGCGCGCGAAGGCTTCTCGGCCGGCACCGTCGCCGACATCCAGCAACGCTATCGCGAGTCGGTGCATCAAGTACCGCTGGCGCTGAGCGAGATCGACATCCCCACGATCGCGGCGGTCAACGGACCAGCGCACGGCGCCGGCTGCGACCTCGCCTGCTTCTGCGACATCCGCCTCGCAGCGCGCGAGGCGATCTTCGCCTTCAGCTTCGTTCAACTCGGGATCGTTCCGGGTGACGGTGGCGCCTGGATCCTGCCCCGCCTGGTCGGGCGTTCCAGGGCGATGGAGCTTGCCTTCACCGCCGACCCAGTGGATGCCCAACAGGCCCTGCGCATCGGCCTTGTGTCGGAAGTGGTGAACGCGCATGAACTGCTCGGGCGCGCCCAGGCGCTGGCGGCCCGCATCGCCCGGCATCCGGCTGCTGCCATGCGCATGACCAAGAGGCTGTTGCGAGAGGCCGAGCAATCCAGCCTAGCGAGTCACCTGGAACTGGTGGCCGCCTTTCAGGCGATCGCGCACGTGGCGCCAGAACATCTCACTGCAGTACAAGCCGTGCTGGCGCGCTTGCAGGACCGGGATCGGCAGGGTCCTTAGCCCGGATATTTCACCATACCCCACCCAAAAAAGAGGACGGCATTGCCCTTGTGTGCTCGACAATCGAGGCATCGAATCTGATCAAACGAGCGGGCAATGCCGAAGCCAAACTGTACCGAAGAAGTTGACGTTGGAACCATCGAGTTCGGCCGTCTTGGCCGACGCGTCGTGGAGGGCCGATTCGACGGCGGCAGCATGACCAGCGATGGCGGCGTGATGCTGCTCGGCCAGGTGGACCGCAAACTGGGCTTGATGGATGCGGCGGCACGCTGCATTGCCGATCCGCGCAGCCCGCTCTTGATCAAGCACGACGTGCGCGACATGCTGCGCCAGCGGGTCTATGGCCTGGCACTGGGCTGGGAAGACCTGAACGATCACGGCGCGCTGCGCCAGGACATGGCCTTGCAGACCGCAGTGGGCGTGGACCGCGAGGTCGCCAGCGCCCCCACGCTGTGCCGGCTGGAGAAATGGGCCGACCGCGCCACGGCCTGGCGGCTGCACGAGGTGCTGGTCGATCAGTTCATCGCCGGTTTTGACAACGCCCCCGAAGAGTTGGTGCTGGACTTCGACGCCACGGACAACCCGCTGCATGGCCAGCAAGAGGGCCGCTTCTTTCACGGCTACTACGACAGCTACTGCTATCTTCCTTTGTACGTGTTCTGCGGCCAGCAACTGCTGTGCGCCTACCTGCGGCCCAGCAACATCGATGCGGCTCAGCACGCCGCAGCCATCCTTCGGCTGCTGGTGCGCCGGCTGCGTGCGCAGTGGCCCGACGTGCGCATCGTGTTTCGTGGTGATTCGGGTTTTTGCCGCCAGCGCATCCTGAACTGGTGCGAGCGTGCAGGGGTGCACTTCATTGTGGGGCTTGCGCGCAATGCGCGGCTGCAGGCACAGGTGGAGTTTGCCGAACTCTCGATGAAGGAAGACTACGAGCGCACGGGCATCAAACAGCGCATGGTGGACGAGTTCAACTACGCCGCGCAGAGCTGGGCGCACGAGCGGCGCGTGATCACGCGGCTGGAGTACGGTGAGCAGGGCAACAACCCGCGCTTCATCGTGACCAACCTCGCCGGCGAGCCTCAAGCGCTGTACGACGACCTGTACTGCCAGCGCGGCGAGGCAGAGAACCGGATCAAGGAGGCACAGGTGGGCCTGTTCGCCACCCGCACGAGCTGCCACGTGCTGCGCTCCAACCAGTTGCGCATGCTGCTGGCCGCGCTGGGCTACGTACTGATCGAGCGGCTTCGTGCGCTGGCCCTGCAGGGCACCGAGCTGGCCACAGCGCAGGTCGATACCCTGCGCATCAAGCTGCTCAAGGTCGCGGCGGTCATCACGCGCAACACGCGGCGCATCCGGCTGTATCTGGCCTCCAACTGGCCCGGTGGACAGATCTTCGCGCACGCCATGAGCCAGTTGCGCTCACCCTGAAATCCAGTCCAGTGCCTGGCCCGCGCGTTGACACCCAAAAGGCCCGCAACCCAAGCCGGGGTAGGGGTAGCTGCGCCCAATCAGCGCCGATTGCAGCTCGATGTACGGGCAATGCCTTCAAATCGCACAGGTCAAGCAGCCCAAGCACCGAAATTGAGCTGCGATGGGTCATGCAGAGGGGTAGCGTGAAATATGCGGGCTAACCTGCAAACCCTGGCCAGCGAATTTGTTCGCTGCCGCGCAGGCAGCTCAGAAAAAAGCCACTGGTTTTTTCTTATCTGTTGAACCTAGAAACGGCAGTTGAACCAATCGAAAAACTGAAAAAACCCAATATCCATGCGGGTTTCCAAAGACTTCGCGTGACTGCAGAGCAGTTCCAAATGGGTGAGTCTGGAAAGCATGGAAACCCAATGCGTGACAGGCACTTGCTCGAATTTTGGGGATTCAACTGCCGGAAATAGGTTCACAGTGTCAAACTGCGCTGCACGACACACGCAACCCGTTGAGAGGAGCCGAGTTCTGCGCGTGCCAAGTCGGCGGCGTTCTCCACTATTTTTTCAGAACACAGAGCGGAGATGTGCGCATTCCACTGATGGCGGACACTGATTCCAGTCTCATCGCGGACAGTGTTCCACGCGATGGCGGACACCTTGCGCGGGTGTCCTGAGTGACCTGTAAATCGTAGCCGAACTGTCCGCCATCAGCGTGCAATGACAGATGGCGGCTCGGGTTCAGGCAGACTTGACCAGCTTTCTCATGGACTCCCCCTTGAGGGCCATCTTGTGCGAGCCATGCACGATGCGGTCCAGGATGGCGTCGGCCAGCGTGGGCTCGTCCAGCCAGGCGTGCCAGGCCGTTACCGGCAGTTGGCTGGTGATGAGCGTCGAGCGCGAACCCACCCGGTCGTCCAGCAGTTCCAGCAGGTCATTGCGCTCGTGTGCGGCAATCGGGGCAATGCCGAAGTCGTCCAGGATGAGCAAGTCCAGCCGGGCCAGTTGCGCCAGCCGCTTGCCAAAGCTGCCGTCGCCGTGGGCTACGTGCAGCTCCTCCAACAACCTTGGGGCGCGGCTGTAGAGCACCGAGAAGCCCAGGCGTGGCGCCTGCTACCCCAGCGCACAGGCCAGCCACGTCTTGCCGCAACCGGTGGCGCCGGTGAGCAGCACGTTGTGGCCATGGCGCAGCCAATCGCCTGTGGCCAGGCTGGCGATGACCTCTGGGCTCAGCCCCCGGCTGCCCCGCCAATCGATGTCCTCCAGACAAGCGCTGGAGACCTTCAATCGGGCGGCCTTGAGCAGACGCTCCAGGCGTTTGCCGTCGCGCCAGTCCACCTCGCGCTGCACCAGCAGCGCCAGGCGTTGTTCAAAGGGCAACTCACTGGCAGCGATATGGGTGGCGGCGTCGTTCAGTGCGGCCACCATGCCGTCCAGGCGCAGGGCGCGCAGTTGGTTGATGGTGTGTTCGTTGAGCATGGTTCTTCCTTGTTTTTTCAGCTTCGGTGTTTCTGCTTCCTCAGTGGTAATAACCCGGCCCGCGCACGTTCTCGTGCAGCGGCAGGCTCGCTTGCGCGGGGATGGGGGCATCCAGCGCTCGTTGGTCCAGGCCACAACTGAGGATGGAGGCGATGCTCTTGTAGGACGGCGAGCGAATCGACTGCGCCCGGGCACAGGCCGCCTCCAGGCGGTCAGCGCCGTACTCACGCCCCAGCCGCATCAGGCCCAGACAGGAGCGGTAGCCCTGCTCGGGATGCTGGCGGTGCTCCATCTGCCAACGCACCACGGCCGCGGTGGCCGCTCCCACCCGCTCGCCCCAGGCGATGAGCTTGGCCGGCGTCCACTGCAGGTGCGCCCGGTGCGAGGCCGGCATGTGCTCGGGCGCGGTGGTGTGGGCGCCTTTGCGTGGGTTGAGGGCATGGGCGGCCACCCGTTTGCTGCCGTGCAAGACTTCCAGCGAACTGGCCGTGATGCGCAACTCGACCGCTTCGCCCACCAGGGCGTGGGGTACCGAGTAGTAGTGGCCGTCGAACTCGACGTGGTAATCGATGTTGACGCGGGCGCGCTTGAAGCGGGCAATGGCCATGCGCGTGGCCGGCAGGGGGGCGCAAGAGCGGCGCATCGAGTTGGGCAAAGGCGCTGGCGCGGTTGCCGGGCAGCTTCTTGAAGGGGCGTTGGTTCAAATCCACCAGCAAGGCGGCAATGGCCCGGTTCAGGGCGGCCAGGCTGAAGAAAGTCTGCTGGCGCAGCCTCGCCAGAATCCAGCGCTCGACCACCTGCACGGCCACCTCCACCTTGGGCTTGTCACGTGGCTTGGCCGGGCGCGCGGGCATCACGGCCAGGCTGTAATGCGCCGAGAGCTCTTGGAGCAAGCGCTGTGAGGTGGGCTCATAGCGGTCGGGCCGGGCCATGAGGGCGCGCGGCTGGTCGGGAACCAGCAGACGGGGCACGCCGCCGATGAACTCCAGCGTGGCGATGATGCTGGCCACCCAGTCGGCTGCCTTCTGGCTGGCGGTGGCACAGGCGTAGGTGTAGTTGGACGCCCCCAGTACGGCCACAAATATCTGGGCCTGGCTTATCTCGCCAGTGCTGGCATCCACGATGGGCACCGTCTGGCCGGCGTAGTCCACGAAGAGCTTGTCGCCAGCCTCGTGGCTCTGGCGCATGGAGCGTTTCAAGCGGCGAGCCCAGGCGTTGTACTTCTCGCAGAAGGCGCTGTACTTGTAGGCCTGACCGCCGTGCTGTTGCTGGTATTCCTCCCATAGCAACTGCAGGGTCACGCCGGGGCGGCGCAGTTCGCGGTGGATGTGGGCGTGGTCGGGTTCGAGGTGACGGGACTGGCGCGCCACTGGCGGCTTGTAGAGCCGGGCCTGGAGCTCTTCGTCGCTCAAGGTCTGGGCCAGTGCCCAGTCCACGCCGGCCACGCGGGCGTAGCTGGCTATCTCGCTGACGGTGGATTTGGAGATGCCGAGAGCGGCACCGATTTGGCGGGTGCTCAAGGTCCCGCCGTGCAGCAGTTGCAGTGTGTGTCGTATTTTGCTCATGGTGACCCTGGGTGTGGGCATCGCTGACTCCGGTCAAAAAACCGGGCAGCGTATGCCGCGTTCGGGTCACTCAGAACACCGCTTCAGGTGTCCGCCATCAGTTTGGAATGCTGTCCGCCTTCAGCATGGAATCGTGTCCGCCATCGCGTGGAATACGCACCCAGGCAACTGGCCAGCAGCAAGCGCGGACCCAAGAAAAGCCGCACCCAAGCCGGCTATGTCGACGCTGCCACGGCCAGCTCCCATGTCTCTACGGCCCGCGTTATCGAGAAGTCTGAGCAAAGACGTTGAAAGGCATGATCCTCAAACCCGGATCGAACTGATGCGTTTCGCCCTGGTGTTCAGAGAACCGCTTCCAGCCCCTTACGCTCGATGATGTCCAGCAGTTTCTGCGACGGGCCGCTGGGGCGCTTGTCGCCCCCCTCCCATTTGCGGACGGTGGACGCGCTGGTGTTGAGCACCGATGCCAGCACGGCTTGGCTCAGGTGCAGGCGCTCGCGCAGCGCCTTGACCTTGATTGCGTCGTAGTCCTGCACCGGCTCCAGGCACAGCACGTCGTACTTCTGCATCTTGCGCTTGTCGATGAAACCCAAGCGATGCAGATCGTTGGCTGTCTCATGGACAGCTTCAAGGATGCGGCTCTTGGCTTTGGTCTTGGTAGTCATTGGCAGATCTCCTGCAACGTGCCGTCGGCGACGGCTTCATCCAACTGCTTTCCGGTACGGGCCAGCAGGTCGGTGGCGATGGTTTGCAAGCCTTCCAGTTCCTCGTCGCTGATGTTGGCCCGGTCGTTTTTCTCGAAGCCGAACACGAAGAACCAGCGGTTGCCCTTGTTCGTGGCGACCAACGTTCTCGCTCCGCCACGCTTGCCGCGCCCGGCCAGCCCGACGCGTTTCTTCACCACGCCACCGCCGAGGTCGGCGTCGATCAACCCGCCAGCCATCTCCTCGACGGCCTTGCATAGAGCGGCATCGGGCAGTTCCGTTTTGCGCATCCATCGCTGGAAGTGGCGGGTTTTGAAGACTCGCATCATTGACCCTGGAAACGGCAGTTGAATGAGGGACTTGCAGAATTATTTTTGCCGAAATTCGTCTAAATTTGCTTAAAATTTAAGCAAAATTTCTAAGATTTGATGAATTTTGACGAGAATTTTTAGAGGCCATTTTGGGCAAATTGATTTGGAGGCGATCTCGTGCGTTTTGAGGCGTTTTTCATATTCAGCGTAGGGGGAGGGGTCGCAGTCTATTTTGAGCGCACGTTGGCGCGTTTAAAAAATTCATCCGAATTCTGCAAGTCCCTCGAATCCCAAAAATTCGAGCAAGTGCCTGTCACGCATTGCGTTTCCATGCTTTCCAGACTCACCCATCTGGAACTGCTCTGCAGTCACTTGAAGTCTCTGGAAACCCGCATGGATATTGCGGTTTCTTCAGTTTTTCGGTTAGTTCAACTGCCGTTTCCAAGTTGACCAGATTGTGCCACCTAGTGGCATAGCTTGTCCATAGGCTGCAAGCTGGCGCGCTGCGCACTGACGGCCACGGGTTCCATGCAGGTTATGCATGGAGAAATCGACGATGACCCGAAGCTGCGCGCATTGCGGCCAACCCTTCCAGCCCCGCCTGTACTGACTGGCGGTGGGGTAGCTGGGGATTTTTTCGCTGATTTCGCCGAAGGGAACCAGCTACAAGTGCTTGTCACGGCACTAATTTCGCTGTTTTCGCCAATTTCGCCGTGTGCTTTCGTCGACTGCTCTACCATTTGAAGTCAGCAGGGTCGCCCAGCATGTGGTGCGATTGGCACCTACAAACTCGGAGGCAGACCAGATGCAGCAGTTGCAATGCTACGGCGATGACAGAAGCAAAGGGTTCTGCGTGCATTGCGGCGGGCCGAGCGAAACGGTCGATCACGTCCCATCGAAAGTTCTCTTGGACGAGCCGTATCCAGAGAATCTCATGGCGGCATCGGCGTGCCGGAAATGCAACAACGGCCTTTCACTCGACGGAGGGACTTGCAGAATTCCCCAAACCTGCCGAATTACCCGCGATCTGATGCAGAAAAAAAGGTGCGGGCACCGCCAAAAGGCAGGAAGATCAGGGCATTGAATCATGAACTTGATGCCCGCCCATG
>NZ_JARGEN010000060.1 GCF_029211125.1 Curvibacter soli
GACCACCCCCGCGCCAGTGCTAGCTTTGCGTACCGTCACTTATTGCACTGAAAACGAGGAGACCCCATCTAGCTCTCAAACAAGCAAGCATATAAAAGAACCAAAATCTGGCCCAACTATTGCCCCAAGGCCTTTCGCACTATTGTTTGTCGCGGCGAGGAATTAATGACAAAGATCTTTCAATTCTCATTCATGAGGGCGATGAGATATCCCGGCAATCAGTGCGAAAGCCATCTCCAGAACGTCGGCGCCGGTGCCCGCTAAAACGCAGCTGTTGCGCAACAAGCTCCGACGTAAGATGCCAAGCATGGTGCTGTTGATCATCTCGGCGCAGATCTCGGGATCAAGAGCGCTACTCATCTCGCCGTTGGATATCGCGCGCCTGAAAGCGAGAGCGAGCGGCGCAGTGACCTCAATGGATTCTTGGTAGCGGCTGTCCAGAAATGGCTCGCGCAAGCCAAGGAAATCATTTCGCAAGAGAAGGATGGTCAGCGCGTTACGCACGTGCTGATCGCCGTCAATCGCTGCGAAGCACTCCTGTAAGCATTCGCGTATCTTCTGAATCAAGGGGGAGGGGGCATATGAGAGCGCCTCCAAGCGCTTCGTATAGGGCGGCAGCCCTCTCTCCATGATGCCTTTGATGAGGTCGGCGTGACCGGAAAAATGCCAGTAGATTGCGCCACGGGTACAGCTGGCCTTTTCGGCGATCGCTTCCAGGCTAGCGTGGGACACTCCATAAGCACAGAAACACCATTCAGCGGCATCGAGTATCCGCTCACGGGTTTCCAGCGCATCTATTTTTCTTTGACCTGCCATCCTATGCCGATGAATCGCGCTTCAACAATGCCGCTTCCTCGCCCGATTGGAGCGGTCCCGCCATTAAAAACGCTGTTTCCATGGCGCGTGTTGCTGTGCGCCATGCCTCAGTGCGGGCGTCCTCGGTGTGCTCCATCAAGCAAAGGCGAACCGCGCCGCTGAGCAACTGGCCAAGAATCGACGCCCAGGATTCCGGGCAAATATTCTCTCTGAGCTCGCCCGCCCTCTTGGCGTCAACGGCGATCGACCGCAGCAGTGCCATGGCTTCAGCGGACTCCTTGATCTGCTGTTCGAGGACATCCTTGGGCAGATGGCGCAGGTCGCAATGGAAGAGCAGAATCTCCTGAGTCGCCCGCACGCGTTCGTTGTGCAGGATATCGTTGAGGCAGAGTTGAAGTGCGGAGCGCAGCGCAGGAATCAGCTGCGTCTGTGTCGCCTTCACTCGCCGCAGGTGGCCGATAAGCGGTAGCCGGCCACGATAAAGCACTTCCTGCAGGATGCTGCGTGGCGACGGGAAGTGTGCGCTCACCAAGCTGCGCGCGCATCGCGTACGAGCTGCGATCAAGGCCGTGCTGGTACCGGCGACCCCCAAGTGCAGGAAGCACCATTCTGCAGCATCCAGAATCTCCTCTGGCGTGCAGGGGCCTACTCTCGGGGGAACCTTGGTCACTGCCACTGCCAACGTCCTTGGAGTGTTCAGTGGGACACGAACAACGGCAACGGCACGTCAGCGAGCAGCGTGCGACTGACGCCTCCCAGTACTACTTCACTGATCCTGGGGCGGCTGTAGGCGCCAAAGACGATCAGATCGGCTCCCATGGCCAGGGCATGGTCGCGGATGACCTCTGCCACAGGTTTGCTTGCCGAATCGATGCGTTCGAGATTGACCACAACGTCATGGCGAGCCAGATAGTGAGCCATGTCCGATCCGGGCTCCTCACCATGCCATTCAGCTTTGCGCGCGGCGTCGACGATCAGCAGATCGACGGCTTCGGCGGCAATCAGCAATGGCAGAGCATCAGCGGCGGCACGGCGCGCCTGACGGCTTGCGTTCCAGGCCACGACAATCCGCCGGCCGATTTGCTGGCCATTCCAATCGTCGGGAACGAGCAGCAACGGCACACCCGTTTGTTGCAGCACGTCAATGGCCGACCAGGCAAACGGCGCTCCGGGTGCCTTGGGGTGGCTGACCACCAGCACATCGCAATACAAGGAATGCAGCGCCATGCCGACGCCCGATTCTACGTAGGGGATCACGCGAAATTCGGGCGACACGCCGTGGCGGTCTGCCACTTCCTTCAACGCCTGGGCGGCGTTGAGCAGGTGCACGGCAGATGCTGCTTGCAGGCGTTCGATCACCTCATGAATCGCTGCGCCTCGAGCGAAGCCGTCCGAAGGGCTTGACTCCGCATGGTTTGCCTCGGTACTGGTGATCCCGATCAAGCGTGCGTTTTGCGCTTCTGCCAGTCTCGCGGCCTTCTCCAACATCTGTTCTCCGCCATCGCTGACGTCGAAGAACACCGCAATATCCTTGAGCATTTGGGACATATCGACCTCACGGGTGACGAATGGCGACGGATTCGCCGGAAGTGGGAGAAGCGGCGCTGGCCGGCGCGAAATCGCCGCCCAGCGCCTTGTACAGGGTGATCACGTTGGACTGGCGCGCCAGTCTCGTGGTGATCCAGTTCTGCTGGGCGGCATACAACGTACGTTGCGCGTCAAGCACCTCCAGATAGCTGGAGACGCCGTTGTCGTAGCGGCGCTGCACCAGTGCATAGGCCTCGCTTGCAGCGTCGACCCGGCGCTTTTGCGCGTCCAGGCGTCCATCGAGCCGGCTGCCAATGGCCAGCGCGTCCGCCACCTCGCGGAAAGCGCCTTGGATGGCGTGCTCGTAGTCGGCGACCGCGAGATCGCGGTCCACCTTGGCGACTGCGAGGTTGGCCCGAAGGCGGCCGCCGCTGAAGATCGGTACGCTGATCTGTGGCAGGAAGTTCCATGCACGGGTCCCGCCATCGAACAGATTCGACAGGGAGTCGCTCGCCCGTCCAATCCCCCCTGTCAAGCTGATGCTGGGGAAGAAGGCGGCGCGCGCGGCGCCGATGTTGGCATTGGCACCTTGGAGCCGGTACTCGGCAGCCAGGATGTCCGGGCGGCGCTGTAGGAGGTCCGACGGCAATCCGGCCGGCAGGTCCTGCACGGCCAGCATCGATTCCAGAGGGCGGTCAGGCTGGCCATCGGCAGGCAGCGGCGCACCTACGAGCAGTTCCAGGGCGTTACGATCAGTGGCGACGCTTGCCTGCAACGCCAGGGCTTGATCGCGCGCAGCCTCCAGTTCGCTTTCGGCCTGGCGCAGTGCGAGATCGGAGGCATTACCGATGTCGCGCAGCTGGCGCTGCATGTCGTAGGCGTCCTGACGGCTGCGTAGCGTTTCCTCGGCCAATGCCAGTTGCTCACGGTCAGCGGCCAAGGTCAGATACGTGGTGGATACCTCGCTGATCAGGCCCAGGCGCGTGGCGTACTGCGCCGCCTCGGTGGCGAAATAGTCCTGCAAGGCTTGATCGCTGAGGCTGCGCACACGTCCGAAGAGATCCAGCTCCCAGCCGATGTTGAGGTCGGCGCGGTAACTATGGCTCGTCACCGCCGTTCCCGTGGACGACACCGAGGCGGGGGTGCGGCCGGAGTTCCCCGACACACCTGCACTGACCTCAGGCAACAGATCGGCGCGCTGTATGCGATAGAGCGCCCTGGCGCGTTCGATGTTCAGCACGGCCTTGCGCAGATCCCGATTGTTTTCCAGCGCCAGGTCCACGGTCTGGCGCAGCTTCGGGTCTGCGAACAGCGTCTGCCAGGACAGGTCCACAGGTGCCGCCACGTGCGTGGCATCGACGGCAGAGTCTGCCGGCCATTGTTGGGCAATGGGCGCGGCGGGCCGCTGGTACTCGGGCGCCAGGCTGACGCAACCGGCCAGCACGCTGCTGGTGAGCACCGCCAGCGCAGTGCGGGTAAGAGGCGAAATCATGCGCTTGGCTCCTCAGCCGTTGTAGCCGATGTGTTGCGGGCTTTCTTCGTGAACAAGGACGACACCACCACGTAGAACAGCGGAATGAAGAAGATCGCCAGGAAAGTAGCCGTGACCATGCCGCCGATCACGCCGGTGCCGATGGCGTGCTTGCTGCCGGAGCTGGCGCCACTGGAGATGGCCAGCGGAATCACGCCCATGGTGAAGGCCAGCGAGGTCATGATGATCGGGCGCAGTCGCAGCCGAGAGGCCTCGATCGCCGCTTGCACCAGGGTTCGACCGCCCTTCTCGTGCAGATCCTTGGCAAACTCGACGATCAGGATCGCGTTCTTGGCGCAGAGCCCGACAGTAGTCAGCAGACCGATCTGGAAGAACGCGTCGTTCTCCAACCCGCGCATCAACGTGGCCGCAACCGTGCCGATCACGCCTAGCGGAACCACCAGGAGCACCGAGAAGGGAATCGACCAGCTCTCGTAGAGGGCTGCCAGACACAGGAACACCGCGACGATCGACAGCGCGTAAAGGGCAGGAGCCTGTGAGCCGGACAGACGTTCCTCGTAGGACAGGCCGGTCCACGCCAGGCTCACACCACTGGGCAGCTTGGCTGCGATCTCCTCGACCGCGCGCATCGCGTCACCGGAACTGTAGCCGGGCGCCGGCTCGCCAAGGATCTCAATGGCCGGCACACCGTTATAGCGCTCCAGCTTGGGGGATCCATAGACCCATTTTCCGGTGGCAAACGACGCAAACGAGACCATCTGACCGTTCTTGTTGCGCACGTACCATTTGTTGAAGTCCTCCGGCGTGATGCGGGCCTGGGGGATGCCTTGGACATACACGCGTTTGACGCGGCCGCGGTCGATGAAGTCGTTCACGTAGGAGGAGCCCCAGGCGGTGGACATCGTGCGGTTGACTTCGGCCAAGGTCACGCCCAGGGCGCGCGCCTTCTCATCGTCGATGATGACCTGGTACTGCGGCTCGTCGGGCTTGCCATTGGGACGCACCAGCGTCAGTGCCGGGTGCTTGGATGCCTCGGCGAGGAACTGGCCGCGCACCTGCATCAGCTGTTCGTGGCCCTCGCCGCGGTAATCCTGCAGGAACAGGTTGAAGCCCGTGGCGTTGCCCAGTTCCTGAATGGCCGGCGGAGCAAAGGCCAGCGCGGTGCCTGCCTTGACCTCGCTGAAGCGCTGCATCGCACTGGCCTGAAGGTCAAAGACGCTTCGCTTGCGTTCTTCCCAAGGTTTGAGCTGAACGAAGGCCAGGCCCGAGTTCTGGCCCCGGCCCGCGAAGCTGAAACCATTGACCGCAAAGACGGAGTCCACGACATCGCCTTCTTCCTCAAGCAGATAGGTGCTGAGCTCATTGAGCAGTTGATCGGTCTGATCGGCCGTGCTGTTGGTCGGCAACTCGACCTGCACCACCATGGTGCCCTGATCTTCATCCGGAAGGAACGAGGTCGGCATCATTGGGAACAGCACCGCCAGCGCGCCAACGATCAACGCGAAGGCCAGCATGTAGCGGCCCCGTCCCGCGACCACTCGCGTGACCCCTGATTCATAGCGCTGGGCATTGCGCTCGAACATGCGGTTGAACCAGCCGAAGAAGCCCTTCTTCTCGTGGTGCCCGTGCACGGGCTTGAGCATCGTCGCGCACAGGGCAGGCGTGAAGATCAGGGCGACGAACACCGACAGTGTCATGGCTGTGACGATGGTCAGCGAGAATTGGCGGTAGATCACGCCGGTGGAGCCACCGAAGAAAGCCATCGGGATGAACACCGCAGAGAGCACCAGTCCAATGCCTACCAGTGCGCCAGAGATCTGCTCCATGGACTTGCGAGTCGCTTCGAGTGGCGACAGCCCTTCCTCGACCATCAGGCGCTCGACGTTCTCGACCACAACGATGGCATCGTCGACCAACAGGCCGATGGCCAGCACCAGGCCGAACATGGTCAGCGTATTGATGGTGAAGCCGACGGCGGCCATGACGCCAAACGTGCCCAGCAAGACCACCGGCACGGCGAGCGTTGGGATCAGCGTGGCCCGCCAGTTCTGCAGGAACAGATACATGATCACGAACACCAGCACGATCGCTTCGAGCAGCGTATGCACCACGCCGTTGATCGATTCGCTTACCACCGGTGCGGTGTTGTATGGGTAGACGACCTTCACCCCAGGCGGAAGCGTCGGTTCCAGACGCGAAAGGGTTTCCTGCACGGCCTTGACGGCTTCCAGGGTATTGCCGCCACTGGCCAGGCGCAGCGCGATACCGGCGCTGGGCTTGCCGTTGTAGCGGGTCGTGATCGAGAAGTTGTCGGCTCCCAGGGCGACGTCGGCGACATCACGCAGGCGCACCTGGGAGCCGTCGGTGTTGACCTTGAGCAGCATGGCGCCAAACTGTTCGGGCGTCTGCAGCAGCGTCTTGCCGATCACCGTCGCATTGAGCTCCACCTTGCCCGCAGTGGGGCGTCCTCCCAACTGTCCCGAGGAGACCTGGACGTTCTGCTCCTCGATGGCTGCGATCACATCCCCCGGCGTGAGGGCGTAGTTGTTGAGCTTGAGCGGATCGAGCCATACGCGCATGGCGTTTTGCGAGCCCATCACGAAGAAGTCACCCACGCCCGCGGTGCGGGCCAACGGATCCTGCAACTGCGAGACGATCTGGTCGGCCAACGCGTAGTTGTCCAGCCGGCCATCCTCTGAGATCAGGGCCGCCACCAACATGAAGTTGACCTGGTACTTGACCACGCGCAGGCCCAGCTGCTGGACCGCTTGGGGCAACATCGGCGTTGCTAGGGACAGTTTGTTTTGCACCTGCACCTGCGCAATGTCAGGATTGACGCCCTGCTCGAAGGTCACAACGATGGTGACGCTGCCGTCGGCATTGCTTTCCGAGCGGATGTAGCGCAGGCCGTCCAAGCCATTGAGCTGCTGCTCAATGACCTGGGTGACCGTGTCTTGTACGGTCTGGGCGGATGCGCCGGGGTAGTTGGCGATGATGCCGATAGCTGGCGGGGCGATGTTGGGGTACTGGTTGACCGGCAACGACAGAATCGACAGTGCGCCGGCAAGCATGATGACGATGGCCACGACCCACGCGAAGATGGGGCGGTCGATGAAAAATCTGGACATGGGTATCCCTTACTTGCTCGTCTGAGGTGCGGGCGACGCGTCGGCGGCGGGGGCTCCCGTCGGGGTAGCCGACACGGGGACGGCTTTGACTTGCGCACCGGGACGTGCACGCTGGACGCCATCGACGATGACGCGATCGCCCGCGGACAGGCCGCCGCCGATCAGCCACTGGCCATCGAGGCTGCGCTCGGTGACGAGCGTGCGCTGTTGCACGATGTTCTTGTCATCGACTACCAGGGCAACTGGCTTGCCCTGACTGTCCCGGGTGACCCCTCGCTGCGGTACCAGGAGCGCATTTTCGCGACGGCCTTCCTGCAACTGGGCGCGCACGAACATGCCCGGCAACAGGATGCCGTCTGGATTGGGGAACACCGCCCGCAGCGTCACCGCTCCCGTGCCTGGATCGACGCTGACTTCCGAGAACTGCAGCTTGCCCGCGTGCGCGTAATCCTGGCCATTTTCCAGCTTGAGATGGACTTCGGCCTGGCCGTCACCAGCACTCTTGAGGCGGCCGCTCGCCAGGTCCTGGCGCAGTTGCAGCAAGGTGATCGACGGCTGCACCACGTCCACGTAAATTGGGTCCAACTGCTGGACCGTCGCCAAGGCGTCGGCCTGATTGGCCGTCACGAGCGCGCCCTGGGTCACCGACGAGCGGCCAATGCGCCCGGAAATCGGTGCGGTGATGCGGGTGAAGTCCAGATCGATACGCGCGCTCTCGACCGCTGCGCGCGCTTGCAGGTATTGCGATCGGGCGTCGTCGCGCTCTTGCTGACTGATCGCCCGGGTCTCGATCAGACGGTCATAACGGTCGGCGAGGAGCTTGGCGGAATCCAGGCTGGCTTGGGCACGCGAGAGCGTGGCGCGGAACGGGGCTGGATTGATCTGGTACAGCACCTGGCCGGCCTTGACCTCGCTGCCTTCCTGGAACTGGCGTTCGAGCAGGATTCCGGTCACTTGAGGACGCACTTCCGAAACCAGGTAGGCCGTGGTGCGGCCCGGTAGCTCGGTGGTAAGCACCAGTGGCTGAGGTGCCAGTTCGATGACACCCACTTCGGGAGCCGAAGCCTGCTGCTGGGAGGCGTCTTCCTTACCGCAAGCCGCCAAACCCGCTGACAGGGTGACAAGCACTGCGACACGCACGGCCGAAGAAGTTCTTCTGTTCTTGATCATAGGGACAATACGCATTATCTAGGTGGCATGGCCCACCTAACTTGTGCTTGCAGCGCACGCTCGGCCCAGGGGTCGAAAGTTAAGTGACACGGACTGGCGGGGCCTTTACCTGAAATTAGGTCGCTCGGCCCACCCAGCGGAAGTGTACACTAGATGGGATGGAAGCGCATGTGTGCCGGCGGCTTCAATTGCTCCGGTCTGAACGGCAGGTTCCGTACTTATGAGAAATTAGAATGAAGAGCACGAAGCAATCCAGCGAGACGCCCATCGCCAAGCGACGCAAGGAGCAGGTGATCACCGCTGCAGCCGAATGCGTCCGGCGCGAAGGCTTTCACCGCACCAGCATGTCGCAGATCTCGGCCGCTGCGGGGATGAGCGCGGGCCATATTCACCATTTCTTCGGCGGCAAGGATGGGATCATCGCCGGCATCGTGGCGCGCGAGCACACCGAACTGGCGCAGCTCATCGAAGACGTCAGAAGCTCGTCACAAGGATCGGATGCCGTCACGGCGATCGTCAAGGAATTGCCCCGCAGCGTTCCGCGTTACATGGATCCTGGGCGCGCGGCGTTGACAATGGAGATCCTTGCCGAAGCGAGCCGCAATTCGGAAGTCGCGCATCTCATTCAAGAGAACGATGTCGAAGTGCGCCATGCCTTTCGGGATCTGCTCGGCAACAGGGCATCCGATATCGAAGCACGATGCGAGATCGTTGGTGCGCTGCTGGAGGGTCTGTCCGCCCGCACGCTACGCAACCCTCAGCTCAGCACGATGGTGAATCAGCAATTGCTTGAGCGCGTGATTCGGTTTGTGCTGGAGGACTGAGCGCGCCATGGACTGCAGCTGACGCCCTGCTTCTGACCTGTCGTCCTGCCCGCAGTCGTGATGGCGATAGACAGTCACGAACGTGACGCTATGCATAGTTTAGGGGCACGAGCAATGAAAAAGAGAGGTCGCCAGCCGGATCCGGCAAAGGCCCAGGTCATTCTTGAAGCAGCCTGTAGCAGCTTTTCGCACCGCGGCTACTTTGGCACGAGCATGGAGACCATCGCTGCTTGTGCGCATACCACCAAAGCGACGATATACGCAAAGTTTGACAGCAAAGAGCGGCTTTTTGCGGCCGCACTGGAAGAGCTCGAAAGAAGAATGCCTCGCCCGCAAGACATCATGCGCTGCTCCGGCAAGGATGTCCTTGACGATTTGCTGGTGATCGCCTCACGACTGCTGAAACTGGCGTTGCACCGATCGACACTCGGTATCTATCGCATGCTCCTGCTGCCGATCGACCACGCACCGCGCCTTGGAGCGCAGTTTTGGCAGAAAATTGTCGAGCCTTATCGGAAGGCAATGGAAGAGGTCTTGCGCGATGCCCACCGGTGCCAATCCTTGCACATCATCGATCCCAGGCTGGCCTCCGACCACTTCTTCTCGCTTGTGATTGGGGATCCGACGTTGCGCTGTTTGCCGAACGCCCATCGCCCGATGTCCGTCGAAGCCCGCACGCGACACGTACGCGCTGCAGTGAAATGCTTCGTTGCTCACTATCGTGTTCCCCTGGCGCAGCAGGATGAATGGAATCGCTTGCCGCTTTCGCCCCTGCCCTGAAGGCGGGGGAATAGATCGGCAGCTTCGCTGCGGAATCTGGGATTGTCAGGGCCTCAACAATTCCGGAGCCACTTCGATGACTTCGATGTTGTAACCCGGTGCCATTTCGATACGCCCTTGCGCGCCACCAGGGGTCTTGGTGAATTCCTGAAGAATCTTCAGGCCCGCGCTGCGGGCGGCGTCCAACGCGCCGCGAATGTCGCCGTAGTACATGGCGCGCGTGTTCTTGGTGTAGTCGGGCAGGGCATCGTAATCGTCAGTAAACAGCACGGAAACGCTTCCGTGAGGAGATTTGATTGCGATGATGCGGGAATCGATTTTCTCGAACAAGAAATCGTACTGCACTTCGCCGCCCATCTGGCCGATGTAGTTCGCAATGAACTGCTCTGCATTGGCCTTGGGTATGAACGTCCGAATGAACGGCCCCTCGGTGAGGAAGTCTGGCAGCTTGCGTTTCTGGCGTGGATTGGAGGATGTCATGGTCGATCCATTGAATGGGTAAGAAGATTGGCGGATCCGCTCTCGATGCAATGTACCTGGGCTTCCTCAGCTTTGTGCTGGTGGCTGATGGTCTTCGCGGTTTGTGTTAACAGGCCCTAGTCCTTCTTCCAGATTTGGCCCAAATTGCCGAAGTCGCACAGCAAGGCCCATGCGGCATAGGGGATGGCCGAATCCCCGCCGATCCAGCGGCGTACGGTTCTATCGCCCTTTGCCCCCAGCCCGAGGGCTTTCGCGGCTTGGCCTCCCGTGAAGCCCGCCGCTTTCAGCGCCTCGCGCACCTCTTCGCCGGTCGGCTGCTCCCAGCCGTCGTTTGCGGGCCGCAGGCATTCAAGCCTGATATTTGCCTCTGACATTGCATTGCTCCTGGTCATAGGATGCGCAAGGCATCCATGCTGTAAATCGACTCAATACAGCGCGGGTCTAAATCCACCACGCGCCGCCCATTCCGGTTGATTTTGTACGTTACGGGTCGATCCTCATGCGCGAACACCTGGCGGGTGTCTGCGGCAACTCTGGTCACGACCACTTTTTTGCCTATGTCCTTGGCGAAAACAGGATGGTGGACGCTCTTGATCTGGCACCGAACGCCCTTGAAAAACGCCTCTGTCGCCGGGGGTTCCTCGTAGTAGTAGTCGTCGCTCTCGGCAGCAGGGGAGGGCGCTACGTCTTCTTCCTTGGCGTCGATCCGGGCCGGCACGGCCTTGGCGGCCCCCCTGGCCGCCTTGACTTTCAGGCGCGCAGCTTCGGCCCACTTCTTGACGATGAATGCCTGGTGCTTGGTCAGGACGGCATCCACCAGCACGAACCCGGACGGCAGTGGTTCGGCCAGGTCATCGGCTCCCACCGGCTCGATGGCCCGCGCCCGCCTGGGCGGTTGCGCCATGCCAGCCAGCCAGGGGCGCACCGGCTTGGCGGCATGCCTGTTTTGCGCTTCGGCTGTCAGGTAGCGACGATGCGCTTTGAGATAGCCGGCGAACACGGCGGCGGCCACCTGGTCAACGGTCATCCCGCCCTGTGCCGTCTCGAAATGCGAACGGTAGCCCGTCTCTGAGATAAATGGCCCGTCCAGGTCAACGACATGGAACGCGAAATGCCGATCCAGCAGCGAACCAAAGCCATCACCGACTTCCACCAGGCAGCGCACGCCGGCCGACTCCATCAGGAATTCCCCCGACTGGCCCCACATCGGCACCACGCCAGGCGCGGCGCTGCAATGTAGCTCGATCAACGTGCCGGCCGCCTCGGGGTTCGCGCCATCCTTGCAGCCTTGGTACGTGCCGCCGTTGAGCTTCCAAATGCTCGCGTCGTAACGATTCGCGGCTGCTTCGGCGGCAGCGCCGTCGCTGGCCAGCACGGCCGCGTGACAAGCGGCCACGGCCTCGGCCGCGACCGCCAGCAGGCCGGCCCGCTCTTCGGGCAGCTCGGCCGCCAGGTCCGCCGCCGCCTCGTCGCGCTCGCGTAGTCGCTCCTCGACGCCCCCGGCCTTCTTGGCGCGCCTCTTGGTCTTCACGGCGGCCGGCGCTGCCGGCGTCGGATGCTTGACCAGGTGCGAGTCGATGCACTCCGGTTTTCGGTCGTCGTCGCAGAAACGCAGGCCGTCCACCACGCAGCAGCCCGGCAGGGGGTATTGCATCCAGTATTCGGGCTCGGGGTAGGGGTGCAGCAGCTCGCCGCACGCATGGCAGCGCTCGGCTGCGCCCACGTCCCCATCCGCGAGAAGGCGGCCGGGCTCGATGGCCGCATTGCGCCGGTCGGTTCTGTCTTCATGATCCATGATCGCGCTCCAGGTGGCCCCAGCCTTTCGGCTGGAGCCGGCCCCCTTTAGTCGATCGCTCGAAAGATTTCTGCGGCCTCGGCGTGGTCGCGTGCGAAGTCGCGCAGGAAGTGGTAGCGGTCGATCAGCACATCCGCCACGTCCGTGCCCTGGTTGTCAGCGGCAAGCTGGCCCAAGGTGAACAGGGTTGCGACGATGCCGGCCGCATCGGCCGACAGCTCGCCGCTGTACCCGTTCCCGTCGACCTCCAGGCACAGCCGGCCAGTCAGCTCGGGCGCGAGATAGAACCCGCCGTTGCTCAGTTCGTAGTAGTTCCAGAACCCGCCGTTGTAGTCTTCACTGAGCCGGCGCAGCCAGGCATACACCAGCGATTCGCCGCGCATCATCAGGCGCGGTCCGAAGTAAGTAGGTAGGAAGGTAAGCCGGCGATTACTGGCGACCAGGGACGCGGTGACGGGTTGGTTTGCTTGGGTGTCGTTCATCGGAGTTCTCCGGTTGTTGACCTGGGCGAAATGCCCGGCCTTCAAAATGAATTATAGGGCAAAATGCCCTAATTTACAGCAATTTAGCTAAACTTTTTAGCCGCTAAAGCGGGAATCGTTGGCCGCTTTGGCTTGGCCGCGCTCGACGGCCTGAGTGATGCGTTCCTTCACGGCCTCGACAGCCTTGCGGAACTGCTCCAGGTCGTAGGGCGTGGCGCGCTTGCATTCGCAGTGCTCGACCTCGGCCAGCACGCGGCCGGCGACGGCTCGCCAGTTGTCCAGCTCGTGGGCACCGACGCAGGCGTGGTAATCGACGTTCGCCAGTCGAAACAGGTGATCGGCTTCGGCACGAAAGGCGGCCACTTTCAAAGTCTTGCTCATCGGAAATGCTCCGGTTGTTGACCTGGGCGAAGCGCCCGGCCTTGCCATCAATTATAGGGCAAAATGCCCTACTCCGTCAACCCGTACCCGCGTTTCTTTGACACTTGAGGGGCCACTTCTCCCAGCAATCCGGCTAACGGTCGCCGGCCCTTTTCCCCTTGGAGTAAAACCTTGCGGCCGTTGCGCTGCGCGGTCCTTCCATTGTGGCCGCGATGGTTGAGCTGCATGGAGAGTTGCAGGAGTCCAGAGGGGCGCAGCCCCTTTGGGCATAGCGCAGCGACCCAGAGACGAAATTAGGGCTGTTGCAGGCGCTTGCGCCTGTTTGGTAGCCCTCTGCGCCGTTAGGCGCAGCTCGAATGCAGGTGAGGCCGAAGGCCGAGGGGCGCAGCCCCTGGGGGGATGGGAGGCCGCTTGCGGCCGGGTGGGATCGAGAAGGGGGGTCTCCCCCCTTCGGCGCGTGCTTTTTAAGCACGCAGGTTAATAACTACGGTTTATAAAATTTGGTTTAAAAAGTGGTTATAAAGCGGTTAGCGCATCGGAAAACATGCCGTAAGTCGTTGATACGCCAAGAAAAAAGCAAAACCGCTGCCCCTCAAGTGTCTAGGGTGCGCCCCTCAAATGTCTGTAGTTGGCCCCACAAGTGTCAACGAAGCCGCCCCCCAAGTGTCTAGGGTTGCGCCCCTCAAGTGTCTATAGAAATCGGGCTTTTCCACAGGCTTATGCACAGTTCCTGTGCATAACTTGACCGCGGCGAGCGCTTGCAGGCACTTGGCCACGCCTGGCCAGGCTGAAAACCGACGTTTGCCCCTCAAGTGTCTGCAGTGCGCCGGGGTACTCTGCCCCCCAAGTGTCAATGAACGCCCCCCAAGTGTCACGGTGAGCCGATTTGTCCACAAGCCGCCCACAGGGCGCGGGTGGATCTTCGGCAGACCTGGTGTGATTTCCATCGCTGAATCAGACTGAACATCGCTCGGCGCGACTGCACACCATTCGCTACAACTAGGGCTTCAAGATCAACAGCTCGCGGATGACTTCATGGTGGGTGTTCTTCATCGGCACCGGCTCAACGCGGAAGCCGTGACGCTCTGCCATCGAGCGCACTTCGGGCGCGTCGTCATAGGTCAGCATCACTGAACCACGCACCGAGGCCATGAGCGCGAACAGCCCTTCATGGTCGATTTCGTTGTGGGTGTAGAGCCGTGCCCCGGCCTTCTTGCCGCCTGCGGTGTACGGCGGATCAACGAAGAAGAACGCATTGGCATCATCAGCGTAGCGCTGCACCACCTCGAAGGCGTCGGCCTGCTCGAAGGTGATCCGATCGCGCATGGCCTGCAAGGCTTCGATGCGACGGGCCAGCGTTTCGGGATACCAGCGCGAATTGAGGCCGCGCCCGGCCTCTCCGGTCTTAACGAGGCCAGCGCCTGCGGCCATGATGCCGCCGCGCTGCATCCGGTTTTTGACGATGGTTCGGAAGGCCCGGCCGCGAATGCTCTTGGGGTTGCCGTCGAGGATCTCCCGGACGTTCTCAAGGTTCACATCGAAGTCGATGATCTGCTTGCAAAGCCACTTCACGTCAGCGGGCTTGCCGTGGAAGATGGTTTGCCAGACAGCGGCCACATCGTCGTCCAGTTCGCCCAGAAAGACGTGTTCGGCCAAACCCTCAGCGGCGGCCGACAGGCCCGCCATTGCTCCACCCGCGAAGGGTTCCACAAACACCGATGGCGTGATCTTGGATGCCGTCAGCCACTTGCGCACCTCTGGGACAAGCCACGTCTTGCCGCCCGGATAGCGGAACGGACTGAGCTGGCGAACCTGCGCAACGTTCGTCGGGGTCTCCTCGTTTTCAGTGCAATAAGTGACGGTACGAAAAGCTAGCACTGGCGCGGAGGTGGT
>NZ_JARGEN010000061.1 GCF_029211125.1 Curvibacter soli
GACCACCCCCGCGCCAGTGCTAGCTTTGCGTACCGTCACTTATTGCACTGAAAACGAGGAGACCCCTGTATGCGCTGCACGCGCCCGAGGCAGAGTGCATCGCCAAGGGCAAAGCCAGAACGCCCTACGAGTTCGGCGTGAAAGTGTCCATCGCAGTGACGGCCAAAGAGGGCCTGGTGGTGGGCATGCGCTCCATGCCCGGCAACCCGTATGACGGCCACACGGTGGACAGCCAGCTCGAGCTGGTCGAGATCCTCACCGGCCACACACCCAAGATCGCGCTGGCCGACCGTGGCTACCGCGGTGTCGAGCCCGCGTGTTGGGCGCGACTGCTGATCAGTCATACGCGCAAGTTGCCCAAGCGGCTGAAGAAGCTGCTCAAGCGGCGTCAGGTGGTCGAGCCCATGATCGGACACATGAAGGCCGACGGCCTACTGGGCAAGAACTGGCTCAAGGGCGCGGGTGGCGACGCGCTGCACGCTCTGCTGTGCGGCGCCGGGCACAACTTGCGGATGATCCTGCGGCACCTGCGGGTGCTTTATTGCGCCTTGCTCGGACTGATCGCCATGACCGCCACGCTGGCCTTGCCGGCACCCACGTCAACATCGCCGCTCACCGCCTTGACTTCGCGCCGCTCCGCGCTGGCTCGCGGCTAAAACGAGTTGTTCAGGGCCGACTGGGTAGGAGTGGTCGGCAACGGGGCAAGTTAGCGATCGCGGTCGAGTGCCATCAAAGAATTGACCGACCTCTACCCGTGCTGGCCTGCACGCCCACAGTGTCTTCCATCATCCAGGGTGACCCGCCAGGGTCATGACAGTTAGCCCGATTCAACTGCGCCAGGTGCCCAGAAGGTCGGCAATTTCAACGAGCGCTGGGAAGCCCAGGTCCTGACGGACAAGCGTGCGGCGGTGCTCGATGCGTGCAAGCACTGCGGCAATGTCGAGTTCGCCCGTTTGGGGCCCGCTGGAGGAGCAGATCGAAGCACTGCGTGCCGCGAAAGTGGGCGGATGAAACGAGAGGTTAATGGCATCTCAAGACTCGGCGGTGAAGCCCACGCGTCTGACAACTTCCCACCACTTTTCATGTTGTTTTCGCAGGCTGGACGCCATGGCCTGCGGCGTTAAGCTGTGTGCTACCAAGCCCAGGGAGGCAAGAGCCTCCGCAACCGCCTTGCGATTGACGGCTTCGGCAACCATTTGATGAAGGCGTGAAACGGTTTGGGGCGAAACGCCTGATGGAGCAAAAAAGCCGAGCCACTGATCGCCAGCGGGGTAGTCTGCACCGAACTTTTGCTCTGCAAATGTGGGAGTGTCGGGCGTGAAGGGTGTTCGCTGCGGCCCAGAGGTTGCGATGATGCGCAATTTCCCCGCCTTTTGGAAAGACAAGAACGTCCCCGTAGGCGCAGCCATGCATGCAATCTGCCCACCGATCAGATCGGTAACTCCAGGCGCGGCGCCACGATAAGCCACGTGCCTGAGATAGACGCCAGCCTCCTTGGCTACCAGCGCCCCCAAGAGATGCAATGGTGTACCGGTACCGGGAGATCCGAAACTTGCGTGTTCAGGGTGCTCCTTGGCCCAGGCCAGGAAATCCCGGAGCCCACGCACGGAAGGCGGTACCAAGGGACCCAGCGCAAGGGCGTCAGTCGTAGTGGCTACGGTGGCTACGGGAGCCAGATCCGCGAACGGATCGTAGTCCAACTTGCTGTAGACGAAAGGGTACAAGGACAGCACGGCGTCTGGTGTGAACAACAAGGTGCTGCCATCGTCGACGGCTGCCTTGACGGCGGACACAGCTATCCGCCCACCCGCTCCGACACGGTTGTCAACGATCACGTTAACCCCGGGTTCCGTCACCGCCAATCCTTCTGCCACCCGGCGTGCAACCGCATCGACGACTCCTCCGGGTGGGAAGCCGTTGATGATCTTGAGTAATTTTGGTACCGGTTGGGCTTTGACGCTTCTTACAGTGCCGAGCGATAAGGTGGCAAATCCCGCGGCTTTCATCCACTCACGGCGTTTGATCATGGTGCCCCCCCTCTGCTCAAGACTGCGCGGTAAAACCAATTTTCTCAGCGACTGCTTGCCAGCGTTTGATGTCGTTTTTCAATCGATCGGACAAGCCTTCAGGCGAACTCCAACCAGCCTCCATGCCCATCATGGCGTAGGCCTTGACCAGTTCCGGGTTTGCAACAGCCGACTTCATGGCAGCGCTGGCTTGCTGGACCGCTTGCGCGGGCGTGCCTGCGGGCATGAATACCCCGAACCACTCGGTCATCTCACTCAAGGCGATGTGGAGCTCCTTGAAGGTCGGGACGTTGGTCAGGAAACGAGAGCGGTTGGCGCCAGTCACGCCCAGCACCCGGATCTTGCCGGTCTTCATGTGAGGGAGGAACTCACCCAAGGGCGCGGCCACCGCCGGGATGTGCCCCCCCAACAGGTCCACAATCGCAGGCTGGGAACCGCGGAAGCCTGTCTGCACCATTTTCACGCCCAAAAGCCGCCCGAGCAGCTCGCCCAAGAAATGCGGTCCAGAGCCGGTGGCACCATGGCCAAACGTGGCAGAATCAGGGTTACTCTTGATCCAGGCCAAGTAGTCGTTGAGGCTACCAACCGATTCCGGGACAGCGGGCCCGATCGCAAACCCAACCTCGCTTGTCGAAACCATACCGACCGGCACAAAGTCCTTGACCGGGTCATATCCCAGATCTTTGTACGTGTGAGGGTATAGCGTCATCATGGATGCAGGCGTCAGCAGAAGTGTCGCGCCGTTTGGTGCCGCGGCCTTAACATGCTGGATCGCAATTCGACCACCCGCCCCCGTGCGGTTGTCGACGAGCACACTGGAAGCATAGGCACCGCGCATTCCCTCAGACAACCGGCGGGCAGCCATATCGGTCGCTCCGCCTGCGGCGAGTCCAATCACGATCGTGGCCACGCCAGGGCCGGATTGCGCCAAGCTCATGCCCGGAAGGCCCCCGATTCCAAGGGAGCCCAAAGTGCTCAGGGCTGCTCGTCGGGTCAGAATATGTTTCATAATCTTTCCCCTTACATTTTCACTATTGCTCATTGATACTTGTCACTGGGCAGGGCTACGAACTGTTTATTAGGGCGAAGGCGGCGTATTTTTCGTCAAGCCGAATCAGGTTGAGCAGCTGGCGCGGCGCGCCGAAATGCGTCCAACTCGCCGCAGGCCGCGTCCACTGCGCGGATCAGGGGGTAGGGCGTCAGGTCCACCTGGAAGCGGCGGGCGCTTTCCACCTGCGGCACCAGGTAGCAGTCGGCCAGCGTGGGTGTGTCGCCAAAGCTGTAGCGGCCGCGCTTCGGGTCGACCGCCAGCAGTGCTTCGTAGGCATCGAAACCGGCGCTGATCCAGGTGCCACACCAGGCGTTGATGGCGGCCTCGTCGGCGCCGAACGTCTTGCGCAGGTACTCCAGAATGCGGCGGTTGTTGATGGGGTGGATGTCGCAGCCCACGATGGCGGCCAGCGCGCGCACCCGTTGGCGGCCGTCGGCGTCGGCCGGCAGCAGCGCGGGCGTGGGGTACTGTTCCTCCAGCCATTCGATGATGGCCGGCGACTGGATCAGCACTTGCGCGCCCGTGTCCAGCGCGGGCACCAACTGCTGTGGGTTCAGCGCCTTGAAGGCGTCCTTTAGGTGCTCTTCCTTGCCCAGGTGCACGGCCAGGTACTCGTAGGGCACGCCCTTGAGGTTGAGCGCGATGCGCAGCCGGTGTGACGTGCCGCTGCGCCAGAAGTTGTACAGCTTCATCGCGTGCAGGCTCACTCGGCCGGGCCGACGGTCAGGCTGATCTCGGCAATGCCTTCCACACGGCCGATGATCTTGTCACCCGCCACCACGGCGCCCACGCCTTCGGGCGTGCCGGTGTAAATCAGGTCGCCGGGTTGCAAGTGGTAGTAGGTGGAGAGGTCGGCAATGATCTCGCGGACGTTCCAGATCAGCTTGTCCACGTTGGACGACTGTTTGGTCTGGCCGTTGACTTCCAGGGCGATCGCGCCCTGCTCCACCACCACGCCTTGCATCGGCACGATCTCGGAGCAGACCGAGCCTTCCTCGATGTCCTTGCCGGTGTCCCAGGGGCGGCCCTTGTCGCGTGCCACCAGTTGCAGGTCGCGCCGGGTCATGTCCAGGCCGGCGGCGTAGCCGTAAATCAACTCGTGCGCCTGGTCTTCGCTGACGCGGAAGCCGGGCTTGCCGATCGCCAGCACCAGCTCCATCTCGTAGTGGTAGTTGCTGGTGCGCGGCGGGTAGGCCACGGTCGCACCACTTTCCACCAGGGTTTGTGGCGATTTGGTGAAGTAGAACGCTTGTTCGACGCTTTTGTCGACCGGACGGCCCATTTCCACCGCGTGGGCGTGGTAGTTGCGGCCGACGCAGAAGATGCGGTTGATGGGGAAGCGCTCGGTCTTGCCACGAACGGGCAGAGACTGGACGGGAGGCGGGTTCCAGAGGTAGTTGCTCACTTGCTTTCCTGTTGTGTGGTGCTTCGCGGCGGCTCAGCCGCGGTTTTCAAAGACGCCCAGCTTGCGGTGCAGGGGCGATTCGTCGGCCATGAAGATGAAGGACGGCTGGTCGGCTGAGAGGTTTTTCAGCGTCACCTCGGTGTAGCCGGGGGCGCAGCAGGTATCGGCTTCCCTCAGGGCGAAGGTGGACTCGGCGATGCGCGCCTCGCTGCGGCCTTCGATCTGGTGGAACACCACGGCGGGCGAACGCACGGGCAGGCGCAGGGTCTGGCCGGGCTTGAGCATCAGGGCGTAGAAGCCCAGGATGTTCTCGGCGTCGTCACCCGTTTCGGGGTTGACGTAGGTGACCTGCACGCATTCCTGCTCAGGCTGGTCGGCCGCCAGCGACAGCAGGGCGGCACGGGTGTCGGCCCAAGGGTAGCGCAAGAGAGGATAGCGCTTGTCGCTGCGCTGGAACACGGGGGTTGGCACCACGCCCGCACGGGTCCAGGCGCAGTCGCCCCGGCCGGGGTCGACCTGCTGGCGCTCGCCGTCGATGTGGTAGCTGGCCTCCATGTAGTACACCAGCGGCAGGTCCAGCACATCGAGCCACACCACGGGCTCGTTGCCGTCGTGGCCGTGCTCGTGCCACAGGCCGGTGGGCGTGAGGATGAGGTCACCCCGGCTCATGGGGCACTTCTCGCCATCCACGGTGGTGTAGGCGCCCTCGCCCTCCACGATCATGCGCACCGCGTTGGGGGTGTGGCGGTGGCTGGGCGCCCACTCGCCGGGCAGCAGCAACTGCATGCCCAGGTATATGGCGGCGCTGGCTTGCATCTTCTCCAGGCCGTGGCCGGGGTTGGCCAGCACCAGCACGCGGCGCTCGGCCTTCTCAATGGGGGTCAGCTCACCGGCCTTGAGCAGCAGCGGCTTGAGCGTCTGGTAGGACCAGTAAGTCGGCTGCGTCTGGCGGGTCGGGACATTGGGCGGCAGCACCGCGCGTAGGCTGGGCCATAGCGGCACCAGGTTAAGTTGTTTGAGTTCGTCTCGGTAGTCCTGCGGCAGGTCTTCCAGTCGGCCAAGTTCGTGACTCATGGTGATACGCTCCTCTTCATCAAGCATGTGGATAGGGGAAGCCGATATCCCTCACGCTTCGATCAGACCAAAGCAAGTATCGGCAATTTCTGAATCCGACCGCAGTCGGAAAAAGGGGCTCGTAATCTGTGTGCATCGAAATTTGATCGAGGCCGCTGCCCACGGCTGCCCCGCGGCATGGCTGGCCGCTCATGGAGGCTGGCCATGCTTTATTTATTTCTCTAAAAAAATCAGATCAAACCTTCAGCCGACAATGTGGCCCGGACTGCTGGACGTTCAGCCACGCGGTTGAGGTAGCCTTGCAGGCCGGGCCAAGGCGAAAGGTCCACATTCACGTAAGCCCCCCAGCCAAGCACAGTAAACAAGTAGGCGTCCACCACGGAAAAGTCGTTCCCCATGGCCCAAACCTTGTCACCGAGCATCTGCTCGGTATGGGCAAGACGGCTTTCCAATTGGGCCTTGATGACTGGCTTGGCATCCTGTGGAAACACCGGGCTGAACAGCGCTCCGAAGCTTTTATGCAATTCGGTGGAGATGAAATTCAGCCATTCCATCAGTCGGTAACGCTCCAGCGAGCCAGCTGCCGGTGCCAGGCATTTTTCTGGCACACGGTCAGCGAGGTATTGAACGATGGCCGGCCCTTCGGTGAGCACCTGCCCATCATCCATTTGCAAAGCGGGGACACTGCCCACGGGATTGACGGTCTTGTAATCAACACCAGTCTCAGTCACCTTGGTGCCGAGATCAACCTTTTCTAGCTGAAAGTCAAATCCACCTTCACGAAGGATGATGTGAGGCGACAATGAACATGCGCCGGGGCTGTAATAAAGCTTCATGAGACTCCTTAAAATCAAGGCGTGGTTGAAAAATCAGAAAAATCGATGCACTGAGAATTTATGGTTGCGTTTCCTTTTGCAACCTGCTCTCAAGCATGAAAAGGCGGTCATTTCCCCACCACATTTGATCATCCCAAAACACGGTGGGAACCCCGAAAACCTTTCGGTCAATGGCCGCCTGCGTCTCTTCGTCGTATGCCTTGGCGGCATTTTCGCTGTTCAAAAAATCTTCAAATTCACCGAGATCCCAGTTTAGCTTGTCGCATACCTCAGCCAGCAAGCTATCAGCATCCAGTGCCCACCCTTTCCCCCAAGCCGAATCGAAAACAAGGCGAACATATTCAGCGGCTCGCTCCCTGGCTGCCGGGTAATACAGTCCGGCATTCACCCGGCGGCTGTTGAAGTTAGGGGGGAAAACCAACGGAATCCTATAGAGATCGGCCCATCGCTGCAAATCCACCTTTAAGTAGTCAAGCTTGACCTTGAGGTCCCGATTGGATGGCCCGATGTTGCCAATGGCCGTTTTTGCTCGCGCCAAATCAATGGCGTGATACTGGATGGAGAATCCATAACGCCCGGCGAGCACCGACAAACGGTGGTTGGCCAGATACGAAAATGGGCTCAAAAAATCGAAATAAAAATCGACCATCACGATCATGCACTCCCAACAAAGAGAAGATGGCAATAGTGTGAGATTGCTTCAGGGCGATCGGTGCACCCTGCGCTTGTGGCGCTTCCACTCTGTACTGGCATATTTTTAACTCGCCGACTGCACTAATCCAGAAAACCTCCAGATCAGCAGGTTGTGCTGATCGGAGATATCTGACTCAGGACCTGGCCTCGCCTCACTTCTTTTTCGAGCCGGTTGCCGTTTTGGTTTTCTTCAATTCCTCGGCGTACTTGGTATGCAGTGCGGCCCAGGCGTTGCCTGATTTTCGAGCACCTGCAAGGTATTCATCTGGTACCAGCGTATAGGGTGGCCGGCACGGCCCCGCTTTGAGCCAACCCGCCTCGTCCATTCGTGCTTTTTCGAGACCAATGTTGTATTTCGAGAATTCCGAGAAATCGCCGCGTGGAAACAGTGTGGCGTCGGCAGCGCGCATGTCATCTGAAATGGCCTTGGCCTTGGTCCAGTCACCGGTCGTCTTGGCCTGTGTCACCGCATCACGAAGCATGAGGGCAGTCGCTGGACCGCACATGGAGCCGCTGGACCAGAAGGCGGTCATGCGCTCAGGATTGATTCGGGCCGCAGCGTAATAGTCATCCTCATGCGGAAGGAAGCGAATATTTGGAGCCAATTTCAGATCCAAGTCCAGCATTCCGATGCCCAAGTACTTGGCTGTAACAACTTGCGGGATTTTGGACATTTCGGCCCAAAACGGGCGAGGAAAATCAAATTTGAAAGCCTCCGGGTTGGCATAAACAGCGATGGCAGCATCTGGCACCGCTTCCGCCACATCGCGATAAAACTGCACGGCGGTGGGCAGATCCATCTTCACCCACATCGGCACGCCGAGCATGGTTCCTTGGGCACCAATGTCCATCACTTCGCGGGTCTGGCGTATAACTTCACGGGTATTCAAGGCTGTTGTGCCGCAGAAGTAGGGCACTCGACCACGGGCGGTTTCGACGACCGTTGAAACAAAATCCCGCTTCTCCTCCCACGTCAGCGTCGCGCATTCACCAAAAGTGCCGTGGCTTAGAATGCCATTGACCCCGGCCGCTATCAACTCCTCGACGATCCGGGCCGTCTCGTCGAGATCAACCGTGTGCGTGCTGCGCCAGTCCGAAGCATCCGGAGTGGAGGGGGTCGGCATAATGACCCATGCGCCTTGAATATCCTCTGCAGTCAGGCGCGTCGCTTTGCTGGTCTTTCTTGTCATTCAAATATCCTTTAAAAATGGTGGTGTAAATAGAACTTGGGAATCAAAGTGGGCCGATCAAAATCTCCGACCAATCGCAATCGAGGTCAACAACGGATTCAATGTTACGCGGGCCGTGGCGACTTGCGGGCCAAGAAACCCAGATGCATCTGTTTTCAAATAAAGTTTGCGGAGATCAAAGCTGACAAACCAGTCGCGGTTGATGTCGGCTTCCGCGCCGATGTGGAGCACAGGTGCCCACGCATGATCTGCATCGAATGAGGTCAGATTGGCATCTTTGCTTTTCAGAATTCGAGTGTAGTTGATCCCCGCCCCCACGTACGGGCGAACCAATCCCATCTGTGGCAGGTTGTAGGTCGCCGACAAAACTGTAGGAGCATATTGGACACGGCCCAGCAAAATCGGAGGCAGCGTGCCTGCGCCCGTCACTTTTGTGGTGGGTGGAATGCCAACAATTAATCGCGCGTTCCAGTTATCGTTAATGATGTAACCGAAGTCAAATGTCAAAGCGTTGTTGTCACTGGCGTCAGCGCTTCCACCCGGCACCCTTGTTCCGTCAATCGAAACTTTGGCGCTCGCATCGAAGGCTACGTTGGTGGCGCCGATGCGATATGACCAACGGGAATCCTTGGCATATGCGGTGCTGAGCATCAGCATCCCAAGTCCTGCGAGGGAAATGGCTTCTTTGATCATCATTGTCTCCTTTTGTTTATATGGAACTGAATGGGGAAAACAGATGCGACCGATTGCGCATCTATTGCATGGTTAGCTCAGCTTGACGTCCAAACCATATCCTGTGGCCTCGATAGCATGGCCGAAGATGTCGCCGACGTAATATTCCGATTCGGCCATGGAGGGAGCCCCTCGCCACCCAGGTTCGATCAGCCAGCCGGAAGGTGTTGCACCATAGAACGTCAGCGCCTTGTCGTTGGAATGGATGCCCAATTGCAAGGCAATGTCAATCTTTTCCTTCGTGAAAAGCTGGTGTGTGCAACCCAAATCTTCGATATGAGTGTATTCAATCATCAGATGATTGAGGCGCTTGGCCGCAGGCATTGCACCGAAAGCGATGGAATGATCGCGAGCATTGCAATGCATGAACGTCAACTCAGCCGTCATGCCGTTGGGCAAAGGAAGGCGGTACTCGACATCTCCACGAAATCCCAGCAAGCTATAGAACTTACGTGCCGCTTCAACATCGTTCTGACGCACGATGCAGTGGCCCAGGCCCTGATCACCGGTTAGAAATTTCCCGTGCAAGGGACGACCGGGATGGAAGGGGTTGTTCAGGTCAATCCGGGGTCCCCAGAAAATCTCGGTCGGGTTGCCCCCCGGATCTTCTGTCTTCATCAGGCCCAGCACCATCCGTTCTTGTGCTTCGGCTTTGTCGCACACGCGGACTTTGTAGCCTGCGTCCACGAGCTTTTGACCTAATGCCTCGAATTCCGGTTGACCGGCGACACGCCAGCCCAGGTATTCAAGGTCATCTTGACCGTTGTGATGAACCACGATCCGATGGTGCCAATTGTCCATTCGCAGATAGAAGCGATCCTTGTCACCCTCATCGAGGACTTGAAGTCCCAGCATGTTCGCGGCAAAGGATTTCCACGCTGCAGGATCCTTGACCGAAATGCCCATGTACCCCAATTCAATGACTGCTGCCGGCTTGTTCATGGTTTAACTCCTTTGTTGCTTCGGCTTAGAAGGGATACTGCTGCTCGAACGGTTCAATGGTCAGCCATTTGATCTCCGTGAACTCGTCAATCACCGCGCGTCCGTCGAAGCGACCATAACCGGTGGCCTTTGTGCCGCCATAAGGCGCCTGCGCCTCGGTCTGTACGGTGGACCCGTTGATATGGACCGAGCCGTATTCGATCGCCATGCCCACGCGCAGGGCCCGGTTCACGTCCCGGCCAAACACGCCCGATGACAGGCCATAGACGCTGTCATTGGCAATACGGATGGCATCGGCTTCGCCCTTGCAACGAACAACCACAGTGATGGGACCAAAGGTTTCCTCATCGTAGATCTGCATGTCGGCTGTCACGTGGTCCAGGATCGTGGCGGGCATGACCGCACCCTCGGCCATACCACCGCACACGACCTTGGCACCCTTGTCGATGGCATCTTTCAACAGGCCATTGATCCGGTCCCCCGAGTTGGACGACACCATCGGACCAATGACGCAGTCCCCGGTCACGCACGGATCGCCTGCACTCAACTTCTTGGTTTTCTCGACGAACTTCGCGACAAATTCGTCCGCGATCTTCTCGTCGACCACCAGGCGTTCGGTGGACATGCAGATCTGGCCTTGGAACAGGAAACTGCCAAACACCGCTGCCTTGACCGCCGCGTCGATGTCCGCGTCGTCCAGAACGATCAGCGGGGACTTGCCACCCAACTCCAGCAAGCAGCGCTTGAGATGTTGGGCCGCTTTCTGGGCGATGATGCGCCCCACGCGAGTGGAGCCCGTAAAGTTGATGCGACGAATCTCTTTAGACGAAATCAGCGCATCGGCGATATCGGGCGAGCGGTCCGGGGACGAGTTCAGATAATTGAGCACGCCAGCGGGCAGGCCGGCCTCCTGTACGCACTTCGCGATCAACGCGTGCGTGCCGGGGCTGAACTCGGAGCCTTTGAACACCACGGTATTGCCGCAGACCAACGGATACGCGATGGCCCGCGCCGCGAGCACGGCGGTGCCGTTCCATGGCGCGATACTCAAGATGGGGCCGACCGGTTGACGCAGCGTCATCGACAGGGTGTCAGCCTTGTCCGTCGGAATGGTTTCACCTTGTATTTGCGTGGCCAGTGAGGCGGCTTCCCGGAACACATTGGCCGACAGGTGCACGTTGAACCCCGCCCATAGCGCGGAGGCGCCCACTTCCTTGGCCATCACTTCGATGAACTCGGGCGTTTTGCTCTCCATGACGTCTGCCACCTTCAAAAGAAGGCGCCGCCGCTCCGAGGGTCCGACGGCCTTCCAGGACTTGAACGCCTCTTGAGCGGCTCGAGCCGCATTGACCGCATCGTCCACCGTGGCGTTCGCGCATTGGGTCACGACCTCGCCACTGACAGGGTGCTTGCGATCGAATGACTTTTTGTCACTCGAAGCGCTCCAGGTGTCGTTGATGAACAATTTCGTCTTCATGGGTTGTCTCCTGGGAATGGGGTTGAAAAATCTGATTTGATTGAAAATTCACTTGCGGCCGAGCGCCATGCCGCCATCAATGCTGATCACCGTCCCAGTGATGAACTTCCCTTGTTCTCGGGAGGCCAGCAAAAGGTACGGTGCCACCACGTCCTCGGGCCTTGCCGCGAACCCCAGGGGAGTCAGGCCTTTGATCATGTCATCGATGCCGGGCATGTCTTTCATTTTGGTTTTGTCGAAGCCAGCGCTTGCCGGGCCAGCCAAAGAAGTGACCGTGCCACCTGGCGCAACGCCATTGACCCGGATGTGCGGAGCCAATTCGTAGGCCAAAGCCTTGACCATGCCCAGCACCGCATGTTTGCTGGCAATGTAGCAAGAACCGCCGGCACCGACCGCATAGGAAGAAACGGAAGCCGTCACCACCACCGATCCGTTCGTCTTTTTGAGCTCCGGCAAGGCCGCGCTGATGCCGCTGAAATAGCTTTTGACGTTGATGTCAAATATCTCGTCGAAACTGCCCGAGAATTTCTCCCAAGGCTCATCGATGCTCAGCATGTAATCCCATATCCCGGCATTTCCGATGAAGCAATCCAGGCGCCCGAACTTGGCAACCGTCTGTTTAACCAGCTTCTCATTGGTGGCGTGATCACGGACATCGCCCGCCACGATCTCAATGTCGTCTTTGAATTCACTGCGAAGACCCGCCTCTTGCTCCTCGTTGCGAACGAGTGCAGATACGCGATAACCGGCTGCCTTAAAAGAGCGAACCAACTCGAAACCAATGCCCGAGCCGGCGCCAGTGATGGCAACAACTTGCTGTGTGTTCATGTCAATAAATTTCCGTTAAAAATAATCACGAATGCCCGCCATCCAGGCAGGCATCCCCAGGGCTCACAGGAAGATCATCAGGTTGTGGGTTTGGAGAATGCGCTCAGGGTAGTCCACAAAGCGTTCGACCAATTTGATGCCACCACCTTCGTTACGTTTCCATTTGTCTTCTCGCGTTGCATAGAACACGTCAACCTGGTTTCCGCGCCTGGCGCGGTGGAGAATGAGGTTGGAGCGGACATGCAGCAGATCCGGTGCACCCGTGTCCTTGGCTGCCATGACATTGGTGACGAAGCGAGTGAAACGCATCTTCGGGCTGTTGGCCCAATTCTGCGGGTCGAGCTGATGCTCAACTCGAACTTTCAGTTGCTGATAGTTCTCGTTGTAGATGTTCACCGCATCATTCAGTTGGTATCGACGCTCGGAAGTGGAGCGAAGTTCTCGCGAGATCACTTGGTATTTGATCTCGGGGGCAACGCAGTGTTCAAGCCAGGCGTTGTAGGCCTGAATGTCCAACAGATGTGCTTCTCGGGTCAGGAGTGTGGTGACTTCTTGCTGCAGATCGCTGTCGTGCCCGACGAAGAAACGATGAAATTCTTCGGCGTCGTGCGCGGAGACCAGCTTGTCTTCCTGGGTATTGATCATCATGGTTGGCTCCTGGATTAGCGATCAGTCGTCTTGGTGAGTTCGGTGTGCCAATTTCGGGAGGTATTTTCGAACTCGGCCCAATTGGAGCTGCTGATGTGAGCCTGGTAGGCACGGTAGAATCCGCGATAGCTGGTTTCGCCGATTGCCGATTTGCCAACGACGCCCGGATAGCATTCGTCGCCGTAGACGTCCTTGCCGAAACCCAAATTGGCAATCAGATCACTGTTGCTGGATTGGTATTTCTTGGCATTTTGCGACTCGGTTTCCATGTTGTCGTTGTCGTCGCTTTCCCAGAAGCCTGCAGGTCCGAACGTGCGCTGAACCGCGTCGGCTAAGCGGATTTTCAATTCCTCCGGCATGTCTTTTTCCACGATCGCATACGTCCAAACTTCGGTCGTGTTCTCGTCGATCGGGTTCCAGACCTTGAAAACGCCGGAGCAGGTCAAAATGCTGTTGTTCGGGAAAACCGTGCAGTTCAGATGGCTGCGGTAAATCCGCGCCCGAACATCACCGATTTCTTTGGCGAGCTTTTCCTGTTTTGCGCCGCCGAATGCCATCATGTCCGGCACCAGGTCGGCGCTGTGAACGCCGGAATAAGCGTCCCACAACACCCCCATGCCGCTGCCGTATTTGCTGGTCATTTGCAAGCCCGCGCCTCCGGGTGGAAGCATAGCGTTGCCCGCAAGAGGAGTAAATATCGACTGCCCTGTGCGCAAAGACGATGCGTGCGTCCAACCAACGTGGTAGGCGTCACCTACAAAGTTTTCCGCAGGAGCCTTCCAGTTGGCCTTAATCACCACTTTGCCGGGGGGGCCTACAAGTTCCAGGCCACCAGAGTGCTTGAAGATGGGTTCCAGGTACCAGGCTGCATCACCCAGATAATCGATGAGCGGGGGAGCTTCTGCATCAAAACAGCCATAGATAAAGCCATGAAAGCTTTCGATGCGGGGGACTTCTTTCAAGCCCAGGCATTTCTTTTTGATCGCATCGCCGTACAACTCTTTTTCAAAGGGAACGCTTTGCAGTTCGCCGTTGGAGCCAAAGCCCCAGCCGTGGTAACTGCACACAAAGCCTTTCGCATTTCCGGCTTCAGCGTGAACTAGTGTCTTGCCCCGGTGACGGCAAACATTCAAAAAGGCTCGCACCGAGCCATCGTTCTGGCGGGAGACGATGACTTCATCGACACCCATTTTGGCTGTGACATAGTCGCCGGGGGAGGGAATCAGACTGTCATGGGTCAGAAAAAGCCAGTTCCGCGCGAAGATGGTCTTCATCTCGTGCTGGAAAAGTTCTTTGTCGCCATGAATCAGGTGCTTTTGCGTCAGCCCTGCTTCACTCACTAAGTTTTGGTAACTCATAATTGCTTGTCTCCTCTTGTTTGAAAACGGGTAGTGATTGGGTTGGGTGGGGTGATTTCCGGATTTGGCTTTCCTCCTGCAAAGAGTTTTAGTCCAGCTTGAGCATCACGCGCATGTTTTCGATTTTTACGGGGTAGGTTTTGATGTCCTGTGTCAGGGGTGTGCACAAGGCTTTACCCGTGCAAACATCGAATCGGCCTTGATGCAAAGGACATTCAATTTCCCGGCCTTCGAGAAAGCCATCGCTCATGCGGGCGGCGCCGTGAGTGCAGGTGTTGTCGGTGGCGTAGATCTCGCCCGCCACCTCGTAGAGGGCAATCTCCTTGCCGACGATATTGATGCCGATCACGTCGCCCTCGGGCACCTCGTCGCGGGCGGCGGCGTCGATCCAGTTCTCGCTCATTGGATTCGTTCTCAGATAGGGTAGATGATGGAGTTGGGAATCATTTCGCTGTCGTAAACGCACAGGCGCGACTTCAGCTTGAGGCCCTCGGGTGTTCGCACGATCACGTCTCGGTAATAGCCGGCGTTGAAAATCGTGGAATCGCCGTCGTACTTGGTGCGAATCACGGCATAGCTGGCTTCGGCGGTGATGCGCTCGCCGTCCGCATCACGCTCCACTGACAGCACGCGCGGCGTGCCCACGATGTGGCGCTGGTAGTAGGGGTCGTGGTACATGGTTTCCTTGACGCCGTACACCCGGTCACGGATCATGGCCTTGCTCTCCAGCGCCAGCAGGCACAGCGGCAGGCCCTGCTCAAAGTTCTCGCGCGGCTGCAGGCGGTAGGTGCCGGTCTCGATGAAGAAATCAGGCCACTTCTCCCAATTGGCGGAGTCGCACACCATGGCGTAGTCGCTGTACAGGTTCAGCAGTTCGAAATAGGTTTTGAAGTCGACCATGTTTATTCCCCCATCACCTTGCGCCAGTAGTCGTACATGCCGCGGATCAGCGTCTCGGTGACCATGTGGTCCGTGTCGCCGATTTCGTGACCGCCCATCTCGATCACGGTGCGGTGCGTCGGTTTTTGCTCAAAGCCTTCCTGCGACCACTCGATCACCTCGCCGTCATCGGCCGACACGAAGCCCGCCGGCCCGAACAGGTTGGCCTGGATCAGGCGGCGCTGGGTCCACTCCTCGTTGTCGTCCTCGAAGCCGAAGTGGGTCCAGACGAAATCGAAGGAGCCGTGACCGTTGGGCTGGATGTGGCGGGTCGATACGCTGTTGACCTGCTGCTGGATGATCACGCTGGGGAAGATCGTGGTCATCACCGCAGTCGGACCGCCCCACCAGGGCTCGGGCACGATGTCGAGCAGGCGCGGGTCGTTCACCTTCATCTGTTCCTTGAAGCTGTCCACGCCGGACACGACCTCCTCGTTCTTGCCGCCCTGACCGCGCGTGGAGATCATTGCGGCGTGGCGGAACTTGGCGTCCATCTTCAGTTCCGACTTGTTGTCGGCGCGCCAGAGCCCGAAGGTCGAGAACCAGGTGTGCAGCAGGCCCGGGTGGTAGGGGTCCTTGATGTTCTCCTGCATCAGCTTCCAGTTGCCCGGGATGCGCTGGCGGCGGTAGCCCAGGATCTTGAGCTTGCGGCCATTGAAGACGCGATCGAAGTAGTGCAGGATGGTTGGGCCCAGGAAGTCCTCGAAAGGCTCGACATCGTGGTCGAAAGAGGCAAACACTGCACCGCCTCGGGCGGCCACCTTGAGCTTGGTCAGGCCGTGTTCTTCGAGTTTGAAGTCCTTGGGCATGCCGCCGTTGACCTTGCCGTCCTGCTTGACGCCACGGCGGAAGGGCACGCCCTGCAGGTCACCCTTGAGGCTGTAGTTCCACTGGTGGTAGGGGCAGAAGAAGTCCTTGGCGTTGCCGTGGCGCTCGCGGCAAAAGCGCATGCCACGGTGGGCGCAGACGTTCTCCACCACGTTGATGCCGCCATCCGGATCACGCACCATGATGACCGAGCGCTCACCGATCACCGTTCGCTTGAAGTCGCCTGGATTCGGAATCTCGGCTTCCAGGCCTACATAGCACCAGTGGTTTGCATAGAACAGGCGCTCCAATTCGCGCTTGTACAGGTCTTCGCGGGTGTAGGCCCAGAAGGGAACGCGGCTGCTGCCGTCGCCCGGCCACTTCGGATCTTGGGGAAACACGGGTTGGGGTTCATTCATGGCATGGTTTCCTTGGATTAAATTGGGCTCGCATGGCGCCTTCGCTCAGACACCGCTGGGATAGAACGCATCGGCATGGATATGCCCGGGTGCTATGCCCAGGCGAGCAACGAGCAGGTTCAGGGCCTCTACCATGGCCGGAGCGCCACACAGGTAGGCGCGCCATCCCGCCAAATTGGGCAGGTCACGGTCGATCAGATCGGTGACCAGGCCGGATCGATGACCAGGGCCGGCAGGGCCTGTTGCAACAACGACATTCACCTTGAGATTCGGAAACCTTGCAGCCAATGCGTGAAGGCGTTCCTCGTCATAGATGTCCTGCTCGCTCCGCACACCGAAGTACAGATGGATGGGGTTGCTCATCCCTCCCTCCAGTGCGCCTCGAATGATCGAAAGGACGGGCGCCAGACCGGTTCCACCCCCCACACAAAGCATGGGGCCCGTGTGCGTGCGCCGCAGATAGGCCGTTCCGAGGGGGCCGCTGATCCGCACCGAAGCGCCTACGGACAGTTCATTGAAAACGTAGTTGCTGACGTGCCCGCCCGGAACCTCGCGAATCTGAAACTCCATTTCTGCATCGCCAGGCAGCCCGGCCATCGAATAGGGGCGGACGCATTCGGGCGTAAACTGCACCGTTGCGTACTGGCCGGGGCTGAACTCAAGCGGCTTGGCCAGTTTGATGCGCAGGCGCCGGATGTCATGGGTGGCCTCGTCTATCGCTGTGACCGTCCCCTTGACGATGCGCGCCGGGTGAACCACGATCTCGTCAGATTCAGGGATCTCAATCGTGCAGTTTTCGATCAGTACCGCCTGACAGGCCAGAACGTAGGTTCCCTTTCCTGCCTGCGGGCGCCCTGTCTCGGGGCCGTTATCGCGAAGATGGCCGGCAATCACACGGCAACGGCAAGTGCCGCAGCGGCCCGACATGCAGCTATAAGAAATGGGGACCTCGTTGGACCTGAGCACGTCAAGCAGGGTGCTGCCGGTCTCCGCGTTCAGATGCAAATTGAGGGGTTCTACTACCAGTTCCATGCAAGCTCTTTTTCAGTTGTCTCCGAATGGCTGCGATTCTGGCCCGTCGAGCGGTATAGCGCCATAGATCAAATCTGATAGTTAAAATCACCAGCATGAATAATGGTGAGACATCATGGATCTGCGCGACATCGACTTGAATCTGCTGGTGGTCTTCAAACAGCTACTGCTCGACCGGAGCGTATCGACGGTCGGCGAAAAACTGGGGCTGACGCAGCCTGCCGTCAGTAATTCACTTAAACGGCTGCGTGCGGCGCTAAAGGACGATTTGTTCTTGCGCACGTCAAAAGGCATGGAGCCGACACCGTATGCACTGCATCTTGCGGAGCCCGTGGTCTATGCGCTCAACACGCTGCAGACGGCGCTGACGACCCGTGACTCGTTCGACCCGCTTATCAGCACGCGCACCTTCAACTTGGCCATGACCGACATCGGCGAGATGTACTTCATGCCTCCACTGATGGAAGCGCTTGCGCAACGAGCTCCTCATATCCAGATCAGCACGCTGCGCCCGAATGCAGGCAATCTGAAGGAGGATATGGAGTCGGGTGCGGTCGATCTTGCCTTGGGTCTTCTGCCAGAGCTACAGACCGGATTCTTTCAGCGGCGCCTCTTTCGCCACCGCTACGTATGCATGTTCCGCAAGGACCATCCAAGCGCCAAATCCCCCATGAGCCTGAGGCAGTTCAGTGAATTGGAGCATGTCGGCGTGGTCGCACTCAACACCGGACACGGTGAGGTCGATGGCCTGCTTGAACGCGCAGGCATCAAAAGGCGCATGCGACTGGTGGTGCCGCATTTCATTGCGGTCGGCCCCATTCTGCACAGCACCGACCTTATCGCGACCGTGCCGCAACGTTTTGCCGTTCGCTGCGAAGTGCCTTTTGGTCTGACGACATCCCCGCACCCGGCCAAGCTGCCTGACATCGCCATCAACCTGTTTTGGCATGCCAAGTACAACCGGGATCCGGGCAACATGTGGCTACGTCAGTTGTTCGTCGAGCTTTTCTCTGAAGCATAAGCGTCCAGCAAGCCCATATTGACTGCCGCGGGCGGCCATAGCTGAGAATCAGGATGTCGGTGGTCTGCCAACCGATGCGGCAGCAGTTCTTCCATGCGACTGGCCTTGTGCGTAGGCAGCCGGGTCAGAACTGCCTTCACCCGCCAGTTTGAACACCGCCACCGTCTGCACCAGCTCCTCGGACTGGCCCTTCAGGCTGGAGGCCGCCGCGGCCATCTGCTCGACCAGCGCCGCATTCTGCTGCGTGACCTGGTCCATATTGGTGACGGCCTCACCCACCTGCGCTACTCCCTGGCTCTGCTCGGTGCTGGCCGCGCTGATCTCGCCCATGATGTCGGTCACGCGCCGGATACTGTCCACGACCTCTTTCATGGTGGCGCCGACCCGGTCCACCAGGGCGCTGCCTTGCTCGACCCGGCCCACGCTGTCGCTGATCAGGGTCTTGATTTCCTTGGCAGCCTCGGCGCTGCGCTGGGCCAGGCTGCGCACTTCGGCGGCCACCACGGCAAAGCCGCGACCGTGTTCACCCGCTCTGGCGGCCTCGACCGCGGCATTCAGGGCCAGGATATTGGTCTGGAAGGCGATGCCGTCAATGACGCCGATGATGTCGGCTATCTTGCGTGAGCTTTCGTTGATGCCGGTCATGGTGTTGACCACCTGGGCCACAGCTTCGCCGCCTTGGACGGCCACGGCGCTGGCGCTTTGCGCGAGCTGGTTGGCATGGCGCGCGTTGTCGGCGTTCTGGCGCACGGTGGAGCTCAGCTCCTCCATGCTGGCGGCGGTTTCTTCCAGGGCGCTGGCCTGGCTTTCGGTGCGCGCCGACAGGTCGTGGTTGCCCTGGGCAATCTCGGAACTGGCCGCCTCCAGGCTCTCGGCGTTCTGGCGCACATGGGCCACCATGCTGGAAAGGCTGCCCTGCATGTCCGCCAGGGCGGTTATCAATTGGCCGACTTCGTCGTTCGAACGCGTCACGATCTGCCCCGTGAGGTCGCCCTGGGCAATCTGGCCCGCCAGCCGCAGCGCCTCCTCCAGCGGCCCGAGCACCGCTTTGCGGATCGCCCAAAAGGAGGCCAGCAGCACCAGACCGCCCAGCAGGTTGATACTGAAGACAAGCGCCTTGATGAAGCCGACCGCCTCGGCCACTAGCGGGGCGAAACGTTCGGAGCCATCTTGCACCACCGCCATGTCGGGTCGCAGCCGCTCGACCAGTGCCGGGCTCACGGTGCTGCCAGGTTCGAGCTCGATGATTTTCTTCATGCGCTCCAGGTCGCCAATGTCCTTGCTCGGCAAGTCAAGAACGCCACCAAAGCCGAACAAGCGGAACAACCCCTGCTCGACCTTGAACAACTCCACATCGACCTGCGCGGCAAGCCACTGCCCGTGCTTGATCGGCTTGAGCAGCAGGTCCTTGCCAACCGCCGGGGCCGTGTCACCCGAGCTTGCCCGCTGCATGGCGAGTGCCATCTGCATGACAGCCGCAAGATGTTCCCGCTCCAGGTGGTGGAAGCGCCCCGGCGGCCACCCAAACTCCCCCACTGATGGCCACCTCAAACTCCCCCACCTGAGTTGATTAGCTGGCGTCAACTATCTTGGCCGCCCGACGACAACTATCTTGGCCGGTGGGAGGCGGGAGTTGTGATGTCAGTGGTGGGTGGTCATCTCTGTGTTCTTGGTCTCCTTTTCAATCGGCTGTTTGGCAAGCGAAGCGCGTCAGGCCGAAGGCGTCGGTCGGGGAGCGGTGGGCAAGTCACGGTCCCCGCAGGGGCCGTCCACAGGCTTGTCCTGTGGTCGGGTGACTTGTCCACGGCGGGCGGAAGTCCGGTCAGCTTTCGGCAGTGGTTGTCTGTGTCTTGCGGGCCCTGCTCGTCGGCGTCTGCGCGGCCGTGGCGGTGCGGCGCCGGTAGCTCTCCACGTTCATCTCCAGGATGGTGGAGTGATGCACCAGCCGGTCCACGGCGGCAAGCGTCATCGCCGGGTCGACGAACACCTCGCCCCACTGCGAGAACGGCGTGTTGGCCGTGATCGCCAGGCTCTTACGCTCGTAGCGCTCGGCGATCAACTCGAACAGCACCGACGTCTCGGCCTGGTCGCGCCGCACGTAGCTCAGGTCGTCCAGGATCAGCAGGTCAAAGCGATCAAGGCGCGTCAACTCCTGCGGCAGGCGCAGGTCGCGCCGTGCGGCCTGCAAGCGCTGCACGAGGTCCGAGCACCGCGTGAACAGCACCCGCCGGCCGGCCTCGATCAGCGCATGACCCAGGGCGCACACCAGATGGCTCTTGCCTACGCCGGGCGGGCCGAACAACAGCACGTTGGCGCCGCGATCGAGCCACTCGTGCCCCTCGGCCAGCGCGGTGACCTGCGCCTTGGACACGCTGGGAACGGCCGCGAAGTCGAAGCTGGACAAACGCTTGTCCGGGCTCAAGCCGGACTCGGCACGGTGCCGCTCGATGCGCCGGCTCTCGCGCTCGTTCATCTCGTGCTCCAGCAAGGCCTCCAGCAGCCGGTGCGCCGGCCAGCCTTCTCGGTCCGACTGCACGCACAGGTCGCCCGCCAGGCGCCGCACAGTGGGCAGGCGCAGCTCCAGCAGCATCAGATCCAGGCGGGCGTTGCCCGCATGGGCCGCCGCGCTCACAGCACCCCCTCGATCAGCGTGTCGTAGCCGGCCAGCGCGGGCAGCATCACCACGACCTCGGGCACCTGGCCTTTGGGTGGCGCCAACAGCCCGGTCAACGCCAGCAGGTCGGGCAACTGGTCGATCTCGATGAGTTGCTCCAGCTCGTTGGCCAGCTGTGCCTCGTGTCCGTCGGCGGCCAGCGCCAGCAGGCCCACCATCGTGCGACAGGCGTCGCGTTCGGGCACCCGTGCAGCCAATCGCTCCCAGGTCTGGCGGTACACCGCGCGCGGGAAGACCGCGTCGCGCAGCACCGCGCGGGCGAAGGCGCCGGGCTTGCGCTTGAGCGCGGCCACAAGGTGGCGGTAGTCGATGTCACGCGCGTGGCGCTCGCCGGGCGCGGGCGCCGCCCGTGGTCGGCTGTGAACGCACTGGCCACCGAACCAGCACTCGATGTGCTGCGCGTACAGGCGCACCATCACCCGGTGGCCGATGAGCTGGCTGGGGGCGCTGTACTGCACGCCCTTGACGGTGAAGACGGCGTACTTGCTGACGCGCGCGGGGCGCTCCTCGTACTCAGAGGTGCGCCGCGCCGGCAGTGGCCGCAGCATCACTCGCTCGACGGCCAACCGCTTGGTGACGCGGGCGTTCAGGCGCTGCACGATGGTGGCAACGAAGGCGTCGTAGGCAGCGTGGTGTTCGAAGCTCCTGGAGCCACGCAGACGCAGCGCCTGGTCCAGCGCGGTCTTGAGCGAATCGTTGCGCGATTCGATGGAGCCGTTCTCATGCGATTGGCCGGGGTTGCAGCGGCTCGCGCGCATGGCGTAGTGGCGGCACAGGTCGGCGTAGCGCCGGGTCAGCTCTTGCTCTTCGGCCAGGTTGTTGAACGCTGCCGACAGGCTGTCGGTGCGGTGCTCCTCGGGCACCCCGCCCAGCGCCCACAGCGCCGCTTGCAGCCCGGTGGACAGCGCGATGAAGCTCTCGCCGCCGACGACCACGACCGCATGGCGCCAACCCGAATGCGCCAGCGCGAACTGGTACAGCCGGTGCGCGAACGGCACGCCGTCGATCTGCACGCCCAGCGCGTCGCAGACGGTGAAGTCCGACAGCGCCAGCCGGCCTGGCGGATGCTCCTGCGCGAAGTAGATGTCGCGCTCGGCGCCGTGCACTGCGCGCCACTGGCGCATGCGCCGTTGCAGCGTGCGCAGCACGCCACGGTCGTACTCGCCGGGGTGGCGCCGCTGCAGTTCCTCCAGCAGCGTGACGGCGTTCAGTTGCACGTCGGTGCGCAGCAGCGGCACGATCTCGGCCTCCCAAGCCAGGGCCAGTGGATCTTGCCGTGTGCGCCAGCCCCGCGCCGGCTGTTGCGAGGGCAGTGTGTCGCTTTGGTCGATGCGGCGCGCGCTGCGCTCGCTGATGGCCGACTTGGCCGCTGCTGCGACCTGGCTGAGGGTGTTGCGGTGTTGCTTGTACTTGTTCACTTGGTGGTCCGTGATCTTCTTGCCGGGCATCCCGTGAGCCTCTCGATCTGTCGTCGAAAAGCACCACAGTAGCCCCGCCTCCCGGACCCGCCCGGGGAGAGCCTCAACCGGCCAAGATAGTTGTCGTCAACCGGCCAAGGTAATTGTCGTCAGCCAGTTGATCGGGGACAGGGGGTAAACGCCGGCGCCGCTGGCACCTGTTGGCAGGACAGTAGTTCTGGTCTTCCCCGAGGGGAGGCCAAGGAGTGAATGTCTTGAAACCCAACCAACGGGCCACCGTCTACACGCTGCTCGAGCGTGGCAGCACCCAGCGCGAGATCGCGCGCATCACCGGAATCGACCGCAAGACCGTCAGGAGTTACCAACGTCGCCGGCAGGCCGAGCAGTCAAATTCCCCCGGGGTGGCCACCGGCCCTGATGCCATGGCCGCTCACGTGGCCGCGCAAATTCCCCCACCCTGGCCACCGGCTCCCACGTCAGTGGCCGCCTCCCTATGCGAGCCGTACCGCGACTTCATCGAGGCCCAACTGCGTCTCAAGCGCAACGCCACGGCCATCTACCAGGACCTGGTCGATGTCCACGGCTTTGCCGGCCAGTACAACTCGGTCAAACGCTTCGTGGCCCGGCTGCGTCACAAGGAGCCCGAACAATTCGACCGCCTGTCCTTCCTGCCCGCAGAGGAGATGCAGGTGGACTACGGTGAGGGTGCACCCACCCGGGTGCCGGGCAGCAACCGGTACCGCAAACCGCGCCTGTTCGTGGCCACGCTGCGCTACTCGCGGGCCAGCTTTCGGCACGTGGTCTGGAAGTCCAGCCAGCAGGTCTGGGCCGAGCTGCACGAGCGCGCGTTTCGCCACTTCGGTGGCTGCCCGCAGTACGTGGTGCTGGACAACCTCAAAGAGGGCGTCATCAAACCCGACCTGTATGAGCCCGAACTCAACCCGGTCTATGCCGCCACCCTGGCGCACTACGGCGTGGTGGCCGACCCGGCCCGGGTGCGTGACCCCAACCGCAAGGGTACGGTAGAGCACGCCATCGGCCACACCCAGGCCACGGCCTTGAAGGGCCGGCGCTTTGAGTCCATCGAAGAGCAGAACACCTTCCTGGCGCAATGGGAGAAGAATTGGGCAGCCAAGCGCATCCACGGCACCGAGCGGCGCCAGGTGCAGGCCATGTTCGCGGAAGAACGCCCCCACCTCAAAGCTTTGCCACTGCTGGGCATGCAGTATTTCGAAGAGGTCCAGCGCACGGTGTGCGACGACAGCTGTGTGCGGGTGGAGCACAGCAGCTACGCCGCGCGCCCGGCGGTCATCGGATCGAAGGTGCGGGTGCGCATCTTCGCCCAGCGCATCCAGATCTTTGATCTGCAAACCGGCACCTTGCTGCGCAGTCACCCCAAGGCTGAACGCCCCGGCACCGTGGTGCTGCCCCAGGATGAGCGGGTGTTCAACCCCTCGCGTGAGACCCGCCTGATCCTGCGCCAGGCCGGCCAGATTGGCGAACACGCCGCCCGGCTGTGCCAGTTGCTCTTTGCCATCGAGGGCCGGGTGGGCCAGCGCAAGCTCTGGGGCATCGTCGGCCTGGTGCGCCGATATCCGGCGCATTGTGTCAACGCCGCTTGCGCCCAGGCTCTGGAGCAGGGCATCTACAGCTTCAAGCGCGTCCAGGCATTGACAGAGGCGCTCTTTGCCGATGCGCTTGAAGCCATCGAGACCCAGGCCGGTGGCGAGCATGTAACGCCCACCACGGCGACCCTGACCCAGCAGCACGAGCTGATCCGCGATGCCGATGAATACGGTGACCTGTTTGCCCACGCTGCGGCCACCGCCGCAGTTGGGAGCCAGCCATGAACATGGTCGAGATCGAGCGCGCGCTGCGCCAGCTGCGCCTGTCGGGTATTGCCGAGACCCTGTCGACCCGCGTGATGCAGGCCCAGGTCGCCCAGGAGCCATTTCTGCAGACCTTCGCCGCCATGCTTCAGGATGAGCTCGACCGGCGCCGATCGCGCCTGACAGAGCGCCGCTACAAGCGCTCGGGTCTGGACGAGAAGGTCAGCCTGGCCGACTTCGACTGGCGTTTCAACCCCAAGCTGCCCCGCGCGGCCTGCTTTGAGCTGCACACCCTGAAGTTCATCGCCGAGGGTTCCAACGCGCTCATCGTCGGTAAACCCGGCACCGGCAAGTCTCACATTGCCAAGGCCATCGCCTACCAGGCCACGCTGGGCGGCCACGATGTGCGTTACCTCGAGGCCGACGCCGAATTCGCCCGCTACGCGCTGGCAAGTGCCACCGAGCGCATCGGCCTGCTCAAGGAGTGGGTGGAGCCTGACCTGATCATCTTGGACGATCTGTTCCTGGCCAGGCGTATCAGCGAGCACGCCGCCGAGGTCCTGCAGGCCATCGTGCATCAGCGCTACAAGCTGCGCCGCGCCATCGTGGTGACCTCCAACCGCGTGGTGCAGGACTGGGGTCGCTATCTGGGCGACGCCACAATGGCGACCACCATCCTGGACCGCCTCATGCACCGCTGCACGATGCTGGAATTCGAGGGCAAGAGCTACCGGCTCAAAGAGGCCGCCGCACGCATCGCCATCGGCACTGAGTCGTCATAATCCAACCGGTCTTGCCTGGGGAATTTGGGGTGGCCACAGGTGGGGGAATTTGGACTGGCCATCGGGGGGAAGCGCGCGGCCTTGCCAAGGAATCGCCCCCCCAACATCACCAGCAGTGACACCGTGAGCACGGCGACCATGCCGAACAAAAATTTCTGGCGCAGGGTGAATTGGGGCATGGGTTGTGTTCTTTCAGTGGAAAGGGGGGTCTCCTCGTTTTCAGTGCAATAAGTGACGGTACGAAAAGCTAGCACTGGCGCGGAGGTGGTG
>NZ_JARGEN010000062.1:0-34373 GCF_029211125.1 Curvibacter soli
GAACTCAGGTCGTAGGGTAGCTTCTTGATAATGAAATCGGTCATGGCGCGCTCACCTGCAGGGTTAGGCGCCATTTTTTTACACGTAAGTTGTTGATTTACAAAGAGAAATCAAGAAAAAATGTGGTTGAACTCACGGATTCAGGCTTAATTGAGTGCGTCTTCTCCAAGATGGCTCGAACATTCCTGCGGCATATCCGTGTCACATCCAAAGACGATCTGAAACAACGCATCCTCAAAGGCATCGCAGAGATGAATGCATCGCCAGTGGTGTTTCGTTGGAACAAGTTCGACCTCGGTATGGTTTGATATGTATTTGTTTTAATGGAACGAAATACTAGTGCAGTGTTCGATGCTTGGCGGCACAAATAAAAGCGATGCGTTTTGGCGCAGGGCAAGGCGCAAACCGCAGAGATAGCCGTAGCTATCGCGAGGATTTGCAACGCCGCCATGCGTCAAAAGGCGCGGTTTTATGTGCTGCTTAGCGTTGAACACTGCATTAGCTGCTGCTGGCCGTGCGCAGTTGGGAGTTCGAGACCTTCACGCGGCTACGGCGGCAGCGGCGATACAGCCGCATACATTCTTCGCACGGCAGGCACACGGGCTTGACGCGGCGCGGCCAGCATCGAGCCACCTTCAGCCAACAAGGAAAGAGTCCATGAACCCCACCGCCAACAAGCCCCTCATCGCCGCCGCAGCCGCAGCCCTGCTCGCGCTGGGCGCACTGGCTGCAACCCCCGCGGCCCAGGCGCAGACGGCCAGCATCGCGGTGCGCATCGGCGCGCCCCCGCCACCGCGCCACGAACCCGTGCCCCTGGCACGCCCTGGCTGGCTCTGGACGCCGGGCCATTGGGAGGTGCGTGGCCACCACCGCTACGCGTGGGTCGGCGGCGCCTAGATACGGGCCCGCCCGGGCTACCACTGGCGCGCGCCGGTCTGGCGCGAGAACCACCCTGGCCGCTGGGAAATGGCCCGCGGCGGCTGGGACCGCGACCACGACGGCGTGCCCAACCGCCACGACGACCGCCGCCCGAACGACCCGGTCTGGCGCTGAAATCCCATGCGCATGTGGCGCGGCAGCCATAGGCAAGCCGCCGCCACGCCCCTACAATCGCGCCCTGCAGGAGAGCGGGCCGCCAGCATGCAGATGCGCGGCGGCCCCACCGAAGGCGCAAACTCCCATGAACGCTCAGGTGAGCCGGCCTCCGCTGGCTCGGTACTGCAAATCCACCACCATTTGCCGTCTGGAGAGACGTCGCCCCAGCGACGCACCGAAGGAGCAAGCCCCGCGCGCGCAACGCACGGGCGTGAATCTCTCAGGTACCAAGGACAGGGGGAGCGGCAGCTTGCGGACTCCGCATGCTGCACTGCTATTGTTTTAATAGCTTTCGCCGCAGACCACGCAAGCGCCAGCCCCTGAAAGGCATGTCATGCGCATTCTCGTCCTCGGCTCCGGCCTGCTCGGCGTCACCTCCGCCTACTTCCTCCAGCAAATCGGCCACCATGTCACCGTGGTGGACCGCCAGCCATCCCCCGCTGCTGAAACCAGCTTCGCCAACGGCGGGCAGATCTCAGTGAGCCACGCCGAGCCCTGGGCCAACCCCGGCGCGCCGCTCAAGGTGCTGAAATGGCTGGCGCGCGAGGACGCGCCGCTGCTGTTTCGCCTGCGCGCCGACGCGCGCCAGTGGCGCTGGGCACTGCAGTTCCTGCGCGAATGCACGCCCGCGCGCACGCGCCACAACATCGAGCAGATCGTGCGCCTGGGCACCTACAGCCGCGATACGCTGCAGCAGTTGCGCCGCGACACCGGCATCGAATATGCCCAGCGCACGCAGGGCATCCTGCACTTCTACACCAGCGAAAAAGAGTTCGCCGCAGCCATCGGGCCCGCGCAGCAGATGCGCGAGCTGGGCTGCGAGCGCCGCGTGATCTCCGCCGACGAGGCCGTGGCGATCGAGCCCGCGCTCGCGCACGTGCGCCCGCAACTGGCTGGCGCCACCTTCACGGCGGAGGACGAATCGGGCGACGCCAACCGCTTCACGCGCGAACTGGCGCGGCTCTGCGAGACTGCGGGCGTGGAGTTCCGCATGGGCCACACCATCCAGGCACTGCGCACGGCGGGCGGCGAAATAGATCACGTGGAGGCAACCAACGCCGACGGCGCATTCGAGCGCCTGCGCGCCGACGCCTACGTGCTCGCCGCCGGCTCGTTCAGTGCCCTGCTGGCCGAGCCGCTGGGGCTGCGGCTGCCAATCTACCCGGCCAAGGGCTATTCGGTGACGATGCCTGTGGCCGACGCGGCGCGCGCGCACCAGGTCTCTCTGACGGATGACGAGTTCAAGCTCGTGTTCTCGCGCCTCACCGGCCCGGCCCGCGAGGACGGCCTGCCAAGCACAGATATGCTTCGCATCGCCGGCACGGCGGAACTCAACGGCTACGGCCGCGACCTCAACCGCGTGCGCTGCGAGGCCATCGTGCGGCGCGTGGAGCAGTTGTTCCCCGGCGCGGGCGACACCGCGCAGGCGCGCTTCTGGACCGGCCTGCGCCCGGCCACGCCAGGCAACGTGCCGCTGATCGGCAAGACGAAGCTGCCCAACCTGTACCTCAACACCGGCCACGGCACACTGGGCTGGACGCACGCCTGCGGCTCGGGCAAGTCGCTCGCGCGCATCGTGAGCGGGCTGGCGCCCGAAGTCGATTTCGACTTCATGCGCTGAAGCTGGCCGTCGCGTCGCGCATGGAATGGCGGTCGTTGGTCCGCCAAGGTATCCACCTCTGCCGACCTTGAACGCGCGGCGCTGATGGCCACCCCTATGCACCCCGCGGATGCACGGGCGCCGCGGCCTTCGGCGCGCCCAGCACCAGCCCCACGGCCAGCGCGATCAACCCACCACCCGCCGCGTGCGCCCATGACAGCGGCTCGCCGAGCAGCAGCGCGCCCCAGAGCACGCCGAACGGCGGGATCAGGAAAGTGACGGAGAGCGTACGCACGGGGCCGATGTCGGCGATCAGCCGGAAGTACAGGATGTAGGCCCAGGCCGTGCAGACCAGCCCCAGCGCGGCCAGCGCCCCCCAGACTGCGGGCGCGGCGGCGTGCCATGCGGTCCCGCCCGCGGGCGCCGCCGAAGTGGCGAGCGAGGTGGCGAAGAACGGCGCCAGCACCAGCGCCGCACCCGCCTGGCTGCCGAAGGCCACGAGCCGGGCGTCGAGCCCGCCGCGATCGGTGATCCAGCGCCTGGCCAGGAACCCGGCCACGCCGTAGCAGGCGGTGGCCACCAGGCAGGCCGCCGCGCCGGCGGCCACGGCGGGCGTGAGCGCCACCGGCCCCACCGCCGTGAGCAGCACCACGCCCGCGATGCCGAGCGCCACCCCCGCGCCCTGGCGCCACGTGGCCGGCTCGCCGAAGAACAAAGCGCCGATCAACACGCCCATGAGCGGCGTGGTGGCGTTGAAGATGGCCGAATAGCCCGCCGGCAGCAGCCGCGCGGCCAGCGCGTACATCAGGAACGGCAGGCCCGAATTGACCACGCCGAGCGCCAGCGTGGTGCCGAACCGGCTCCGGAAGTCCCACCTCGTGCGCAGCGCGCAGAGGATGGCCGCGAGCCCCGCCGTGGCGAACGCGACGCGCAGGAACGCTGTGGGCACCGCGCCGATGGCGGGCGCAACCACGCGCATGAGCAGGAAGCTCGCGCCCCAGATGGCCGCGAGCAGCAGGAGCCGGGTGCAGTCCGCAGTCCGCATGGCCCTCACTCCACGGGTGGCCACGCGGCGAAGGCCGGCAGCGCTTCGGCGGCAGCGGAGAAATCGCGTTGCGCCGGAAACCGGTCCCGCGCCACCACGTCGGGCACCAGCATCTGCCCGAAGCGCCACGCGACGGCCATGCCCAGGCCCGCCTGGCCGATGGACTGGCCGCCCGCGGCGGCGGGAGGCGGGGCTGCGCGCAGCTCGTCCTCCAGCGCGCCCCAGGCCGCGAGAAGTTGCCCGCGCACGCGCTCCAGCCAGGGCGCGTGCTGCTTCTCGGGCGGGCGCAACTGCCGCTCGTAGACGGTCTGCACCGTCTTCTCGCAGGCTGCCAGCGCCAGCCCCGCGAGGCGCAGCGCGCGCAAGCGCTCGGATGGCGCCGCGGGCCACAGGCTGCGCGCGGGGCCGGCCAGGCTTTCGGCATACTCGATGATGAGGGTCGAGTCCATCAGCACCGTGCCGTCGTCCGCGACCAGCGTGGGCGCCTTGACCACGGGGTTGGCGCGGCGGAACTCGTCCACCGCCCGGAACACCGAGACAGGCCGGGACTGGAATGCGACGCCCAGCAGGTGCAGGCTGATGGCGGCGCGGCGCACGTAGGGCGAGTCGAGCATGCCGATGAGTTGCATGATGATGAAGTTCTTCTTTCTGGTTGAGAATCGGCCGGCAGCACCGGTTGCTGCAATGTAGCCCGGCAATCATCCTGGAAACAGCAGTTGACCGCTTCGTATCCCTTGCCAGGCCGCATGAAATCGAGCGTTGCCGGCTTCGATGGGGTTTACCTCGTGGGTGAGAGCGCTATGCACCTGCCAGCACCGCGCTCGGCGCGCCATGCGGCGTTGCTCCTCCTTGCGGGCAGTAGCCCGCCGCGTCGTCGCGCCTTGCCTGGCACCCCGATCACGGCACCGGCAGGCGCATCCAACTGCTGTTTCCAGGATCATCCTGGAAACAGCAGTTGACCGCTTCGTATCCCTTGCCAGGCCGCATGAAATCGAGCGTTGCCGGCTTCGATGGGGTTCACCTCGTGGGTGAGAGTGCTATGCACCTACCGTTTCCAGGATCAACGACTCCAACCTCTCGCTCGAACCCGTACGGCTGGGCCAGGGCGTGGCGCTGACCGGCATCCGCCTGCCCTACGCCTACCCGTACTGGCTGGCATGGCCCGCGCCCGGCGGCGGCACGCACACGCCGCCGCACGATTTCGCGCACTGGCTGCGCGGCGGGGAGGTGCGCGACTACCTGGCGTCGCTGGAGTCGCCGCCGGCCACGAACACGGTGAGCACACCGGTGTAGCCGTACAGATGCTGGTGCGCGATTTCGCCGCCGGCGAAGAAGCCCACCAGCGGCACGTCGCCGAGCGCATGGCGCACGATCTGCATCTCCGCGCTGGGGCCGCCGAAGTGCGGGCCGCCGCGCCCCGCGCAGCTCACATACACCGCGCCCGCGATGCGGCGCGCCGGGTGCGGCGCCTGGGCCTCGGGCGCGGGGGCCAGGGCGACGGCCACCTCGGCGGTCACCTCCTCGGGCTCCAACTCCTCGCGGATCTCGGAGCAGATGCGCACCAGGTCAACCCGCGCCGCCGCGGCATTGCGTCGGCAGAAGGCCATGCGCATGCCAGGCTCCACCGCGTCGGCCACAGCAATGCCGTGGCGCGCCGGGTCCAGCCCGACGATGTGGCGCACCCGCACATCCGCCCCGAAATGACGGGCGCCGAAGCTGCCGGTGCCGCGCGGGCACCCCCCTTGCGCAGCCCCGCCGTCGGCGCCCAGCAGGCCCACGAGCGTGGCGCGCACGCGCTGCAGCGCGGGCTGCGGGTCGTCGAGCGAAACCTCCAGCGTGGCCAGCAGCACGTCGAGCGCAGGCTCGCCATCTAGCTCCAGCACCACCTGTTCGTCGCAGGCGGTGATGGTGCGCACCGGCCCCACGGGCTGGCAGCCCTGGGTGACGCGCGACACCATGGGCACCCCGGCGGCGAAGGCCACGCCGCTCAGGCCGCCTTCGAACACGCCGCTGGCCGCGCCCTGCCCGGGCACATTGCCATTGCCGCTGACCGCGAACTGCGGGCGCGCGCCGCTGCCGGATGCCAACCCGCCGAACAGGTAGCCGCCCGTGGTCCGCTGCGCCAGTTCGGCCAGCAGCCCTGCCAGGTCGGGCATCGCGCCGTCGGCATGCAGCAGCGCGCTGTGCGGCACGAAGGCGCCCGCGCCCGGCAGGCCCATGTCGTGCGCCAGCGGTGCCACGCCCGAGAACACGCGGTACTGGTCGCTGGGCAGCGCGCAGAGCATCACCGCCAGCGCGGGCTCGTCGATGTATTCGGCGTTGTTGGCGGCGATGCCCACGCCCACGGTGCCGGCCCAGTCGGGCACGCCGGGCAGTTCGGCCTGCAGGTGGTCGAGGATGGCCGCCGCATCGCCCGCGTAATGGTCGGTGATGTAGAGCAGGCCCAGCGCCGGGTTGGCAGCATAGCTCGGCAGTGCCATCTGGGCGCGCAGTTGCGCGAGCACGAGCGCGGCGGCCATGCGCCATTGCGGGTGAGTGGCGTGGCCGGAAGGGAAGATCTGCATGGCATCAGGCGCGCTTGGCGCGCACGGCCTTCTTCTTCTTCGCGGCGGGAGCGCGCCGCTTGGCGCCCGGGCTGGGCGCGGGCGCGGTGCCGTCACCGGATGCGGGTGCCGCGCCCGGGGGAGGGGCCGCATCCTGCAGCGCACTGGCGGCGATCTGCTGGAACTGCTGGGTGAGCGCGCCCCACCATTGCATGGGGTCGACCACGCTGTTCGGCGCGGCAGCCGGCTTCGCCGATTTCCTGCGTGTAGGCGCCTTGGCCGCCGCGGCGGGGCTGGATTGCGCCGGGGCCGGGGCGGCGGCGGCAGGCGCGGCGGAGGTCGGCTTGAGCGTGAACGCCTGCGCCAGGTCGCCCATGCTCAAGTTCATGCCATTGAGCGTGGCGAGCGTCATCTTCTGCACCTCCAGCGCCTGGATGGTGGCGGTGAGGGCGCGCGAGTTCTGTTCGAGCCAGAACTGCACGGCCTTGAGTTCCTCCACGCGGCGGTCGATCTCCTCCACGCTCAGCGTGGGCGCAACCCAGCTCGACAGGCCGGGGATGGCCGGCATGGTGGCCTGGGTCTTGCCCTTGGCAAGGTTCTGCAGGAAATCGAAGCCCGGCACGAACTTGCCGAAGTCGAAGGGGGATGCGTCGTTGCTGCTCATGGTGCGGCGTGGGGTGGCATGGACTGCGTGCCAGCTTACTCCAAGCACGCAGGGGCCGGCTCAGTGCTTGTGCGTATGGTCCATGCCGGCGCCGCCCGCGGGCGGCGTGGCGGCGACGGGCACCTGCAGGTCGAGCGTGCTGCGCATGCCCTTGGCATCCTGGAATACCAGCGTGAGCGGTATGCTGCCGCCCTGCGCGAGCGGGGCCTTGAGCTCCTGCAGCATGAGGTGGTAGCCGCCGGGCTTGAGTTCCACCGCCCGGCCCGCGGGCAGGGCCAGCGCGGGCATGGCGCGCATGCGCATCACGTCGCCCTCCATCTTCATCTCATGCACCTCGGCCACGCCGGCGGCAGGGGTTTGCACGCCGACCAGGGCGGTGTCCTGCGGCGACTTGAGTGTCATGAACGCGCCGGTGGCGCTCTGGCCCGGCACGCTGGCGCGCACCCAGGCGTTGGTGATTTCGATCGTCTGGGCGCCGGCCCAGGTTGCTGCACAGGCCAGCGCCAGGGCGGCGATGCGGGTGCGTTGCTTGCGGATGGTGGATTGCATGGTTTTCTCCTGGGTCAGAAATCGGCCCGCAGCTCGGCGCTGTAGCTGCGCTGCGGGTAGGGATGGAAGTTCCAGTACTGGTGGTTGCGGAGGTTGTCGATGCCGAGGGTGTCGCCAGGCGTGGGGGCGAAGCCCGCGTTGTCCTTGACGACCGAGTCGGCACAGGTGAGGCTGGCGTTCAGGTCCAGCCCGCGCAGCGCCACGTCGCTGCCGCCGAACACCGCCCCCACCCCGCGCGTGACGAGGCGGCCCAGGTTCTGCACGCAGGTGGGCTGGCCGCCCTGCACGGTCACGACGCCCAGGGTCTTGACGGGCGCACCGTCGTCCTCTCCCGCCGCTGAGGCGGCCAGGGACAATGCCGCAGCCAAGGCCGCGGCCATGCATGTCTGGTGCATGGAATCACTCCGGAAATACCAATAGCGAAAATAGCCTCCAGCGCCCGTTCCACAAGCGCTGACAGCTATGAAATTGATAGTTCAGGAGAGCGCCGGCGGCCCGCGCGCGGGCAGCGGTGCGGCGGTGCGCCAAGCGATATGCGCGGCCACTGCCGGGCGCGGCACATGGGCCAGCGGCTGCACGAGCTGGGCGCGCAGGCGCGGCGGCACGGGCGGCGGCGCGCCCGCGGCCAGACACAGCGGGCAGTCCAGCGTGTGCGCGGGCAGGTCCTGCGCGCTGCCGTCCTCGCCGTGGACGACCACCTTGGCCGGCCCCATGCCGGAGCACACCAGTTCCATGGCGCGCGGCTGCACCATGGGCGAGGCCACCGCCACTCCGAGCGACAGCATGAACCACAGCAGCGCGAGGCGTGCGAGCAGTCGGGCTTGGCGCAGGGTGTGCATGCGCGCATTATCGCCAGCGGCACGTACACTCGTCCATCCGTTCCGCCATTTGCATATGCGCCCCGGCGCATCCACCCTCCGATGGGCTACACCTTCGCCTCGGCCACCATCCTGCTGCTGTTGATCACCGACCCGCTGGGCGGCATCCCGATCTTCGCCAACGCGCTGCGCAACGTGGCGCCCACGCGGCGCACCCACGTGATCGTGCGCGAGGTGCTGATCGCCTTCGCGCTGCTGCTGGCCTTCATGTTCATGGGCGACGCCTTCCTGCGCGTGATGGGTCTGAGCCAGCTCTCGCTGCAGCTCGCCGGCGGCGTGGTGCTGTTCCTGATCGCGCTGCGCATGATCTTCCCCGCCGCCGAGGGCGAGGCCACCGCGCCCCAGGGCGAGCCGCTGATCGTGCCGCTGGCCATCCCTGCGCTGGCCGGCCCCTCGGCGCTGGCTACCGTGCTGCTGCTGGTGTCGCAGGCGCCCGAGCGGCGGCTGGAATGGGTGGCCGCGCTGACGGTCACCATGGCCGTCTGTGCGCTGGTGCTGGTGATGGCCGAGCGCATCCAGCGCGTGCTGGGCGAACGCGTGGTCGTGGCCTTCGAGCGCCTCATGGGGCTGGTGCTCGTGGCCGTGGCCGTCGAGATGATGATCCGCGCGCTGAAGGTCCTCGTGCCGCAGCTCGCGGCGCAGGGGTGACGCCCCCGCGCCATCAGGCCGGCGCGGCGATCTCCTGGTCGATCGCGCCGAAGATGCTCTGGCCGTCGCGGCCCTTCATCTCGATGCGGATGGTGTCGCCGTATTGCATGAACCCGGTCTGGGGCTTGCCGTCCACGATGGTCTCGATGCAGCGCTTCTCGGCGATGCAGGAGTAGCCCCTGGCCCAGTCCTTGTTGCTCACCGTGCCGCTGCCCACGATGGAGCCGGCGCGCACGTTGCGGGTCTTGCAGATGTGGGCGATGAGCTGGCCGAAGTGGAAGGTCATCTCGGGCCCGGCCTCGCACATGCCGACCTTGCGGCCATTCCAGGTGCTTTGCAGCGTGAGATGCAGGCGCCCGCCCTGCCAGGCGTCGCCCAGCTCGTCGAGCGTCACCGCCACGGGGCTGAACGCGGTGGCGGGCTTGCTCTGGAAGAAGCCGAAGCCTTTGGCCAACTCGTCCGGAATCAGGTTGCGCAGGGATACGTCGTTGGCCAGCATCACGAGGCGGATGCCGTCGAGCGCCTGCTCGGGCGCCGCGCCCATCCGCACGTCGCCGGTCACCACGGCGATCTCGGCCTCGAAGTCGATGCCGAATGCCTCGCTCGCCACCACCACCGGGTCGCGCGGGCCGATGAAGTCATCGCTGCCGCCCTGGTACATCAGCGGATCGGTATAGAAGCTGGCTGGCACCTCAGCGCCGCGCGCCTTGCGCACCAGCTCCACGTGGTTCAGATAGGCCGAGCCGTCGGCCCACTGGTAGGCGCGCGGCAGCGGGGCCATGCACCGGGCCGCGTCGAACGCGAACGCATGGCGCGCGCGGCCATGGTTCAGCTCGACCGACAGATCCTGCAATTGCGGCGCGAGGAAGCTCCAGTCGTCTAGCACCTGCTGCAAGGTGTCGGCGATGCCGGTCGCATAATGGGCTGTGGTCAGGTCGCGCGAGACGACGACGAGCTGGCCGTCGCGCGAGCCGTCCTTGTAAGTGGCGAGTTTCATAGAAGCATTGTCTCCGTCAGGGGCATGCCGTGCACGCCGCGTGCCACACGCATAGATTATGAATAGTCAAATCGATTTAACTAATCGAAACCGCAGAATTCTAGTGCAGATGGACGAGACGGCAAAAAAGGAGCGCGCGGGCATCCAGTCGGTAGAGGTGGGCTTCGCGCTGCTCGATGCGCTGGCCCGCGCGCGCGGGCCGCAGATGCTCAAGGAACTGGCCGCCGCCGCCGCGATGAGCGCTGCCAAGGCGCACCGCTACCTCGTGAGCTTCCAGCGCATGGGCCTGGTGGTGCAGGACAGCCGCAGCACGCGCTACGACCTGGGCCCTGCGGCGCTGCGGCTGGGGCTGGCCGCGCTTTCGCGCGTAGACGGCGTGCGCCTGGCGCGCGAGCGCGTGCAGCCGCTCATGGATGCCATCGGCCATACGGTGGCGCTGGCCGTCTGGGGCAACCGCGGGCCGACCATCGTGCACTGGGAGGAGTCGCCGCAGGCGGTGACGGCCAATCTGCGGCTGGGCGACGTGATGCCGCTGCTGTCGTCGGCCACGGGCCGCTGCTTCGCGGCCCACCTGCCGCGCGAGGCCATTGCGCCGCTGGTGGACGGCGAACTGGCGCTCGCCCGCCGCCAAAACCGTGGCGATCTGCCCGCTACACGCCAGGCGTTCGACGCGCTGCTGCGCGAGGTGCGCGCACAGGGCAGCGCACGCGTGGTGGACACGCTGCTGCCCGGCATCGTGGCCTTCTGCGCGCCGGTGTTCGACGCCGACGGCCGCATCGTGCTGGGCATCACCACGCTGGGTTCGGTGGCCACCTTCGACCCGGCCTGGGGCGGCACCGTGGATGCGCCGCTGCGTGCCGCCGCTGCGCGCCTGTCGCACGACCTGGGCCATGGCGGCGGCTGAGGCGCACGAGACAGCGACGGGCGACGGCGCGCCCCTGGGGCCGCTGCTGGCGCTGGCCGCTGCCGTGCTGCTGGCGCATCTGGCGCTGCTCGGCGGCGTACAGTTCTCGTTCACGCCCGCACCACTGGCGGCGACCCGTGCGTTCACGGTGCGCGCCGTGGTGCCGCCGCCGCTCTCGCCACCCATGGCCACCCCGCCGGTGAAGCCTCCCGCACCGCCCCGACCACGCCCACCCAGGCCGCGGCCCGCTCCGCCGGTAGCCGCCCCGCCACCGCCTCCCGTGCAGGAAGAGGCGGCCCCCGCCCCCGTGCCGCTCACGGCCATGCCGCCGGACAGCGGCGCATCCCTGCAAGCCGTGGACACGGCAGAGCCGGCGGCCATTCCAGCGCCCATACCCGCCGCCGAGCCCGTGCCCGCCGCCGAGCCCCCGCCGCCGCCGGTGCGCGTGCCGGCATCCGCCCGGCTGGCGTTCGACGTGCGCGGTGCGGCCAAGGGCTTCAGCTACAGCGCCCGCGCCGAACTGTCCTGGCAGCAGGACGGCGCGCGCTACACGGCGCGCCAGGAGATCGGCGCCTTCCTCTTAGGCTCGCGCGTGCAGACCAGCCGGGGCGATATCACCGCGCAGGGCTTGGTGCCCGAGCGCTTTTCCGACAAGACGCGCAGCGAAAAGGCCGCGCATTTCGACTACGACCAGCACCGCGTGACCTTCAGCGCCAATGCGCCCGACGCGGCGCTGCCCGCGGGCGCGCAGGACCGCCTGAGCGTCTTCCTGCAACTGGCGGCGCTGCTGGGCGGCGACCCGCAGCGCTACCCGCCGGGCACCACGATCACCCTGCAGGCCGTGGGCACCAGCGCCGTCGATGAATGGGCGTTCACCGTGGGTGCAGAGGAAACGCTGGACCTGCCCGCCGGCCCGCTCGCGGCGTGGAGGCTCTCGCGCGTCCCGCGCCACCCCTACGACCAGCAGGCCGACATCTGGCTGGCCCCGGGGCTGGACTACCTGCCCGTGCGCATCCGCCTGACGCAAAGCTCCGGCGATTTCGCGGATTTACAACTGCGCGCGGCCGAAAAATAACCCGTGCCGGCGGCAAACCGGCCATTGCGGGCATACTGGTCTTGAAACTGGCCCGGACGTTGCTATCTACATCCTTTGAACCCCGCGAAAGGCACACGCAATGCAAATGCTCTACGACTCAGACTCCTTTGTGGTCGTCCACATGCTGCACGGCCATGAAGCGGCGCAAAGCGATGCGCCGCAGGAGCCGCAGCTCGTGCGCCATGGGTTCGAGATCGTCGACAAGCGCTCGGGCAAGGAGGTCTACCTCGACGGCTCCTGGGCCGAGATGTTCCAGGCGCAGGTGCTGGAATGGCAGCGCAACACGCCCACGCAGGAAGAAGTCGAGGACACGCTTGAAGGCTACGCCGGCCTGGCCCAGAACCCCGTTCTGGTGCATTGACGCGCGGCGTCTTCGCTTCCCATCGTTCCCGTGCCCGTGCCCGCCCTTCTGCGGCGGGCTGCCACGCGGTGCCGGCTGGCCACTGCGCAGTGTGGCGCGGGAATGGCTCCAGGCGCATGGAACAATAGCGCGCACCACAGAGGCGACCATCGGTTTGCCGCTTCTTCCGATTTCCGATTCAAGACATCCCTGGAGTATCGCCGCATGCGTACGGTCGAGCGTTGTTTTTCCTGGCGCCGCTGGATGGCGTTCGCCGCCGGCCTGTGCGTTGCAGCCGCCCTGGCCGGCTGCAGTGCCATGGCGCTGCAGACCGCCGACGACAGCCTGCACGTGCGCCTGGCATCGCTGGGCCCCACGGACGTCATCATCCTGGGCGAGCAGCACGACGCGCCCGAACACCAGCAGCTCGAACGCAAGGCCGTCACGCTGCTGGCCGACCGCGGCGAACTGCAGGCCCTGGTGATCGAGATGGCCGAGCAGGGCAGAAGCACCGAGGGCCTGCGCTGGTTCGCCACCGAAGGCGAGGTGCAGCAAGCCCTGGGCTGGGACGAGCAGGCCTGGCCGTGGTTCGCGTACGGCCCAGCCATCATCAAGGCCGTGCGCGCGGGGGTGCCAGTCTATGGCGGCAACCTGCCGCGCGCGGGCCTGCCCGCAGCCATGGCCGACGCGTCGCTGGACGCGCTGCTCGATGCCGACGCGCTGAAGCTGCAGCAGCAGGCGATACGCGACGGCCACTGCCAGAGCCTGCCCGAAAGCCAGATCACCCCCATGGCGCGGGTGCAGATCGCGCGCGACCGCGCCATGGCCCAGGCCGTGGCGCGGGCCGTGCGCCCTGGCCGCCCGGTGCTGCTGGTCACAGGGGCGGGGCATGCCGACCTGCGTCTGGGCGTGGCGCGCCACCTGCCGAAGAACCTGCGCGTGCGCACGGTGAAGCTCTGGGCCACCGGCACCCAGCCCGGCACCGAGCCCATGCCGCGCGGCTTCGACGACGTGTGGCGCACCTACCCGTTGCCGCAGCAGGACTATTGCGCGCGGATCACGGCACGGCAGCAACTCTGAACTGCTGCACGTTGGCGCGCAGCAGCGCCGCGAATTCGCCTGCGGGCACGGGCCGGCTGCACAGGTAGCCCTGGAAGCGATCGCAGCCCTTGCCGCGCAGGAAGGCGAGCTGCTCGGGCGTCTCCACGCCTTCGGCCAGCACCTCCACGCCCAGGCTGTGGCCCATGGCGATGATGGTGGCGCTGATGGCCACGTCGTCGGCGTCGTCGGGCAGGCCGGTGATGAAGCTGCGGTCGATCTTCAGCACGTCGAGCGGAAAACGCTTGAGGTAGGCGAGCGACGAGTAGCCGGTGCCGAAGTCGTCGATGGCGATGCGCGCACCCAGCGCGCGCAGGCGGCGCAGGGCCTGCAGGCCGTCCTGCTCGCGCTCCATCAGCGCGCCTTCGGTGACCTCCAGTTCGAGGTTCTGCGCGGGAAATCCGGTTTCCTCCAGCACCTCGGCGATGCGCCCCACCATGTCGCCCAGCAGGAACTGGCGCGGCGACACGTTGACCGCCAGCGTCAGCGGCGGCAGCCCCTCGTCGCGCCAGCGCTGGCCCTGGCGGCAGGCCTCGACGAGCACCCAGTCGCCGATCTCGCCGATCACACCGGTGGCCTCGGCCACGGGAATGAAGCGCGCGGGCGGGATCAATCCCTCGTCGGGGTCGTTCCAGCGCACCAGCGCCTCCGCACCCACGATGCACCCGCTGGCGATGTCCACCTGCGGCTGGAAGTACAGCACGAGTTGGCCGGCGGCCACGGCGCGGCGCAGGCGGGTCTCCACCTCGATGCGCTCGCGCGCCCTGGAGGTCATTTCGTCGGAGAAATAGCGGTAGGTGGCGCGCCCGTCGGACTTGGCCTGGTACAGGGCCGCGTCGGCGCCCTGCAGCAGGTCGCGCGCGGTGCCGGCGTGGCGCGGATAGAGGCTGATGCCCACGGTCACGCTGGTGGTCATCTCCATGCCGCCGGGGGCGAACCAGGGCAGCGACAGCTCGCCCATCATCGCGCGCACCCGTTCTTCGAGCAGACTGGTCTGCGCCACGCGGCGCACCAGCAGCGCGAACTCGTCGCCGCCGAAGCGCGCCAGCAAGTCACCATGGCGCAGTCCGCGCCCGAGCACCTGGCCCGCATAGCGCAGCAACTGGTCGCCCACGGGGTGGCCGTAGCTGTCGTTCACGTCCTTGAAACGGTCGATGTCGACCAGCAGCACCGCCATCATCTCGCCGTCGTGCCTGGCCTCGTGCAGCGCCGATTCGAGCTGGCGCAGGAACAGCACGCGGTTGGGCAGGCCCGTGAGCGTGTCGTAGTGGGCCAGGTAGTCGAGCCGGGCCTCCGACGCCTTCTGCTGCGAGATGTCGGAGAACATGCAGACGTACTGCCGCACCCGGCCCTCGCCGTCGCGCACGACGCTCAGCGACATCGCCTCGGGGAAGACCTCGCCGTTCTTGCGCCGGTTCCAGATCTCGCCGCGCCAGTAGCCCACGGAATTGAGCGTGGACCACATCTGCGCATAGAAGTCGCGGCTGTGGCGGCCCGACTTGAACAGGGCCGGCGTCTGGCCCAGCACCTCTGCCTCGGTGTAGCCCATGGCATGCACGAAGGCCGGGTTGACCGAGAGGATGCGATTGTTGGCGTCGGTGACGATCACGCCTTCGATGGTGTTGTCGAACACCACCGACGCGAGGCGCTGGCGCTCCTCGGCCTCGCGGTGGCTGGTCATGTCGGTCAGGATGCCGGAGAAGCGCTCGGGCCGTCCGTCCGCGTCGAGGTGGCGCATGCCGCGCCCCTGGAACCAGCGGTATTCACCATCGAAGCGGCGCAGGCGCGCCAGCTCGGAAAACGGCGTGCCGCAGCGGATGGCGTGCGTCACGGCGGCCTGCACGCGGCGCCGGTCGCGCGGATGCAGCAAGTCGGGCCAGGCGAAGTCGTGCGCGAAGTCATTGCCCTGGTAGTGCAGCAGGCGCATGAAGTTGGACGAGTAGCTGCCCGCGGCGCCGGGAATGTTCCAGTCCCACAGGCCGTCGCCGCTGCCGTCGAGCGCCAGGCGCAGGCTGGTCTCGCTGCGCTCCAGCGCCTCGCGCGCGGACCGGATGGCGCCCACGTCCTGCAGCACGCAGGCGAAATGCAGGGGCAGGCCGTCGAAGCCCCGCGCCAGCGCCATGGTGACCAATGCGGGCACCTCGGTCCTGCCGTCGATGGAGTGCCAGCGCAGCTCGGCCTGGTACGGCTGCTCCTGGCCGCCTGCGCGCAGGCGCACCATGCCCTGGCGGCAGGAGAGAAGGTCTTCGCCGCGCAGCAGATCACGCAGGTACAACGGGCCGTCGCCCTGCCGCCCGGGCAGGCCCAGCATCTCGCGCATCTTGGCGTTGCTGACGAGGATACGCTCGTCGAAGCCGATGCTGCACACGCCGACCGGCACCATCCGCACGAGCTGGCGCACCTGCTCGGGGGTGCTGCTCACGATGGTTTCGGCGCGCTCGGCGCGGCGCAGCAGCCACCAGGCCAGCAGTGCCGTGATGACGACGTAGAAGGCGCCCTTCCAGCTTTGGTAGAGCGCCTGCCGCGCACCGTCGGGCACCAGCCAGGCCAGTACCTGGTCGCTGAACAGTATCCACAGCATGCCCAGTACCAGATAGACGGCCGCCCCTTGCAGGGCACGCCTGTGCCAACCACCCGTGCCGTCACCCGTACTGTCCACGCGTCCCCTCATTGCAAAAAGAGATGGGCCGCACGGCGTGCGCCCCGCTTCCCGCCCGGCCCTCACGCAGGCTACCGCGCGGCATGCTGCGACAATCCGTCCCGCTATGAATCACCAAGCCTATATCCTCACTCTGTCCTGTCCGGACCGTCCCGGGATTGTGCACGCGGTTTCCGGTTTTCTGCTGGAGCGCGGCGGCAACATCGAAGAGGCCGCGCAATACAACGACCGCGCCACGGGCCTGTTCTTCATGCGCGTGCGCTTCGCCTGTGAACTGTCCGACCCGCTGGAGCTGCGCGCGCAGCTCCAGGTGTTCGCCGAGCCCTTCCAGATGCGCTGCGGCCTGCACGCGGCGGACGCGCCGATGCGCACGGTCATCATGGTCAGCCGCGAAGGGCATTGCCTGAACGACCTGCTGTTCCGCTGGAAGACCGGCCTGCTGCCGCTGGACATCCGCGCTATCGTCAGCAACCACCGCGACTTCTACCAGCTTGCGGCCAGCTACAACGTCCCCTTCCACCACATCCCGGTGAGCGCCGCCACCAAGGCCCAGGCCGAGGCGCGGCAGTTGGAGATCATCGATGCCGAGGGAGCCGAACTCGTGGTGCTGGCGCGCTACATGCAGGTACTCAGCGACGATCTGTGCCGCAAGCTCGAAGGCCGCGCGATCAACATCCACCACAGCTTCCTGCCGAGCTTCAAGGGTGCCAAGCCCTACTACCAGGCGCATGAGCGCGGCGTGAAGCTGATCGGCGCCACCGCGCACTACGTGACCGCCGCGCTCGACGAAGGCCCGATCATCGAGCAGGACGTGGCCCGCGCCGACCACAGCAAGACCGTGGAAGACCTGACCGCCATGGGCCGCGACACCGAAAGCCAGGTGCTGGCGCGCGCCGTGAAATGGCACAGCGAACACCGCGTGCTGCAAAACGGCCACAAGACGGTGATTTTCAAGTAGGTTCGCGCATGTTGCGATGGCGGCGGCGAATTTCATCGCGGCCCATCTTCTTCTGCCCCATGGCTCCGCTTGCAATGTGTGCAGGCGCTACGCCGTGGACGCCGGCCTGGGAATATCAGCCAAATCGGGCGCAGCCGCCATTTTTTTCAACCTCTCAGAATCGCGCAGGAGCCGCGATCGCGAGTCGGGCACCGCCGCTACTACTTCGACAAGAAGACCCGCGTGGCGGACCCGCAGCACGTCGAGCGGCTGGGCGCGTTCGTCTGCGCCTGCCTGCACAGTACCTGCGCGTGCCCGTGCGGCGCGTGGCTGGGCCGCCAGGCCGAGATGCCGTTGTTCGCGCTGGAACACGCGGGCGCCCGGTGATGCGCGCAGGCCGCCCCCCTCCGAATGCTGTGCCTGTCTTGACGCAATGAGGGCCGGAGGCTTTCAGCGGGTTTTGCCGTAGAGTGCCGGCACCGCCCACTCAAAAAGCTCTTCGCCATGAACGCTCCCTTGCTGCCCAGCGAACATGAAGCGCTGCAAGAACCAGAGCTTCAAGCACAGGTGGTGCAAGCGCTGCAGGCCGATTTGCCCGCCAGCGCGCTGCTCTGGACGCCCGAAGACACCACGCCCTACGAGTGCGACGGCCTGAGCGCCTACCGCCAGCGCCCGCTGGTGGTGGCCCTGCCCGAAACCTGCGCGCAGGTGCAAGCCGTGCTCAAGACCTGCCACCGCCTGGGCGTGCCCGTGGTGGCGCGCGGCGCGGGCACCGGCCTGTCGGGCGGGGCGATGCCGCACGCGCGCGGCGTCACGCTCTCGCTGGCCAAGTTCAACCGCATCCTGAACGTGGACCCGGCGAGCCGCACGGCCACCGTGCAGTGCGGCGTGCGCAACCTCGCCATCAGCGAGGCCGCCGCGCCCCACGGCCTGTACTACGCGCCCGACCCGAGCAGCCAGATCGCCTGCACCATCGGCGGCAACGTGGCCGAGAACTCGGGCGGCGTGCACTGCCTGAAATACGGCCTGACGGTGCACAACGTGCTCAAGGTGCGCGGCTTCATGGCCGACGGCGAGCCGGTGGAGTTCGGCAGCGATGCGCTCGACTGCGCGGGCCTGGACCTGCTGGCCGTGCTGGTGGGCAGCGAAGGCATGCTGGCCGTGACCACCGAGGTGACGGTGCGCCTGACGCCCAAGCCCCAGCTCGCACGCTGCATCATGGCCAGCTTCGCCGACGTGCGCGGCGCGGGCGAGGCCGTGGCCGCCATCATCGCCGCCGGCATCATCCCCGCGGGGCTGGAGATGATGGACAAGCCCATGACCGCTGCGGTGGAAGACTTCGTGCACGCCGGCTACGACCTGGAGGCCGCCGCCATCCTGCTGTGCGAAAGCGACGGCACGCCCGAGGAGGTGGCCGAGGAGATCGCGCGCATGGAGGCCGTGCTCACGCGCTGCGGCGCCACCGCCATCACTGTGAGCCAGAGCGAGGAGGAGCGCCTGCGCTTCTGGAGCGGGCGCAAGAACGCCTTTCCGGCCAGCGGGCGCATCAGCCCCGACTACATGTGCATGGACTCCACCATCCCGCGCGCGCGGCTGGCCGACATCCTGCTCGCCATCCAGCAGATGGAGCACAAATACCGCCTGCGCTGCTGCAACGTGTTCCACGCGGGCGACGGCAACCTGCACCCGCTGATCCTGTTCGACGCCAACGACCCCGACGAGCTGCACCGCGCCGAAGCGTTCGGCGCCGACATCCTGGAAACCAGCGTCGCCATGGGCGGCACCGTGACCGGCGAGCACGGCGTGGGCGTGGAGAAGCTCAACAGCATGTGCGTGCAGTTCACCGCCGAGGAGCATGCCCAGATGCTGGGCGTGAAGCACGCCTTCGATCCGCAGGGGCTGCTCAACCCGGGCAAGGTCATTCCCACGCTCGCCCGCTGCGCCGAGTACGGGAAGATGGTGGTGCGCGGCGGGCGGCTGCCGCATGCCGTCCTGCCGCGCTTCTGAGCCTGGTGCCCCCCGCCGGGACGGGCACCCTACGCGGGGTTGCCGCGCTCGCGCAATTCTTCCTGCGGGCGGCGGATGTTCGCCTGCATGGCTTCGCGCTGCGTCCGCGTCAGGGAAGGCGGCAGGCCCGGGCCGCCCGGCAGTGGCGGCATATTTGACCCCGGGGTCCTGGAAGTAGGAAGTAGCTCATCACAGCTCACCCGCTCGGGTGACTTCCCCAACATGGCCATGTGCTCATTGGCCGTATCGCGCAGTTGGGCCTTGGCCCTCACCGGTACGCGCTTGCCCATGGTCTGCTGCAGGCGCCTTCAACCTGGAAACGGCAGTTGACCGCTTTGTATCCCTTGCCAGGCCGCAGGAAATCGAGCGTTGACGGCTTCGATGACGTTCACCTCATGGGTGAGAACGCTATGCACCTGCCAGCAGCGCCGCGTCGCCGCCCGCCGCAGCCGTGTTGACGGTCACGGTCTGCTCGGCGCAGAAGCGGTAGAGGTAATGCGGCCCGCCGGCCTTGGGGCCGGTGCCCGAGAGGCCCTGGCCGCCGAAGGGCTGCACGCCGACCACGGCACCGATGGTGTTGCGGTTGACATAGACATTGCCCACCCGCGCGGCGCCGGCAAGCGCCTGGGCGCGGCTGTCGATGCGCGTCTGAATGCCCAGCGTGAGGCCATAGCCCAGCGCGTTGATCTGCGCCATCACGGCCCGCGGGTCGGCCAGCTCGCCCGTGCCCCAGCGCACGATCTGCAGCACGGGGCCGAAGATTTCCTGCCGCACGTCGCCGATGCGGGCCACCTCGAACGCCTGCGGGGCTACCATATTCATAGCTGCCTGCGCCCTATCCACGGGCGGAAGCAGCGGTTTTGCCTCTGAATGCAGGCGCTGCACATGGCGCATGACGGCGTCGCGCGCCTGGGCGTCGATGAGCGGGCCGACGTCGGTCGACAGGCGCCGGGGGTCGCCCGTGACCAGCTCGCGCGCGGCGCCGCAGATCATCTCGATCATGCCGTCGGCCACCGCCTCGTGCACGCACAGCAGGCGCAGCGCGGAGCAGCGCTGGCCGGCACTGCGGAAGGCGCTTTGCAGCACGGCGTCGGTCACCTGCTCGGGCAGCGCGGTGCTGTCCACCAGCATGGCGTTGATGCCGCCGGTCTCGGCAATCAGCGGCACGATGGGGCCGTCCTTGGCCGCGAGCGCGCGCTCGATGGTCTTGGCCACCGCCGTCGAGCCGGTGAAGGCCACGCCGGCGATGCCCGGCAGCGCGACCAGCGCCGCGCCCACGGTTTCGCCGGGGCCGTGCAGCAGCTGCAGCGCGCCGGCGGGCACGCCCTGGGCGTGCAGCAGTTCCACGGCGGCCCGGGCGATGCCGGGCGTCTGCTCGGCGGGCTTGGCGAGCACGGTGTTGCCGGTGACCAGCGCAGCGGCGACCTGGCCCGTGAAGATGGCAAGCGGAAAGTTCCATGGGCTGATGCAGACCCACACGCCGCGCGCGGTCAGGCGCAGGGTGTTGGATTCGCCCGTGGGGCCGGGGAGTTCGAGCGGCTGCATCACACGCTCGGCCTCGCCCGCGTAGTAGCGCAGAAAGTCCACCGCCTCGCGCAGCTCGGACACCGCGTCGCCCCAGGTCTTGTGCGCCTCTTGCACCAGCAGGGCGCAAAAGCGCGGCAGCTCGCGCTCCAGCGCGTCGGCGCCGCGGCGCAGGCAGGCGGCGCGCTCGGCCACCGCTGTTGTACTCCATTTTTCATAGCTGTCAGCGCCCGTGGAATAAGCGCTGGCGGCCAATTTGGCATCAAAAAACGGCACCTGTGGCAGCGCCGTGTCTTGCAGCGCGGCCAGCAGCGGCTCGCGCATGGCGGGCACGCTCAGGTCCACGCCGCGGCTGTTGGCGCGCGCAGGGCCATAGAGCGCCGGCGGCAGCGGCAAGGCAGGCGCGCTCTCGTGCCACAGCGGCGAGGCCAGCAGCTCGCGCATATCCACCGCCGGGTCGGCGAGCTGGTGCACGAAGGACGAATTGGCGCCGTTTTCCAGCAGCCGCCGCACCAGATAGGCCAGCAGGTCGCGGTGCCGGCCCACCGGGGCGTAGATGCGGCAGGCGGCGCCCGGGTCTTTCAGCAGCTCGCGGAAAACGCCTTCGCCCATGCCGTGCAGACGCTGCAGTTCATGGGGCGCGTCGTCCATGCGGCGCGCCATCTGGCGGATGGCGGCAATGGTGCCGGCGTTGTGGCCGGCAAACTGCGGGTAGATTGCGTCGCGGGCCTCGAACAGCGCGCGGGCGCAGGCCAGGTAAGAGATGTCGGTGTGGTGCTTGTGCGTGAACACCGGGTAGTGCGGCAGGCCCAGCTCCTGCGCGCGCTTGATTTCGGCATCCCAGTACGCGCCCTTGACCAGCCGGCACATCAGGCGCACGCGGTGCCGGCGGCCAATCTCGGCCACATGGCGCACCAGTTCCAGCGCGCGCGTCTGATAGGCCTGCATGGCCAGGCCAAGGCCGCTCCAGCGCGGGCACTCGCGCCCGACGCGCTCGACCAGCGCCTCGAACACGTCGAGCGAGAGTTCGAGCCGCTCCACCTCCTCGGCGTCGATCGTCAGGTTGATGTTGACGCGCGCGGCCTGCTCGCACAGGCGCCAGACGGCGGGCACCAGCTCGGCCATCACGCGCTCGCGCTGGGCGTCCTCGTAGCGCGGATGCAGCGCGCTGAGCTTGATCGAGATGCCATCGTTGCGCTGCGGCGGGCGCGCCGGGTCGCACGCGCCGCCACTGGCGCCGATGGCGGCAATCGCGCCTTCGTAGCGGCGCAGGTACTCGGCCGCGTCCGCGGCGGTGCGCGCGCCCTCGCCCAGCATGTCGTAGCTCAGGCGCACGCTGGCGTGCTGTCTGCGCGTGGCGGCGGCCTCGTGCAGCGCCTCGGGCATGTCCTGACCGAGCACGAACTGGCGCCCCATGAGCTGCACCGCGCGCAGCGTGGCCGCCACCACGGCGCGCGCACCCAGGCGGGCCACGATGCCGGGTTCCTCCCCGCTGCCGGGCAGCAACTTCCTGGACAGCGCGATGACCGTGGACGACAGCCGCGCCAGCGCCGAGTCGCCGGTGCCGGAAAAGTCGGCGCGGCCCAGCTGGTCCGCCGTGAGCGCGATGGCCGTGGGCGCGTCGGGCACGCGCAGCAACGCCTCGGCCAGCCGCATCAGCGCCAGACCCTCTGCGGTGGAAATCGGATATTCGCGCAACAGGCTTTCCATGGCCCAGAACGGCGGCGGCTTGTCGCGCACCGCCTGCACCCACGGATAGGCGGCGGGCACGGCCGTCTGCCAGTCGAGCACGCCTTCGAGCGATGCGAGGCATTGGCGCACGATGTCAGCCTCGGAGCGGTAGGGAACGGGGAGTCGCATGGCTTTGGCCGCAGTGGGCGATGGAATGAATTCATGGCGATGTTCAAGCCTTTCACTACGAATGTTTCGCCAAAATTTTGCACACCCATGGTGAAATATTCGGCATGCACCCCACCCCCGGCATCGCCCTCGACCGCATCGACCTGCGCATCCTCGCCGCGCTGCAGGCCAATGGCCGCATTTCCAACCTCAAGCTCGCCGAAAGCGTGGCGCTGTCGCCCACCGCCGTGCTGGCGCGCGTGCAGCGGCTCACGCGCGAAGGCTTCATCCTGGGCTACGAGGCGCGGCTCGACCCCGGCAAACTCGGCGCCGCGATGATGGTGTTCGTCGAAGTGCTGCTCGACCGCACCACGCCCAACGTGTTCGAGCAATTCAAGGCCGCCGTGCAGGCGTGCGCCGAAATCATGGAATGCCACATGGTGGCCGGCGGCTTCGACTACCTGCTCAAGACCCGCATGGCCGACATGGCCGCCTACCGCGACTTCGCGGGCCGCGTGCTGTGGCAGTTGCCTGGCGTGCGCGAGACGCGCACCTACGCGGTGATCGAGGAAGTGAAGAATTCCACGCACCTGCCGCTGCCATGACATGCGCCCGCGCGGCGCAAGCCGATGGAGGCCCATGCTGGCCCAGCGCGGCATGTCCATGTCGCCCGGCGGCGGCCACGGCATGCGCGTCTGCAGCACGCCCGAAATGGCGGCGCGGCAGGAAGCGCCCGTGCAGCAGAAGGGCCATTGCACGATCCAGGCGACGCAGCGCTCGGCCGCCGAAGCCCACATCGCCTTCACCTGCACCGACCCGGCCGCGCAGGGCGACGGCTCCCTCACCTTCGACGGCCCGCGCGCCTACAAGATGCACATGGTCACGAACGCCACCGTGCAGGGCCAGCCACGACAGCACCCGCTGGACGTGAGCGGCAAGTGGCTGGCGGCGCACTGCGCATGGCCGCCCCATGGCGCACTGCCTACGGCCAGGCGCGCGGCCCCGGCGCGCCGGGCCACGCGCTGCGGCGCCTGGGTTAGAAATCCAGCAGGCTCAGCCCCACGCTGAACACGGTGCGGTGCCGGTTGTAGTCGATCAGGCTGTCGCCGTAGCCGCTGAAAATCTGGGTGTGGAAGCGCAGCCCGGAGCGCGTGCCGTTGTCGTCGCTGTGCAGGGCCCGCAGCCATTCGAGCCGAACCGAGCCGCGCCCGCTGGCCGACAGCGACGAGCGCACGGTGGCGCTCAGCGTGTTGTCCTGGTTCACGTTCCAGGTCCCCTGCAGTTCGGCGCGGCCGATGTAGTTGCTGATGCCGGGGTTTTCGTCGTCGTCGGCGCTCTCGGCGATGCGCTTCCAGATGCGGGCGTTGAGCCGGAAGTCCGCGCCCTTTTCCATGCCTGTCATCAGGTACACCCGGTTCCAGCTGCGCGACAGCGGCAGGCTTTGGCCGTTGGACTGGTGCACCAGGCCCAGGCCGCTGTAGCGCCAGCGCCAGCCCAGGGGCAGTTGCGCGTCGGTGGGGTAGACGTAGATCAGCTCGGGCTCGTGGTCGGTGGCGCGGAAGGGGCGCGACAACTCGGGGCTGAAGATCTGCCAGTACGACTGCGCGGTGTAGCCGAACCACAGCGAATCCTGGAGCGTCGGATGGCCGCTGGTCAGCAGCCCCTGGGCGATCTTGGTGCGCAGCGAGATCTGGATGCGCACCTCGTTGCTGCTGTAGTCGATCGGCGCGGGGGCTCCATGGTCGGGGGCCGGAGAGCTGGGCTGCTTGTTGACGTTGCTGCCACTCACCACCGACAGCGAGATGGGCCGGTAGCCGCGGATGCCGAAGGTGCCGCAGTCGGTGCCTACCTCCAACTCCCAGAAGCGCGAGAGGTCGGAGTACTGCTTGTCGCGGCAGCCCTCGGTGGCGGCCACGCCGATGATGCGGGTGGCCGGCAGCGTGCTATCCACGGGCGCGGAGGGCGGCGCGGCTTTCGTCGTGGCGGACGCGCTGGCGGTGGCTGCGCCGGGCGACTGGTCCGCGGCCCAGCGGTCGAAGCAGGCCAGGCGCTCGTCCTTGTCGGCCACCAGGGCCGTGCAGCGCTGCCAAGCGTCCGCGGTGGCGCTGGCCGCCGTAGAGACAGGCGGTGTCTGCGCCATGGCGCAGATGCATGCGGACGGCAGCGCGAGGGCGGCCAGGGAGAAAAGGCTGCTGAAGCGGACGGAGCGTTGCGGCATGGTGGGGGTCTCGTCGCAAGGATGTTCAGGGGGCGGGATGGGCGGTCGGCGGCGCCTCGGCCCGGCGCGCGAACTCGGCGCGCAGCGCGCGCAGCTTCTCGCGCGGGTCTTCCCGGGCCATGGCCTTGTCCAGCGCCATCTCGGCGATGAAGCGGCTGGGCTGGGCGGGCACCATCTCGCGGCCCTTCTTGCGTTTCCTGGTCCAGCTCACGGCGAGCGTGCGCTGCGCGCGGGTGATGCCCACGTACATCAGCCGGCGTTCTTCCTGCAGGCGCTGGGCGGTTTCCTCGCTGACCTCTGGCCGCCGGGCCGCCCCAAGGCCAGAAGCGACATCCTCGGGGGGCAGCGGACCACGCGCAGCGGGGGAGTGTGGGGGCGCGTCCTTCTGCTGTCGCCCACCGTCGTCGTCGATCTTGAAGGGCAGCAGCCCCTCGGTTACGCCGGCCAGCACCACGTGCGGCCATTCGAGCCCCTTGGACGCGTGCAGCGTGGAGAGCGTCACCACGTCCTGATCCTGTTCGCGTTCGCTGATGGTGGTGAGCAGGGCGATGGTCTGGGCGACTTCCAGGAGGCTCTTGGTTTCGGTGGTGACGGAGGCCCCGCTCGCGTCCTCGATCTGGCCGCCGCAGCGCTGCGCCATCCAGTCGCAGAAGTCGAGCACGTTGCTCCAGCGTGCGGCGGCGAGCTTCTCGCTGTCCTCACCGTCGTACAGGTGCCGTTCGTAGCCGATGTCGGCCAGCCAGCCGGCCAGAAACGCGCGCGCCGCCTCGGCCCCCAGCGTGTGGCCGGCGCGGTAGGCCAGGTCGTTCACGTAGCGGCCGAATTCATGCAGCCCACCCAGCGCGCGCGCCGGCAGCACGGCGGGCAGCATGGCGCTGAACAGCGCGGCGAACAGGCTCAGCTTGTGCTGCGTGGCGAAGGTGCCCAGTTGCGCCAGCGTGGTGTGGCCGATGCCGCGTTTGGGCGTCGCCACGGCGCGCAGGAAGGCCGGGTCGTCGTCGTTGTTCACCCACAGCCGCAGCCAGGCGCACAGGTCGCGGATCTCGGTGCGGTCGAAGAAGCTGGTGCCGCCCGACACCTTGTACGGGATTTGTGCCTTGCGCAACGCCTTCTCGAACGGCTTGGCCTGGTGGTTGGCGCGGTACAGCACGGCGAAGTGCCGCCACTCGCTGTGCTGGTGGCTGGCGCGCAGGCCCTGGATGCGCGCGACGGCGCGCTCGGCCTCGTGCTCCTCGGTGTCGGCGTCCACCACGCGCACGGGCTCGCCTTCGCCCAGTTCGCTGAACAGCGTCTTGGGAAACAGCTTGGGGTTGGGCCCGATCACGTTGTTGGCCGCGCGCAGGATGGCGCTGGTGGAGCGGTAGTTCTGCTCCAGCTTGACGACCTTGAGCGCGGGGAAGTCGAGTGGCAGCTTCCTCAGGTTGTCGAGCGTGGCGCCGCGCCAGCCGTAGATGCTCTGGTCGTCGTCGCCCACGGCGGTGAAGCGGGCGCGCTCGCCGACCAGCAGCTTGAGCAGTTCGTACTGGGTGGCGTTGGTGTCCTGGTATTCGTCCACCAGCACGTGGCCGAGCTTTTTTTGCCATTTCTCCCGCACCTCGGGAAAGTCGCGCAGCAGCTTGAGCGGCAGGCCGATCAGGTCGTCGAAATCGACGCTCTGGTAGGCCGCCAGGCGCTCCTCGTAGAGCTGCATGATGCGCGCGATGGTTTTTTCGTTGTCGTCGGCGGCCACGGACTGCGCCTGCGCGGCGTTCAGGCCCATGTTCTTCCACTTGCTGATGGTCCACTGCCACTGGCGCGCGGTGGCCGCGTCGGTGGTGCCGCCGGCGGCGTCCTTCAGGATGCTGGTCACGTCGTCGGTGTCGAGGATGCTGAACTGCGGCTTCAGGCCCAGCACCGCGCCGTCCTCGCGCATCAGCCGCACGCCCAGGGCGTGGAAGGTGCAGACCAGCACGTCCTTGGCCGCGCGCCCGATCAGCCCCTTGGCGCGCTCGCGCATCTCGGCGGCGGCCTTGTTGGTGAAGGTGATGGCGGCGATGCGCCGCGGTTCGAGCCCGACTTCGATGAGCCGCGCGATCTTGTGCGTGATGACCCGCGTCTTGCCCGAGCCCGCGCCGGCCAGCACCAGGCAGGGGCCGCCGATGTAGTGAACGGCTTCGAGCTGGGCGTGGTTGAGGCCGGCGGACATCTTCTGGTGGGGGCGCGAGGCTGGCGGGCGGGGGGGGGGGAGGGCACCCATCATACCGGTCATGCTGCCCTGGCGGCCTGCTGCGAGAATCGCGCGCGTGCTGTCCGTCCTCGCCGTCGCCTTCCCCTTCTTCGCCCTGGTGCTGTGCGGCTACGCGGCCACGCGGCGCGGGTTGCTGCCGCAGTCCGCCATTCCGGGGCTCAACGCCTTCGTGCTGTTCTTCGCGCTGCCGTGCATGCTGTACCGCTTCGGCGCCGCAACGCCGGTCGGGCTGCTGCTGGACCCCGGCGCATTGGGCATCTACCTGGCTTGCGCGCTGGCCATGGTGGGGCTGGCCGTGGCCTGGGCGCGGCGGCAGCGCCTGGGCTGGAACGACGCGGCCTTCGGCGCGCTGGTGGCGGCGTTCCCCAACACCGGCTTCATGGGCGTGCCGCTGCTCGCGGCGCTGCTGGGCGCGCAGGCCGCGGGGCCGGTGATGCTGGCGATCGCCGTGGACATGGTGATCACCACCTCGCTGTGCATCGCGCTGTCACGGCTCGACGGCGCGGGCGGCGTAGGCCCGGCGCTGCGGCGCGCGCTGCGCGGCATGCTGGCCAACCCGATGGCCTGGTCCATTGCGCTGGGGGCGCTGGCCTCGGCGCTGCAATGGCGGCTGCCCGGGCCGCTGGAGCAGTTGGTGGCGCTGCTGGCGGGGGCGGCGTCGCCCGTGGCGCTGTTTACCATCGGCGCGGTGCTGGCGCGCTCGCGGATGAACGCCCACGAGCATGTCCCGGCGCGGGCCTACGTGCCGCTGGCGCTGGCCAAGCTCGTGCTGCACCCGCTGCTGGTGTTCGGGGCGGGCCGCGCGGCCATGGCGCTGGGCCTGCCGCTGGCCGCGCCCGCGCTCACCGCGCTGGTGCTGGTGGCGGCGCTGCCGGGCGCCAGCAACGTGTCGCTGCTGGCCGAGCGCTTCGGCGCGCACACGGGGCGCATCGCGCGCATCATCCTCGTGTCCACGGCGCTGTCTTTCCTGAGCTTCTCCGCCGCAGTGGCGTGGCTGGCACCGCGTTGATAGCTCCTATTTTGATAGCTATCAGCGCTGGAATATAAAGCGCCGGAGGCATATTTTGCTCAAAGAATTCGGGGGCTCAGATTGCCAGTGGATCGACGTCGATGGCCCAGCGCACCAGTCCCCTGTGCGCCGGGTCGGCGCGCAGGGCATGCAGCGCGTCCTGCCATGCGGCCAGCAACTGCTGCAGCGCCGCGCGCGAAGGGCTTTCCACGAGCATCTGCGCGCGCTCGATGTCGGCCACGCGCTGCACCGCCATCGGCACGGCCGGGTAGAGCGTGACCTGCGCCGCGCCCGGCAGCCCCCCGGCCTGCGCGGCGGCGGCGCCCAGGAAGCCCTGCGCCACCTCCTGCGTGCGGGCCTCGGCGCGCACCAGCGCCTGGTAGGCGAAGGGTGGCATGGCGGCGGCGGCGCGCTCGGCCAACTGCTGCGCGGCGAAGGCCGGGTAGTCGTGGCTGCGCAGCGCGGCAAACAGCGGATGGCCCGGGTGGGCGGTCTGCACCCACAGTTCGGCCGCCGTGCCTTGTGCCGCCCTGGCGGCCATGAAGGCCGCGTCCCGTCCAGCGCGGCCCCCCGCCTGCATGAGCAGCGAGAACAGTCGCTCGGCGGCGCGGAAGTCGCTGGAGAACAGCGCGCCGTCGGGGTTCACTGCGGTCACCAGCGTGATGCGGCGGAAGTCATGGCCCTTGGCGATCATCTGCGTGCCCACCAGCACATCGACGCTGCCGTCGTGCACGGCGGCCAGGTGCGCTTGCAGCGCGCCCTTGGCGCGGGTGCTGTCGGCGTCGATGCGGGCGATGCGCACGGGCATGCCGTCGGGGCGGCGGGCGTCGGCCAGCAACTCGGCCAGGTGCTCCTCGAGCCGCTCGGTGCCTCGGCCCAGCGGCGCGATGTCGAGGTTGCCGCAGCTCGGGCAGGCGCGGGGCACGCGCTGCGTGAAGCCGCAGTGGTGGCAGCGCAGCGTGCGATCGGCCTTGTGGAACACCTGGTAGGCGCTGCAGTGCGGGCAGTCGCTCTTCCAGCCGCAGTCGACGCAGTGCAGCACGGGCGCATAGCCGCGCCGGTTGAGCAGCACCATGGCCTGCTCGCCGCGCGCGATGCGCTCGCGCACCGCTGCCAGCAGCGGGGCGGAGAAGAGGGTGTTGCGCGGCTGCTGGTTCATGTCCACCAGCCGGACACGCGGCAGCGCGCCCGCGCCCACGCGTGCGGGCATGGCCAGGCGCACGTAGCGCCCGCCGGGGTCCGTCGGGGCGTGGCTGGCCGGCGGGCGGCTGTGGTGCCAGCTCTCCAGCGAGGGGGTGGCCGACCCCAGCACCACCGTGGCGCCTTCCGTGTGGCCGCGCCAGACGGCCAGGTCGCGCGCCGAATAGCGCGCGCCTTCCTGCTGCTTGTAGCTCGGGTCGTGTTCTTCATCGACGACGATCAGGCGCAGGCGCGGCAGGCTGGCGAACACCGCCATGCGCGTGCCCAGCACGATGCGCGCCGCGCCGGCGTGCGCGGCCAGCCAGCTTTTCAGGCGCTGGGGGTTGCTCATGCCGCTGTGCAGCGACACCACGGCATCGGCGCCAAAGCGCGCGGTGAAGCGGGCTTCGAGCTGCGGCGTGAGGTTGATCTCGGGCACCATGACGAGCGCCTGCGCGCCCGGCTCCGTGGCCAGCAGGCGCTGCACGCAGCGCAGGTAGACCTCGGTTTTGCCGCTGCCGGTGGCGCCGAACAGCAGGAACGGCCCGCCGCCCTCGGCGATGCGCGCCAGCGCGGCGGCCTGCTCGGGCGTGAGCGGCGGCAGCGCCTGCAGGCCGGCGGCATCCGTAGCGGGCGCCCCCGCCGCCCGACGCTGCAGGCGGCGCGCGAGTTGCGCGGCGCTCAGCCCGCGCAATTGGGGCGGCAGCGCGGCCAGCGCGACTTCGCCCAGGCCGCGCTGGTAGTAGCGCGCGGTGAAGGTCGCCAGTTGCCGCCAGGACGCGCCCAGCGGCGGCAGGCCGTCGAGCACGCCGGCCACGGCCCGCGGCGCCATGCCGGCGGGCATGGCGGGCGCGGGGCCGTCCCACACCACGCCCAGCATCTCGCGCGAACCCAAAGGCACGCGCACCAGGGCACCGGGCGCAAGTGGCTGCTCGCTGGCGTACGTCAGCAGCCCGCCCACCGCGCTGTGCGCGGGGGTGGGTACGGCAACCGGGACGGAGTGGGGCATGGGGTTTACGGGCGGGTTTTGCTGCAAGGTCTGGGAAGTGCCGCTAAGCCATTGTTCTGAAAGGTGTTGCGTCGGTTGCCCCGGTTTTCTGTGGATAACTATGTTGACATGCCATGGTGCAACGCCGCAAACCCGCATGGGCAAAGGCTTGCAACATATTGCCCACCAAAAGGGCAGAAGAGAATATCCATATGAATCAATGGGTTGAGTTGCAACGTGAAGCCGGAATGGCGCAAGGCGCGGGTAAACACTGCCTGTGTTCCGGCGCCGGAGCCTGTGTGCATAAGTCAAATCTAGAACGGCGTGGATTTGTTTCAGATTGAACCCGGCAGCGGAAGTCACCTCACAAGGACGATGTAAGCCATTGATTTTGAACCGTTGTGGCGGCAATCCAGAATTTCTGTGGATAACTTTGTTGATAGGACGCCGCAACCAGCGCCGAGCCCTTGAAAATCAAGGCTTTCTTCACTTTGCCCACGAAATCGGCAATGGTGCGGGTTCCTTATGAATCAAGCACTTGCGTACGCTACGCGTTTGATAGCGGGGTGCCGCACCGTCCCAGCGCATCACTGCGCCGCAGCACGATTTTTGTGCATAAGTATGGTGCCGAAAGTCTATTTGCATAGCGTGGCAGGCCCGTCTGTCAAGCGTTTTCAGGCCTGGCGCAGCTTGCGCGAATGGCCATGCACGGCTTCCACCAGGGCGGCCACGTGGTCGGGCGGCGTGTACTGGCTGATGCCGTGGCCCAGGTTGAAGATGTGCGTGGGGCCGCTGCCCGCGCCGGTGTGCGGGGTGCCGAAGCGGTCGAGCACGCGGCGGGCCTCGGCCTGCACCACTGCGGGCGGGGCGAACAGCACGGCGGGATCGAGGTTGCCTTGCAGCGCCTTGTCCGCGCCGTCCACGCAGGCGCGCGCGGCGCCCAGGTCCACGGTCCAGTCCAGGCCCAGCACCTCGCAGTCCAGGTCGGCCATGGCGGCCAGCCACGGGCCGCCGCCCTTGGTGAAGACGATGCGCGGCACGTCCTGCCCGTCCGGGCCGGTGCGCTGGAGCTGCGCCAGCACGCGCGCCGTGTAGGCCAGGCTGAAGGCCTGGAACGCGCCGTCGGCCAGCACGCCGCCCCAACTGTCGAACACCATTACGGCCTGCGCGCCCGCGTCGATCTGGGCGTTCAGGTAGGCTGCCACGGCGTCGGCGTTCACGGCCAGGATGCGGTGCATCAGGTCTGGGCGGGCGTAGAGCATGGTCTTGACCCGGCGGTAGTCGTCGCTGCCCTGGCCCTCGACCATGTAGCAGGCCAGCGTCCAGGGGCTGCCCGAGAAGCCGATCAGCGGCACGCGCCCGGCCAGCGCGCGGCGGATCGAGGCCACGGCGTCGAACACGTAGCGCAGCCGTTCCATGTCCGGCACGGCCAGGCGGGCCACGGCGGCCTCGCTGCGCACCGGCGCGTCGAAGCGCGGACCCTCGCCCTGCGCGAACGACAGCCCCAGGCCCATGGCGTCGGGCACGGTGAGGATGTCGGAAAACAGGATGGCGGCGTCGAGCGGGTAGCGGGCCAGCGGCTGCAGCGTGACCTCGGTGGCGTAGTCCACGTTCGTCGCCAGCCCCATGAAGCTGCCGGCCTTGGCGCGGGTTGCCACGTATTCGGGCAGGTAGCGCCCGGCCTGGCGCATCAGCCACAGGGGCGTGTAGTCGGTGGCCTGGCGGCGGCAGGCGCGCAGGAAGGTGTCGTTCTGGAGCGGGGCAAACATGGGCCGGATTGTCGCAGGGCCGCCCCCGCAAGCTCCCGCGCGCCACGGCGCCGGGAAAGGCATACAGTTGCCGTGCCCTTGCGGCCATGCCCTTTGGTCGTATCTGTGCCTGTCTGATAGGAGAATTGGCATGAGCCGCACCACCCCCATCGAGCGCTACCGCAACATCGGCATCTCGGCGCACATCGACGCCGGCAAGACCACGACGACCGAGCGCATCCTGTTCTACACCGGCGTGAACCACAAGATCGGCGAGGTGCACGACGGCGCCGCCACCATGGACTGGATGGAGCAGGAGCAGGAGCGCGGCATCACCATCACCTCTGCCGCCACCACGGCGTTCTGGAAGGGCATGGCCGGCAACTACCCCGAGCACCGCATCAACATCATCGACACGCCCGGCCACGTCGATTTCACCATCGAGGTGGAGCGCTCCATGCGCGTGCTCGACGGCGCCGTGATGGTCTACGACTCGGTCGGCGGCGTGCAGCCGCAGTCCGAGACCGTCTGGCGCCAGGCCAACAAGTACAAGGTGCCGCGCATCGCCTTCGTCAACAAGATGGACCGCGTGGGCGCCGATTTCTTCCGCGTGCAGCGCCAGATCGGCGAGCGCCTGAGGGGCGTGGCCGTGCCGCTGCAGATCCCCGTGGGCGCTGAAGATCATTTCCAGGGCGTGGTCGACCTGGTCAAGATGAAGGCCATCTTCTGGGACGAGGCCGGCCAGGGTGTGCGCTTCGAATACCGCGACATCCCGGACGAGCTGCTGGCCACCGCGCAGCAATGGCGCGAGAAGATGGTCGAGGCCGCCGCCGAGTCGAGCGAGGCGCTGCTCGACAAGTACCTCGGCGGCGAGGCGCTGACCGAAGACGAGATCAAGCGCGCCATCCGCCAGCGCACCATCGCCGGCGAGATCGTGCCCATGCTGTGCGGCAGCGCGTTCAAGAACAAGGGCGTGCAGGCCATGCTCGACGCCGTGATCGACTACCTGCCCTCGCCCGTGGACGTGCCCGCGATCAACGGCCAGACCGAGGACGGCGAGCACGCCGAGCGCCATCCCGGCGACGCCGAGCCGTTCGCGGCCCTGGCGTTCAAGATCATGACCGACCCGTTCGTCGGCCAGTTGATCTTCTTTCGCGTCTATTCGGGCGTGGTGCAGAGCGGCGACACGGTCTACAACCCGGTCAAGGGCAGGAAGGAGCGGCTGGGCCGCATCCTGCAGATGCACGCCAACGAGCGCACCGAGATCAAGGAAGTGCGCGCCGGCGACATCGCCGCCGCCGTGGGCCTGAAGGACGTCACCACCGGCGACACCCTGTGCGACCCGGCCAAGCCCATCGTGCTGGAGCGCATGGTGTTCCCCGAGCCCGTGATTTCGCAGGCCGTGGAACCCAGGACCAAGGCCGACCAGGAGAAGATGGGCGTGGCCCTGAACCGCCTGGCGCAGGAGGACCCGTCCTTTCGCGTGCGCACCGACGAGGAAAGCGGCCAGACCATCATCGCCGGCATGGGCGAGCTGCACCTCGAAATCCTCGTGGACCGCATGAAGCGCGAGTTCGGCGTGGAGGCCAATGTCGGCAAGCCCCAGGTGGCGTACCGCGAGACCATCCGCACCACGGCTGCCGACGTGGAAGGCAAGTTCGTCAAGCAGTCGGGCGGGCGTGGCCAGTACGGCCACGCCGTCATCACGCTGGAGCCCGCGCCGGGCAAGGGCTACGAGTTCGTCGATGCGATCAAGGGCGGCGTGATCCCGCGCGAATACATCCCGGCGGTGGACAAGGGCATCCAGGAAACGCTGAAGAGCGGCGTACTGGCAGGCTACCCGGTGGTGGACGTGAAGGTCACGCTGGTGTTCGGCTCGTACCACGACGTCGATTCCAACGAGAACGCCTTCCGCATGGCCGGCTCCATGGCGTTCAAGGACGCCATGCGGCGCGCCAGGCCGGTGCTGCTCGAACCCATGATGGCCGTGGAGGTGGAAACGCCCGAGGACTTCACGGGCAACGTCATGGGCGACCTCTCCAGCCGCCGCGGCATGGTGCAGGGCATGGAGGACATCGCCGGGGGCGGCGGCAAGCTGGTGCGCGCCGAGGTGCCGCTGTCGGAGATGTTCGGCTACTCCACCACGCTGCGCTCGCTGACCCAGGGCCGCGCCACCTACTCCATGGAGTTCAAGCACTACGCCGAGGCGCCCAACAGCGTGGCCGAGGCGATCATCAACGCGCGCAAGGGCTGAAACCCCCTGAAACAGCCGGGATGGCTGTTTCAGACCTTTCGGGAGCCGCCCCCCGCCCATGCTTGCCATCGCCTCGCTGGAAGCGCAGAACCATTTCGGTGACGCTGCAGCAGCCCATGGCCATCGGCGGGCGCGGCCTGCGCGTGGACATGGGTGCGAGCATCGGCGTCGGCCATGCACCCGCCGCTCGAAGGCTCCTGCAGGGGGGGGGATGAAGCCTCTGATCCTGGAAACAGCAGTTGACCGCTTCGTATCCCTTGCCAGGCCGCATGAAATCGAGCGTTGACGGCTTCGATGGGGTTCACCTCATGGGTGAGAGCGCCATGC
>NZ_JARGEN010000062.1:34444-55251 GCF_029211125.1 Curvibacter soli
TCGCGTCTTGCCCGGCACCCCGATCACGGCACCGGCGGAGCGCATCCAACTGCCGTTTCCAGGCTGATGCAACGCAATGTTGCGCGGCCGTTTTGCTCGTTGCGGGAAAGGTCATGAATCCATGCAAGAGGCCCTGCAATTGGACGTGTGCGATCCACATAATCTGCCATGGACAAGCTCAAGCAGATCGAATCGTTCGTCTCCGTCGTCGTGCGTGGAAGCCTGACGGCAGCGGCGCGGGCCGAGGGCGTGGCGCCGGCCATCATGGGGCGGCGGCTCGATGCGCTGGAGGAGCGGCTGGGCGTGAAGCTGCTGGTGCGCACCACGCGCCGCCTGACGCTCACGCACGAGGGCAGCGCCTTCCTGGAGGACTGCCAGCGCCTGCTGGCCGACCTGGCCAATGCCGAGGCCAGCGTCAGCGCCGGCGGCGTGAAGGCCAGCGGCCATCTGCGCATCACCGCCCCGGCGGGCTTCGGGCGCCGGCACGTCGCCACGCTGGTGCCGCACTTTCGCGAGGAGCACCCGGACGTGAGCATGTCGCTCAACCTCAGCGACCGCGTGGTGGACCTGGCCGGCGAAGGCTTCGACTGCGCCGTGCGCGTGGGCGACCTGCCCGACTCGTCCCTGGTCAGCGTGCGCCTGGCCGACAACCGGCGCCTGTGCGTGGCCACGCCTGGCTACCTGGAGCGCCATGGCACGCCGCGCAACCCGGGTGAACTGGCGCGCTTCGACTGCCTGGGCCTGTCCAGCGACGCGTCGCAGACCCGCGGCTGGGCGTTCCGCGTGGAGGGGAAGATCGTCCACCTCAAGCCCGGCGGACCGCTCGACTGCTCGGACGGCCAGGTGCTGCACGACTGGTGCCTGCAGGGCCTGGGCATCGCCTGGCGCAGCACCTGGGAGGTGGCGTCCGACATCCAGGCCGGGCGACTCGTCCCGCTGCTCGATGCATTCGCTGCGCCGCCCAACGGCATCTACGCGGTTTTTCCGCACGCCAAGCACCTGCCGCTGCGCGTGCGTTTGTGGATCGACTTCCTCAAGCGCAGCTACAGCCGGCCCGAATACTGGCGCGATGCTGGTTGATTGCTATCGTTTATATAGCTGCCGCCGCATGCGGAATAAGCGCTGGAGGCCGATTTCGTTCAAAACCGCCGCTGCGCTAGGATGGCGGCACCCCACGAGGACGCCATGACGCTCGAAGCCCTGCTCGCCTACGCCCACCTGCTCGCCATCCTGACCATGGTGGTGTTCATCTCCAGCGAAGCCGCGCTGTGTCGCGCGGCCTGGCTCAACGCCGCCGTGGTCGAGCGCCTGGCGCGCGTGGACATGGTGTACGGCATTGCCGCCGTGGCCGTGCTGGCCACCGGCATCGCGCGCACCTGGTGGGGCGCCAAGGGCACGGCGTGGTACTGGACCAACCCGCTTCTGCATATCAAACTCACGCTGTTCGTCGTGATCGGTGCGCTCTCCATCGTGCCCACGCTGCGCTACCTGCGCTGGCGCAAGGCGCTGCGTGCCGGCGGCGGCCTGCCCGGCGAGGCCGAAGTGCGCGGCACCCGCCGCATCGTGATGGCGCAGGCGCACCTGCTGGCGCTGATCCCACTGGCCGCGGTGTTCATGGCGCGCGGCTTCGGCGGCAAATGAAGAAACCCCGCGTGCGGGCTGGCAGCGCGGGGTTCGACGGGGTGGGTACGGGCCTCAGGCGGCGGGGGCGCCGCTCAGGCATTCCTTCATGAAGGTCTTGCGCTCGGCGCCCTTGAGCGCCTTGCTCTTGGCGTCGGCGTTGCAACTCTTCATCTTCTCTTGCTGGACGCCCTTGCCTTCCATGGCGGCGGGAGCACCGGCGGCGGACAGGCACTGCTTCATGAAGGTCTTGCGCTCATCGCCCTTGAGCGCCTTGCTCTTGGCGTCCGCGTTGCAGGTGGTCATTTTTTCCTGCTGTGCCGTTTTGGGCTTGGCCGGGGCGTCGGCGGCCTGGACGGAAGCGGCGAGAGAAAAGGCGAGGCCGGCGGCGGCGATCACGGAAAGCAGCTTGTTCATGGAATGTGCTCCTGCATGAAGTGGATGGTAGACCCGTTCGAGGATATCTCCAGGGCCTGCGCAGCATAACGATATACCCGTCCGGTTGGATGACGCGCCGCCCGTAAAATCCGCGCCATGCTTTCAGTCAAACAGGATTTGCTCCAGGCGCTCGCCGCCGCGCTGGAGCAGGTGGCGCCCGGCGCCGATGCGCGCGCCGCCTTCGAGTCGCCCAAGATCGCTGCCCACGGCGACTTCGCCACCACGGCGGCCATGCAGTTGGCCAAGCCGCTCAGGCTCAACCCGCGCCAGGTGGCCGAGAGCCTGCGCACCGCGCTGCTGGCCAGCGCCCCCTACCAGCGCTGGGTGGAGGCGGTGGAGATTGCAGGCCCCGGCTTCATCAACATCCGCCTCAAGCCCGCCGCCAAGCAGCAGGTGGTGCGCGAGGTGCTGGCCGCCGGCGCGCGCTTCGGCTGCCAGGCCGACAACGGCCAGCGCGTGCTCGTCGAGTTTGTCTCCGCCAACCCCACGGGACCGCTGCACGTGGGCCATGGCCGGCAGGCCGCCCTGGGTGACGCGATCTGCAACCTGTTCGCCACCCAGGGCTGGGAGGTGCACCGCGAGTTTTATTACAACGACGCGGGCGTGCAGATCCAGACGCTGGCCCACAGCACCCAGTTGCGCGCCAAGGGCTTCAAGCCCGGCGACGCCGAATGGCCCGAGAACGCCTACAACGGCGACTACATCGCGGACATCGCGGGCGATTTCCTCGCCAAAAAGACCGTGAAGGCCGACGACCGTGAATTCACCGCCAGTGGCGACGCGCAAGACCTCGAATCCATCCGCCAGTTCGCCGTGGCCTACATGCGCAACGAGCAGGACAAGGACCTGCAGGCATTCAATCTCAAGTTCGACGAGTACTACCTGGAGTCGAGCCTGTACACCAGCGGCCGCGTCGAGGCCACGGTGAGCAGGCTCGTCGCCAACGGCAAGACCTACGAGCAGGACGGCGCGCTGTGGCTCAAATCCACCGACTACGGCGATGACAAGGACCGCGTCATGCGCAAGCAGGACGGCACCTACACCTACTTCGTGCCCGACGTGGCCTACCACATCACCAAGTGGGAGCGCGGTTTCACGAAGGTGGTCAACATCCAGGGCACCGACCACCACGGCACCATCGCGCGCGTGCGCGCCGGGCTGCAGGCCGTGGGCCTGGGCATCCCGCCCGGCTACCCCGACTACGTGCTGCACACCATGGTGCGCGTGGTCAGGGGAGGCGAAGAGGTCAAGATCAGCAAGCGCGCCGGCAGCTACGTGACGCTGCGCGACCTGATCGAGTGGACCAGCAAGGACGCGGTGCGCTTCTTCCTGCTCAGCCGCAAGCCCGACACCGAATACACCTTCGACGTGGACCTGGCGGTGCAGAAGAACAACGACAACCCGGTCTACTACGTGCAGTACGCCCATGCGCGCATCTGCTCGGTGCTGGCGGCCTGGGGGGGCGACGCCGCCACGCTCCAGGGCGCCGATCTGTCCGCGCTCGACAGCCCCGCCGCCCAGGCGCTGATGCTGCAGTTGGCCAAGTACCCCGACATGCTCACCGCCGCCGCCCAGGGCTTCGCCCCGCACGACGTCACCTTCTACCTGCGCGAACTGGCCGCCAGCTACCACAGCTACTACGACGCCGAGCGCATCCTGGTGGACGACGAGGCCGTCAAGCGCGCCCGGCTGGCGCTGATCGCCGCCACGGCACAGGTATTGCACAATGGCCTGGCGGTGCTGGGCGTGTCGGCGCCATCCAGGATGTGAGTGCATTGATGATGAAAAAACAGCAGCGTGGTGGAACCATCATCGGTTTCATCGTCGGCGTGGTCGTGGGCCTGGGGGCGGCGCTGGCCGTAGCCGTCTACGTGACCAAGGTGCCCGTGCCCTTCCTCAACAACAAGGGTGCCACCCGCTCCGCTGACCAGGAGGCGAACGAGGCGCAGCGCAACAAGGACTGGGACCCGAATTCGGCGCTCTACGGCAAGAGCCCCGCGCGCACACCCGCGGCACCGGCGGCCCCCGCCACTACCCCCGCTGCTGCTGCGGCGCCGCCGCCCACGCCCACCCTTTCCGCAGCAGCGGCGGGCGCGCCCGCCGCCGCGCCCGCACAACCGGCCAAGCCGACCGCCGCGCCGTCAGCCGACCCGCTGGGCGACCTGGCCCGCGCGCGCAGCAGTGGCGCCCCCGCACCTGCCACCGCCGCGGCTGCGCCCGCTGCGGCGCCGGCGGTCGTCGCACCCGCGCCCGCTGCTGCCGCCGGCATCGACCCGTTCGACTATTTCGTGCAGGCCGGCGCCTTCCGCTCCACCGAAGAGGCCGAGGCCCAGCGCGCCAAGCTCGCCATGATGGGCTGGGAAGCGAAGGTCAGCGAGCGCGAGCAGGCGGGGCGCACTGTCTTTCGCGTGCGCGTGGGCCCGTTCACGCGCCGCGACGATGCCGACCAGCTCAAGCAGAAGTTCGACGGCGCCGGCATCGAGTCGGTGCTGGTGCGCGTGCAGCGCTGAACTTTTGCCCGGGCTGCCTGTCTGAACCCCGCAAGGAGTGATACCCACATGAAACGACGCGACTTTTCCCTTTCCGCCGCCATGGCCATGCCTGCCCTGTGGGGCGGCGCGACCGGGGCCGCGCAGGCCCAGGTCCGCAAGCCGGTGGAGGGCAAGGACTATGTGGTGCTGAGCAAGCCCGCATTCGTCGATGCCCCCAAGGGCAAGGTCGAAGTGGTCGAGTTCTTCTGGTACGGCTGCCCGCATTGCAACGCCTTCGAGCCCCTGCTCGTATCCTGGGTCAAGAAGCTGCCCGCCGACGTTGCCTTCCGCCGCGTGCACGTGGCCTTCCGCAGCGACTTCGTGCCGCAGCAAAAGCTCTACCAGGCGCTCGAAGCCATGGGCAAGGTCGATGAATTCCAGCGCCAGGTATTCCGCGCGATCCACGTCGACCATGTGGCGCTGACCAGCGACAACGCCATTTTCGACTGGGTGGGCAAGCAGCCAGGACTGGACGCGGCCAGGTTCAAGCAGTTCTACACCTCGTTCGACACCGCCAACAAGGTGACGCGCTTCACGCAATTGCAGGATGCCTACCAAATCGAAGGCGTGCCCACGCTGGGCATTGCCGGGCGCTACTGGACCGACGGCTCGCGCACCGGCTCAATGGACCGGGCACTGCAGGTCACCGAATATTTGGTCGGCGAGTCGCGCACCAAGGCATGACCCGCACCACCGGCGCATCGCATCCGCGCCGGTAAAAACACCAATGGCCCGCCGTGTGCGGGCTATTTTCATGTGGGAACGCGCAGAGGCACCGTACAATGGCAGCAAGATTCGTGCCCTATGAAAAACAGACTTTCCCCGCTCCCGCTCATCCTGTGTGCCTGCTTCTGGTGCACCACCGCAAGCGCCGAGAAGGCGGACCGCGGCAAGCCCATGAACATCGAGGCCGACGCGCTGCGCCATGATGATTTAAAACAAGTCAGTGTGTTCACGGGCCGCGTCGTGATGACCAAAGGCACCATCGTGATCCGCGGCGCCCGCCTGGAGGTGCGCCAGGATGCCGACGGCTACCAGTTCGGCGTGGTCACCGCCGACCCGGGGCAGCGCGCCTTCTTCCGCCAGAAGCGCGATACGTCCGTCGGCGCGCCCGAGGAATTCATCGAAGGCGAGGGTGAAACCATCGACTACGACGGCCGCGCCGACAATGTGCATTTCGTGCGCCGCGCCGAGTTGCGGCGCTACCGCGACGCCACGCTGAACGACCAGGTCACAGGCGACGTGATCGTCTACGACAACACCACCGACATGTTCACCGTCGATGGCCGCCCCGTCGGCTCCAGCGGTGCCAAGGCCCCGGGGAGCCGCGTGCGTGCCACGCTTGCTCCGAAGGCCAGCGCAACTGCCGCTCCGGCACCGATTCCCGATGGCGCGCCGGCCCTGCGCCCGAGCACCACGCTCGACGGGGAGAAGAAATGACGGCGGCAGCCGATACGGCCGCCGTTGCCGCGGCACCGACAAGCTGGCTGGAGGTACGGCACCTGCGCAAGTCGTACGGCAGCCGCAGCGTGGTGAAGGACGTCTCCCTCGCGGTGCAGAAAGGCGAAGTCGTCGGGCTGCTGGGCCCCAACGGCGCGGGCAAGACAACGTCGTTCTACATGATCGTGGGGCTGGTGCGCTGCGACGACGGCGAAATCCTCATCGACGGCCGTTCGGTGACCTACATGCCCATCCACCGCCGCTCGCGCCTGGGGCTGTCGTACCTGCCGCAGGAGGCGTCGATCTTCCGCAAGCTCAGCGTCGAGGACAACGTGCGCGCCGTGCTGGAGCTCCAGCGCGGCGACGACGGCCGCATGCTGCAGCGCGCCGCCATCGAGGAGCGCCTGACCGCGCTGCTGCGGGACCTGCGCGTGGACCACCTGCGCGCCTCGCCCGCGCTCGCGCTCTCCGGCGGCGAGCGGCGGCGCGTGGAGATCGCACGCGCGCTGGCCACGCAGCCGCGCTTCATCCTGCTCGACGAGCCGTTCGCGGGCATCGATCCGATCGCCGTGATCGAGATCCAGCGCATCATCGTCTTCCTCAAGGAGCGCGGCATCGGCGTGCTCATCACCGACCACAACGTGCGCGAGACGCTGGGCATCTGCGACCACGCCTTCATCATCAGCGACGGTCGCGTACTGGCGAAAGGCACGCCGGACGAGATCGTCGAGAACGCGGACGTGCGCCGCGTCTATCTCGGCGAACATTTCAGGATGTAGGGGCGGCATGAAGCAGAGCCTGTCCCTGCGCGTCTCGCAGCACCTGGCGCTCACGCCGCAACTGCAGCAGTCCATCCGCCTGCTGCAGCTCTCCACGCTGGAGTTGAGCCAGGAGGTCGAGCAGATGCTCGACGAGAACCCGTTCCTGGAGGTCAACGCCGAGGAAGCGGTGCGCGAGGAGTTTGGCCTGGCGCGCGCCGACACGCCCAGCCGCGATGAGCCAGAAGGCGATGCAGCCGCCAGCGCCGGCAGCGACACAGCCACCGAAACCGTGGCGGCGGAAGCCGAACTCGGCTCCGTGGACGAAGCCGACTGGGACGGCGACGGCGGCTACGACATGGCCGCCGACGATGGCGAATGGGGCGGCGACGCGCCCGCGCGGCGCAACAACCTGGGCGACGAGGGCGAGGCCGACGCCACCGATCTGGCCTCCGACCACGAATCGTTGACGGCCTACCTGCACCGCCAGGCGCTGGCGCTGCGGCTAGGCGAGGAAGACCGCGCCGCGCTGCGCTTCCTCATCGAATCGATCAACGACGACGGCTACCTGGAAGACTCTCTCGAATCGCTGGCCGCCGGCCTGGCCGGCGACGAAGGCGCCGAAGCGCAGGACGAACTGGTGCACCGCTTCACCGTCGCGCTGCGGCTGCTGCAGAGCCTGGATCCGCCGGGCGTGGGCGCGCGCAGCCTGTCGGAATGCCTGTCGCTGCAGCTCCAGCTATTGCAGCGCGGCCCCGAGTGCGCCGCATACGACCCCGACGTGCTGCGCACCGCGCAGGCCATGTGCGCGGGCCCCATGGAGCTGCTGGCGCGGCGCGACATCAAGCGCCTGGCGCTGGCCACTGGAGAAAGCGACGAGCACGTGCGCGCCGCCATGGGCCTGATCGCGCGGCTGGAGCCCAAGCCGGGTCGCCGCTTCGTGAACGTGGAGCGCAACATCGTCGTGCCCGACGTCATCGTGCAGAAAGTGGGCCGCGGCGCGCAGACGCGCTTTCGCGTGCAGCTCAACCAGGACGTGATGCCGCGCCTGCGCGTGCACGACATCTACGCCAGCGCCCTCAAGTCGCACAAGGGCGAGGGCAGCGCCGCGCTGCAGCAGCGGCTGCAGGAGGCGCGCTGGTTCATCAAGAACATCCAGCAGCGCTTCGACACCATCCTGCGCGTATCCAACGCCATCGTCGAGCGGCAGAAGAACTTCTTCGTGCACGGCGAACTCGCCATGCGCCCGCTGGTGCTGCGCGAGATCGCCGACGAGCTGGGCCTGCACGAATCCACCATCAGCCGCGTGACCACGGCCAAGTACATGTCCACCCCGTTCGGCACCTTCGAGCTGAAGTACTTCTTCGGCTCGGCCCTGGGTACCGAGACCGGTGGCAACGCGTCGAGCACCGCGGTGCGCGCCCTCATCAAGCAATTCGTGGCGTCGGAAGATGCAAAGAAGCCACTCTCGGACAGCCAGATATCGGAGATGCTCAAGGAGCAGGGCATCGAATGCGCGCGCCGCACGGTCGCCAAGTACCGCGAGGCGCTGCGCATCGCGCCGGCCAGCCTGCGCAAGGCGCTCTAGCAGTCAGTCACGTTCGCCAGGGCCGGAAGTCTCCCGGGTGATGGGGCATGGACAACCGCAGGGGCGTCAGCCGCGCGCGGCGTCGGCGCGCACCCAGCCGGCGGCTCTCTCGGCCAGCATCAGCGTGGGGCTGTTGGTGTTGCCGCTGGTGATGGTGGGCATGGCGCCCGCGTCCACCACGCGCAGCCCGGCTACCAGGCCGCCGCGCCCGTCGCGTAGCTGCAGGCGCGGGTTCAGCACGGCCAGCTGGTCGCCGTCGGCGCCCATTTTGGTCGTGCCCACGGGGTGGAAGATGGTGGTGGCGATGTCGCCGGCCAGCCGCGCCAGTTCCTCGTCGCTCTGGTACTGCGGGCCGGGCTTCCATTCCTGGGGCTGGTAGGGCGCGAGCGCGGGCTGGGCGACGATGCGGCGCGTCACGCGCAGGCTGTCGGCGGCGACCTGGCGATCCTCGGGCGTGGAGAGGTAGTTGGGCGCGATGGCCGGCGCGTCCTCGAAGCGGCTGGAGCGGATGTGCACCGTGCCGCGGCTCGTCGGGTTGAGGTTGCAAACGCTGGCCGTAAAGGCCGGGAAGGCGTGCAGCGGCTCGCCGAAGGCGTCGAGCGAGAGCGGCTGCACGTGGTATTCGAGGTTCGGGTGTTCGAGTTCGGGGCGGCTGCGCGTGAAGGCGCCGAGCTGCGACGGTGCCATGCTCATCGGCCCGGTGCGGCGCAGCGCGTATTCGAGCCCGATGGCCGCCTTGCCCCACAGCGTGGAAGCCAGCGTGTTGAGCGTGCGCGCGCCCTGCACCTTGTAGACGGCGCGGATTTGCAAGTGATCCTGCAGATTCGCGCCCACGCCGGGCAGGTCGGCCAGTACCCCTATGCCGTGGGCGCAAAGCACGGGCCCCGGGCCGATACCCGAGAGTTGCAGGATTTGCGGCGAGTTGATGCTGCCCGCACAGAGCAGCACCTCGCGCGCCGCGAACGCCTGCGCCATCTCGTGGCCGGTCCACACGCGCGCGCCGGTGCAGCGCAGCGTGCCGTCGGCGTTGCGCTCGACGAGCAGCCGCGCCACCTGCGCGTTGGTCCACATCTCGAAGTTGGGCCGGCCATAGCAGGCCGGGCGCAGGAAGGCCTTGGCCGTGTTCCAGCGCCAGCCGGCCTTCTGGTTGACCTCGAAATAGCCCACGCCCTCGTTGTCGCCGCCGTTGAAGTCGTCGGCGGCCGGGATGCCGGCTTGTTGCGCGGCCTGCGCGAAGGCGTCCAGGATGTCCCAGCGCAGCCGCTGCTTCTCCACCCGCCACTCGCCCGTCGAGCCGATGGCCTTGTTGCCGTGCAGGCGCTTGAAGTTTTCGTTTGCATCCCCGGGCTGGTCGAGCCGCCAGTGGTCCTCGTGCGCGCGGAAGGCCGGCAGCACGCTGCTCCAGCGCCAGGCGTCGTCGCGCGTCAGCGCGGCCCATCGGTCGTAGTCGCGCGCCTGCCCGCGCATGTAGATCATGCCGTTGATGCTGCTGCACCCGCCCAGCGTCTTGCCGCGCGGGTAGCGCAGCGTGCGCCCGTTCAGGCCCGCGTCGGGCTCGGTCTGGTAGAGCCAGTCGGTGCGCGGGTTGCCGATGCAGTAGAGGTAGCCCACGGGAATGTGGATCCAGTGGTAGTCGTCGCGCCGCCCAGCCTCGATCAGCAGCACGCGCTGGCGCGCATCGGCGCTGAGCCGGTTGGCCAGCAATGCGCCGGCCGTGCCGCCGCCGATCACGATGTAGTCGAAATGCGTGTCCGACATGGTTTGTCTCCGTCCTTAGATATTTGAAATACTTATGCCTAAATGAAGCCTTCAAAAAACAAGTATCCGCATAAACATTGCGGCAGTCCACTGATTTTGGCAAAATTGAATCATAAATAATTCAAATATGATTGCCGCCTACGACCCCCAGACCCTGCGCGCCTTCGTCGCCGTGGCGCGCGAGGGCAGCGTCTCGCGCGCCGCGCAGGCGCTGCACCTGTCGCAGCCGGCGGTGAGTCTGCAGCTCAAGGCGCTGGCGCGGCAGACCGGGCTGGCCCTGTTCACCCGCACCGCGCACGGCCTGGCGCCCACGCGCGACGCCGCCATGCTGCTGCCGCAGGCCGAGCGGGCGCTGGCCGCGCTGGCGGATTTCGGCCAGGCGGCGCAGAACCTGCGGGGCGCCGTGCGCGGCACCCTGCGCATCGGCACCATTCTCGACCCGGAGTTCACGCGCCTGGGCGCCTTCCTGGGCGCCTTCCTAGACGCCGCGCCGCAGGCCGACACCGAACTGCGCCAGGCCATGAGCGGCGACCACCTCGCGGCGCTGGCGCGCGGCGCGCTCGACGTGGCGTTCTACCTGGGCGACGCCAACGCCGACGCGGCGGGGCAGGGCGCGGCGGGCGCCGACTTCGCCCAGCGCACGCTGGCGCACTTCACCTACCGCGTGCTGGCACCCGCCGGCTGGGGCCTGCAGGTGCAGGGCCGCGACTGGCGCGCGCTGGCGGCGCTGCCCTGGCTGGGCACGCCGCCCGCGTCAGTGCACCACCGGCTGCAGGCGGCGGTGTTCGGCCCCGGCTCGCTCACCGGCCTGGCACCGCGCCGCGTGGCGCTGGTGGAGCAGGAGGCGTCGATGCTCGACCTCGTGCGCTCGGGCGTGGGCCTGTCGCTGGTGCGCGACTCCATCGCCATGCACGAGGCGCAGACGCGCGGGCTGGTGGTGGCCGACAAGGTGCTGCTGGACTGCTCGCTCACGCTGGCGTGGCAGCGCGGGCGCGAATCGGAGCTGCTGATCGCGGCGGCGCTCGGCGTGCTCGACGCGGTGTGGGGTTGACCCTCTCACCGCTGAGCAGCACATAAACCTGGAAACGGCAGTCGACCGCTTCGTATCCCTTGCCAGGCCGCAGGAAATCGAGCGTTGCCGGCTTCGATGGCGTTCACCTCGTGGGTGAGAGCGCCATGCACCTGCCAGCACCGCGCTCGGCGCGCCATGCGGCGTTGCTCCTCCTTGCGGGCAGCAAGCCCGCCGCGTCGCCCGGTCTTGCCTGGCACCCCGATCACGGCACCGGCAGGCGCATCCAACTGCCGTTTCTAGGTTTATTTGTGCCGCCAACCATCGAACACTGCACCAGTGACTCTGGTTGGCCGAGGCGCGGGGCGAGAGCGAGAGCGAGAGCGGCGCTCCCCGACGAGGCCGCGAATAGTCCCTATGCCCGCAGCAGTCCCTCGAAGACCGGCTTGCCGGTCGTTCCCGTGGCCGGAAAGAGCGCGCGCGCGGCGTGTTCCGGCTCGATACCGAAGCATTCCCCCGCCGCCGTGGCGATGATGCCGTCGAGCGCCGCGGTGGCGCGCAGGTCGCGGCCCTCGTACAGGTCGGCGGCGGCCAGGCCGGGCCAGTCGGCCAGCACGCGCCCGCCGCGCACCGCGCCGCCGACCAGCAGCGCCGCCGCGCCCGTGCCGTGGTCGGTGCCGCCCGTGCCGTTGGCAGCCGCTGTGCGGCCGAATTCGGTGGCCACTAGCACGGCGGTGCGGGCCCAGGTGCCCTCGCCCAGCCCGTCGCGCAGCGCGGCGAGCAGGGCGTCGAGGCGCTTCAACTGCGCGGCCATGCGCCCCGCTTGCCCGGTGTGGGTGTCCCAGCCACCGGTTTCCAGCATGGCGATGCGCGGGCCGTCCGGGCGGGCCAGGAAGCCGGCAGCGAGCTTGCCGAGGCTGGCCGGGTCCTGCCGCGCCGGGTTGCCCGCGGCCATGGCGCGCGTTTCCTGGGCGCTGCTCCAGAGCGCGTGCAACTGCGCGTCGCCGGCATAGAGCCGCTCCACGCGCGCCAGCAGGTCGTCGGGCGGCGGGCGCAACCCCGCGGGCGCGTAGCTGGTGGCCGGGGCCGGGCCGCGCAGCGCCAGCGGCAGCGTGGGGGCGAGCGCCAGCGCCTCGCGGCGCGGCTGCGGCAGCAGCCCGGCCAGGCGGTTGAGCCAGCCGGTTTTCTCGCGGTAGGGCGCGGCACCGCCGGTCTCCAGCACGTTCTGGCCGTCGAAGTGCGAACGCTCGCGGTACGGCGAGGCCACTGCGTGGATGCAGAGCGCCTGCCCATTGGCATACATGCGTGCGGTCTCGACCAGCGCCGGGTGCAGCGCGAATGTGCCGTCTAGGCGCGTGGCGCCGGCCGGGTCGATGGCCAGTTCGCCGCGCAGGCGCGCGTAGCCCGGGTCGGCGTAGGGGATGAGGGTGTGCAGCCCGTCGGCGGCGCCGCGCTGGATGACGAAGACGAAGCGGCGCGCGCTCGGCGCTTCGTCCGGCGCCTGCATGCCGGCCAGGGTCAGGCGCGGCACGGCCAGCAGGCCCGAGGCGCCGAAGGCGGCGAAGGCGCGCAGGGCGCGGCGGCGGGTTGTGGAAGCGTCCATGGGTGTCATCTCCGCAGGAAATCGGGGGCTACCAGCAGCAGGGCCAGCGCGGTGGCGGGGCTTTCGGCGCGGGAGAGCGCCTGCGTCGTTTCGTCCGCCACGGAGCCCGGCAGCACCCGCGGCGCCAGCGCGCGCGCGTCGAGCGCGGCATCAGTCTGCGCGGCCAGGCGCTGCGCGGTCTCCACGCGGCGCACCAGCGCGTCGGGCGCGGCCCAACTGGCGGCGATGTCGTCCCAGCCCGCGGGCGAGCCGGGCCGCCACACAGGCTGGCCCAGTTGGGTGAACAGCGCCGCGGCGGCGCTCGGCGCGCCGCTCTGGCGCCGGCCCAGTGCGCGCTGGGCCGACACGGCCCATTCCCAGGGCGTCTTGAACTTGGCCGGCGCGGGGGCCCAGGCCTCGGGCGATTCGACCAGCGCGCGTGTGACGGCGGCCAGGTCGCCGCGCGTGCGCAGCCACACGCCGGTCATGCGCTCCACCAGCGCGGGCGGCGGCGCGTCGGCCACGAAGTGCCGCGCCAGCTTGGCGCACAGGTGGGCGGCGGTGGCGGGCATGGTGGCCAGGTCGTGCAGCACGGCGGCGGCCTGCTGCGCGCCCTGGTCTTCGTAGCGGCGGCCCAGCACGGTGCGTGCGCCGGGCTCGTGCAGTTGCGGGCGGAAGACGAAACCAGGATCGGGCCCGGCCTGCTGATAGCGCGTGTCGGCGTTGATGGCCGCGCCCCAGCCGGTGAGGGCGCGGGCGAACTCGGTCACGTCTTCCTGCATGTAGCCGCTGCGCACGCCGAGCGTGTGCAGCTCCATGATCTCGCGTGCCAGGTTCTCGTTGAGGCCGCGCGGGTGGGCGCTGCGGCGCATGGCGGGGCTGCCGGGGCCGACGGAGGCATGCTGGTCCAGGTACAGCAGCATGGCCGGATGGCGCTCGGCGGCCAGCAGCAGGTTTTCAAAGCGGCCCAGCACGCGCGGGCGGATGGCCTCGGCCTCGTAGGCGCCGGCCAGCGCCTGCACCTCGGGCTTTTCGATGGAGAGGGCGAAGTGGTTGGCCCAGAAGTGCACCAGCCGCTCCACCAGCGGCGCGGCGGCCGCCAGGGCGCTGTCGGCGCGGGCGCGCACGGCGTTCTGGTAGATGTCGCGCGTCTGCTGGTTGCGCGCCTGGCGCAGCGCGGGGCGGTCGGCCTCGGCGGCCTCGCGCAGGGCGCGGCGCGACGCGGCTTCCTCGGCCACCAGGGCCTCGGTGCCGGGCAGGCCGCGCCACATGGGCGGCGGCTCGCCGGGGGCGGCGATCTGCTGCAGCAGCCAGCCGCGCGGGTCGTCGGGCACGGGTTCGTCGGGCCGCGCGCCCAGGCCGAAGCGGTTCAGGGCGATGGCGGCGGGTGTCATGGTGGTCATGGAGGCGCTCCTCGTGCGTTTCGTGCCTGGCATCGGATCGCGGGGCATGGCGGCTATGACTCTGCAATGCGCAGGAGGTGCGATGCTGCCGACACAGCTACGTGTAAAAAAACGTCAGGCGCCGGGCATGGCGCCGGCCGCAGTTCGTTACCATGAGGGCACCGGCTGCTCAGGGCCGCGTGGCCTTCTTCTTCCCTCTTCTTTCTGGCAGCGCATAGTCTCTCGCATCTTTTGCATGTCCAACGACCCTACGCCCCGCATAAGCACGGCGCGCACGCCCGACGGCGTGCGCGCCGTGCTGCAGGGCGACTGGAGCGTCGTGCAACTGGCCGGGCGCGGCGCCTGGCGCCGGCTGGCCGAGCAGTTGCGCGCCACGCCGGCCCTGCCCGCCACGGCCTGGAGTCTGGAGGGCGTGGCGCAGCTCGACCATGTCGGCGCGCAACTGCTGTGGGACCACTGGGGCCGGGCCTGGCCCGCGCAACTGACGCTGGGCGCGGCCCAGCGCAGCATGATCGAGCGCGTGGCCCGTTATACCCTGGCCACGCCGCCCGCCGCGCCGCGCGCCGGCGGCTTCGCCGAGGCCGTGGACCACCTGGGCGCGCGGGTGCTGCGCACGCTCGAATACTTCAGCAGCTTCATCGTCATGATGGGCCAGTTCGCGTTCGACCTGCTGCGGCTGCTGCGCGCGCCGCACCGCGGGCCCTGGCGCGACATCTCGGGCCATCTGTACAGCATGGGCGCCACGGCGCTGCCCATCACCGCGCTGGTGGGGTTCCTGATCGGCGTGGTGCTGGCCTACCTCACGTCGCTGCAATTGCGGCAGTTCGGCGCGGAGTCGTTCATCGTCAACATCCTGGGTATCGCGCTGATCCGCGAGCTCGGGCCCATGCTCGCGGCCATCCTCGTGGCGGGGCGCTCGGGTTCGGCCATCACGGCGCAGATCGGCGTGATGCGCGTGAACGAGGAGCTCGACGCCATGCGCGTCATGGGCATCACGTACGGCTTCCGGCTGGTGCTGCCGCGCGCGCTGGCGCTGGCGCTGGCCATGCCGCTGGTCAGCGTGTGGACCACGTTGGCGGCGCTGTGCGGCGGCATGCTCGCCGCCGACCTGGCCATGGACATCACGCCCGCCTACTTCATAAATGCGCTGCCGCGCGCCGTCAACGGCAGCAACCTGACGCTGGCCTGCACCAAGTCGGTGGTGTTCGGGCTGCTGATCGCCCTGGTGGGCTGCCACCGCGGCCTGCGCGTGCGGCCCAACACGCAAAGCCTGGGCGAAGGCACCACGGCTTCGGTGGTGACGGCGATCACGGTGGTCATCGTCGTTGACGCGCTGTTCGCCGTGGCCTTTCGCAACGTGGGCATCTGAGCCGTGCGGACCGCGCTGCCCGCCACCGCTGCCGCCACCTCCGCCGCACCCGAAGCGGTGGTGGAAATCCACGGCCTGTGGACCGTGTTCGGCCAGGGCGCGGAGGCGTTCGTGGTGCACCAGTACCTGGATCTGACCATCTACCGCGGCGAGGTGCTCACGCTCGTGGGCGGCTCGGGCACCGGTAAATCGGTGCTGCTGCGGCAGATGCTGGGGCTGGCGCACCCCACGCGCGGCGAGGTGCGCGTGCTGGGCCAGCCGCCGCAGGCGCTGGGCAGCCCGGACGCGGCCAGCCGCGTGGGCATGCTGTTCCAGCACGGGGCGCTGTTCTCGGCCTTCAGCGTGCTCGACAACATTGCCTTTCCCCTGCTCGAACTGGGCACGCTGCCGCGTGCGCTGGCCTACGAGGCCGCCATGGTCAAGCTGCAGCTCGTGGGCCTGAAGCCCGAGCATGCCGCGCGCATGCCCGCCGACCTGTCGGGCGGCATGATCAAGCGCGTGGCGCTGGCCCGGGCGCTGGTCATGGACCCGCCGCTGCTGCTGCTCGACGAGCCCACGGCGGGGCTGGACCCGGAAAGCGCCGACGACTTCTGCGCGCTGCTGCGCGACATGCATGCCGGGCTGGGCCTGACCGTGGTGATAGTCACGCACGACCTGGACACGCTTTTCGCACTGAGCACCCGCGTGGCCGTGCTGGCCGACAGGAAGGTCGTCACCATCGGCCCGCCGGCGGAGGTGGCGCACTTCGACCACCCCTTCATCCGCCATTACTTCCTGGGCGACCGTGGCCGCCGCGCCATGGCGCCCCTGCCGCCCCTGGAGAACTGACCCATGGAAAACAAATCCCACGCGCTGGCCGCCGGCGCCTTCGTGATCTGCATGGCGCTGCTGCTCATGGGGCTGGCCCTGTGGCTCATGCGCGACCAGGGCAACTACGCGAGCTACGAGCTGTCCACCCGGGATGGCGTCAGCGGCCTGCAACCCCAGGCCGCGGTGCGCTACAAGGGCGTGGCCGTGGGCAAGGTCACGCAGATCGGTTTCGACCCGCAGGTCAGCGGCAATGTGTTGATCCGCATCTCCGTGGACGAGAAGGCCCCCGTATCGCCCACCACCTTCGCCACGCTGGGCTACCAGGGGGTGACCGGCCTGGCCTACGTGCTGCTCGACGACGACGCCGCGCCGCAGCCGCAACTGCCGCCCGGCAACAGCGGCCTGCCGCGGCTGCCGCTGCGCATCTCGGGGCTGGGCAAGCTCAGCGAACAGGCGCCGCTCATCCTGGCGCAGGTGGACCAGGCGGTGACCCGCATCAACCAGTTGCTGCAGAGCGACAACCAGAAGACGCTGATTGCCGCCATCGACAACATGGGCCGCGCCGCCGGCAGCGCGGCCATGCTGGCCGAGCGGCTGCAGGCCACGCTGGAGCGGCGGCTCGACCCCGTGCTCGCCACCATGCCGGAGCTGACCGCCGAGGCCGCGCGCACCATGCAGTCGCTGCAGGCGGCGGCGGCCCGCGTGTCCGATATGTCCCAGCAGATCACCGCCACGGCCCAGCGCCTGAACGAGAAGGACGGCGCGCTGGAGCAACTGGCCCAGGGTACGCGGGCGCTCGCGCATGCGGCCGATACCTTCGCCACCGCCACGCTGCCGCGCATCAACCGCGTGACCGACGACGCCTCGCGCGCCGCGCGCCAGTTGGGCCGCACCGTGGGCGGCATCAACGACAACCCGCAGTCGCTGATCTTCGGCAACGGCGTTTCCGCGCCTGGCCCCGGTGAGCCCGGCTTCGCGGCGCCCGCGGCGCGGCCCTGAAAATCGATGGAAAGGGGATTGCTATGAAATATATAGCTGCTTGCGCTGGAAATATAAGCGGTAGAGCCGTTTTTTGCTTGATGTTTTTTGCGACGCTCGCGGGCTGCTCGGCCTTGCCCGAGCGCCCGGAGCGCCAGATGATGTACGACTTCGGCATCGGCGTCGTGGGGCCCGCGCCCAGCGACCGTGGCGCGCCGCTGCCGCCCATCGCCCTGGCCGCCGTGGAGCCTGTGGGCGCGCTCGACGGCTCCACCGCCGTGCTGTACCGGCTGGACTACGCCGACGGGCGCGAGCTGCGCCCCTACAGCCGGGCGCGCTGGAGCATGCCGCCCGCGCAACTGGTACGCCAGCGCCTGGCCGACCGCCTGGGCCAGCGCCGCGCCGTCCTCGTGGCCGGCGAGAGCGTGGCCCTCTCGCGCGGCAAGGAAGGCCGCCCGCCGTCCGTGCTGCACGTGGACCTGGAGGAGTTCAGCCAACTGTTCACTTCGCCCACGCAGAGCGCGGGGCTGGTGCGCCTGCGCGTCACGCTGGCCGACAACACCCTCTTCGGCGAAAAGCTGCTGGGCCAGCGGCTCGTCGTCGTGCAGCGCCCCGCGTCCAGCAACGACGCGCCCGGCGCCGTGCGCGCGCTGGCCGACGCCACCGACGCCGCGGCCCAGGACGTGGCCGAGTGGCTGGAGCAGATGCAGCGGTAGAAATCGCGCGTTTTGCATCGCGGCAGGAGTGTCCTTTCCTGCGCATCGATGAATGCCTGCGGGGGCGGGCATTCGCTGACCTGGATCAACGCTGCCAGCGTGCGCGGGCCCTAAGCTGGGCCGCACTTTCACCACGCCCTGGAGTACCGCATGGCCGCACTCGAATGGTCCGACGCGCTCGCGCTCGACCTGCCCATCATGGACGACACGCATCGCGAGTTTGTCGACCTGCTCGCCGCCGTGGAGCGGGCGCACGACGCCGCCCTGCCGGCCGCATGGCAGGTGCTGATCGACCATACCGACACGCACTTCGGCCAGGAGGATGCCTGGATGCGCGCCACGCGCTTCTCGTCGTCCAACTGCCATACCACGCAGCACCACGTGGTGCTGTCCGTCATGCGTGAAGGCGCGGCGGGCGGCGACCTGGCGATGATCCGGCAGATGGCGCGCGAACTCGCCGCCTGGTTTGCGCAGCACGCCCAAACCATGGACGCGGCGCTCGCGCTCCACCTGCGCCGCGTGGGCTTCGACCCGGCCACGGGCGTGGTGCACGCGCCGCAGGCATTGCCGGCGGTGGAGATCCACGGCTGCGGCAGCGCGGCCTGCTCGGATGCGCACGAGGCCGTGGGGGCTTGAAGACTGGGGGCCCAAAAAAAGGGAGCGGCCATTCTGGCCTGCTCCCAACCCTTGTCAAAGGCTCCCTTGTCGTCGTTGTCTTCTTGTCGCTGCTGCGTCAGAACCGCCAGCCCAGGCCTATGCCGATCAGCACCGGATCGACCTTGAACGAGCCCAGCGTGACGCCTGCGGCGGATACGTCGGTCTTGATATAGAGCTTTTTCACGTCGAAGTTCAGGTACAGGTTCTTTTGCAGTGGAATGTCCACGCCGACCTGCAACGCGCCGCCCCAACTGTTGCGGTCGATATCCACGCCCGCGGGCAGTTGCACGCTGCTGAAGCGGGTGTAGTTGACGCCCGCGCCCACATAGGGCTTGAAGCCGCTGAAGTTGGTGAAGTGGTACTGCGCCAGCAGCGAAGGCGGCAGGTGCTTGAGGCTGCCGATTTTGGTGCCCGCGGCGCGCAGGTCGTGCTTCTGCGGGTAGGTCAGGATCAGCTCGGCGGCGATGTTGGGCGTGAAGAAGTAGCTTACGTCGACTTCCGGGATCCACTTGTTGTTGATCGAAAGGTCCAGGCCGGTACTGTCCTTGTTGGCGCTGTCCAGGTGCACGGCGCGCGCGCGCACCAGCCACTGCCCTTCGGCCTGCTGGGCATGGGCGCTGCCCAGGGCGGCAATGGCGCACAAGGCAGCGGCAAGCAGAGTCTTCTTCATGATGGTTGTTTCCTTCTGGGAATGCACGGGAAAACGCTTCCCGTGGCATTGATTACAGAAGCAAGACCGTGGTGCCGGCTTGCGCAGCGTCAAGTCCGCAGCCGCTGGGCACGCCGCAGTGCGCGGTTTTTGCGCTGGATCAAAAAAGCCCGTTGCCTCAGCGCGACGCCAGCACGGGGAATAGCTTGACCAGCCCGTCGGCCATCACCTCCACCGACAGCGCGGCGAGGATCAGGCCCATGATGCGCGTCATCACGTTGATGCCCGTCTTGCCCAGCACGCGCGAGATCGGCTCGGCCAGCGCGAAGCACAGCGCCGTGGCCGCCCCCACCACCACGCCGTAGCCCACCAGCGCGGCGTGCTGCCAGAACGTCTGCGCCTTGTCGGCGTAGATGATGACGGTGGACATGGTGGCCGGGCCCGTGAGCAGCGGGATGGTGAGCGGCACCACGGCGATGGAGGCGCCGAGCGACGCCTTGACCTCGGTGGCGCGCACTTCCTCGGGCGTGGTGCGCGATTCCGCCGGACGCGCGTTGATCATGTTGAGCGCGCTGATGAGCAGCAGCAGCCCGCCGCCGACCTGGAAGCTCTGCAGCGAGATGCTGAAAAACGCCAGCACCTGCAGCCCCAGCAGCGCGCACACGGCGATCACCACGAAGGCGCTGAAGGCCGCCACGCGCGTGGTGCGCTGGCGCTGCCCGTGCGTGAAGCCCTGCGTGTAGTGGATGAAGAAAGGCACGCAGGCCAGCGGGTTGACGATCGCCAGCAGGGTGATGAGCGGCTTGATGTCCATGCTCAGCGCCCCCCGGATATGTCGGGCACTGCGGGGGCTGTATGGCTGGGCGCGCCAATGCCCCGGCTCGTGCCGATGATAAGAACCAAGTTGCGCACGCTTATGCTCCTGTCTGTGACAATCCCGGCGCGGGCTGCGCGCCTGCCCGCATTACACAGCATCGGTGGCGGGGTACGCATGCGGATTAGGCCTCACAGGGGAACCGTCTTGGCACACCACCCGCCAGAACAGCCAGCGTGACTATCCCACGATTCACAGGCCCCGGACTTTCCCTTACGGGTTTACCCGGGCACAACGACCCGATTGATGACTTTCTTGCGTCCGACTCCTTGCTACAAACCTGAATCCGTGACCACCCCCTAACGAATCCATGCCTCATTGGATTTTCTGAATTTCGTCGCCCGGATTGCCTGCATGCATGCGTCCAAGACCCTGCGCTGGCCGTCATGGCGGGCATAAACGTCGCACCTGCGGTCACCAGGACACTCCACAAACGGTGTTCGGCACGCAGCGTGCAGGGCTGCGCCTGCAGCGATGGCTGCACGGGGTGGCTGGTGTTGCCGGAATGGTTCGCAGTCGCTGGTCAGGGCACCGCGCTGCGCCATGTCGCCCGCAATTGGTCGTAATGGCGCGCAAAGGCCGCGTAGCCCGGATCGTGCTCGCCCAGACCGAGCACCCAGCGGCCCG